>CAWCSP010000001.1:0-32272 GCA_963798215.1 uncultured Acidobacteriota bacterium
GGCCTCTATTTCTGGCACGTCCGCACCGTGAAGAAGGGCTCCCCGGTCCTTTACTCCGAGTGGACGGCCGAGCGCCGTTTCAAGGCCGTCGGCGAGGACTTCGCCGCCGTTCAGGGGGAGAACCTCCCCCCCGACCTCGTGATCACGCAGCGCCCGAACGTCGTCGGCTCCTCCGTCGTCCTCGTGGGACGGACGGTCCCCGGCGCACTCGTCACCGTGAACGGCGAGATGACCGACGTGAACGCCGACGGCAGCTTCCGGAAGATCATCACGATAGGCGGCGACGGCATGCAGACGATCGTGATCAAGGCCCGCACGGCGGGCGGCGAGACGGTCAAACGAGAAACGGTGCTCATCAGCAACTGACCGGCGGCCCCGCCGGCGACCCCGAAAGGAAACGTCCCCTTGGCCCTGCGCTCTTTTTTCTCGATCTTCTCGTCCGACCTCGCGATCGACCTCGGCACGGCGAACACGCTCGTGTTCGCGGAGGGCCGCGGGATCGTCGTCCGCGAGCCGTCGATCGTCGCGGTGAACAGGATCACGAACCGGTCGAGGCCGTCGGCAGCGCGACGCCAAGGAGATGCTCGGCCGGACGCCCGGCAACATCGTCGCGATCCGGCCGATGAAGGACGGCGTCATCGCCGACTTCGAGGTCACGGAGAGGATGCTCGACTACTTCATCAAGAAGGCGCACGGCCGCTCGCTCTTCGTGCGCCCGCGGATCGTGATCTCCGTCCCGTCCGACATCACGCAGGTCGAGAAGCGCGCCGTGAAGGACTCCGCCCTGCGCGCGGGCGCGAGCGAGGTCTTCATCGTCGAGCAGGCGATGGCGGCCGCGATCGGCGCCGGCCTCCCGATCACCGAGCCGACGGGCAACATGATCGTCGACATCGGCGGCGGCACGACGGACGTCGCCGTCATCTCGCTCGCCGGCATCGTCTACAGCAAGTCCGTGCGCGTCGCGTCCAACGAGATGGACGAGGCGATCATCCAGTACATCAAGCGCAAGTACAACCTCCTGATCGGCGAGCGCACGGCCGAGCAGATCAAGATCGAGATCGGCTCCGCCTACCCGCTCGACGAGCCGATCTCGATGGAGATCAAGGGCCGCGATCTCGTCGAGGGCGTTCCGAAGACGCTCACGCTCACGGACGCGGAGGTCCGCGAGGCGCTCGCGGAGACCGTCGGCGATCATCGTCGACGCCGTGCGCGTGGCCCTCGAGAGGACGCCGCCCGAGCTCTCGGCCGACATCATGGACAAGGGAATCGTCCTGACGGGAGGCGGCTCGATGCTGAAGAACCTCGACCGCCGCCTGCGCGAGGAGACCGGCCTTCCGATCGCGACGGCCGAGGAGCCGCTCTCGTCGGTCGCTCTCGGGACAGGCGCGATGCTCGCGGACGTGGACCTGCTGCGGAAGATCAGCCTCGACTAGGCGCTCGTGGCGTCACCGTCCGCCGTCGCCCGCCGCCCCGAAGTGCTCCTCGCGGTGCTCCTTTCGCTCTGTCTCGTCGGGCTCTCGCTCCAGGTGCGGCGGCCCGGCGGGCGGACGGCGGGCCAGACGTGGCTTCTCGCGGCCGTATCGCCGTTCGTCGACGCCGTGACGTCGGTGCGCGCCGGGGCGGCCGACGTCGCGACGTGGGCGTCCTCGCGGCGGACGCTCTTCGCGGCGAACCGGGCGCTCTCCTCCGAGGTCGAGCGTCTCGAGGGCGAGCTCCTCAGGCTCCGCGACGCCGAAAGCGACAAGACGCGCCTCCTCGAGCTTCTCGCCGCGCAGCCGTCGCCGCCCGCCGGCACCGTGCCCGCGCGCCTCATCGCGATCGAGTCGTCGGGCCCCTTCCGGACGGGTCTCCTCGACCGCGGCTCCTCCGACGGCGTCCGCGTGGACGGCGTGGTCGTCGCGCCCGGCGGTCTCGTCGGGCGCGTGATCGCGATCGGCCCGCGCACGGCGCGTCTCCAGCTCCTCTCGGACAAGACCGCTGCTGCCGGCGTCCTGCTTCCGCGCGGCGCCCGCGCGGCGGTCGCCAAGGGCGACGGGCAGGGCGGGATCGCGGTCGAGTACGTTCCGACGATCGAGCCCGTCGAGAAGAATGACCTCGTCGTCTCGTCCGGCACGGACGGCGTATACCCGAACGGGCTCCCGGTCGGGCGGGTCTCGGTGCTGACACGCAAGAGCTCCCTCTTCTGGGACATCCAGCTCGAGCCCGCGGCGGACCCGCGGCGCGAGACGATCGTCTTCGTGCTCCCGCCCGTCCGTCGCCCGGACGTGCAGGGCGGCCCGTCCGCCGGGGACCGCCGGTGAAGGCCGTCCGCGTCACGATCGGACTCGCGCTCGCCGTCCTCGCGACGCTTGCCTTCGCCGCGCTCCGGCTCCCGGCGCCGCCCGACTTCTTCCTCCTCGTGGTCGCGGACATGGCCCGGTGCGCGGGCACGGTTCCCGCGCTGCTCGCCGGCGTCCCCGCCGGCCTCCTCGAGGACGCGCTCCAGGGGCCGCAGGGACTCCTCGGGCTGCACGCGTTCTCGAAGATCCTCACGGGCTACCTTCTCGCGACGATCGGGTCCCGCACGGTCGTCGAGAAGCCGCTCGCCGTCGGCGGGCTTCTCGCGGGGGCCGTCCTCGTGGAGGCCGCGACGCTCACGTTTCTCCTCTGGGTCCTCCGCGGGGACGTCCTCGCGCCCGCGGGGTGGCTCCTCGTCGCCCGCGCCGTCACGACGGGCCTCGTCGGCGGCGCCCTCTACGCCGCCTCGCGCGTCCCGTGGCGCCAGCGCCGCGAGGCGCGCAAGCGCATGAGGCTGACCTGATGCCGGCCAGTGCGCGTGAAGACCGCCGTCCCGTGCTGTCGCGCATCGACGTCGCGATGCGGATCCTGTGGAGCCTCCTCGGCCTCCTCGCGGGCGTCTACTGGGTGCACCAGGTCCTCCGCGGAGAGGACTACGAGCGCCAGGCCGAGAACAACCGCCTGCGCAAGGTGCCCGTCACGGCCCCCCGCGGGTTCATCCTCGACCGCAACGGCGTCGTCCTCGCCGAGAACGAGCCGTCGTTCACGCTCCTCCTCTACCGCCGGGAGACGAAGGACCTCGACGCCTCGCTCCGCTTCGTCGCCGACCTTTTCAACCGGCCTCTCGACGAGCTCAAGCGGCGCGTCGAGCGCGACCGCTCGTACTACGACTTCGTCCCCGTCGTCCTCCAGGAGAACCTCACGATCGCCGAGGTCGGCGCCGTCCAGGCCCGCGCCCTCGAGCATCCGGAGCTCGTCGTCCAGAAGACCCAGCGCCGCGTCTACACGCAGGGGAGCGTGGCGGCCCACCTCCTCGGCCAGCTCGGCGAGGCGACCGCCGAGCAGGTCGCGGCGCGCGCGAAGGCGCGCCCGGGCGACGAGTCGATTCCGCGCCCCGGCGAAGCGATCGGCCAGCAGGGCGTCGAGGCCTCCTACCAGGATCTCCTCGCGGGCGTCTCGGGGTCGCGCTCGTACGTGATCGACTCGTTCGGCCGTGAGGTCGGCGAGTCCGGCCACGTCGACCCGCTGCCGGGGAACACGCTCCAGCTCACGATCGACGCGGGGCTCCAGCAGCTCGCCGAGGACTACTTCGCCGGGAAGGTGGGCTCGGCCGTCGCGCTCGACCCGAAGACGGGAGAGGTCCTCGCCCTCGTCTCGGCGCCCGCGTACGACCCAAACCTCTTCACGCGGCGCGTGACGCGCGCCGAGTGGGAGGAGATCCTCACGGATCCCAATCACCCGCTCAACGACCGCGTCCTCCAGAACGTCTATTCGCCCGGCTCGACGTGGAAGCCGTTCATGGCGTACGCGATCCTCAAGCACGGGATCGACCCGAAGGAGCGCGTCTTCTGCCCGGGAGGGCTCACGTTCTACGGGCGCCCGTTCCGCTGCCACGGGAAACACGGGAGCGTGGACCTCGGAACGGCGCTCCAGGTCTCGTGCGACTCGTACTTCTACACGATGGGCAAGCGGCTCGGGATCGACGCGATCGCCGAGGCGGCGAAGACGTTCGGGTTCGGGCGCCCGACCGGTATCGACCTCGCGCACGAGAAGCCCGGGATCGTCCCGTCGTCGGAGTGGAGCCTCGCGGCGCGCAAGCACCCCTGGTACGCGGGCGAGACGATCTCCGTCGCGATCGGGCAGGGGCCCGTCCTCGTCTCGGCCCTCCAGCTCGCACGCGCGCTCTGCGGGATCGCGAACGCAGACGGCGCGCTCCCGACGCCGCACCTCTTCCACATCGGCGAGAACGTGAGGACGGGCGAGCGCTTCGTCTACAGGCCCGCGGTCACGGAGTCCGTTCCGTGGGCGGGGCTCGCGCGCGACGTGATCGTGGACGGCCTCTGGCGCGTCGTGAACCAGCCCGGGGGCACTGCCTACGGCGTGCACATTCCCGGTCTCGACCTCTGCGGCAAGACGGGCTCCGTGCAGGTCGTCGGGCAGAAGGAGGCCCGGATGGGCCATTTCCTTCCGGAGCAGCTGCGCGACCACGGCTGGTTCATGGGGTTCGCGCCGAAGGACGACCCGCAGATCGTCGTCGTCGTCTTCGCCGAGCACGGCGAGCACGGCAACACGGCCGCGGCGCCCCTCGCGGCGAAGATGGCCGAGTACTGGGTCGCGAAGCGGAGGGCGCAGCCGCCGCCGGTCGTCGCGCAGGCGGGAGACTCGCGGACAGGCGCGAACTGACGTGTCGCGCCTCGCCGAAGTCCTCCCCCGCCGGATCGACCTCAGGCTCCTCTTCCTCGCGATCGCCCTCACGGCGATCGGGATCGTGATGGTCGTCTCCACGACCGCAGGCTCGTCGCGCGCCGACCTCGCCGGCAAGCAGGTCCTGTTCGCCGTCCTCGGCCTCATCGCGGCGGGCGTCTTCCTCGCCGTCGACTACAGGATCCTCCTCCAGTACTCGCCCGGCCTCTACGGGCTGACGCTCCTCGTCCTCCTGTATCTGCCCATTTTCGGAAAGCGCATTGCGGGCGCGCGGTCGTGGATCAAGATCGGCGGCGGGTTCCAGCTCCAGCCCTCCGAGTTCGCGCGGATCTCGATCGCGCTCCTCCTCGCGTGGATCCTCGAGAACGACGACCGGCCCATCCTCCGGACGCGCACGCTCGCGGCGATCGCCGCGGCCGTCGGCGTCCCCGTTCTCCTCGTCCTCCTGCAGCCCGACCTCGGGGTCGGACTCACGTTCATGCCGTTTGTCGTCGCCGCTCTCTTCTTCGGCGGACTGAGGGGCCGCTGGTGGGCGACGATCATCATCGCGGGGACGCTCGCGGTCGGCGGCTCGTGGTTTCTCCTGAAGGACTACCAGAAGGACCGCATCCGGACGTTTCTCGACCCGAACCTCGCCGCGCGCGGCGCGGGCTACCAGGTGCGGCAGGCCCGGATTGCGATCGGCTCGGGCGGAATCCTCGGGAAGGGCTGGAAGCAGGGGACGCAGAGCCGGCTGGGCTTCCTGCCGGTCCGCCACACGGACTTCATCTTCGCGGCGCTCGCCGAGGAATGGGGGTTCGTGGGCGTCGCGGTCCTCTTCGGAGTGTATGGGTTCCTGATCGCGCGGGCGCTCGCGATCGCGCGGGACGCGCGGGACCGCGGCGGGTCGATGCTCGTCCTCCTCCTGATCGTGAACATCGCGGCACAGTTCTTCGTGAACGTCTCGATGAACGTCGGCGTCCTCCCGACGACCGGGATCACGCTCCCGTTCCTCTCGTACGGCGGCTCGTCGCTCATCGCGACGTGGTGCATGGTCGGGCTCATCCTCTCGGTCGCGTACCGCCGGTACGTGAACGTCTGAGGGCTCCCCCGCGTACACTCCCCCCGTGCTGAAAGAGCTTCTCGTCTCGGCGTCCGACCGCGAAACGCGCATCTCCGTCCTCGAGGACGGGCGCGTCGCCGAGGTGCAGATCGAGCGCCGCAAGCAGCGCGGTACGGTCGGGAACATCTACAAGGGCCGCGTGACGCGCGTCCTGCCCGGGATGCAGTCCGCGTTCGTCGACGTCGGGCTCGAGAAGGACGCGTTCCTCTACGTCGCGGACGTCGGCGAGGAGGTCGACGACTTCGACGCCTTCGGCTCGGGCGGCGCCGCCGAGGCGATCTCGGCCGTGGCGGCCGTCGCCGCGTCCGCGCCGCTCGACGCCGCCGCGCCCGGGCCGGAGCCCGGCTCCGCGGTGCCGGACGAAAGCATTCCCAGACCCGTCCTCCCGTCGATCGACGAGCTGCTTCGCGAGGGGCAGGAGCTCGTCGTCCAGGTCACGAAGGACCAGATCGCGCACAAGGGCGTGCGCGTCACGACGCACGTCACGCTCCCGGGTCGGACGCTCGTCTACATGCCGACGATCGACCACATCGGCGTCTCGCGCCGCATCGAGAACGAGGACGAGCGAAACCGCCTGAAGGACATCCTCACGGCGCTCAAGAAGGGGCCCGGCGGGTACATCGTGAGGACGGCGGGCGAGGGGCGCGCGCCCGAGGAGTTCGCGGCCGACCGGCGTTACCTCACGAAGCTCTGGGAGCAGATCCGCAAGAAGGGCGAGCGCTCGGGCGCGCCGTCCCTCCTCCACCGCGACCTCGACCTGACGCTCCGCGCCGCGCGCGACGTGTTCGGCTCGGACTTCGTGACGCTCTGGGTCGACGACGACGAGGAGTACCAGCGGATCGTCGAGTTCCTCGACCAGGTCCAGCCGTCGCTCGTCTCGAAGGTGAAGCTCTACCGCAAGTCGACGCCGCTCTTCGAGGAGTACGGCGTCGAGACCGAGATCGAGAACGCCCTCAAGTCGAAGGTCTGGCTCAAGTCCGGCGGCTACATCGTGATCAACCAGACCGAGGCCCTCGTCGCCATCGACGTGAACACCGGCAAGTTCGTCGGGAAAAAGCGGCTCGAGGAGACCGTCGTGAAGACGAACCTCGAGGCCGTGCAGGAGATCGTCCGGCAGATCCGGCTCCGCGACCTCGGGGGCCTCCTCGTCGTCGACTTCATCGACATGGAGGAAGAGGGGCACCGGCAGGAACTCGTCCAGACGCTCGAGACGGAGCTGAAGAAGGACCGCTCGAAGAACCGGATGCTCCCCGTGTCCGAGTTCGGCCTCGTCGAGATCACGCGCAAGCGCCAGCGCCAGAGCCTCGAGCGCGCCCTCACGATGCCGTGTCCGTACTGCGCGGGCTCGGGCCGGACGAAGAGCGTCCCGACGATCGTCCTCGAGATCCGCCGGGAGATCGCCAAACGCGTCGAGGAAGGCGAGGCCCACTCGCTCATGCTCCGCGTCCACCCGGAGGTCTACCGGTCGCTCGTCGGCGAGGAGCGCCGGCTCGTCGAGGAGCTCGAGGAGCGGATCGGCATGCCGATCCACGTCCAGAGCGACGAGCACCTCCACCACGAGCGTTTCGACATCGTCCTCGAGGCCTGAGGGTCACCGTTCCGCCCGGGGGGTGCCGATTCGGCGCGAAATGGCTGGCATGGAGCGTGCGATAGCCGGGTTGACGCACTTCCAACCTCCTGCCGGCCGCCCCGATGGGCGGCCTTTTTTTCGCCCCGGGCCGCCCCCTGATCCTTCGCGGTATTCTCAGGCTCATGAAGAGCCCGCGCTTCTCCCGTTTCGTCTGGAAGGAGTTCCTCCGGGGGCCGCTCGGCACGCCGATCGTCCTCGCGCGCGGCATCCGCCCGGTCGGCCGCCTCATGCCGGTCCGAGCGGCGGCCCTGAAGACGTGGCGCCGCGTCTCGGCGTTGCCGCTTCCGACGGCGTTCAAGAAGGAGCTTTACCGCGCGTTCTACGTCCTGCCCTTCGGGCCGGGCGACCCCGCGACGCTCCGCAGGGTCGCCGCCCGGTACCGCGCGTTCTTCTCCGCGCACGCCTGAGGCGCGGCGCTCCGCCGCGCCCCGGCCCCTTCAGTGCGCCGGAGTGCCGTCCGCCGGCGCGTCCCCGTCCCGGAGGATGAAGTGCCCGCCGCGGAAGCTCGCGCCACGCAGCGTGACCGCGAGCGCCTCGCCGAGCCCGTCCACGGGGTGGACCTCGAGGGCGTCGCGGACCTCCTTCGGCAGGTCCGCGAGGTCCGGCTCGTTGTCCTTCGGCAGGACGACCGTCCGGATGCCCGCGCGCACGGCGCCGAGGATCTTCTCCTTGAGGCCGCCGATCGGAAGGACGCGCCCCGAGAGCGTGACCTCGCCCGTCATCGCGATGTCGTGGCGGGCCGGCACCCGTGAGAGCGCCGACACGATCGCGGTCGCCATCGCGATGCCCGCGGACGGCCCGTCCTTCGGGATCGCGCCCGCCGGCACGTGGATGTGGAGGTCCCGCTCGAACGCCTCGTCCGAAATGCCGAGCTCGGCGGCGTGCGAGCGCGCGTACGTCCACGCGGCGCGGGCCGACTCCTTCATGACGTCGCCGAGCTGGCCCGTGAGGACGACCTCGCCCTTGCCCTTCATGAGCATCGCCTCGATGAACATGATGTCGCCGCCCGCCGGCGTGTAGTACATGCCCGTCGCGAGGCCTACCTGGTCCCCGACGACCTTTTTCTCGGGGTGGACGCGCTTCTTGCCGAGAAGCGGAAAGACGTCGGCGGCCTCGACCGCGACCGTCGCGACGTCGTCCGCCGCGATCTTCCGCGCGACCTTGCGCGCGAGCTTGCCGATCTCGCGCTCGAGCTGGCGGACGCCCGCCTCCCGCGTGTAGCTCGTGACGATCTCGGCGATCGCCGCGTCCGTGAGCGCGAGCTGGGCGGCCGTGAGGCCGTTCTCGGCGAGCTGGCGGGGGACGAGGTACTGCCGCGCGATCGCGAGCTTCTCGCGCTCCGTGTAGCCCGAGAACTCGACGACCTCGAGGCGGTCGAGAAGCGGCCCCGGGATGTTCTGGATGAAGTTCGCGGTCGCGATGAAGAGGACCTCGGAGAGGTCGAACGGCACGCCGAGGTAGTTGTCCGTGAACGAGTCGTTCTGGGCCGGGTCGAGGACCTCGAGGAGGGCGCTCGCGGGGTCGCCCTGGAACGACACGCCGAGCTTGTCGAGCTCGTCGAGAAGGAAGACCGGGTTCTTCGTGCCCGCCTGCTTGAGGCCTTTCACGATGCGCCCGGGCATCGCGCCCACGTACGTGCGCCGGTGGCCGCGGATGTCGGCCTCGTCGCGCGCGCCGCCGAGCGAGATGCGGACGTACTTGCGGCCCATCGCGCGCGCGATGGACTTCGCGATCGACGTCTTTCCGACGCCCGGCGGGCCGACGAACAGGAGGATGCGGCCCTTGCCGGTCGAGACCTCCTTCTTCGGAGCCGGCTCCGTGCCCGCGGCCGCCGGGGCTTCGGCCTTCTCCGCCTTCGCGCGCATCTGGCGGACGGCGAGGAACTCGAGGATGCGGTCCTTGACGTCGCCGAGAGCGTAGTGATCCTCGTCGAGGATGCGGGCCGCCTCCTTGACGTCGAGCTTGTCCTCGCTGCGCACGCCCCACGGCAGCTCGGCCACGTTCTCGAGGAACGTGCGGATGACCTGGGACTCCATCGACTCGCGGCCGATGCGCTCGAGGCGCCCGAGCTCGCGGTCGACTTCCTTGCGCACGTCCTCGGGGAGCGGGTGCTCGGCGAGCTTCTTCTTCAGCTCCTCGAGGTCCGCGGCGTCCTTGCCCTCGCCCTCGCCGAGCTCCTTCTGGATGGCGCGCAACTGCTCGCGCAGGAGCATCTCGCGCTGGCGGTCCCCGATCTGCTCCTTCACCTTGGACTTGATGTCCTCCTGGGCGGAGAGGACGCCGATCTGCCGTTGCACGGCGACGAGAACGCGCCGCAGGCGGTCCTCGACGGACAGCGTCTCGAGGAGCTGCTGGCGGTCGGCCGTCGGGATGTCGATGTAGCCGGCGACGAGGTCCGCGAGGCGGCCCGGCTCTTCGGCCTGTTCCAGGAACTGCTCGACGGCCTCTTCGGGGAGGCCCATCTTCTCGCCCAGCTCGGCGGCGCGCTCGCGCGCCTCCTTGTGGAGCGCCAGGAAGACGGGGTCCTTGACATCGGGCGGCGCCATCTCGGCCGCCGCGACGACGACGGCCTCCAGCATCCCGCCCTTCTTCTCGGTCACGCGCATCGCGATGCCGCGGCGCTGCCCCTCGAGGAGGAGGCGCATCCCGCCGAGGCCGCGCTGGACCGAGCTCACCTTCGCGATCGTGCCGATCGTGAAGAGGCCCTCCGGCGTGACCCGCTCGACGTCCTCGCGCTGCGCGACCGCGAAGACGAGTGCGTCGCCGCCCGCGCGCAGCGCGGCCTCGATCGCGCGCACCGTTCCGCCGCGCCCCGCGGAGATCGGCGTCGCGACGCCCGGAAAGAGGACGGCGTTGCGGAGTGGAAGGACAGGAAGGGTCAAAGTTTCCGTCATGAACACCTCAACGCCGCGCATTCGCCGGCTATTCCCCAATGTGAGTCTGCTCAGCGCAGATCGCCAGAAGATAATTTCTTAGAATGGTTTAAGAGGAGGCCCGCGCCGGAGCGCCCTTCGCCCGAGGGACCCCTGGGCGCGCTTTTCCCCTCTTCACCCTCTGAGAAATTCCTCTCTTCGGTCTTCTCTTCCGTTCTTCCGTCAGCGCCCGAGGCGCTTCGCCAGCACGTCCACGCCGCGCAGGGCCGCGTCGGGTGCGACCGCGGTGTAGCAGAGCCTCACGTGCGTGGGGTACGGGCCGAAGCTCGGGCCGGGCGCGAGGAAGAGGCCCTCGTGTGCCACGTCCTCGAGAAGTCCCGCGAGCCCGCGTCCGTCGAGCGCCTCGGCGACGTCGAGGAAGAGAAAGGTCCCGCCTTCCGGCGCCGGGAGGCCGAGCCGGCGCGCGGCTTCGCGCCCGGTCGCCGCGTACTCGGCGCGCGCTTCGGCAACCCACGCGTCGCCGCCGCCCGCGAGGATGCGGAGCGCAGCGTGCTGCGACGCCGTCGGCGCCGAGTAGATCGTGTGCGCTCCGATCTTCACGATCTCGGCGAGGGCCGGCTCCGGACCCACGAGCCAGCCGCAGCGCGCGCCCGCGAGGCCCCACGCCTTCGAGAGCGAGTGGGCCGCGATCGTGCGCTCGGGCGCCGCGGCGTACGCGGGCCGGTGCGTCCCTTCGTAGACGTAGAGCTCGTAGACCTCGTCCGCGATGATCCAGAGACTCGCCTCGCGCGCGACGCGCGCGAGCGCGTCGACGGTCGCCGGCGGCAGGACACGGCCCGTCGGGTTGCTCGGCGTGTTGAGGTAGATCGCCGCCGTCTTTTCCGTGATCCGCGCGCGCACCGCCGCGGCGGCACCGTCCGGAGAGAGGTCGCCGGTGAAGAGAGAAACCTCGACGGGCGTCGCCCCCGCGAGACGGACGTGCCCCTCGATGAGCGGCCAGCGGGGGCCGAGGAGGAGGACCTCGTCGCCGGGAGCCGCGAGCGCGGCCACCGTCGCCATGAGTCCGGCCGTCGCGCCGCCGGTGACGAGGACGTTCGCGCGCGCGACGGGAACGCCCGTCTGCGCGGTCGCGTGCGCCGCGATGGCGTCGCGCAATTCGGGCAGCCCCCAGACGTCCGTGTACCGGTTGATCCCCGGGAGGCCGGGCGGCAGTTCCTCGGGCCGGCAGCCCGCGGGGGCGCTGCGCCACGTGTCGCCGACGTGGAGCGGAAAGACCTCGCCCCGATGCGTCGCCATCCGCCCGAGCAGGCTCGAGTACGGGTTGCCGCGCAGGGCGGCGGCGGCGGGCGAGGTGTCGGGAGGGCGCGGCATCGTGCTCATCGTAGCCCGTGGCCCTCGGAGCCCCACGCCACGCGTCCGTTGGTACGATTTGCCGCGGATCGTCATGGCCTCCCTCGCCGATCTCCCTGCGTACCTCCGCCGCATCGGCCTCGACGTCGCCCCGCCCGCGACGGCCGAGGGCCTTGCCGCGGTGCACCGCGCACACGCCGGCGCGATCCCGTTCGAGAATCTCGACATCCTCCTCGGGCGCGGGATCAGCCTCGATCTCCCGTCCCTCGAGGCCAAGCTCGTCGCGGCCCGCCGCGGCGGCTACTGCTTCGAGCAGAACACGCTCTTCGCCGCCGCGCTGACCGCCCTCGGCTTTCCGATCGCGTTTCTCGGGGCGCGCGTAAGGCTCGGCGGCCGCACGGACGGCCCGCGGACGCACATGCTGCTCTCCGTCGCGGCAAGTGGCCGGAACTGGCTCTGCGACGTCGGCTTTGGCGGAGGGGGGCCGTTGGAGCCGCTGCCACTCGAGCCGGCGGGAGAGGTCGCGCAGGGGGAGTGGCGCTTTCGCGTCGTCGCCGATGGCCGTGAGCGCGTCCTGCAGAACGCGGGACCGTCCGGCTGGCGCGACCTCTACGGTTTCACGCTCGAGCCGCAGCTCCCGTTCGACTACGCGGTCGCGAACTACTACACGTCTACGCACCCGAACTCCATGTTCACGAAGATCCCCGTCGTGCAGAAGACGTCGCGTTCCGGTGCCCTCGCGTTGCGCGGCGCCGTTCTCCAGACCATGCGCCCGGGCGAGACGCCCGTCGAAACACCGGCGCCGGAGGGCGACGCGCTTCTCGCGCTTCTCCGCGAGAGCTTCGGTCTCGACTTCCCCCAAGGCACGCGGTTTCAGCCGCTCTGAGCCGCTCCGGTTGAGGCACAATCGGGTCCGCAGCGCCCGCGCTCCGCCCGAGGAGGTTCCGTGGCCCGTCCCGATCCCCATCCGCCCGAGGTCTTCGAGATCCTGCGAGACAAGTCGAGCGCGACGCGCATCGCCGTCGTCGGCGCGAGCAACGACCCGTCCAAGTACGGCAACGTGATCGTGAGGAACCTCGCCGCGAAGGGCTACACGGTCCTGCCGGTGAACCCGCGGGAGAAGGAGATCGCGGGCCTGCCCGCGTTCCCGGACCTCGCGTCGGTCCCCGGCCCCGTCCACCTCGTCGACGTCGTCACGCCACCGTCCGTCACGCGAAAAGTCCTCGAGGAGGCCGCTCGCCTCGGGCTTCCGGCGGTGTGGCTGCAGGACGGGAGCTATGACGACGACGCGCTCGCCGTCGCCGCCGGGGCGCCCTTCAAGACCGTCTACGAAGCCTGCATCATGGTGGCGAGCAACTTCGGCTGAGGTCGGACACTAACCCCGGAGCGCGGCGACCATCCGTTCGATGAGCGCCTCTTCTTCCGGCGAGACGGCGCTCGCGCGGTTGAACACGCGGCCGAGACCTCCTCCCGACGCCTCCGCCACGCGGCGGAAGGACGCCGCGTAAGCTTCCACGCGCTGCGTGCGCTCCGCGTCCGGGAGAACCGAGATTCCCGCCTTGAGGACCTCGAGGGCAGCGTCGTAGAGATTCTCCCCCGGCGACGTCTCGAACCACGTCAGGAGCAGGGTGTGGACGGGCGAGCCGGGCACGACGCCGCGCGCGGACGCCACGCCGAGGATCGCCTCCCGCTCGCGCCGCGTGACCTTTCCGTCGGCCCAGGCGACCGCGACGAGCGGAGCCAGGAAAAGCGCCGGCCCCGTGTCGTGCGTCAGCCCGAGATCGAGAAGGCGGCGCCGAAGATCGGGGTCGTCGAGACGCAGCTTTCGCGCGAGAAGTCTCGAAATCTCGTCGAGCTTCGCGCGTTCGCGGAGCTTTTGGATCAGTTCCTCGTCGCGCTGCCGGGCCCACTGGGCCTCGGCGCCGCGCTCGCGTTCCTGGAGAACGTCGCGTGTCATGGCCCCTCCCTTCCGACTCCGAAGCGGGTCGGGGAGACTCACGTCCTCAGCGAAGCTAGGTCCGCGCCGCGGCCGCCGCAAGGAGATCGGGGGCCAAGGAGGAGGGTGGTGCGCCCGAGGCGATTCGAACGCCTGGCCTTCAGATCCGGAGTCTGACGCTCTATCCAGCTGAGCTACGGGCGCATCCGAGGCGGGAAAAACTGGGGTGGAAGACGGGGGTCGAACCCGCGACATTCGGAACCACAATCCGACGCTCTACCGACTGAGCTACTCCCACCGCACTCGATCGGACCGCGAAGAATAGCAGAAAGGGGCCGCCTCCCGAGGCGGCGGCCCCTGCGGACTCGGAAGATCTGGGGGCTAGATGGCGAGGACGCCGGTGCGGAGGAGGTACGCGAACGTCTTCCGCTGCTCCTCGTCGAGGAGCGCGTGGACGCGCTCGAGCGCCTTGGCCTGCAGGGCGGCGAGCCTCTCGGCGGCGGCGACGCGCGCCCGGGCCGCCTCCGCGGCCTTCGCGCCGTCGAACGCCTCCGCGCCGAAGAGATCGGCCATCGCGGCGGTCATCCGCCGGTGGTCGACCGCCGCCTGCGCGCGCTCGGTCTTGAGCTCGTCGAGGATCGCGGCGAGCCGCTCCGTCTGCCGCTCGTCGAGGCCGAGCTTGAACGCCAGGACGCGCAGCGGGCGCCGCACGCCGAACGGGCCGCCGGAAAAGCCGCGCCCCGGCGGCCGGAAGTCAAGATCCCGTAACATCGCCGGCTCCATGGAGACGCTCGACGACCTGAGGCGGCGGATCGACGAGACGGACCGCCAGCTCCTCGAGACGCTGGCGCTGCGCCTGAGGTTCGTCTCCGAGGTCGTGCGGCTCAAGAAGACGGGCGTCCCGTTCCTGCGCGACCACGAGCGCGAGTCGGCCCTGCTCGCGCAGGTCGAGGCCCGCGCCCGCGAGCTCGGCCTCGACGCCTTCCGCACGACGGAGATTTTCCGCGAGGTCATCGCGATGTCCGTCAAGGCACAGGAGGAGGCACTCCTCGACCGCAAGGCGGCCGAGCGCTCCCTCGGGAACGCGCACCGCGTCGCGTTCCAGGGCGCCGAGGGCGCGTACAGCCACATCGCCGCGCGCAAGTACTTCGGCTCGGCCGCGACCGTGTTCGCCGGCTTCCCGACGTTCGCCCTCGCGCTCGCCGAGGCCGAGCGGGGCGACGCGGGCTACGCGCTCCTGCCGATCGAGAACACGACCGCGGGCTCGATCAACGAGACGTACGACCTGATCCGGCACACGGACCTGAAGATCGTCGGCGAGGAGATCCTCGAGGTGCGCCACTGCCTCCTCGCGCTTCCCGGCGCGCCGCTCGAGGGGATCCGGCGCGTCGCCTCGCACCCGCAGGCGCTCGCGCAGTGCGGGCGCTTCCTCGCGCAGCTCCCCGGCGCGACCCCGGTGCCGTACGTCGACACCGCCGAGGCCGCGCACTTCGTCCGCGAGTCCGGCGACCCCACGCTGGCCGCGATCGCCTCGGAAGAGGCGGGCGCCCTCCACGGCCTGACAGTCCTCGCGCGCGACCTCGCGGACCAGGAGGAAAACTGGACGCGCTTCGTCGTCGTGTCGGCGATCCCGATCGCCCTCGACCCGCGGATCCCCGCGAAGACCTCGCTCGTCTTCTCGACGCCGCACCGGCACGGTGCGCTCGCGCACTGCCTCAACGTCCTCGACGCGCACGGACTCAACCTCACGAAGCTCGAGTCACGCCCTGTGCCGCGGCATCCGTGGGAGTACCTCTTCTACGTGGACTTCGAGGGCGCGGCCGGCGAGGACACGGCCTCGCGCGCGATCGCCGCGCTCGCGGGCGAGTGTCCGTACCTCCGGGTCCTCGGCTCGTACCCCGCGCGCACGACGAAAAAGGGGCGCGTCGACCGCCTCCCCGAGGCTACGCCGTGATCGTCCTCGTCGACGAGGCGACCGCGAAGAACGCCGCGGCCGAAAAGGACCTCCTGGACGCCCTTTCGCGCCTGCCCGGCATCGAGGTCAAGGTCCACAAGGTCCGCGGCGCCGAGAAGACCGTCACGGAGGTCTACCTCATCGGGGACACGCACCGCCTTGCCGTCGAGGACGTCGCCGTCCTGCCGGGCGTCGAGCGCGTCGTGCGCGTCTCGCAGGAATACCGCGTCATCGGGCGCCACAGGGACGACCGGCGCGCGAGCGGGTTCACGTACAACGGCGTCGAGTTTTCGCAGGACAACCTGCACGTCTTCGCGGGGCTCTGCGCCGTGGACACGCCCGAGAACGCCGACGCGATGTTCTCCGCCCTCGCGTCCTTCGGCCGGACGACGACGAGGATGGGCGCCTACAAGCCGCGGACGAACCCGTACGCGTTCCAGGGCCACGGGAAGGGCTGCCTGCCGTGGGTCTTCGAGAAGGCGGGAACGCACGGCATCCGCGTGATCGCGATGGAGATCACGCACGAGAGCCACATCGACGAGATCGCCGAGTGCCTCGAGAAGACCGGGCGCCCGACGGGCGTGATGCTCCAGATCGGCACGCGCAACATCCAGAACTTCGAGCTCCTGAAGACGGTCGGCCGCCAGAGCGTCTTTCCCGTGCTCGTCAAGCGGGGGTTCGGGATCACGCTCAACGAGTCGCTGAACGCCGCCGAGTACCTCGCGTCCGAGGGCAACTCGCAGATCGTCTTCGGCCTGCGCGGCGTCAAGACGAACCTCGGCGACCCGCACCGCAACCTCGTGGACTTCGCGCACGTGCCCGTCATCAAGCGCCTCACGCGCCTCCCCGTCTGCATCGACCCGTCGCACTCCGTCGGCTCGCGCGAGAGATCGCCGGACGGGATCCCGGACCTCATGCACGTCACGGCGCAGGGCGTCGCGGCCGGCGCGAACATGGTCCTCGTGGACTTCCACCCGCACCCCGCCAAGGCGCTCGTGGACGGGCCGCAGGCGCTCCTCCTCTCCGAGCTCGGCTGGTTCCTCGAGGACGTCGCCGTCGCCCGCGAGGCCTACGAGAAGCGCCGCGCGCTCGCGCGCGCACAGGTCCCGCCGGCCGCCACGCCGTGAGCGCGGTCCACCGCGAGACGTTCCGCGTGAGGGCCGGCGAGGTCGGCCCGGGCGGCGTCATGCGCCTGACCGCCCTTCTCGACCTCTTCCAGGAAGCCGCGGGAAACAGCGCGACGTCGCTCGGCTGGGGCTCCGACGCGCTCCTCGCTCAGGGCAGGACGTGGGTTCTCTCGCGCCACCACCTCCGCCTCCACGCGCTCCCCTCCTGGCGCGAGGACGTCGCCGTCGAGACGTGGCCCTCGGGCGTCGCCCGCGTCTTCGCCCTCCGCGAGTTCCGCGCGACGCGGGCCGACGGGACCCTCCTTGCCGAGGCGACGTCGGCGTGGCTCCTCGTCGCCGTGCCGTCGAAGCGGCCGCTCCGGCAGCCGCCGGAGATCGAGGCGATCGCGGCGGGGACGCCGCCCCGCGTGATCCCCGACGGGTTCGAGCCTCTCCCCGCGCCGGGCGATGCGGCCGTCCGCGGGCCCGCGACGCGCGTCGGGCGCTTCGACCTCGACCTGAACACGCACGCGAACAACGTCGCGGTCTTCCGCGCGCTCCTCGAGGCGCTCCCCGGGACGCCGCCGCCGTTCGACCTGGAGGCCGAGTTCCGCGGGGAAGCGTTCGAAGGGGATTTCCTCGAAGGGCGCTCGGATGAGGCCGCGGGCGCGCGACGGGTCACGCTCGTGAGGGTGGCCGACGGCCGCGAGATCGCGAGAGCCGTCCTGACATTGAACGGCTGAACCGCTCCGCCCCGTTCTCCTTCTTCGAAGAAGGGCGCGCGCAGCGCGCTCCCTCTCTGTCCTCGCTCCTCAAGGCGTCTTCGACTTCCCGCTCCCTTTTTCCGCCTTCGGAGCCGCGAGGTCCGCCAGCTCCTTCTCCGTCCTGGCCACCGCCTCCTCGACCTGCGGCGTCGGCGCGTCGTCGGACTCCTGCACCATTCCGTAGAGGCGCGTGAGTCTCCGCTCCAGCCCGTCGGCCTTCCTTCCGTCTGCGCCTTTCTTCCGCGCGCCCTCGAGGCTCGCAAGGTCTGCCGCGAGCCGGCGGGCGGCGGCGTGCTGCGCGGCGAGGTCGGCGACCGTCGCCTTGACGCGCGGGTCCATTGCGACCGTCAGCGTCCGCGTGAGCGTATTTCCGTTTACCGTCAGCGCGACCGTGTACGTTCCGGGCAGGACGAGCGGGCCCTCCGGCTCCGGCGGCGTGCGGTGCGGGATCGCGGAGATTGGATACTCGCGCGACGTCGCCGGCGGCGCCGCGTACCGGAGGTCCCACACCCAGCGATGCAGCCCCGGGGTCTTCGGCAGGACGAGCGCCGGGCGCGCCCAGTCGGCGGTGACGATGAGCGGCTCGACGAGCGGCTCGGGTTTGTCGTCGCTCGCGTACCGGCGGACGAGGGCGCCCGCGGCGTCGCGGATCTCGAGTGAGACCTCAGATGCGGGCGCGGGGCCCAGGAGATAGTCGAGGATCGCGCCGTCGGGCGGGTTCTCGCCCACGGGCTCCTCGACGGGCACGGGCGTGTCCGTCCAGTGGTTCCTGCGGATGCGGAACGCCTTTTCCGGCTCGAAGAGGTGCGCTTTCGCCGCGGCGATTTCCGCCGTCATCTGCCGGAGCGGCGTGACGTCGTCGAGGATCCAGAACGAGCGGCCGTGCGTTCCGATCACGAGGTCGTCGCCCTTGACGACGAGGTCGCGAACGGAGGTCGCGGGCATGTTGAGGCGCAGCGGCTGCCAGTTCTCCCCGTCGTCGAACGAGACGCAGACCATGCGCTCGGTCGCGGCATAGAGAAGACCCTTGCGGACGGGATCCTCCCGGACGGCGTTGACGGGGTCGTCCGGGAGGCCGTGCACGATCTCGACCCAGGATTTCCCGCCGTCGTGCGTTCTCAGGACGTGCGGCTTCATGTCGTCGAGGCGGATCCGGTTGATGGCCGCGTACGCCGTGAGGTCGTCGTGCGGCGACGCCTCGATCATCGACACCTTGCTCCAGGCCGTGAGCGACGGCGGCGTGACGTCGGCCCACGTCTTCCCGCCGTCGGCGGTGCGGTGGATGAGGCCGTCGTCCGTTCCGGCCCAGATCGCCGCGGCATCATGGTAGGCGGGGGCGAGCGTGTAGACGACGCCGCGGCGCTTCATCGTCTCGAGGTCCTTCGTCCGGAAGACGCCGATGGACTCGGGCACCGCGGGCTTCTCGCGCGAGAGGTCCGGGCTGATGACGTCCCAGTGCCGGCCGCCGTCCGCGGTCCGAAAGACGACGTTGCCCGCGTAGTAGAGGACGCGCGGGTCGACGTGCGAGAAGACGACGGGCTCGGTGCGCAGGAAACGATACGTCCCGCGCAGCGGCGCGGGCGAGACGTCCTGCATCTCCTCCGTCGAGTGGCGATACCGCGTGAGCTTGCCGCCGTACACGACGTCGGGGTCTTTCGGGTCGGGCGCGACGTATCCGTACTCCTCGGCGGCGACCGGGTGCCAGTCGCGCGACGTGATCGCGCCGTCGTCGCCGCGGCTCGCGACGCCCGCCGAGCCGCTCTCCTGCTGGCCGCCGTACACCCAGTACGGGAAGCGGTCGTCCGTCGAGACGTGGTAGAGCTGCGCGGTCGGCTGGTTGTACCAGCTCGACCACGTCGCGCCGCCGTTCATGGAGATCACGACGCCCTGGTCCGCCGCGAGGAGGATCACGTCGGGGTTCTCGGGGTGGAACCAGATCGTGTGGAAGTCGTCGCCGCCGGGCGCGCCGCGCACGGGCTCGAACGTCTTCCCGCCGTCCTTCGACCGGTACGTGGACGTGTTCGCGATCCAGACGACGTCCTTCGACCACGGGTGGACCTTGATCTCGGCGAAATCGTCGCCGCGCCCCCAGAGGCGCCTTTCGCCGTTGACCTTTGCGAACGTCTCGCCCGCGTCGTCCGAGACGAAGATGCCGCCCTCGGACCTCTCCTCGCTCCGGCCGTCCACGGTCGCGTAGATCCGGTTCGGATCGGACGGCGCAATCCCGAAGCCGATACGCCCGCCGCCGGCCGCGAACGCGGGCAGGCCCTTCCCGATCATGCGCCACGTCGTCCCGCCGTCCGTGGACTTGTAGAGGCCGGTGCCCGGCCCTTCCCACTCCCCGTTCTCCCACGGGCCCTGCCGCGCCGACCAGAGCGCCGCGTAGACTGTGTCGGGGTTCTTCGGGTCGAGCGCCACGGCGGAGCCGCCCGTGTCGGCGTCCCGGTAGAGGACCTTCTCCCACGTCTTCCCGGCGTCCTTCGTCCGGAAGATGCCTCGCGTCGCGTTCGGGCCGTACGGGTGTCCGAGGACGGCGACGAACGCGCGGTCCGCGTCCTTCGGGTCCGCCGCGATCGCCGCGATCTGCTGCGCGTCCTCGAGCCCGATCTTCGTCCACGAGCGGCCCGCGTCGTCGGAGCGGTACATCCCGTCGCCGACCGAGAGGTCGGGCCGCTGGAGGCCCTCGCCGCTCCCGACCCAGACGCGGTCCGGCCGCGACCACGAGACCGCGAGCGCGCCGATCGACCCGGTGGGCTGCGAGTCGAAGATCGGGCGCCACGTGCGCCCCGCGTCCGTCGTCTTCCAGACGCCGCCGTTGTTCGGCGCCATGTAGAAGACGTTCGTGTTGCCGGGGACGCCCGAGGCGGCGACGGTCCGGCCGCCGCGGAACGGGCCGATCATCCGCCAGTGGAGCTCGCCGAAAAGGGACGGGGAAAACGGCTGCGCCGCGGCGTCGCGCGTGGCGAGCGCCGCGGCGAGGACGAGGAGGGACGAAACGATCGGGACGCGGCGCTGGCGGTGGGCGGTCACGGTCACCTCCGGAGAGCGCCATCGTCCCACACGCGCGGGGGGCCGCGCCGCCCCCCGCGACTCAGCGGAGGTTCACGGGACGAACGTCACGACGACGCCGGCGTGGTCGGACGGCCACATGCGGGCCGGAATGCGGTCGAGGAGCGTGGCGCCGACGACGTCGGCGTCCGTCACGCGGAAGGCGCCCGAGAAGAGGACGAGGTCGAGGCGCTGCGTCAGGCGCGGGACCGGGTTCAGGAGGTCCGGCGACTCGCCCCACGTGAGGCCGGGCTTGCCGCGGTTCACGGCCGTCCACGCGTCGGTCAGGCCGAGGTCCTGCGTGAGGAGCTTGTACGTGGGCCACTTGCGGAAGCCGTCCGTGTTGAAGTCGCCCGCGAAGACGACCGGCAGGCCGGACGCGAGGTGAATGTTCACGAGTTCCATCGCCTGCGCTTCCTGGAGCTCCGTGAGGGCCGCCGGGTCCGCCGACGCGTCCTCGAGGTGCGCCGCGACGAAGCGGAACCGTTTCCCGGAGGCCGCGACGTCGACGGACGCCCACCCCTGCGCGAGCGTGAACGGGAAGTCCGGCGGCCCGAGGATGTACCGGAAGATTCCGCTCTGTGGGTTCGACACCGAGACCCCGTGCCCTTTGCGGAAGAGGATCGCGCTCCGGTCCTGGAGCGAGACCGTCGTGAGGTTCCCGCCCGCGTCGAGAACCGGCAGGTCGATCGCCGTCGTGTCGACGGACGAGACGACCTCGTAGTCCATGCCGATGT
The DNA here is from genome assembly GCA_963798215.1 of uncultured Acidobacteriota bacterium. Taxonomy (GTDB): domain Bacteria; phylum Acidobacteriota; class Thermoanaerobaculia; order UBA5066; family UBA5066; genus Fen-183. The sequence goes on from CAWCSP010000001.1 coordinate 21,202, forward strand.
CGTGCAGCGCCACGACGAGGATCTCGAGGTGGTCGAGCGTCTCGATGATCGAGCCCGTAGGACCGATCTGCGTGTATTTGACCGCCTCCTGGACACTGATGAGGTCCGGCGTCTCGAGGCGGACTCTCAGCGCGATGTCGCGGACCCGCTTGTGGAAGTCCGTCGCGTGGACCTGGCGCCACGCCTCCGTCGCCGCCTGGACGACGAGCGCCGGGTCGCCGGACATCGCCGCCGCGACGACCGGTGCGTCGTCGAAGCCGAAAAAGAGATTCCACGTCATCGCTTTGACGGGCTTCGGCCCGTCCGCGGAGGCGGCCGGGCCAATGGCGAGACACAGCGTCGCCGCAGCCGCGGCGACGAAGGCGAACGAGGCTCGTGCGGTTCTTCATGGGGTTCCTGCCTTTCCGTCCGTTGGGGGACGCCCGGAACGTAGCGCCCGGAAACCGCCCGATCTCACCGGATTTGCAGGGGTTTTCGAAAACGCTCACTCGAAGATCCGCCACGCGAGGCGCTCGTAGAACAGCCCGGCGGTTCAGGCCCCAGAAGTCGCCCGGGCCAGCGCCGGTGCGGGGCTCGCAGTAGCGGTCGAACGCGAACGCCGGCGCAGGCTCCATCCCCGTCACGCCCCGCTTCCCGTAGAAGAACGAGACCGGGAAATCCGAGGGCCGGTAGCCGCCGCCGCTCCAGATGAGCGTGTCCTCGTCCGAGCACGGCTTGCGCGCGCCGTCGGGATCCGTGAAGTCGATGCAGCCGCCGGGACCGGCGGCGGCGAAGGTGGCGCCGTCGGGACTCGCCTTCGCCTGCGCGTGCCGGAACAGGTCGCGGGCGACGGCCGACTCGTCTTTTGTGAACTCGCACCGGGCCCCGGCGAAGAACAGGGCCGCGCACGCGCTCGCGACGCTCGTCATCAGGCCCAGGCCGTACCCCGGGTTCTCGCGCCCGTGGTCGGCGCCCATCACCGTTGCCGTCGCGCCGGGCTCGTCGCACTTCGCCCGGTGCGTGCCGTCCTCGAGCGTCTCGAGCGCGAAGAAGCACGGCCCGCCGCCGTGGTCTGACATCGGGCTCAGCGCTTCGGCCACGTACCGCCGCGCCCGCTTCGCCCACGCGCCGCCATCGCGTCCGGCGGCGACCTCGTACGCCGCGACCCACGCGTGGCCGCTCGCCGTGAGCGCGAAGTCGTCCATGCAGCTGTTCGCCCAGGGCAGCGACCCGAGCCCGCAGTCCGGGTCCTGCGGCACCGGGATCTCCGCGTAAACCGCCGCTGCCGCCCGCAGGAGCCCGTCGTCCACGTCGACGCCGGCGCGCCGCAGCTCGAACGCCGCGTTGAAGACGTGCGTCACGGCCGTTCCCGCGAGCCAGCTCGTGAACGGGTGCACCGGCTTGCCGCTCCGCGGGTCCTTCACGTGCGGGCCGGGTCCGTCCGCCGTCCAGCCGTAGAGGTCCAGCGTGTCGCGCAGCCGCTGCTCGAGGTGCCGCGCGGCGGTGGCTGCGCACTCGGGCCGCAGCGCGTCCAGCGCGTACGCCGCGAAGACGTTGCTGTCCCGGCCGACCTCGAACCCGTCCACGGGTGCGTCCGCGAAGTCCGACCAGCAGGCTCCGGCGGGGGGCCGGGGCGCGCAGACCTCGGCAACCGTGCCCGCTGCGGCCCGCAGAGAGAACAGGAGCAGGCCGGCCAGGACCGCCGGAATTCGTCCGAGAGCCCCGAGAGCAGCCGCGAGGAACGGGAGCGCGCGCGTCCGGGATCTCATGGGAGCGACCTTTCCGTCCGTCCGGGACGAGGGAAAGGTGGTCTCCCGCCGGGCCCCGAGTCACCGCGAATTTCCAGGCTTTTTTCAGGCGCTCAGCTCCGACGGGGCAGCCCCCCGGCCTCGGGCCGGCCATGACGGCTTCGATGGCGCGCGCCGGGCGCGCCGGGCCGGGCCGCGCTATCCTGCGAAGACGATGGGTTTCCGCACGATCATCGAGCCTTTCCGCATCAAGTCCGTCGAGACCGTCAAGGAGACGACGCCCGAGACCCGCCGCCGCGCGATCGCGGAGGCCGGCTACAACGTCTTCCTCCTGCACGCGGCGGACGTCCTGATCGATCTCCTCACCGACTCGGGCACGGGCGCGATGTCGGCCGCGCAGTGGGGCGCCCTCATGCAGGGCGACGAGTCGTACGCGGGGAGCCGGTCGTTCTACCGCTTCCGCGACGTCATCCAGGACCTCACGGGCTTCAAGCACGTGATCCCGACGCACCAGGGCCGTGCGGCCGAGCGCATCCTGTTCCACACGGTCCTGAAGAAGGGCGACGTCGTCCCGAACAACAACCACTTCGACACGACGCGCGCGAACATCGAGGTCGAGGGCGCCGAGGCGCGCGATCTCGTGATCGCCGAGGGCCGGGTGCCCTCGCTCCTCCACCCCTTCAAGGGGAACATCGACCTCGCGGCGCTCGAGAAGACGCTCGCCGAAGACGGCGCACGCGTGCCGCTCGTCATGGTGACGGTGACGAACAACTCCGGCGGCGGCCAGCCCGTCTCGCTCGAGAACCTCCGCGGCGTCCGCGCTCTGTGCGACAGGTACAAGAAGCCCTTCTTCCTCGACGCGTGCCGCTTCGCCGAGAACGCGTACTTCGTGAAGCGCCGCGAGAAGGGGCAGGAGGGCCGCACGCCGAAGGCGATCGCGCAGGAGATGTTCTCCCTCGCGGACGGCTGCACGATGTCGGCGAAGAAGGACGGCCTCGCGAACATCGGCGGCTTCCTCGCGATGAACGACGACGCGTGGGCCGAGAACGCGCGCAACCTCACGATCCTCACGGAGGGCTTCCCGACGTACGGCGGCCTCGCCGGGTACGACCTCGAGGCGATCGCGCAGGGGCTCATCGAGGTCGTCGAGGAACACTACCTTCAGTACCGCATCCGCTCGATCGAGTACCTCGCCGAGAAGCTCGACGCCGGCGGCGTCCCGATGATCAAGCCTCCGGGCGGCCACGCCGTCTACCTCGACGCGCGCGCCCTCCTCCCGCGCATCCCGCCCGTGAAGTACCCCGGGATCGCGCTCGCGAACGCTCTCTACGAGACGGGCGGCATCCGCGGCGTCGAGATCGGGACCGTCATGTTCGGGCTGAAGCCGGACGGACGCGAGGAGCCCGGACCGATGGACCTCGTGCGCCTCGCGTTCCCGCGCCGCGTTTACACGCAGTCGCACGTGGATTACGTCGCCGAGGTCGTGCTCGAGGTCGCGCGGAACGCCGCGTCGCTCCCCGGCTACCGCATCACGTCCGCCCCGCGCGTTCTGAGGCACTTTACGGCCCGCTTCGAGCCGCTCCCGTCCTGAGCGGGGCCGCCGAGAAGGCCGTCAGCCGAAGCGCACGGCGTAGACCGGGGGCAGGTGTGCGCTCACGAGCGTCCACGAGTCGCCCGCGTCTTCCGAGACGAAGAGGCTCCCCGTCGTGGAGCCGAACGCCAGCGTCTTTCCCGACGCGTCCACGTCGAGCCCGTGGCGGTAGACGAGGTCGTACGCGTCGCGGGCCGGAAGGCCCTTCCCGAGCACGTCGAACGTCGCGCCGCCGTCGCGCGTCCGCGTGACGACGAGGCGCCCGTCCACGGGGACACGCTTCTCGTCCTTCACGGCCGGGACGAACCAGGCCGTCCCCGCGTCCTCCGGGTGCGCGGCCACCGCGAACCCGAACGTGGACGGGCCGGCCTTTTCGATCTCCGTCCACTTCCGCGCGCCATCCTCCGTGCGGAAGACCCCGTTGTGGTGCTGCGCCCAGAGCGTGTCGGGCCGCGCGGCGCACCGCGCGACGCGGTGCGGGTCCTGGACGTTCTCCTCGAAAGCCCTCTCGGGCGGCATGTACGCGGCGCGCATGCCCTTAGCCGCCGGGCTCCACGTCGCGCCGCCGTCCTCCGTCCGCCAGACGCCTCCGCTCGAAATCCCCACGAGGAGGGACCCGGAGTTTCGCGGGTCGGGGGCGATCGAGTGGATCCCGGCGTGGTCGTAGCCGCCGCCGAACCACTCACCCCGCTCCGGCCGGTCCCACAGCGATTGCACGAGGCTCCACGTCGCGCCGCCGTCCGCGGACCGGAAGAGCCCGGCCGGGATTGCACCCGCCCAGAGGATGCCGTCCGCGGCCTCTTCGAGGGTCCAGATCTTCTGGACCTGCCAGGGCGATGGCTTCGTACGCGCCGCCTCGGCCTGCTTTTGGGCTTCGGTCTGGACGGGAAAGGCCGGACAGACTGTTTCTTGGTACGTCCCTCCACCGTCGGCCGAGACGTGGAGCTTCACGCCGAAGTGCCCGAGGTCGAGCGCCGCGAAGACCGTGCCGTCCTGCCGCCTCAGGACCGCCGACACGGGGTCGCCGAGGAAGTCCGGCGGCGCGACGCGCCAGCCGCCGCGCTCGCGGGTGAGACGGAAAAGCCCCTTGCGTGTCGCGACGAAGAGCGTCCCCGGCAACGTCAGCCTCCCGAGAGGGCCTGCAGGAAGTGGATCTCGTCGCCGTCGCTCACGCGGTCCGACAAGGACACGCGGTCGCGGACAAAGGCGCCGCCCACGAAGGCGGCCACGTGCGCGCGCAGCCGTCCCTGCTCGTCCGCGAGGTACGCGCCGAGCCGCGGGTCGCCCTTCACGACCGCGTCCAGCGCCTCACGCACCGTCGCGGCCTCGACCGTGCGCGGCGGGCACGGGAGGAAGCGCTCGAGGCTCTTCGCGAACGAGACACGGACCACGCGGAAATCTTCTCCCGGGCGAGGGGTCGCGTCAATGAGAACACGTCGCAATTCCGCCGTCTCCGGAAAACAAAAGCGCCCCCGGGCGGAGGCCCGGAGGCGCAGAAAAAACCGGCCGCAGGCGGCCGGAACGAAAGCGGTTACTTCTTCTCTTCGACGACGGGGACCTTCGACCAGTCGATCTTCCCGTCCTTGCCCTTGGCGGCCTTGACCTTCTCGCCAGTCTCGTTGAGGGCGGCGCTCTCCTTCTTCGGCATCTTCTCCTTGTGGCAGCTGGCGCAGGTGGCCTTGGGGTCCTTGGCGCCCTTGCCGTCGACCCCGTTCTTGTAGACCTTCATGATGTCTGAGGTCGCGAAGGCGGTCGACCCGAGGACGAGCGCGGCGATGGCGGCGACGGCGGTGGTGGTCTTCTTCATGTTCTTTCTCCTCCGTTGAGTCCCGTCATCGGGACGAATTGTCCTTCTTCCAAGTTCGGTGCCAGCCCCGGCCGGGAACGGATTGCACTGCGGAATCGCGGTTTGTGCGGCCGTTTCCCAAGAGGTCTGCGGATGATCGCCCGGCCCGGGAGGCGCGGCGCACGAAATCGTGTTGATTCAGATGCTTCATTGACCGTCCCCGGGGCGCCCGGAGGCCTCGGTCAAGGATTGATCAGAGGACCATCGTCTCGTGGATCAGGGCGCCGCGCCGGAAGCGGTCGAGGGCGAGCGGAGCGACGTCCACCGTCTCGCTCCGTCCGCGCACGATCATCTCGGCGACGGCGCGGCCCGCGGCCGGCGCGTGCATGACGCCGTGCCCGGAGAAGCCCGAGGCGACGAAGAGGCCGGGGACCCCGGCGGCGGGGCCGAGGACGGCATGGTGGTCGGGCGTGACCTCGTAGAGGCCCGACCAGCTCATGCGCAGGTCGAGGCCCGACGCGGCGATCGACGGGAAGCGCGCCTCGAGCGGCCCGGCGAAGCGCAGGAAGAAGTCCGGGTCGAACGCCGCGTTGAACCCGGGAGGCTCGTCTGCGTTCGACCACGCGATCGCGACGCGATTTCCCTCGCGCCGCACGAGGACGCCGCTGTCCGCGTCGATCGTCATCGGGATCACCGGCGGAAGGTGCGGGCAGGGCCCGCTCACGAAGATGTGCCGGCGCACGGGCTCGACCGGGACGTCGACGCCCGCGAGGGCCGCGACGCGTCCCGTGTACGGCCCGGCCGCGATCACGACCGCACCGGCTTCGACGTCGCCGGCGAAGGTCTCGAGGCGAAAGCCCGCACCCGCGCGCGCGATCGCCGTCACGCCCGCGTCATAGATCGTCCGGACGCCTTGGCGCGACGCTTCGCGCAGGAAGAAGTTCGTGAGGCCGCCCGGGTCGATGAAGCCGTCCCGGGGGCCGAACGTCCCGCCGAGGATCTCCCCCGCCGCGAACGGCGCCTTCGCGCGCACGCCGGCCGCGTCGAGGACCTCGACGGCGACGCCGCGCGCCCTCTGGAACGCCGCGGCCGCCTCCATCGCGACCAGCTTCTTCGGGTCGCCCGTCAGGAAGAGGTACCCCGCCTTGCGGTACATCGGCGGGTCGCCGATCTCGTCCGCGAGGCCGTCGAGGATCTCCATCGACGCGAGGGACATCGCGACGTTCACGTCCGTCGTGAACTGGGCGCGGATGCCGCCGTTCGCCTTCGCCGTCGAGCCCGTGCCGGGGAGAGCCTCCTTCTCGAGGAGGAGGACGCGCGTCGCCCCGAGTCGCGCGAGCTGGAACGCGACGCTCGTGCCGACGACTCCCGCCCCGATGATCGCGACGTCCGCGCGTTCCGCCATCCTGCCGCGAGGCTATCAGGGACGGGCGCGGCGCCGGTCCGCAAACGGACCGGCGCCGCCGGGGCTCACACAAGCGCCGGGACGAAATCCTCCGCCGGCGTGTCCGCGCGCGGCGAGACGGCGACCGTGGGGAGGTATGCCGGGTTCCACATCGCGGCGGCGACGGCCGTCGGGATCTCGGCGTCGGGAATCGTGCGGCCGAGGCCGGAGTCGCGCGCGACCTTCACGACCGCCGCGGCGACGGCGGCGCTCACGCGCCGGATCTCCGACGTGGACGGGAACAGGCTGCCGGACTCGAGGTCGGAGGCCTTCACCTCGTCGGCGAGAGCCTTGGCCGCGGCGGCGAACATCGCCTCGGTGACCTCCCTCGCCTCCGAGACGAGGACCCCGAGCCCGACGCCCGGGAAGATGAACGCGTTGTTGCCCTGGCCGACGACGATCTTCTTCCCGCCGTACGGCACGGGGTCGAACGGGCTGCCGGTCGCCATGAGGGCGTGGCCGTCGGTCCACTTCATGAGGTCGACCGGTTTCGCCTCGGCCTTGCTGGTCGGGTTCGACATCGGGAGGATGACCGGACGGTCGACGTGCTGGGCCATCTCGCGGACGACCGCCTCGGTGAAGGCACCGGCCTCGGCGCACACGCCGAGAAGGACCGTCGGATGGACTGCCTTCACGACTGCGAGGAGGTCGCGCGGAGCGCCCTTTCCGAGGCCCATCTTCGCGGCGAGGGCGGCCGGCCAGGCGAAGTCGCGCTGATGGACGTCCGTGATCTCGACGTCGTCCACGAGGAGCCCTTCGGGCTCGAGGTTCGCGGTCGCGAGCGCGAGCCCCTCGCCCGACAGGCCCGCCTGCGCGAAGGTGGCGCGCAGAAGGCGCGCGATGCCGACTCCCGCGGCGCCCGCGCCGAGGATCACGACGCGCTGGTCCTTGACGGGAATCCCCGTCGCGCGGCTGCCGACCATCATCGCGGCGACGGCGACCGCGGCGGTTCCCTGGATGTCGTCGTTGAAGCTCGTAATGACCTTCTGGTAGCGGGCGAGGAGGCGGAACGCGTTCGCCTTCTTGAAGTCCTCCCACTGCAGGAGGACCTTCGGGAAGCGGCGTTTGACGGCCTGGACGAACTCCTCGACGAGCGAGTCGTACTCGGCGCCGCGCAGGCGCGGGAACCGCCAGCCGAGGTAGAGCTCGTCGTTCAGGAGCGCTTCGTTGTCCGTCCCGACGTCGAGACTGATCGGGAGCGTCTGGGTCGGGTGGATGCCCGCGGCGGCCGTGTAGAGCGCGAGCTTGCCGATCGGGATCCCCATGCCGCCGGCGCCCTGGTCGCCGAGGCCGAGGATGCGCTCGTTGTCCGTGACGACGATGAGGCGCACGTCGGGGAACGGTGCGTTCCCGAGGACGTCGTAGATCCGGCCGCGGTGGGCGGGCGTGATCCACAGACCGCTGGCACGCCGGAAGATGTGGCTGAACTCCTGACAGGCCCTGCCGACGACCGGCGTGTAGACGATCGGGAGGAACTCCTCGATGTGGTCCACGAGCGTCCGGTAGAACAGGGTCTCGTTGCGGTCCTGGAGGGCGGCGAGCCCGATGAACTTCTCGAGGTCGTCCGTCTTCCGCGAGATGCTCGCGTAGATCCGCCTCTCCTGCTGCTCGATCGTGTTGACGGCGTGGGGCAGGAGCCCGTCGAGGCCGAACGCCTCGCGTTCCTCTTCGGAAAAGGCCGTACCCTTCGTGTACATGGGGCGGCGGAGCAGGCGCGTGCCCCTGTACGGCACCTCCAGCCGGCCCGTTGCCCGGGAATTGCGTCGAACCGAGTACCTCTCCATGGTCGGGAGCCTCCGTCTCTTAAACGTGGGCTCCCGCACCTCCCGGGGCATGAGGCATCTGCTTCAGTCGGGCAACATCACCACCAGGTACTTGCTCCCCTTCCAGAAGCGGGCGGCGTCCGTCACGGTCAGGATGCTCGCCTTCGGGCCCGTGGCCGCGAGCGTGTAGCTGTCTTTCGGGTGGTCCGAGAGGACGCGGGCCTTGTCGGGGGCGGCCGGGATGTCGAACGTCGTGACCGTGCGCGTGTCGATCGCCTTGAACAGCGTCTCGTCGAACTGGCCCGTGTGCTGCCAGTTGCCGCCGAGGCCGAGGACGGAGCCCTTCTTCTCGACGAGGCCCGCCTTCTTGAGCGTCCCCTGGGGCGCGATCAGGACGTACGCGGTCGCCATCTGGGTCTCGCGGGCCGCGATGACGGCTTCCTTCTGCTGGACGGCCTCTTCCTTCTCCTTGACGGTCCCGCGCAGCTCCTCGGTCGTCTTCGTGAGCTCCTGCGTCTTCTCCTCGAGGGCGGCGATCGTGGCTTCCTTCTCCTCGAGCTGCTTCCTCAGCTCGCCGACGAGGCGCTCGAGCGACGTCACCTTCGCGTCCGAGGCCTTCAGCGACTTCTGGAGCGTCGCGAGCTTGTCGAGGTTCGCCCTGACGGCCTTGCGGATCTCCTCGATCTCGGTCTTCAGCTCGTCGCGCTGCGCGGCCGCGGCGGACTTGCCCTCCTGCGCGACCGCGATCGACGTCCGGATCGCCTTGAGCTCCTTCGTGCGCAGGTCTTCGAGGCTCTTCTGGACTTCGTCGAGCGTCCCCTGCATCTCGGCGGTCGCGGCGCCGGCGGCGCTCAGTTCCTTCTGGGCCCGGGCCTTCTCCTCGGTCAGGGCCTTGTTCTCGGCCTGGGCCTTTTCGAGGTCCTTCTTCCATGCGCAGCTCGTGAGAAGGAGCGCGGCAAGGATGGCGACGGGGATTCGGGCGCGTGCGGCTTTCGTCATGGCGTCTCCTCGATCGTTCGTGGGCCCATCGTACCTCCCCGGCGCCGCGGACCGGACGGCGGCCGCTCCGAGCGGCATCGTGGGGGCGCTCCGGGAAGGCCCTCGCGCAGAATGGACCCCATGAAGGATCGATCCCTCGCCTTTGTCCCGGCGGCCCTCGCCTTTGCCCTGGTCGCGGTCCCCGCCCTCGCGATCGACGTCACGTTCGTCGACCTGTCGCCGGACCGCCCGTCCTACGAGGGGGCCTGTCCGGTGACGGTCACGTTCAGGGGCACGGTCGAGGTCGACGGCCCCGGCACGGTCGGGGTCCAGTGGGTCCGGAGCGACGGCGTCACATCCGCGACGACGATGCTCATGTTCCCCGCCGCCGAAAACAAGACCGTCACGAACACCTGGACGCTCGGCGACTACGTCCCGGCGTTCCGGCCCTTCAACGGCTGGCAGAAGCTCCGCGTCACGAGCGATTCCACCATGAAGGAGGGCTACGCGGAATTCTCCGTGACGTGCCGGAAGAAGGTCCTGAAGCCGGGACGCTGAGCGTCGCCACCTGTTCCCCGCCTGCCTGCCGCCGCGATCCGGAGATCGGGGGCGAGCGGACTCAGAGCGCCGCGGCGACGGCCTTCCCGACGTCCTGCGTGCTCGCGCGCCCGCCGAGGTCGGCCGTGCGGGGTCCCTCTCTCAGGACGGTCTCGATCGCCGCCATCACGGCCGCCGCGGCCTCCGGGTGCCCGAGGTGGTCGAGCATCATGGCGCCCGACCAGATCTGCCCGATCGGGTTCGCGACGTTCCTGCCGGCGATGTCCGGCGCCGAGCCGTGAACCGGCTCGAAGAGCGACGGAAACTTCCGCTCCGGGTTCAGGTTCGCCGACGGCGCAATTGCGATCGTGCCCGTGCACGCGGGGCCGAGGTCCGACAGGATGTCGCCGAACAGGTTGGAGCCGACGACGACGTCGAACCAGTCCGGGTGCCTGACGAATTGCGCCGTCAGGATGTCGACGTGGTACTTGTCCGCCTTCACGTCCGGGTACTCCTTCGCAACGGCCTCGGCCCGCTCGTCCCAGTACGGCATCGAGTGGAAGATGCCGTTGGACTTCGTCGCCCACGTCAGGTGTTTCTTCGGGCGCCTCCGCGCGATCTCGAACGCGTAGCGGAGGATGCGGTCGATCCCGCGGCGCGTGAAGACGCTGCCCTGGAACACGAACTCGGCGTCCGTGCCCTCCAGGCTCCGGCCTCCGACGGTCGAGTATTCCCCCTCGGAGTTTTCCCTCACGACGATGAAGTCGATGTCGCCCGGCGCGCGTCCCGCGAGAGGCGAGGAGACGCCCGGCATCAGCCGGACGGGGCGGACGTTCGCGTACTGGTCAAAGCCGCGCCGGATCCTGATGAGGAGCCCCCAGAGCGACACGTGGTCGGGCACGCCCGGGAACCCGACGGCGCCGAGGAAGATCGCGTCGTGATGGCGGATCTGGTCCAGACCGTCGTCGGGCATCATCTTCCCCGTCTTCGCGTAGTACGCGCAGCTCCACGGGAGCTCGTCCCACTGGAAGGAAAGGCCGAAGCGCGCGCCCGCTGCGTCCACGACACGGATCCCCTCCGGCACGACCTCCTGGCCGATCCCGTCCCCGGCGATCACGGCGATTCGGTGCGTCTGCATCGGTCCCCCCGATTCTCCGCCTTTCCGCTCCCGTCGCGCTCGGGTCCGAAGATTCGGGCCGAGGGTGATCAATGGGTTCGCAACGCGAGATGACCCGGGGGCCGGCG
>CAWCSP010000002.1:0-32061 GCA_963798215.1 uncultured Acidobacteriota bacterium
TGACGGTCGCGTCGAAGAACTGACGCCTGATGCGGGTGCTTCAGGCCGTCCGCACCTCCGGTCGCTAAGATCTCTCCGGGGCCCGCACGGACGCGCGGCCCCGGAGGTTTCTTTCATGACGACTCCCGTTCGCGTGGGCATCAACGGCTTCGGGCGCATCGGGCGCTGCCTCTTCAAGAACGTCCTCCAGCGCGGCGGCACGGTCGCCGGCATCAACGACCTCGCCGACCTCGGCGACCTCGCCTACCTCCTCAAGTACGACTCCGTCCACGGCTGGTGGAACCACCGTGTCTCGGTCACGGACCACGAGGTCGTCGTCGACGGGACCAAGATCCCCTTCTTCTCGTCGAAAGACCCCGCCACCCTCCCGTGGGGGGCGTCGGGCGCCGACGTCGTCTTCGAATGCTCGGGCGCCTTCCGCAAGCGCGCCGAGGCCGCCAAGCACCTCGCGGGCGGCGCCAAGAAGGTCGTGATTTCCGCGCCCGCCGACGACCCGGACGGCACGTTCGTCCTCGGCGTGAACGGCCACACGTACGACCCCGCGAAGCACCACGTCGTCTCGATGGCCTCGTGCACGACGAATTCCCTCGCGCCGGTCGCGAAGGTCCTGAACGACACGTTCGGCATCGAGCACCTCATGATCACGACGGTCCACGCGTACACGTCGAGCCAGTCCCTCATGGACGCCCCGACGCGGAAGCGCCGGAGAGGCCGCGCCGCGGCGCTCTCGATCGTCCCGACCTCGACGGGCGCCGCGAAGGCGACGGCCCTCGTGATTCCCGAGCTCAAGGGGAAGATGGACGGGATGGCGCTTCGCGTCCCCGTCCCGGACGGCTCGATCACGGACATCGTCGCGACGCTCAAGAAGGACGTCACCCCGGACTCGATCAACGCCGCGCTCGCCGCCGCCGCCGAGACGCCCGCGCTCAAGGGGATCCTTCGCGTGGCCGACGAGGCGCTCGTCTCGCGCGACATCCTCGGCGACTCGCACTCGGCGATCGTCGACCGGGACTCCACGATGGTCCTCGACAAGCGCGTCGCGAAGATCCTCGTGTGGTACGACAACGAGTGGGGGTACTCGGCCCGGCTCGCAGACTTCGCCGCCCTCCTCGCCGCGAAGGGCTTCTGATCGGCCTTCCGCACGGGTGCTAGTCTTTTCCCGTTGAAGACGATCGGCCGTCTCGCACTCGCCGCGGCCCTCGCGGCCGGCGTCCTTGCACGGGTGTACGCGACGTTCGCCCGGCCCCTGTGGGCGGACGAGATCTTCACGCTGACGCTCGCCCGCCGGAGCATTCCGGCGATCCTCTCGGCCCTCCGCACGGACTCGGGACCTCCTCTCCACTACCTCGTCGCTCACCTCCTCCTCCTGCCCTTTCCGACGCCAGGCGCCGGAGACGTCATCGTGCGGCTCTTCTCTCTCGTTGCGTCCGTTCTTCACCTGCCTCTTCTCGTCCTCGTCGGGAAGAGGCTCGGCCGGCCCGCGACCGGGCTCGCGGCCGCGGCCCTCTACGCCGTCTTCCCGCTCGCGGTCCTTTACGGCGTCGAGGGGCGCGGGTACGCGCCCGCGTCGCTTCTCGCCCTCGCCGCCTTCGAGCGCGCGCTCGCGCTCCGGGAACGGCCGCGCGCCGGGACCGCCGCCGCGCTCGCCCTCGCCGCCGCCGGTGCGGTCCTCACGCACTACCTCGCGGCCTTCCCCGTCGCCGCGCTCGCTCTCCTCGCCGTGACGGCGCGCCCCGCGGCGCGGCGCGCGCTCCTTCTCGCCGGCGCGGCGGCCGTCCTCCTCGCCGCTCCGTGGGCGCCCGTCGCCCTGCGCCAGCCGGCCGCATCCATGGCCTGGGCGCATGGGCCGGAGTTCACGGGCGCGCTCCGCGGCTTCCCCGCGAACCTCGCGTTCGGCGTCGAGCCGGCCGGGGCCGCCACGATTCCGCTCGCGGTCGTCGGAGGGGCGCTCGTCCTCGCGCTCCTCTTCCGGGAGAGGCGCGGCATCCTGTCCCCGGTCGCCGCCGTCCTCTCCGGATCGCTCGTCCTCCTCGCGCTCGCCCAGCTCGCAACGGGCGCGCTCGTCCTCCCGGGGCGCACGGCCGTCGTCTTCCTCCCGTTCGTCGCCCTCCTCCTCGCGTCCGCGCCGCCCGCCGTGCCGCTCGCGGCGGGCGCGGTCGCCGCCGCGTTCCTCGTGCGCGCGTGGGCCGGCCTCGCGGGCCCGTCGCCGGGCGAGATCCTCGCGCGGCTCCTCGAGGCGCCGGCGCGCTCCGGCAGGACGATCGTCGCCGCCGGTTACTGGGGCCCGGAGCTCGACTACCGCCTTGCGCGACTCGGCGCCCCGGGACGCGTCGTCCTCTTTCCGTCCGCCGTCGCGGCGCACCCCGGCTGGTACCACGAGGAGGAGATCCCGGACGAGTCGCTCGCCCGCGAGGCGGCGGCTCTTCTCGCGTCCCCCGGGCGTCCGACCGTCTTCGTCCTCCCGCGCGGCTCGCGCGCCTCGGCCGCGCTCGCCACGCGACTCGGCCCGGCGCGCCGCCTTCTCGCGAGCCCGATCGTCGACGTCGTCGAGACGAAGACGGCCGCCCCGTCACGCTGACCGGCCCCCGGTTTGCCGATTTTCGCGTTCCATGAGACCCTGACGTCCGGCTGACGGGCGCGAACGCGCGTTCCGGCCCCGAACCCCACAGGACCCGCCGCCCACTTCCCCGAGGAAAACGGCTGCCCCGGTCCGCTCGATGGCCCGCCGGCGATCCATCGTTCCCGCCCCGCCGGACCCTGCACGGGACCGGTGCGTGTACGCAGGCGGCCCCGGAAAGCGATTCTCCCCACATGGCCTTTACTTCGTTCGGTCTCCACCCCGACCTCCTCCGCGGCGTCAAGGAGCTCGGCTTCACGCGCCCGACGCCCATCCAGACGGACTCGATCCCGCCCGCGATGGCCGGCCGCGACCTCCTCGCCTGCGCGATGACGGGCAGCGGCAAGACGGCCGCGTTCGTCCTCCCGATCCTCCACCGCCTCATTTCCAAGCCCCGCGGCACGACGCGGGCGCTCATCCTGACGCCCACGCGCGAGCTCGCTGCCCAGATCGACGAGCACCTCAAGCAGCTCGCGGTTCACACGCCGATGTCCGGGGCGGCGGTCTTCGGCGGTGTCGGGATGGGCCCGCAGGAGCACGCGTTCCGGAGCGGCGTCGACGTGATCGTCGCGACACCCGGCCGCCTCCTCGACCACTTCCGTTTCCCGTACGCGAAGCTCTCCGGCCTCGAGGTCCTCGTCCTCGACGAGGCGGACCGGATGCTGGACATGGGCTTTCTCCCGGACATCCGCCGTGTCCTCCGGCACCTGCCCCAGGTCCGCCAGACGCTCTTTTTCTCCGCGACGATCCCGCCGCCGATCGCGATCCTCTCGAAGGAAATGCTCAAGGACCCGGTCCTGGTGAACATCGAACGGCAGGCCCTGCCCGCCGTCGGGATCACGCAGGCCGTCTATCCCGTGCCGCAGGACCTCAAATTCGCGCTCCTCGCCTCCCTTCTCAAGCGGGGTGATTTCAAGAGCGTCCTCGCGTTCACGCGCACGAAGCACCGCGCGAACCGCCTCGCGGACCAGCTCACGCGGCACGGCGTGCCCTGCGAGCGCATCCACGGAAACCGGAGCCAGGCGCAGCGGACCGCCGCGCTCGCGGGCTTCAAGGACGGCAAGTTCAAGGTGCTCGTCGCGACCGACATTGCGGCGCGCGGCATCGACGTCGAGGCCCTCTCGCACGTCGTCAACTTCGACGTCCCGCACGTCCCCGAGGACTACATCCACCGCGTCGGGCGCACGGCGCGCGCCGAGCTGAAGGGCGACGCGTTCACGTTCGTCGCTCCCGAGGAGGAGGCGGACCTCCGCCAGATCGAGCGCGCGATCGGCAAGCGCCTGCCGCGCGTCACGGTGCCGGAGTTCGACTACTCGACGCGCCCCACGGAGCGCTTCGAGGTCCCGATCGCCGAGCGCATCGCCGCGATCCGCGCCCGCAAGGCCGAGGAACGCAAGCGCGCCAAGGAGAAGGCCGACCGCCGCGCGATCCACGAGGCGGGGATGGCGGGACGGCGGGGCCCCGGACAGCCGGTATCCTCGCGCCATGGCGCGCCTGGTCGACCTCAGCCACACGGTCCGCGCCGGGATGGCCACGTACAAGGGCCTGCCCGGCCCGGTCATCACAGACCACCTCAGTCGTGAGGCCTCCCGCCCGCTCTATGCGGGCGGGACCACGTTCCAGATCGGGAAGATCGAGATGGTCGCGAACACGGGCACGTACGTGGACGCGCCATCTCACCGCTGGAAGGACGGCGCGGACCTCTCGCAGCTTCCTCTTGCGTCCCTCGCAGGCCTCGACGGGATCGTCATCGCGGCGCCGCATGCGCATGGGCTCGCCGTCGCAGAGGATTTCTTAGAAGGTGAAGAGGTCGGGGGACGGGCAGTTCTTTTCTGCACAGGCTGGGCCAGGTTCTGGGGCAGTCCCTCTTACTTTCAACGCTCTTCTCATCTCACGTCTTCCGCCGCGCGGCTCCTGGCCGCGCGCGGCGCCGCGATCGTCGGGATCGACTCGCACAACATCGACGACACGGAGGACCTCTCGCGGCCCGTGCACTCGATCCTGCTGCGCGCGGGCATCCCCGTCGTCGAGCACCTCTGCAACCTCGAGGCGCTGCCGTCCTCCGGCTTCCGGTTTTACGCGGTGCCCGTGAAGGTCGCCGGGATGGGAACGTTCCCGGTGCGCGCGTTCGCGGAAATCCCGTAACCCCTTCCTCCACAACGGTGAACCTGGCGGGGCTCCCCTTCGTATATTTGGATAGACTGTAGATTCAAATTTTTCGCCGCCGAAGGAGGTTCCTCGTGGGCCTGCTCGACAATCTCAAGAACCAGATCGGCAACCAGCTCGGCTCGCAGTTCATCGAGATCATCCAGTGGCTGGACGACTCGAACGACTCGATGGTCTACCGGTTCCCGGTCTACAACCAGGAAATCAAGATGGGCGCGCAGCTCACGGTTCGCGAGAACCAGGCCGCGCTCTTCATCAACGAGGGCAAGGCGGCCGACCTGTTCGGGCCGGGCCGCACCGAGCTCACGACGCAGAACATGCCGATCCTGACCGACCTGCGCGGGTGGAAGTACGGCTTCCAGTCACCGTTCAGGGCCGAGGTCTACTTCTTCTCGACGCGCCTTTTCACGGACCTCAAGTGGGGCACGACGAACCCCGTCATGATGCGCGACGCGGAGTTCGGGATGATCCGCCTGCGCGCGTTCGGGACGTACGCGATGAAGATCGCCGACCCGAAGACATTCTTCGCGACGATCGTCGGGACTCAGGGCCTCACGACGACGGAGGAGATCACCGGCCAGCTGCGTTCGACGATCCTGTCGAGGCTCTCGGACGCGATCGCCGAGTCGAAGATCGCTGCGCTCGACATCGCCTCGAAGTACGACGAGCTCTCGGGTCACGGAAAGCAGATCCTCGCGCCCGAGTTCGGGAGCTTCGGGCTCGAGCTCTCTAGGTTCTTCATCGAGAATGTTTCCCTCCCCGAGGAGGTCGAGGCCGCGATCGACCAGCGGACGAAGCTGGGCGTCCTCGGCGACAAGATGGGCCAGTACACGCAGCTGCAGGCCGCCGACGCGATGAAGGTCGCCGCCGCGAATCCCGGTGGAGCCGCCGGCGCGGGCGTCGGGATCGGCGCCGGCATCGCGATGGGCGGGATGATGGGAGGCGCGCTCGCCAACTCCGGTCAGGCGATGGGCGGCGGCATGGCGCCGCCTCCGCCGCCGCCGGCGCCGGGCTTCGCCGCGCCGCGCTGGTCGCTCACCGTGGACGGCAAGACGTACGGCCCGTATTCGGACGACGCCGTGAAGGGAATGGTCGCGTCCGGGCAGGTGGCCGCGGGGACGCTCGCCTGGAAGCCCGGCGCCGCCGGCTGGGCGCCGATCTCGAGCTTTGAGGAGTTCGGCACCGCGGGCGGATCGGCCCAGGCGCCTCCTCCGCCGCCGCCGCCGGCCCGCTGACCCCCCGCCGCAGATGAACGCCGAACCGACCGTGGCGGGCGCCGCGCCGGCGAAGCTCCGCAAGTTCCCGTGCGCCGCGTGCGGCGCGGACGTCGTCTGGAGCCCCGGCGCCTCCGCGCTCACGTGCCCGTACTGCGGGGCGACGAAGGAGATCCCGAAGGCGCCGGGCCAGGTGACGGAGAGGCCGATCGAGGACGCGCTGAAGGGCGCGTCCGACCTCGGCTGGGGCATGGCGCGCAAGGCCGTCCGCTGTCCGGGCTGCGGCGCGACGACGACGTTCGACGCCGGCGTCGCCTCGTCGCGCTGCGCGTTCTGCGGCGCGCCCGCCGTCGTCGAAGCGCCGCCCAGCGAAACGATGGTGCGCCCCGAGGGTGTCCTCCCGTTCCGCGTGGACCGCGACGGCGCCACGGGAAAGTTCCGCCAGTGGCTCTCGTCGCTCTGGTTCCGGCCGGACGACCTCTCGCAGAAGTCCGCGCTCAGCGAGCTGAAGGGCGTCTACGTCCCGTTCTGGACGTTCGACGCGGCGACGCATTCGGCGTGGACGGCGGACGCCGGCTACGACTACCAGGTCGCCGTCCAGGTCGAGGAGAACGGGCAGGTTCACACACGGTACGAGACGCGCACGCGCTGGGAGCCGGCGGAGGGCGTCCTCGAGCACTTCTTCGACGACGTCCCCGTCGCCGCCTCGCGCGGCTTGCCGCCCGATCTCGCACGCGGGATCGAGCCCTTCCCGACGGCGGACCTCGTCGCGTACGAGCCGGCGTATCTCTCGGGCTTTCTCGCCGAGGAGTACGCCGTCGGCCCGAAGGAGGCGCTCGCCGCCGGACAGCAGCGCATGACCGAGGAGCTCTACGCGCTGTGCGGGCGCGAGGTCCCGGGCGACCGGTGGCGAAACCTTCAGGTTCGCACCATGTGGTCCGGTGTCGCGTACAAGAACGGCCTCTTCCCCGTGTGGATTGCGGCTTACCGCTATGGAGGCAAGCCCTACCGCTTTCTCGTGAACGGCATGACCGGCAAGACCGACGGGAAGGCGCCGTGGTCGTGGGTGAAGATCGGCCTCGCCGTCGCGGCGGCCCTGTTGCTCTTCGTGATCTTCGTGTCGTTCGCGCACTGAGGCGCGGCGCCGATCTGATACCTTGAGCCCGTGGGCTCGATGAGCGAGGCACGGTCGCCAGCTTCCCGCCCGGCTCGCGCCGGCGCGCGCCCCGTCCTCTTGACCGTCCTCGCCGGCGCGTGGCTCCTTCTGGCCGGTCTCGGCGCGTTCGGCGCGATCCTTGCGCTCTCGAGGCGCTCGAGCACCACCGAACAGAGGATCTTCGCCGCGTTCTTTCTGATCGTCGCGGCTCTCTTAGGCATGGGCGCTTTCGGACTTCTTAGAAGGGTAAGAAGGGCACGGGCGCTCCTCGCGGCGGCCGGGGTTCTCGCGCTCGTGCTGTCGGGATTCATGGCGTATCGGAACGTCGCCGCCGTCTCCGGTACCGCCGCTTCGCTCGCGGCCTCCGAGCCCGACGCCGCGAACGCGCTCGCTCTGTTTCGCGCGGGCTCGGCCGTCGCGTTCCTCCTTTCGTCGCTCCCCCTCGTCGTCCTTCTCGGTCTTCTCCGGCACCCTTCGGTCGGAGCCTGGCTCGGGATCCCGGCTCGCGCGCGCAAAGGCCCCGACGCCCTCGTCCTCGCCACGGGCGGCGCCGTTCTCGTCGCCGTTCTCTCCTTCTTCCTTTCGAAGAAATCCCCTTCTTCCGGCGCTCCGGAAACGCAGGCCCGCCCCGTCGCGCTCGCACCGGCCGAGACGTTTCTCTGGAGCGACCAGCCCGTCGTCTTCTCGCCGCCTCCCGCCCCGTTCACGCGCGAGCGCCACGCGGAGGGAGGAAGGAAGGGCGTCTCCTTCACGCGCTACGCCGTGCCGCCGACGCGCATCACCGTTTCCGAGGCGTTTCTCGAGCCGGCGCCGAACACCCCCGAAGAGGCGATCGCGCGCCTGCGCCTCACGAAGGAGACGTTCCGGTCCGCCGATTCCGCGGAGGTCGGCGAGCCGGCGCCCGCGGTGGTCGCCAACGCGCCCGCGCTCCAGACGGACTACACGATCCGCGAGCGGTCCATGGAACACCGGGGCCGCGAGATCGTCGCGCTCGCGGGCCGGCGCGTCTTCGTGTTCACGTTCCTCGGCCGCCCGGCCGATGTGCCGATCTTCGAGGCCCTCGTCGCGTCCACGAGCTTCCCGGCCCCGGGGGTCTCCGCGGGCGTCGTGCGGACGGAGCGTCACGGCCCGGACGCGCCGGAGCCCGCCGGGAGCGTTACCGAGATCCGGGTCGGCGAGCACCGCGTCACGCTGAGCGTGCCGGACGGATGGGAGCACATCGACTACGGCGGCAAGCAGGAGTTCCGCCGCGGCGAGGTGCGCATCGCGCTCGTGGACGGCGGCGCGCTGCCGCCCGGCACCGGTCCCGCGAATCTCGAGGACGAATGGCTCCTGCAGCGCGCCCTCAGGCTCTTCGGGCACGACGCCCGCCGATGGGAAGTCGCCTCGCGGACCCGCGTTCCCGCGGGAGACCGCGAAGCCCTCGTCGTGGACACGCGAGACCCGCTGAGTCACGTCTTCCACGCGCGCACGGTCGTCTTCGTGAACGGCGGGCGCCTCCTCGCCGTCGGCCCCGTGCTCGGCGGGTTCGATGCGACGAGCCCGGCGGTCGACGCCGTCGCGCGGTCGGTCCGCTTTCCCGGCTGAGCGCGTCAGCGCGCCGCGAGCGCGCGCCGCAGCATCCGCTGAGGCTCGGTCCGGACGCGGCCGCCGACGGCCCACCCCGTGTTCGCGTCGAGCACCTGGAGCGCGCGCAGCTCTTCGCCTTCGAGGGTGCGTTCGACGGCCCACGTCGCGCCGCCGTCCCTCGTGCGGTAAACGACGGAGCGAGCCGCGCCGTCCGGGAGGAACCCCGCGATCCAGCCGTCCCTGCCGGCGAACGCGATCGCCGTGAAGAACGTGTCGCCCGCGCCCATCTCGACCCGCGACCAGCTCTCGCCGCCGTCCGCGGTGCTGAGGACCGTGCCGTGCTCGCCCACAAGCCACGCGTGGGCCTCGTCCGTCCACGTCGCGCCGAAGAGGTACGGCGGACTGCCGTCCGCCGACGCGGGCACGGGCACGGGCACGGCGACGCGCGCCCACGAGACGCCGCCGTCGCGCGTCCGGTAGAGCGCGCCGTGCTGCCCGCCGAGCCAGCCGTTTCTCCCGTCCGTGAAGTGGAGGACGCGCGCCGCGACATGCGGCGCGTCCGAGCGGGACGCGATCCGGGACGGATCCGCGTCGATCTCCATCCAGTTCATCCCCCCGTCGGCGGTGTGGAGAACGCCCGCGGCGCCCGCAGCCCAGCCCTCGTTCTCACTCACGAAGTGGAGCGCCGAGAGGTGCGCGGCGACCCTCGAGAGAGCGCGTCCTTTCTGCCAGCTCCGTCCGCCGTCGAACGTGAGGAAGACGCCGTCTCCCACGGCGCACGCGCGCATTCGGTCGAACCCGTGGACGGCGCTGAGCACGGACGTCGGCCCGCCCTTCGTCACGCCCGTGACGAAGGTCCAGGTCTTCCCGCCGTCCTCCGTCCGCCCGGCGACGCCGCCGGAGACGAACGGGCTACCGCCGACGATCCAGCCGACGTCCGCGTCGACGAAGTCGAGGCCGCTGAAGACGGCGTCCGTGCCGATCCGGATCTCGTCCCAGCCGCCCAAGCCGTTCGCGACGGCTGGCGGCGCCGTCGCTCGTCCGGACGTCCGGCCGCAAGCCGCCGCCCCGACGAGAAGGGCCGTCATCGCCCCCGCCCGGAGGCCCCGGCCGCCGAAACGATCCGCGCGCGCCATCCGACCCGGAGCCTACCTCTTCGTGAGGGTCACGAGGGCGGCGCCGGCCGCCGGCGCGAGGGGCACGGCGATCCCGCCGCTCATAAGGTTCGCGCCGGTTTCCGTCGGGAGCGCGTTCGGCGCCGGGACGGGCGCGTTCGCAGCGGCGCAAAACGAAGGGCCGCCCGAGGGCGGCCCGAACCATGACGCGATCGATCCGGAAGGGTCAGTGGCCGGGGACTGCGCCGATCTCCTCGAGGAGGTTCGACGCGCCGTCGACCTCGGTCATCGTCCAGAGCATGTATCGGGTGTCGACGTGGATGGAACGTGTCCGCGCGGCATCGAAGAGGTAATCGGACGCGACCGTGTCGAACGTCCCGTCGAACAGGAGGCCGCAGAGCTCGCCCTTCGCGTTGAGCGTCGCCGAGCCCGAGTTGCCGCCCGTCGTGTCGACGGTCGAGAGGAAGTCGACGGGGACGTCGTTCAGCTTCGGGTCGAGGTACGGGGTCTTCTTGCCGGCGCGGAGCGCCTTGATCGCGTCGAGCTCGGCTTTCGGGGCGTTGAACTCGCCCTTGCCCGTGGCCTTCTCGACGACGCCCGCGAGCGTCGTCTGCGGCGCGTAGAGGAGGCCGTCTCGCGCCGGCACGCCGAGGACCGTTCCGTACGTGACGCGGAGCGTCCCGTTCGCGTCCGGCGAGACGAGGCCGCCGTTCTTCGCGAGGAGCGCTTCCGCGTACCGCGGCCCGAGGCGATAGAGCGCGCCCGCGCGCTCCTTGCCCTTCTCGCGATTCGCCTCCTGCAGCGGGTAGAGCGCGGCGGCGAGCGCGATCATCGAGTCCTTCGTCGCGACGAGGTCCGCCGTGGACTTCTCGAGGAGGGACATCCGGAAGTCCTTCTCGTAGATCTTCGTTCCCACGAAGAGCCGGTCGAGCCACGCGTCGATCGCCTTGTCCGCGGCGGCATCGGCCATCCCCGGCTTCAGGCCGATCTCCCTGTCGAGAGGTTCAATCCGTTGCGGCACGGCGAGCTTCGCGACGTCGACGAGCGCGTACCGCATGAGGGCGCGGTCGGCCTTCGGGTCGAGCGTCCGCTGCGCGCGCTCCTGCCCCTCGCGGATCCGGCTCCAGTTGCGCTCCTGGAAAGCCGGGTCGCGGTCGGCGTCCTTCTTCGCCTTCTCGATCGAGAAGCGATAGAGCATCTGGGCCGAGCCGAACGAGGAGCTCATGACGCCGGACAGCTCCACGAGGAGCGCGTCGCGCTCGCGCGTCTTCGCGCGCTCGGCGACGATCGCGTCGATCGCCGGGATCACGTCGCCGTACCGGGCCTTCCGCGCGGCGTCGGCGTCGATCCACGCGACGAAGTCCTTCTCCAGCCGCTCCTTTTCGGCGAGGAGGCCGCCCTTGACCATGCCCTGGAGGACGCCCTTGTTCTTCGTGAGGCCGTTGTTCAGGCCGCGGATCGCCTGCGCGACGTGGAGCGCGGTCTCCTTGTCGTCCTTCCCGAGCTTCTCGAGGATCGCGATCCGGTCCGTGGAGCGCTGGATCGCGCGCGGGAGGTTCCACTCCACGATCTCCTTGACCTCGTCGTAGGGGTTCAGCCTCGCGGTGCGACCCGGGTAGCCGACCACGAAGACGAGGTCGCCGGGGTTCGCGCCCGCGGGCGAAACCTTGAGCCAGTGCTTCGGGTGGTAGGGAACGTTCTCCGCCGCGTGCGGGACGGCCTTGCCGTCCTTCGAGACGTACGCGCGGTAGAAGGACCAGTCGCCCGTGTGGCGGGGCCACTGCCAGTTGTCCGTCTCGCCGCCGAAGTTGCCGATGCCGGCGGCCGGCGCGTAGACGAGGCGGACGTCCTGGATCTCCATCTGGGCGATCTCGAACCATTGGAGGCCCTCGAAGAACGGCGACACCGTGCAGCGCAAACCGCCCTTTTCGCACTCCGCCGTCTTTGCCTTGACGCGCTGCTCGATGACGTCGAAGCGCTTGCGGTCGGTCGCCTTCGGGTCGATCTTCCCGGCGATGTCGGCGGTGACGTCCTTCACCGCGACCGTGACGTAGACGCGCGAGCCGGGGCCAGCCCAGAGCTCGTCGGCACGCGTCTTCGCGAGATACCCGTCGACCATGAGGTTGCGCTCGGGCTTCGAGTTGTACTGGAGGGCGCCCTGCACGCAGTGGTTGTTGGTGACGATGAGGCCCTCCGGCGACACGAACGAGGCGCTGCAGCCGCCGAGCGAGACGATGGCGCCCATCGGCTGGCCCGTCAGGTCCGCGAAACCCTGCGGGTCGCCCTGGAAGCCCATTGCCTTGAGGCGCGAGGCGAGCTGCGGGATCTGCTGAGGCATCCACATGCCCTCGTCGGCGAGCGCGCTCGCGGACAGGAGCACGAGGACGCACGCGAAGGCGATGCGTCCGAAACGAACGTTCACGGGTTTCTCCTCTCGGGTCGGATGTGAGGCTCGCGCCCCCGAAGGCGCGTAAAGCGGTCGATTATGCCCCGCGGAACGGCCCCGGACATCCCTATCATTTGCATCGGTGCTGCCCGCCGCCCTCGCCCTCGCGGCCCTCGCCCTCGTCACCGGCTGGGTCGCCCCCCGGGAGGTCCCCGGACTCCTCGACGCCCGCGTCCTGGGGCTGTTCTTCGTCCTGATCGTCGCCGTGGCGCTGGCCCGGAGGTCCGGGCTCTTCGCCCGGGGGGTCCGGGCTGTCCTCGCGTCCGTCCGGTCGTCCCGGTCGCTCGCGTTCTCGGCGGTTCTCGTGACGGGGGCGACCGCCGCGCTCGTCACGAATGACGTCGCCATCCTCCTCGTCGTCCCGTTCACGCTCGCGTTCGAGACGGCCGCGCCGTCCTTCGAGGCCGCGGGCGTCGTCGTCCTCGAGATCGCCGCCGCGAACGTGATCGGCTGCCTCATGCCCACCGGCAACCCGCAGAACCTCTTCCTCTTCGTCCGCGGCGGCTTCACCGCGGGGACGTTCTTCGCCGCGCAGGCGCCGTGGGCGCTCGGGATGGCCGCGGCGACGTGCGCCGCGATCCCGTTCGCCGTCCCGGCCCGCCGGC
The DNA here is from genome assembly GCA_963798215.1 of uncultured Acidobacteriota bacterium. Classification (GTDB taxonomy): domain Bacteria; phylum Acidobacteriota; class Thermoanaerobaculia; order UBA5066; family UBA5066; genus Fen-183. Next base: position 12,889 of record CAWCSP010000002.1, read on the forward strand.
TGCCCGCGCCGCCCGGGGGCCGAGTGAGCGTCGAGAAGACGCCGGCGGCGGCCGCCGTGACGCTTCTCGTCCTCGAGCTCCTCGCGATCTTCTCCGTGCTTCCCGCGTGGGCGCCGTTCGCCGCCGCGCTGCCCGCCCTCGCTCTTCTCGGCCGGGACGTCTTCCGCACGGACTTCTCGCTCGTCGGCGTCTTCGCCGCGCTCTTCGTCGGCGTCGAGGGCCTGCGCCGCTCGCCGCTATTTGCGCTCGTCGACCCCGTGCGGCTCTTCGGGACCTCGCCGGAGGGGTTCGTCCTCTCCGGGGCCCTTCTCTCGCAGGCCGTCTCCAACGTGCCGGCCGCCCTGCTCCTCGCGCCTTCCGCCGCCGGGCACGCGGCGGCGTTCACCGGGCTCCTCTACGGCGTCAACGCCGGAGGCTGCGGGACCCCCGTCGCCTCCCTCGCGAACCTCATCGGGGCCCGCCTCTACCTCGGGGTCCGGCCGGGAGGGCGGAGGTTCTGGCGGCTGTTCCTCGCGGTCTCGTTCGCCCTCCTCGGAGCGGCTCTCGCCCTCTCGCTCCTCCTCCTCAAGTATTCTGTGCAGCGGTGATGAAGATCCCCCGGGACCTTGCGGAAGACCTCGACGACCTCCTGTCGCGCGCGTTCGAGGAGGACGGCGAGGACGTGACGTCGCTCGCGGTGTTCGGGCCGGCCGCGCGTCTGTCCGCGCGGATCGTCTGCCGCGAGCGCGCCGTCGTCGCCGGCGCCGCGTTCCTTCCGCGGCTTTTCGCGTTCCTCTCGCCGCCCGCTCGAGTGGCCGTGCGCGTCGCGGACGGCGCGCTCGTCGCGCCGGGGACGACGCTCGCCGAGGTCGAGGGCCCCGCGATCACGGTGCTCGCGGTCGAGCGCACGGCGCTCAACCTCCTCCAGCGCCTGAGCGGGATCGCGACGAAGACCCGGGAGTACGTCGACGCGCTCAAAGGCACGAAGACCGTCCTTCTCGACACGCGAAAGACGACGGCCGGCCTCCGCCGGGTCGAGCGGTACGCCGTCCGCTGCGGCGGCGGCACGAACCACCGCTACGGCCTCGCGTGGGGCTTCCTCGTGAAGGACAACCACGCGGACGGCGCCGGAAGCGTGTGGGAGGCGACGCGTCGCGCGAAGGATTTCCGCGCGCTCAACAAGCGTCTCGCCCCGCTCCTCCTCGAAGCCGAGGCGCGCACGCGCGACGAAGTCCACCAGGCGCTCGACGCCGGCGCGGAGAGGATCCTCCTCGACAACATGTCCGCCGCCGGGATCGCCGAGGCGGTCGAGGACGTCGCCCTCTACAACGAGGCGACCGGCGCCCGCGTGACGACCGAAGCGTCCGGGAAGATGACGCCTGGGACCGCGCGCGCCGCCGCGGACGCCGGGGTGGATTTCGTCTCGGCCGGCGCGATCACACACTCCGTCCGGGCGATCGACATCGCGCTGGACGTGGACGTCACGGCCGCCCCGAGGGAGAAGAGAAAGATTTCCTTGAAGGTGAAGAGGGCGCCGGCTCAGGCACGGCACGGGAAGAGGAAGACGAAGATTTCTTCGAAGGTGAAGAGAACGCCGACCCCGGCGCGGCGCCGATGAGGCGACTCGCTGCGGCGCCGCACGCGCCTTCCAGAGAATCCGAAATCTCTTCTTCCTCTTTCCTCGCATTCCCATGACCTCCTTCCCCTCCCGCCTGCACGTCCCCGTCCTCGTCCTCGGCTCGGGGATCGCCGGCCTCTCCACCGCCTACCGCCTCGCGCGCCACGGCGTGAAGGTCCTCGTCCTCACGAAGGCCGCGAATCCCGCCGAGTGCAACACGGCGTGGGCGCAGGGCGGGATCATCTATTTCGGCAAGGGCGACTCGCGGGCCTCGCTCGAGAAGGACATCCTGCGCGCAGGCGCCGGCCTCTGCCTCCCCGAGGCCGTCGAGCGCCTCGCGCGCCGCGGCCCCGAGGTCGTGAAGAGCGTTCTCCTCCGCGACGTCGGCGTCCCGTTCTCGCGCACGCGCCGCGGCGACCTCGACTTCACGCGGGAAGGAGCCCATTCGATCGCCCGGATCGTCCACTCGGCCGACGCGACGGGCCTGGCGATCGAGACCGCGATGCTCCAGCGGCTCAAGGCGGAGAAGAACGTCACGGTGTGGACCGGGGCGGCCGCGATCGACCTCATTACGGCCCGTCACCACTCGACCGACGTCGCGCAGCGCTACGCGCTCCAGGACCCGTGCCTCGGCGCGTACGTCCTCGACGGCGGCGGCCGCGTGCACACGGTCCTCGCGGACTTCACCGTCCTCGCGACCGGCGGCGTCGGGCGCCTCTTCCTCCATACGACGAACACGAAGCACGCGATCGGGGACGGCCTCGCGATGGCCGAGCGCGCGGGCGCCGCGACGCTGAACCTCGAGTACGTCCAGTTCCACCCGACCGCGCTCTACCACGAGGACGCCGAGGGGTTCCTGATCTCCGAGTCCCTGCGCGGCGAGGGCGCCGTCCTCGTCAACCGCGCGGGCGAGGCGTTCATGGGCCGTTACGACCGGCGCCGCGACCTCGCCCCGCGCGACATCGTCACGCGTGCGATCGTCACGGAGATGACCGAGCGCGGCGAACCGTGCGTCTACCTCGACCTCGCGCGGCACTTCAGGTCGCACGACGGGCTCGGCATCCGCGAGCGGTTCCCGACGATCGCCGCGCGGTGCGCCGAGCTCGGCATCGACATCGCGAAAGAGCCGATCCCCGTCGTCCCCGCCGCGCACTACCACTGCGGCGGCGTCCTCGTGGACCTCGACGGACGCACGACGATCCGCCGCCTGTACGCGGTCGGCGAGGCGAGCTGCACGGGCGTCCACGGCGCGAACCGCCTCGCCTCGACGTCTCTCCTCGAGGGGCTCGTCTGGGGCGACGCCGCCGCGACCTCGATCGCCGCGCGCCTGAAGAAGGAGGGCGCGCAGCCCGCGAAGACGTTTCGCGCGATCCCGAACTGGAAGTCGCCCGGCGACGCGGCGAACGAGGACCCGGCGCTCCTCCAGCAGGACTGGGCGACGATCCGGAACACGATGTGGAACTACGTCGGGATCGTCCGGACGACCGCCCGCCTCGCGCGCGCCGTCGCGGACCTGCGCGACCTCGAGAAGCGCATCCTGCGCTTCTACCAGGTCACGAAGATCAGCAAGGAGATCGTCGACCTCACCCACGGCGTGCGGGCGGCCCACGCGATCGCGACGGCGGCCTTCAAGAACCCCGTCTCGAGGGGCTGCCACTACCGGCAGAACTGACGCCTTCGGCGGTTTCCGTTCCAGGCTCTTTCGGCACTCGAAAAAGCGCGTCCAGCCCGGCGCGCACGTGCTGACGCTCGTGAACCAGTGCCTCCACGCGCCGAGCCGGATCCGGGACGAAGACATCCACCTGGGAGCCCATGCGGATCAGGCCGAACACGTCCCCTTGCGCGACCTCCTCGCCGTCGCGGAGAGAGACGATCCTGCGGATCCAGCGGTCGGCGATCTGGGTCACGTAGACGCGGCGCTCCTCGTTGCTAAACAGGTAGGAGGCGCGCTCGTTCTTCACGAGGTAGTCACATCCGTGCCAGGTGGGCTTGAGGTTGAAGAAGAGGTTGGCCTGGCCCGGGAACATGCTGGCGTTTCCGGTTCCGGTGTCGCGCCCGGGAAATCGGTGCGCAATCTTCTGGACCCGCCCCCGAATCGGTGCGCGGTTGTAATGGACGTCGAAGGGCGACATGTAGATGCCGGCCAGCCAGCCGTCGCGAGGCAGCTTCGGGTCGTCGAGAAGCATCAGATCGTCGAGGAGAACGCGTTCCCCGTCCTTGACCGCGAATACGGGCTCTCCGGGCCGCACGCGGACGACATAAAGGACGAATCCGTCGGCCGGCGAGAGGACCAGCGAGTCGTCGGCCGGGATGTGGCGCCGCGGGTTGCGGAAAAAGAAGAAGAAACGCCAGAAGGCGAACAGGGCGAGAAACCCCGCGAGGATCCAGAGGAGAAGGCTCATGCGTCGGCGATGGCCCGTGTCAGGCGGTCCAGTCGCTGGAAGAGCGAGGTCCCGAGGTGCCGATCCAGCCACCGCGCCGGGAGCATGACGATCAGAGCGAACGGCCAGTAGAGGAACATCTCCGTGAAGACCAGGAGGTCTCGTGCCAGATTCCCGATCGTCGTCCCGTCTTCTCGCGTCATAACAGGGCGACGTCGATGAAGGGCAGCCCCCTCCGAAGCCCCTCCTCCTCGAGCCGACGCGGGTCGGTGGCGAAAAGGGCGATGCGCGACACCACGGACAGACAGGAAAATCCGCTCGTCGCCTCGAGCAGCGGGTCGTCCGCCGCCGAGCCGATGATGAGGGTGTTGTAACCGCGGCAGCGGTACTCGGTGTAGAGGCGGCCGAGCAGCGCGGCGAGGAGGCGGGGGCTGCGGTCCTTGACGGCCCAGTCGGTGATGAACGCGTCGCGCAGACACCCGCCCGGAGCCGGCAATCGGCTCCAGCCGGCGAGCGGCGCGAGCGCGTTCGTCACTCCCCGCACCAGTTGCATGCGCGGACTGTACCGGACCACTCGGTTCTGCTTGAACGAGCTTGTATCCCAGGCCGCCGCGACTCCGGTCACGCGCCCCTGTTCCTCCGTCACCCGGTAGCTCTCGATGCCGAAACCCGGACGCCGCGAGAGGTCGGCCACGAAAGTGTCGCGATCGACGACGAGGCCGAAGAGGCGGTCCCGGTGCTCTTCCTGCAGCAGGGCCACGATCTGCTCGACGTCCTCCAGGCGCGCTTCTCGCACCTTGACGCCGGAGATCTCGGACCGCCGGATCGTGAGCAGGATGTTGCGAACGTCCAGGTCGCCGATGAATCGACTTCGCGGCTCCACCGGCAGCCTGGAAACCTGGCGGCCGACCAGCGACTCGGCGGGCCGGTTGCCGCGCATGACGACCGCGTAACCGAGATCGACACCCCAGCCTCGGTCTCCGAAGAAGAACGGGACCAGGTTCGCGAGGTGCCCGCCGCCACGGACTTCGCGACGGAGGTAGAAGTCCGTCAGGTGCATCACCGGCCGCACGGCCCCCTCGACACGCGCCTGGTGGATCCCGAGCAGTGCGAACCCGGCCAGCCGGCCTTCGTCGAAGAGCCCGGCGTAGACGGCGGGATCGTATTTCAGCTCGGCCGCGGTGAAAACGCAGGGACGGCGGTCGAACGTGATCGACAGCCCTCCCGATTCGACGGGCGACTCCTCGAGGATCGCCAGCATCTCCGCGTTGTTCTTCCTTTCGAGCCGCTGGACCTCGAGGCGGCGCGCCTGCGGACTTCCCGCGGAGGGCCTGCGATTCGTCGAGGGCCGGCCGATCCCTCCCGGCCACCAGTTCCAGTCCCCGGCCAGGCGCAGCAGCGCCGGGCCGATGATCGTGCGCACGAGGGCGGCGTCCAGGAGCACGGCCACGGCGAGAGTGAATCCGAGCATCCGGATGAGGAGGAAATTGCCGAAGACGAACGCCCCGAAGACCGCCACCATGATGGCGGCCGCGCTGGTGATGAGACCGCCGGTGCGGGCCAGTCCCTCTGCAATGGCGGCAACTTCGCCGAGGCCGCTCCGCCGGGCCTCCAGCACGCGGGCGACGAGGAAGACCTCGTAGTCCATGCTCAGCCCGAACACGATGGCGAACGCGAGGATCGGCACGACGGGAAAGACCGTTCCGGTTCCGCCCGGGAGACCCAGGAACGTCCCGCCATGACGATCCTGGAAGACCAGAACGAGCGCTCCGAGCGCCGCGCCGACGGAGAGGAGATTGAGCGCCACCGCCTTCAGGGCGACGACGACGGCGCGGAAGCCGATGAGCAGCGCGAGGAACGTACCGCCCACCACCAGCGCCATCACGGGGAGCAGCCTGCCGCCGATGACCGCCTCGTAGTCCGCGTTGAGGGCCGGGATGCCGCCGATGCGCAGCGATGTCCCTTCCAACCCGCAGAGCTCCGGAGCACCGGTACGCCTCAGTTCCCTCACCCATTCTTCCTGCTGGGATGGTGTGACGTCGGAGGCGGGCAGCACTTCGAGCAGGGCCGCGCGCTCGTCGGCGCGCAGGAAACTCCTGCGGGTGCTCTCGGGCAGAAAGGAGAGAAAGGCCGGGCCGCGCCCCGGACCCAGAAGGGTGGGGAGGGAAAGAACGCGCTCGGCACGGCGATCCACGGCAAGGCGCTGCGAAAGCCGATCCAGGGCCTGCCACCCGATCTCCGACGGCACTCTGGTGCCCGGCGGCAGCTCGAGAACGACGCGCAGGGACTGGACGAGGCCGGCGCGGCCCATCGTCTCGAGCGCATGGAGGGCCTGCACTGATTCCGCGTTCTCCGGAAGCCAATGGCCCGTCGGTAATCCCGTTTCGAGACGAAAGGCCTGGGACGCGAGGAGCAGGAGCGGCGCGCCCGCCAGGAAGAGCGATTTCCAGGGGTGGGCCGAGACTCGAAGGCCCCAGGCCCGCCATCGATTCCCGGACGCGGTGGCGGAGGTGCTCATGGCCATCAGCCAAGGGATGCGGCCGGCCTCGATGTGCCTTCCGAGGAGACCCAACAGGACCGGCAAAAGCGTGACAGAGAGCAGCAGGCTCGCACCCGCCACGAGGAAGCCCGCGACCCCGATCGAGCGCAGCTCGCTCACGGGCACCGTGCTCAGGGCCGCAAAGCCGATGGCCACGGTGGCGGCCGAAACGATCAGCGTATGGCCCGCATCCCGGGCCGCGATCTCAGAGGCCTCAGCCGGGGCGTGCCCCCCGGCGAGCCCTTCGCGGAAGCGGCTCACCATGAGCAGGGCATAGTCGATGCCGAGGCCAAGGCCCAGCATCGTCGCGACGTTCTGGACCAGGATGGAGAGATGGAAATGCCGCGCGAGGAGCGCGGCCGAGCCCATCGTCATGGAGATGGCCAGCCAGCCGACGGAAAGCGGCAGCAGGGCCGCCACGAGGCTTCCGAAAGCCGCCAGAAGGAGAAGAAGCGTGACCGGCAGGATCCGCAGCTCCGCCGAGCGGGCATCGTCCGCGCTGGCTTTGCGAAGGTCGAAGTTCAGGGGTGTCTCGCCGGTCCATTGCATCTGCACCGCCGGATAGAGGCGGCGTAGCCGGGCCTGGAGCTGGTCCGACGACACCCGGAGACTCGGAATGAGCGTTTCGACGGGGACGGAGCCCGGATCGAGGCCCGCCACGACGAATGTCCCCCCCTCCCTCCCGAGAAAGATCGGATCCGCCCAGTCGAGGCGGGAGAGGACGCCCGTCACGCCGCGTTCCTTCCGCAGAGCGTCCGTGACCTCGCGAAGCACGCTCCTCCCTTCGTCCGAATCCGCCGCCGGGATCCCGCGGATGACCAGCGTCACGCGATGGACGAAGGGGGAGCGGAACTGCTTCGACAGCTCCTCGGCGACGTTCTGGGCTTCGCTTCCCTCCATCTGCATGGCCGTCTCGAGGTGCCGTTCTGCATGGAACGACAAGGGGACGAGCACGACCGCGAGGGCCGCGACCGCCACGGCGAGCCGGGCTCGGTGCCGCGTCCACGGGCTGGAAGACCGATCAGCCGGCACGAAGAGCCTCCGCTCGGGGACTCAACGAGGCTTCGTAGATTCCCGCCGGTACGACGCCGTAGAGGGGGAAGCGGTCTCGGACGGCCAGGACGCGTCCGAGGGCTTCGTCCGTGTGAATCTTCGCGCGGCAGTCCGCCGGAACGGGATGATTGCGATGGAGGTATCGCCAGACGAGCCGGGCCGGCTCCTTAGCCTTAGCCGCGATCAGCTCGAGCACCCTGTCGAAATCCGGGGCGTCGAGCCAGTCGGGGATGTTGGACAGATGGAAACGATCGAAGCGGCCGGTCTCGGCAGACGCCAGAAAGTCCACGATCGACGCGTGAGAGAACGAAATCGCGCAACTCCGCTCCCGAAGGACCTTCGTGCCTCGCTCGGTGAGATATTCCGGGACGACGTCGGGGTTTCGGACCCGTCCGAGAAGGTGCAGCTGGAGCAGCGGGTTTTCGCGGGCGGGTGACTCCACGCACATGGCGCGGAATCGCTCAAAAAACTGCAAGCCGAGTGACGTTCTCGGGTCGTGATGCCGAAGGCCGCCGCGATTCATTCCACCGCCGGCGTAAATGCGGGGCGCGAAGGCGAGCCGGAACGCCGCCCGAAGCAGGGGGCGGTCGAGCCGACGCGCGAAGAGCGCACGCTGTTCGTCCAGGCTCGTGCATTCCGTGAGCTCTCGGAAATGACCGGAGAGAGGCCAGAGAGCCGCGCGCAGCCGGCCGAGGTGGCGTTCGTAGCGTCCCGCCCAGATGGGACCGTGGCGCATGGTCGACGTCCGTTCACGCCAGAATTCCCTCGTCGGGGGAGGCAGGCGGCTCATGAGCCGCGCGAGCCATCGCCGGCGTTCTTCGGGCGTCGCCGGCAGGAATCCCAGGAAACGGATGGCGTCCTCTCGCTCGAGAAAGAGAACCGCCGCGAGTTTCAGGCGGGCGAGATGCAGCTCGGCGACCTCGATGTCGACGGCAACGACCTCGTCGGCACCGAGCGCGAGGAGCGACAGGGCCATGTCACCGGCGCTCGCAATGGACAGAACGCGGCCTCCCGGAAGACCGAGGGAAGCCGCTTCGGTCCGCTCGTCTTCCTGCGAGATCCCGAAGTTGTAGGGGGCTCTCATGCCGCCACCGAACGTTGCGCCATCGGGTCCGTGGGCTCGAGGAGCCCGAACCGGACGGCCAGCGCTTCGAGGACGTCGACACTGTGTTCCGGGAGCGGGCCGACCAGCGTCAGATCCCGGGTCTCCGAGGGAGCGAGCGCGAGCAGCATGCTCTCTCCCGCGCAGGAGAAGGCCGTCCCGGCGGCGATGTGGGACGCCATGGCGAAGTCCGGAGTCCCGGGCACCGGCACGCACCCGGCCAGCGAGGCGATGTGGACGTTGCGCATCTGCCTTACGGCGGCGGCGACGATTCCGGGCACGGAGAGGTCGGCGAGAATGACCGGCCTCGCGGCCGAGAGGTGCCGGGGAAAGAGAAGCGGTTCGTTCGTCCCGGTCGCCGCGGTGATGACGTTGCAGCCTTCGAGCGCCGAAAGGCTGGTCGAAACCTCGACGCGGCAGAGACCGGCGGTCTCCTTGCAAATCGATTCGGCCAGGGCCTGGAGGCGTTCAACCCTGCGGCCGACCAGCAGCATCTGACGAAACGGAGAGTCACCCTTCGCCATGCGATGTGCGAGGGCCGTCCCGATGTTTCCCGAGGCTCCCAGAATCCCCAGGCGGCAGCCCGGCGCGCCGGGCTCGATCCCGCGTCGCCGGCAGAGGCGAAGGACGCGGTGCACTCCGACGGCCGCGGTGAAGGCATTGCCGGTCGAGAGCTTCATGCCCGCGGGCGGCTGCAGCATGAGACCGTCGTCCGTCACGATGCTCGTGTAGGCCCCGAGGCCGCCGACGGTACATCCGAGGTTCCGCCCGAGCTCCAGCGCTTCCTGGATGCGCCGGACGGCGAGATCCACGCGGCCACTCCGGTGGAGCTCCTCGAAGTCTGCCGCGCTCGCCGGGAGGAGAACGGACGCGAACCAGATCCGGCCGCCGAAGAGATTGCGAGCGAAAAGGACGCTTGGTTCGAGGTCCAGGAGGCCGGTGAGCCGGTGGAAGAGCGTCCGGCGGGCAGCGGCGTGCAGCCGTCCGAGGCTGGGCTCGATGAAGGCGAGCTCGCGCTCCGGCAGGATGAAGTGGTTGAGAAACGCGATCCGCACCGCGTCCGGGGCTGGAGGTTCGATCTCACCGGAGAAGCGAGGCATCCCGCGCTCGACCCTCCCGGCGGTCGGGCGGTCGTGGAGGCCTGTTTCTTCGTCCACGAGAACGCCGAACAGCTCGGAGAGGTCCCTCTCCTCAACGGCCGAGCAGAGGGCGCGAAGTCCACGCTCGAGCTGGTCGATCCCGGCGTCGTCGATGAAGGCACTGGGCTCGAGGCGAAGCATGTTCGGCGCGGAGAGCGTCGGAAGGACCCGGACGCCCCACCGGTTGAGCAGATAGGAGGCCGCGAGGAGACCTAGGTGCTCCCGCTCGAACGCCGTGCGCAGAACCGTGGACTCCTCGACGGCCGCCGGCCTGAGCTCCACGCCGAGCATGAGGCCCGTTCCGCCGACCGTTCCGATGACGGAGGGGAAATCGTGGCGGATCTTCTCGATCCGTCTTCTGAGCGAGGCTCCGCGTTCGGCAGCCCGGGCGGGGACGGCATCCCTCTCGATGACGTCGAGGACGGCGGAGGCGGTCGCGCAGGAGAGGGCGTCACCGGCGAAGGTTCCGCTGTAGTACTCGTCGAAGCGCTCGATGTACCGTCCGCGATCGATGAGGACCGCCGAGATTTTCGAAACCCCGCCTCCGAGGGACTTCCCGAGCAGGTAGTAGTGCCCACGGATCCCTTCCGACGCAAGAAATCGGCCGCTCCGGCCCAGGCCGCACTGAATCTCGTCCAGGATGAGAGGAAAGTCGTATCCCGAGAGGCGGGCCAGCAGGCCGGGGCTCGCGACGTGGACGCCGCCTTCTCCCCGAATCGGCTCGGCGATGGCGGCGATGATGCGGCTGAAGCAGATCGATCGCTCCTGGATCACGCCGCCCTGCCAGATCAGCGCAGGAACGGCGATCTCGGCATCGCGGACGAGTCCGTCGATCTCCGCCTCACCGTCAGGCGGGATGAAAACCGTGTCGAGGGACGCCATCGGCTCGAAGATTTGCCTCGACCGCCTGAGCCCTGAAACGGCCCGCGCTCCCTGGCTCAGTCCGTGGAAGCTCCCGGCCAGAGCGAGCACCCGCGGACGAGCGCCGTGTACCGCCGCCTCGGCACGGCGGACGATCTCGGCCACGCGCTCCGGAACGCGGCTTCCGAAGAGGCGGCGCTGCTCCTGCAGGAATCGGTTCAGTCTCTCCTCCCGCTCGAGGAAGGCATGCGCCAGGGCGATCTCGACGGCCTCGGCCCCGGTGGAGCCGAGGCGAACGACGTAGGAGCCCCCGGTGAAGCGGCTCACCAGTTGGGCGAGCTTGCGGGCGAACGCGCCCTCCTGCGGGCGGTCCGAGCCCTGATCGGCGAAAGGCACGGCATCTCCCTCGAGAAATCGCCGCGCCGCCTCGACGACGTCCGGGTGCCGGTGTCCGAGGAGCGTGGCCCCGAAACCTCCCACGAAGTCGACGACCTCGCGCGTCTTCCCTTTTTCGCGCATGACCAGGCGGTCGCCACGGCCCGAGACGTAGTCCTTGTCCAGTCGGAGTAGCTGAAGCATCCGGCCCAGGCGGGGCCGGACGAACCGAGTGGAGTTCGAGCCGAGCATCCGGCCGTCGTCGAGGGCGACGAGCCCGGGCCGCCTGACGGGCTTGCCCAGGAGAGCGTCCAGGAGTCCCTCGTGAGCACGTGCAATCCCGGCCCGGGAAACATTGCCTTTCGCGGTGCGCGGAGGCGGCCCGGGCAAGCAGGCGAATCGCGAGATGGCGAAGTGGCGGAGTTCGAACTCGTCGACAGCCAGGACGAGCGACTCATGACGGGACTCGAGCAGGCCCCGAACCCGTCGGAGGAGAGACCGGTCGGTCAGCGGTTGCGGCTCTTCGGACTTTGCCGGCAGGCCTTCGTCGTCGATGAAGATCAGCGCGCCCAGTCCCGGCTCCTCCCGCAGGGGAAACCACTCAACGTGGACGACCGGATCGCCGAGGTTTGCGTAACGCTCTGCGAGGAGGTGACGCGAAATCTTGACCCCGAATCCGTCCTTGACGAAATCGTCCTGCTCCCGGCCTGCGAAAACGAGACCGGTCGGCGAGCGCCACACCAGATCGCCGGTCGCATACCAGTAGGGGGCCGGTTCAAACTCCTGCCCCTCCGTGGTGGGGACGTATCGTGAAAAGCCGAAGGGACTGTGCAGCAGAAGCCGGCAGGGGCTGTCCGGTCCGCTGAGCGGCTCGAGGGCGATGCGAACGCCCGGTAGCGGAGCGCCCATGCCCGGTCCCATGTCGCCCTCCGACAGGAGCGTCGAGAGGACCTGCATCGTTTCGGTCGTCCCGAGCGCGTTGTGCAGTCTGAGGCCGAGCGCCGCCTCGATTCGCCGGGCGAGTTCTTCGTCGAAGGGAGCGCCGCTGGAGACCAGGCAGCGGAGCGTTCCGAGGCCATTGTCCTTGAGGTCGGGGAAGACGCGGACGAGCTCGAGAAGGGCCCGGTAGACCGCGGGACCGCCCGTCACGTGCTCCGGCTGCATCCGCTGGAGAAGTGTCCGGGTCCGTTCCGGGTGCTCGAAAAACCACTCCGGAGGGATCAGACACACGGGCTGCCCCGTCCAGAGAGAGTTCCAGAAGGCCCTGACCCCCATCGAGTGCGAAAAGAGGAGGCAAAGACCGCGGCCTCCCAGGCGGTCCTCTCGGAACAGTCCCGCAGCCTCCCAGCTTGCGCAGGACGAGAGGAGCGCTCCCTGCACGTAGGCCACGAGCTTGCTCTCGCCGCTCGAGCCGGAAGTCGTGAGGACGAGACACTCGGTGTGCTTCGCAGCGTCCGCCATCAGTCGCCGGAGCCGCAGGTCGTCGCAGGAGGGTCCCGCGGGTTCCGCCCTGGCGAGCATTCCCGGCAGGTCGATGTCGTCGGACAGGCAAAGGGCAGACGCCCCCCACGCTTCGATCTGGCGCTCGAGAGCTTCGAGGCGCAGCCGGTCGGCCTCGGTTCCCGTCTCGCGCACCTCCCGCGCGCTCCAGACCACGGTGCGCGCGCCGGTGGCCTCCAGCCATGTGCGGAGAGACGAGGGCTCGGTGTACATCGGCAGCAGGACGCGTATTCCCATCGCGGTCAACGCGGCGTAGCCAAGCGCGAGCGCCAGCTCACTCGTCCGGGGAGGCCGGAGAAGGCACACCGTCTCGCCAGGCTGAAGTCCCTTCGCGCCGAACGCGTCGCCGAGGTCCAGGATCAGCGAGCGAAGCTGGCCGAAACTCACTTCGATCGCCTGCTGTCCAAGCGTTCCGAGGAGGATCGGGGCCGAGGGGTCACATCCGGGCCGTTCGCTCAGCAGGAGGTCCGCAAGGCTCTGGAACGCTGAGACGGCCGGATGGGGTATGGCAGAGGCGAGGACCTCGGCGCCGTCCGGAACCGAGGACGCCCCTGGGTCGGGACCGCGACCGAGGCCTGTCCGGTCCGCCTCAACGAGCCTCATGGCGTCCTCCTCCTCCCGCTCGAGTCGCTCTCGTCCGCAGACGGGCTTCTGACGCGGCGAACAATTCGAAGCTAGGTCGGCAGGGGGGAGGAGTGCTCGGGATTTCCCAAGGATTTTCTGGAATCTGCTCTCGAGCGGCCTCCGAAGGTCCTATGTCGCGAGCGAATCCGGTGTTCCTTGCATCGCGGGCGCTCAGCCTCTCCAGCCGGCCGCGATCACGAGGGTCCCGGCTCCCGCGGCCCCCGCGACGAAGCCGAGACGCTTCACGGGAAACGTAGAGGCGGGAGCCGTCTCACTCCGGGACGAGGATCGAGACGCGGCCCGCCGCCGGGCCGACCGTCACGGGCGTCGTGCCGGCGCCGTCGCCGTCCACCTGGACCTCCAACTCGTACCTCGCCTTCGAGCGCGCCGTGAACGACCGCACCGCGAGCCGCGAGACACCCTCGTCGAGGAGGTGCGCGGCCTTTCCGCCCGAGAGGTGGTGGTAGAAGAGCATCAGCGTCTTCCGCGAGCGCGATGTGAAGAGGACGAGCTCGAGGAGGTCGTCCTCGGGGTCCGCCTGCGGCGAAAGGATCGGGTCGCCGCCGTAGCGCGCCGTGTTCGCCGACAGGACGAACGTCGCGTCGCGCCGGAACGGCCTCCCGTCGGCGTCCGCGCCTTCGACCTCGATCGACGGGAACTCGTATTTCGCCCACTCGAGCGTCGCGGTCCATCCGATCCCCACGCGGCCGAAAAGCCGCTTGAGAAGGGGCACGGTGTACGTCATCACGCGCGCGTCGAACCCGACGCCCGTCCCGATGAGGCAGACGCGGCCTGCCGCGTGGAAGACCGTGAGCGGCCGCGTACGCGAGGAGAAGAGCGCCTCCTCGGCGATGCCCGGATCGGCAACGCCGTACTCGCGCGCCACGACGTTCGTCGTCCCGGCGGGGAGAATCGCGATCGGGATCGCCCTCCCGAGGAGGGCCTCAGCGGCCTCGCCGAGAGTCCCGTCGCCTCCCGCCACCGCGACGAGGTCGATCTCGGGGCCGAGCCGCGCGGCGACGAGCTCCGTCGCGTGGCGCGGCATCTCGGTCGGGATCGCGTCGAGGACGAGGCCGCGCGCGGCCGCCCGCCCGACGACGCCGACGACGTCGATCCGGCGCGCGGCGCCGCCCGCCTTCGGGTTGTAGACGAGGAGGCCTCGCCGCCGAGGCGCGTCAGCCAAACAGCGATCCCGGACCCGTGGCCGGCTTCAGCCCGAGGTGCCGGTAGGCGAGCGCGGAGGCGACGCGGCCCTTCGGCGTGCGCTGCAGGAAGCCCGACTGCAAGAGGAAGGGCTCGTAGAGGTCCTCGAGCGTGCCCTTGTCCTCGCCGAGGGAGTGCGCGAGCGCGCTGAGCCCCACCGGCCCTCCGCCGAAGCGCTCGATCATCGTCGCGAGGATGCGGCGGTCGACCTCGTCGAGGCCGTGGTGGTCCACCTCGAGCTTGTCGAGGGCCGTCTCGGCCGAGCGCGCCGAGATGCGCGTTTCCCCCGCCACCTCGGCATAGTCGCGCACGCGGCGCAGAAGCCGGTTCGCGATGCGCGGCGTCCCGCGGCTCCTCTTCGCGATCTCGCGGGCGGCGTCCGCGTCCACGGGGCAGCCGAGGATCTCGGACGAGCGCGTCACGATCGTGCCGAGGGCGTCGGGGTCGTAGTAGTCGAGGCGGTGCGTGATCCCGAAGCGCGCCGTGAACGGCTGCGAGAGAAGGCCCGCGCGCGTCGTCGCGCCGACGAGCGTGAACGGCGGGAGACGGAGCTCCACCGTCCGCGCGCCGGGACCCGACCCGATCACGAGGTCGAGTTTTCCGTCCTCCATCGCGGGGTAGAGGATCTCCTCGACGGCCGGCGGCATCCGGTGGATCTCGTCGATGAAGAGGACGTCGCCGGGCGCGAGGTTCGTGAGGAGCGCCGCGAGGTCGCCCGCCTTCTCGAGGACGGGGCCCGACGTCACGCGGATCTGCGCCTGCATCTCGCGCGCGATGATGTGCGCGAGCGTCGTCTTGCCGAGGCCCGGCGGGCCCGAGAGGAGGACGTGGTCGAGCGGCTCCTGCCGCTGCCGCGCAGCCTGCAGGAAGACGCCGAGCATCTCCTTGAGCTTCGGCTGCCCGATGAAGTCCGGCAGCGCGCGCGGCCTGAGCGTGATCTCGGGGTCGGCCTCCTCCGTCTGGAGGACGCCCGAGAGGATCCGTTCGTCCATGCCGCGATTATCGGGCCAACGACTTCAGCGCGGCCGCGAGGATCTTGTTGAGGTCCGAGGCGCCGACGGCGCGCACGGCGTTCTCGACGGCCTGCTCGGCCTGGAGGGCCTTGTAGCCGAGGTTCTGGAGCGCCCCGATCGCGTCGTCCACGACCGAGACCTTCGCGCCCGCGTTCGACGGTGCGCCGCCGAGGCCGAAGCCCGCGAGCTTCTCCTTGAGCTCGAGGCCGAGGCGCTCGGCGAGCTTCTTGCCGACGCCGGGGATCGTCGAGAGGAGCCGCGCGTTCTGCGACGCGATCGCCCCGACGAGCTCCGGCAGCGGCAGGCCCGACAGGACCGTGAGCGCGACTTTCGGCCCGATGCCCGAGACGGACAGGAGACGCTCGAAGACGTACTTCTCCTGGGGCGTCGCGAAGCCGAAGAGGGAGAACGCGTCCTCGCGGACGTGCGTGTGGACGTACAGGACGGCCTTCTCGCCCGCCGGCGGCAGCGCCGAGAACGTCCCGAGCGGGATCGCGAGCTCGTACCCGACGCCGTTCACGTCGAGAACCACGCCGTGCGGTTTCACATCGACGAGGATTCCGGTCAGGCGCGCGATCACGCCGCTATGTTACGAGGCCGAGCCGGCCATCCGCGAGAGGAGTTCCTTGTTGAACTCGATCTTGAGGTCGGCCCTCTGCCGCTGGATGAGGGCCTGGAGCAGGCTCGAAGCCTTCTGGCCGCGCATCTGCTCCCGGAGGGCGCTCTTCGCGCTCTCGAACGCCGCCGCGTCGAACGGCGTGACGGTCTCGACGCGGAAGACCACGGCGCCGCGCGCGTCGAGCGAGACGGGACCCACGGTCTCGCCGGCCTTCGCGGCGAACACCGCGTCGAGGACGGCCTTCGGCGCGCCCAGGCCCGGGATCGGCCCGGCCTTCGGGAACGCGTCGGGCGTCTCGACCTTGAGGTTGAGCTTCTTGGCGAGCGCCTCGAGCGATCCCGCGGCCTCGAGGGCCTGCTTCACGCTCGCGAGCGTGGCTTCGCCCTGCTTTTTCCTCTGGAGGTCCGCGACGACGCGCGCCTTGACCTCGGCGAACGTCGGGAGGCCCGGCTTGCGGATCTCGACGCACTTCACGATCGCCTCTCCGCGCGCCGTCGCCACCGGGTCGGGCGATGTCTCGCCTTCCTTCAGCGAGAAGAGCTTCTCGGTGAACTGCGGGTTGAACCCGATCCCGGCCGGAGCGTCCGTCCGGCCGAGGAATTCCGTCTCGTTGAAGGTGACGCCGGCGGTCGCGAGCTTGCGCAGGTCGTCGTCCGAGGCCTTCCCGAGCTTCGCGACCTTCTCGGAGAGCGCGGCCGCGAGACGCTTGGCCTCCTCGCGCGCGCGGTCCTCCTGGAGGCGCTGGCGGATCCCGGGCGCGACCTCGAAGAACGGCTGGACGCGCTCGCCGGTCCGGTCGAGGACCTGGATCACGTGGTACCCGAAGCTGGTCTTCACCGGCCCGACGATCTCCTTGACCTTCGCTCCGAACGCGGCGTCCTCGAACTCCTTCACCATGCGGCCCCTCGGAAACGACCCAAGGTCGCCGCCGTTCGCCTTCGAGCCGGGATCGTCCGACTCGGCCTTCGCGAGGGCCGCGAAGTCCGCGCCGGCCTTCAGCTTCCTCACGGCGGCTTCGGCCTTCGCTTTCTCCACCGCGTCGTTTCCGCCGTCGACCTTGTAGAGGATGTGGCGGACGTGGACCTCCTCGCCCTTGCGATACGACGCGGCGTTCGCGGTGTAGTCGGCCTGCACGTCGGCGTCCGAGACCTGGATCGTGGGACGGATCTTCGCGGTCTCGACGAGGAGGTACTTCGCCTTGCGCTTCTCGGGCTGCATGTACGGCGTCGGGTTCGCCTTGAACGCGGCTTCCGCTGCCGCGTCCGTCACGGCGGCGGGCGCCGCCGCAGCCGCCGGAGGCGCGAGCACGTACGCGATCTTCGCCTTCACGTTGCGGTTCTCGAACTCGGCCTTCACGTCGTCGTCGGCGACGACGATCGACTCGGTGTAGAAGCGGTTGAGCTTCGCGAGGATCAACCCGTCGCGCGCCTCGGCCTCGAACGACTCCGGCGAAAGGCGGTTCGCGGCGAGGATCCGCTTGTAGGCCGCGTCGCCGACGAAGACGCCGTCCTTGACGAAAAGCGGGCGGCCCGACTGCGGGTCCTTGATGCTGAGAAGGTGCTGCGCGAGCTCCTCGTCCGTCGCCTTGATTCCGAGCCGGTCCGCCTCGGCGCGCAGGAGGTGCCGGTCGATCATCCCGTTCAGGACCTGCTCGGGCAGGTTCATCGCCCGTGCGAGCTCGGGGCTGAAGTTCTTGCCGTAAGCCTGCCGGTAGCGCTCCTCGGCGAAGGCGTACTCCTTCTGGAACTCGGCCGTCGTGATCCGGATGCCGCCCGCCTTGGCCGCCAGCGTCGCGTCGCTCCCTCCGGCGCCGCGCGAGGACCCCATGCCCCAGTCGACGAACACGAACAGGACGAAGACCGCGATGACGGCCCAGAGGATCCACTTGAGGTGCTTGAAGTTCTCGCGCAGCTGCTTGAGCATTTTTTCTCCGGAACGGGGCGCGGCCCGCGGTGCGGGTGCCGCCACCCGAAAGAACGGGCGACGATACCGCACCCCTCCCTCCCGGTAAAGTTGGCCCGTCTCACCCGCACGGCGGCCTGTTTCAAGGCTCCCGCGTGCTATAACATCCGTTTCTAGAAGGGTTTCCGGAAAACGAGGACGGCATGACGGACAGGAAGAAGGGTCGGGACCTCGAGTCGCAGCTCGAGTGGTACTACGTCTCGACGCAGACGCTGGTCCGGATCGTCGTGGGTTTCCTCGTCGTCGCGGGGCTCGTCGCGGCCAGCGTCTTTTTCTTCGTGAAACGGGACGACTCCGCGCGCCGCGCGCGCCAGGAGGTCGCGGACGCCGAGGACGCGCTCGCACGCGCGAAAAAACAGCAGGACGCCAACCTCCTCCAGCGCGAAATCGCGGCCGCCGACGACAAGCTCGCGGACGCGCACCGGGACCTCAACGCCGGGCAGAACGAGCGCGCCATGAGGACGGCCCTGGACGTGAAGTCCACCGCCCTGAAGATCATGGCGGGCGCGGTCATCAAGAGCGAGGCGCACGTCGCGGACGCCGCCGGCACCGTGCAGATCCAGCGCGCGAACCGCACGACGTGGGAGACGCTCCGGCAGAGCATGCCGCTGCACGAGGGAGACTTCATCAAGACCGGCCCGAACGGGACGGCCGAGGTCCTCTGGAACGACGGGACGATGTACCGGATCCGTCCCGAGACCCTCTTCGAGGTTCACGCCGCGGCGGGCGCCTCGAACCCGAAGCTGGTCGTCGGCACGACCGATGTCTCGACGGGAGAGAAGAGCCGCTCGAAGGTGTCCACGGACGTCGCGACCGCGTCCATCGACTCGAACTCCAGCATCGGAATGCAGCAGGACGCGAGCGCGACGTCCGTGTCGTCGTACCGCGGCCGCACGGTTCTTTCGAACGCGGCGGGCCAGAGCGTGACGCTCGGCGCGCGGGAGCGCGTCGTGGCCGCCCGCGGCGGGCCGATCGGCCCGAAGACGATGCTGCCGGACGTCCCGAACCTCCTCGCGCCCGACGACAATCTCCTCGTCGACCTCCGCAAGGCCGAGCCCCTGCGCCTGCGCTGGTCCCCCGTCAAGGAGGCAAGCGGCTATCAGGTCGAGATCGCGGCCAGCCGCCTCTTCGTCAAGGACTCCGTCCTCCCGGGCTTCCCGTCCGAGCGGGCCCAGCCCGACACGCTCATCCAGGTCCACGACCCC
>CAWCSP010000003.1:0-14413 GCA_963798215.1 uncultured Acidobacteriota bacterium
GGACGTGAAGAGCGCGCGGCTCTTCGATTCGAAAAACGCGGTCGTGGACGGGTCGTCGTACATCGGCGGCCGGAGCGCGTGGAGCACGCGGTCGCCCGCCGTGAGCGCCTCGCCGGGGTTCACCCACGTGACGCGGCCCATCGGCGGGTCGAACGACGCCGAGAGCTTCCCGGTCGCGATCCAGTTCAGGACGAGCCGGGCCTTCGGCGCGCGCGCGAGGAGCGCCTGAACCGCGCCCGTGTGGTCGTCGTCCGCGTGCGTGAGGACGATCCACGCGAGGTCGGCCGGGTCGACGACGCTCTCCAGCGCCGCGACGAACCCCTCGCGGCCGCGGACGGCGCCGGTGTCCACGAGGACGGGCTGCCGGCCGGTGAGGACGTACGAGAGCACGGGCAGGAACCCGCGGCCCGGCACGGGCGCGGCCTGCGCGAGGACGGTGACGTCGGGGGTGAGTCGGGTGGTGGTGGTGACGGCGTTCATGGCGGCCTCCTTCTGACGCCGGAAACGTGCGGCGGTTACGGAGAGGCCGCCACCTAAGAAGTCGCTACGCGTTCCCTGAGAACTTCCTACGCTTCCTAAGCGTTTCCTAAGCGCGCTAGACTTTTCCCGCGTGAAATCAATTCTCGAAAATCTGCCGCGGATCCTCACGGGACACGACGCGGTCGTCGTTGGAACGAGGGACGCCGCGCTGCGCCCGGCGTGCGCGCAGGCGTCCGGGGTCGTGTTCCCGGCCGCCGGGCGCGTGACGGTCTACGTCGCCGAGGCGGCGGGCGCCGAGACGCTCGCGAACCTCGAGGCGAACGGCGCGATCGCCGTCGTCTTCGAGGAGATCCTGAGCCACCACGCGGTGCAGGTGAAGGGCCGCGTCCTCGAGATCCGCCCCGCGGCAGACGGCGAGAGGTCGCTCGTCGAGAAGTCGATCGAGGGGTTCTTCCGGCAGGTCGAAGCGGTGGGCGCAGCGCCCGGCGTCGTGCGCAAACGTCGCCGCTGGCCCTGTCGCGCCGTCACGTTCGAGGTGACGGACGTCTTCGAGCAGACGCCCGGCCCGAAGGCGGGCACGCCGCTCGTCGCGGAGGGCGCTCGATGACGCCGTGCCTCGCGGACCTCTCGCGGTGCTTCCAGGGGATCATCCCGAGCGCGATCGCGACGTGCTCGGCCGATGGCGTCCCGAACGTCACGCTCATCAGCCAGCTCCATTACGTGGACGCGGCGCACCTCGCGATCTCCTGCCAGTTCTTCAACAAGACGAGGCGGAACCTCGAGGAGAACCCGCACGCGACGGTGGAGTTCTGGGATCCGGTCACGTTCGAGGCGTGGCGCGCGGGCCTGAAGTACGTGCGGTCCGAGACGTCCGGGCCCCTTTTCGAGACGATGGCGAACCGGATCGAGGTCATCGGGTCGCACACGGGCATGGCGGGCGTCTTCAAGCTGCGCTCGGCGGACATCTGCGAGGTGCTCTGGATGAGGAAGGTCGAGGGCTTCCTCGACGAAAGCGCGGCGCCCGAGGAGGCCCCGGTCGCGGACGGCCCGATGAACGAGTTCCGCGCGCTCTCGCTCGTGTCGGGTCGCGTGAACCGCGCGCGCGACCTCGAGACGCTCTACCGGGACGTCCTCGACGCGCTCGACGAGGTCTTCCGCTTCCGGCACGCGATCGTCTTCCTCGCGGACGAGAAAGCGGGAACGCTCGTCGCGATCGCGAGCCACGGTTACGGAGAGAGCGGGATCGGCGCGGAAGTCAGAATGGGCGAGGGGCTCGTCGGGTATGTCGCCGCCAAGCGCGTGCCGGTCCGGCTCTCGGGGATGGACGAGCTCCTGCGCTACGGGCGCGCGGTGCGCGGCCGCGTCGAGGTCGCCGGCGACGCGTCGGGTCTCACGGCCGAGGTCCCGCTCCCGGGCCTCCCGGACGCGGAGAGCCAGCTCGCGCTGCCGCTCGTCGTCGAGGACCGGCTGGTCGGCGTTCTCGCGATCGAGAGCCGCAATCCGCTCGCGTGCGCGGAGTGGCACGAAGCGTTCCTCTCCGTCCTCGCGAACCAGATCGCGATCGGGATCGACCGCCTCTCGGACGTCGAGGAGGAGCCCGCGCCCGCCGAGCCGTGCCCGGCGCCGGCGCCGCCCGCGGGCCCGGCCCGCGCGTTCGTCTACTTCCGGAACGACGACTGCATCTTCGTGGACGGCGAGTACCTCGTCCGCAACGTCCCCGCGAAGATCCTCTGGAAGCTCCTGAACGAGAACGCGAAGATGGGCCGCCGCGAGTTCACGAACCGCGAGCTGCGCCTCGACCCGTCCCTCGGGCTGCCTGCCTACAAGGACAACCTCGAGAGCCGGCTCATCCTCCTCAAGAAGCGTCTCGAGGACCGCTGCTTCGGCGTGCGGATCGTCCCGATCCGCCGCGGCCGCTTCGCGCTCGAGGTCGCGGGGGCCGTCGCTCTCGAGGAACGCGCGGGCTGAGACGCGCGAAAAAATGGCATCCTCCGGGACTGAATCATGGCGACGCGCTTTCTCGTCTTCACCGACCTCGACGGCACGCTTCTCACGGACGGGCGCCTGACGGACTCCGCACGGGGAGCGATCGACGCCCTCCGCGCGCGGGCGATCCCGGTCGTCCCGCTCACGAGCAAGACGGAGGGGGAGCTTCGGGTCTGGCTCGGCGAGCTGGGCTGCGGGGGCGTGGGCGCCTTCGAGAACGGTGCGGGGATCGTGACGCCGGCCGGGACCGAGATCCTGCCGAACGCGGTTCCGGTCGGAGAGCTGCGCGAGTTTCTCGACGGCGCGCGCCGGCGCCTCGGGCTCGCGATCTCGACGTTCGAGGAGCTTCCCGACGCGACGCTGACGGCCGTGACGGGGCTCGAGGGCGAGGCGCTCGGGCGGGCCCGGGTGCGCGGCTTCGACCTGCCGTTTCTCGCGTCCGATGCCGACGTCGGAGCCCTCGGCGAAGCGCTCGCGGGAATGCCCCGCGTCCGGCTCGTCGCGGGCGGCGCCTTCTGGCATCTTCTCGGCCGGCACGACAAGGCGGACGCTCTGTGGCACGTCCGGCGGTCCTCCGGCCCGGGCCGCAGGACGGTCGGCATCGGGGACGCCCCCGGAGACATTTCGTTCCTCAAGGCCGTCGACGTCCCCGTCGTCGTGCCCGGGCCCTTCGGCCCGCACCCGCTCGTCAAGGAGGCCCTCCCGGCAGCGCGCGTCGCCCCGGCTTCCGGGGGCGACGGCTGGGCCCTCGCGATCCGGGCGATCCTCGACGAGATCCCCCGAGGCGGCGCGTGAGGCCCCACGACCCGCCGCTGAACGAGGACGTCGCGCGCCGGATCCGCGCCCTCGGCTCGGTCGACGTCCTCGTCGGAATCCCGTCGTACAACAACGAGCGGACGATCGGCCACGTCGTGCGCGCGGTCGTCGCAGGCGTCGCGAAGTACATGCCGGACGCGAAAGCCGTCCTGGTGAACAGCGACGGCGGCTCGCGGGACGCGACGCGCGAGATCGTCGAGCGCACGGAGGCCGGGAACCTCGCCGAGATCCTCGTGGACGCAGAGCCCGCGTCGACCGCGCGCATCGTGACGTCGTACGTGGGCCTTCCGGGCAAGGGCAGCGCGCTGAGGACGATCTTCAAGATCGCGGCCGAGCTGAATGCGAAGGCCTGCTGCGTCGTCGACAGCGACGTGAGGAGCGTGACGCCCGCGTGGATCGAGCTCCTCCTCGGCCCGCTCCTCGAATACGGGTACGAGTTCGTCTCGCCGCTCTACTCGCGCCATCGCTACGACGGAACGATCACGAACACGATCGTCTACCCGCTCACGCGCGCCCTCTACGGCCGCCGCGTCCGCCAGCCGATCGGCGGAGACTTTGGCTTTTCCGGCGCGCTCGCGGAGCGATTCCTCGAGCACACGGGGTGGGAAGGGCCGATCGCGCGGTACGGGATCGACATCTTCATGACGACGACGGCGCTCGCGGAGAAAAGACGCGTCTGCCAGGCGTTCCTCGGCGCGAAGCTCCACGACCCGAAGGACCCCGGGGCCGACCTGCAGCCCATGATGATCCAGGTCGTCTCGACGCTCTTCGAGCTCATGGAGCGTTACGAGGCTGTCTGGACGGAAGTGAAGGGCACGGAGGCCGTCCCGCTCTTCGGCTTCCCGCACGCGGTCGGCCTCGAGGCCGTCCCGGTCAGGATCGAGCGGCTCGCGTCGATCTTCCGCACGGCCGCGGCGGACCTGCCGCCCCTCTGGAAGGGGTTCCTCTCCGAGGAGTCCCTCGGGGCTATCCGCGGGGCCGCGGACGCACGTCCGGACCCGGCGCTGCCCGACGCGGCATGGGTGAGGATTCTCTTCGAGGCCGCGGTCGCCTTCCGGCGCTCGCTCCTGCCTGCGGAAATGTTGATCGGATCTCTCGTCCCGCTCTATCTTGGGAAGGTCGCGACGTATGTCGCCGAGACCCGCGAGGCGACGGACGAAGTGGCCGAGGAACGGCTCGAGGGTCTCGCCCTCGAGTTCGAACGAAACAAGGACCTGCTCCGCGAGCTCTGGCGAGCCGGAGCCCGCTGAAGGAGGAGCCGACGATGGAACATCTGCAGAGCGAAATCGCCGCCGCATTTACGCGATTCCTCGACGCGTTCATCTCGATCGTGCCGGCCGCGCTCGTCCTCCTCACCTCGCTCGTACTGGGCGTTCTCGTGGGCCTGCTCCTGAGGGCGTTCCTCGGCCTCGTGTCGTCGCTCGTGCGCCGTCGCGAGGGAATGCGCCTGCCGTTCCTCGGAATGCTCCGGGCGGCGGGCGTCGAAGCGGGCGCGGGGCGGGCGACGGGCGCGATCTCGTTCTGGGTCGGCGTCGCCGTCGTCCTCTCCGCGGGCGTGAACGCCCTCGAGCCCGGGGCGCTGCGCACGACGCTCGGAGAGGTCGTGAACTTCCTTCCGCGTCTCCTCGCGGCGGGACTCATCGTCCTCTTCGGGCTCGGCACGGCCGCGCTCGCGCGCCGCAGCGTCCTCCTCGGGGCGGTCAATGCGGGCCTTCCGTGGGCACGAACGGGCGCGCGCGGCGTCTACGTCGCCGTCATGTTCTTCTTCGCGGCGATGGCGCTCGACCACCTCGGCGTCGCGCGGTCGATTCTCGTCGCGGCGTTCTCGATTCTGACGGGCGGCCTCGTCCTCGCCCTCGCCCTCGCGTTCGGCCTCGGGGCGCGCGATCTCGCGCGCCGCTACCTCGAGAAAAAGCTCCGGGCCGAAACCGACGATACCGGCATCCGGCACGTGTGAGCGTCAGGGGGCGAGGACGCCCTTCGTGACGTCGACGGACTCGAGCAGGAGGTCCCCGGCGTCCGGCACGGCTGACAGGACGCGCGCCCAGTTCGGGATCTGCGGGGCACCGAGCGGGTCGGCCGTGAACTGCTCGCAGCCCGCCTTCAGGGCGAGCGCGAACGTCGCGACGGCGGTCTCCTCCTCGTGCCTCAGGAACGTGAGCCCGTTGAACTTCGAGATCGCGTAGTAGGCGTTCACGGCGTCCTCGGCGCGCCGCTGGTACGAGGCGAGGAGGGACTTGAGGGCGCCCTCGGAGAGGACGACGTCCGCCGCGGCAAGCGTCCTCAGGAGGTGCTTGGCGATGTCGCCCGCCATCCGGTTGAGCCCGGCCGTCGGGTCTTCGGCCGAGAGGGCCTGGTGCTTGTGGTCGTACCGGTCCGCGACGTCGATCTGGCAGACGCGACGGGGCGAGCGGTGCCGGTAGAGCTCTGAGAGAACGCCGATCTCGAGGCCCCAGTCCGAGGGGACGCGAATCTGCCGGGCGAGGTCGGCCGAGACGGCGAACTCGCCCGCGAGCGGGTAGCGGAACGACATCAGGAACTCGAGGTAGGGGTGCGGTCCGAGGAGCGAGTTCAGCGACTGCAGGAGCGGCCCGACGAAGAGTCGCGAGACCCGCCCGTTCAGCCGGTCCGTGAAGCGCGCGTAGTAGCCCTTGCAGAAGTCGAAGTTCAGGATCGGGTCGACGATCGGGTACAGGAGCCGGGCAAGCATTGCGCGGTCGTAGCCGAGGACGTCCGCGTCGTGGAGCGCGATGTGCTCGATGTTGCCCTGCGCGAGGAGGTAGCCGAAGGCGATCCAGCAGGCGCGGCCCTTGCCGCGCTCGCCGAGGCGGAGGTCGTTCGCGGCGAGCTTCTCGCCGAGGGCGAGGATGCCGGGCGCGTCGTTCCAGAGGACGACCGTGCGCCTCTCGAGGCGCTTGAAGTACTCGAGCGCCCGGCGGTAGCCGTCCTCGTCGGCGCGGTCGAGGGAGATCAGGACCGTGTCGAGGAACGGCGACTGGCGGATCTCGTCGCAGATTTTCGGCAGCGCGGGCCGGTCCATCTCGGAGACGAGGCACGGGATCAGGAGCGCGGCGCGGTTGCGGCGCGTGTGCCGCGCGACGGCTTCCTCGATCTCGACGAGGGGCCGTGCCCCGAGGCGGCTGATCGTCGTGACGGGTCCGGACTGGTGGAAGTCGCTCACGACGATACCTCCGCCGGTACCCTACCAGATGGACGCAGGCGTTTTCGAGGCGTCAGGCGGTCGCGCGGCGACGCGCGAGGGACCTCGCGATCAGCCTGTCCAGCGAGACGGCGCCGGGTCCCAGCGTGAGGACGACGACCGAGACGAAGAGGAACCAGAACGGGTCGGCCCTGAGGAACGCGTCCAGGTCGTGGAAGACGCCGAGGAGCGCGGGGCGGTCGGCGGACCAGTACGCGACGAGCATGTTGCCCGTCAGGAGGAGCGCGATCGGGCGCGAGAAAAGGCCGAGGAGGAGGAGCGCGCCGCCGGCCATCTCGAGGCCGCCCACGAACCACGCGTTCGCGCCCGGCGCCGGGATCCCGAGCGACGTGAAGAACTCGGTCACGCGCGCGTGGTTCTCGAGCTTCCCGAGGCCCGTCGTGAGGAACTGCCAGCCCCAGACGAGGCGCAGGACGAGGAGGACGACGCTCCCGAGCGGCGCGAAGAGGCGCTCGAGACGCTCCGTGAGAGTCGTGTAGAGGGTCGCGATGGACATGCCGGTGGATGACGCGCGGGCGGGGTCCTATTCCCGGAGGCTTTCAGGGGCCAGCGCGACAGGGACCGAAACGCCGAGCACGCGGCCCGCCCCGCGCTCCTGCACGAACGCGAAGACGCGCCGGGCGCCGGCGCCCGCGGGCACCGCCACGCCTTCGTCGTAACGGCCCCTTCCGTCGGCGCGCCCGGCGGCGACGAGCGCGCGCGCGACGGCGACGTGGGCGAGCGTCTTCCCGGCGTTCTCGCCGCGCGTGACGTCCGAGGAGAGACCATCCTCGACGACGGCGAGGACGACGTCCGCTCCCGGCGCGGCCCCCGCGACGGTCACGCGCACCATGCCCGCGGCGTCCGGCCGCACGCGGACGAAGGCCTTCGGCTCGCGGGCCGTGGCCTCGATCCCACGCCGGGCGGCGCGCTCGTCGCTCCCGACGAATTCTGTCCGGCCGTCCACGACCATCTGCGGTGTGTAAACGCGACCCGCCTCCCCGAAACGGGCCGCGTACGCCTGCTGGCGGTTCGTGAACGCCGGCGAGGAGAACGGGTCCGCCCAGCCGAGGCGGTTCCAATAGTCGACGTGCAGGGAGAGAGGAACGACGAG
Organism: uncultured Acidobacteriota bacterium; assembly: GCA_963798215.1. Classification (GTDB taxonomy): domain Bacteria; phylum Acidobacteriota; class Thermoanaerobaculia; order UBA5066; family UBA5066; genus Fen-183. The sequence continues at coordinate 7,596 of CAWCSP010000003.1, forward strand.
CGCGCCGGGGACGGGCTGGTCGGCGGCGAGGCGCGCGAGCAGGCGGTCGGCGGGCGGACAGCTCGAGCAGCCCTCGGACGTGAACAGCTCGACGAGGACGGGCGTCGCCGCCGGCGCGGGCGCCGCGGCGAGCGTCGCGCCAAGGAGCGCGGCGACGATCATCGCGCGGCGAATGCGGTCGCGAGAGCCGGCAGAACGAGCTTTCCGAGACGCATCGCCTCGTCGTCCGTGCCGCTCGTCACGAGGAAGACGAGGCGGCCGTCGCCCGCGGACGTCCCGACAATCGACAGCCCGTCCATGCGGCCGCCTCTCACGAGGCCCGCGAGCCTCACGTGCGCCGCGAGCGCCGAGCCCGGGCGCGTCGCGATGACGGACACGAGGTCCTCCTTCGACGACGACCCGGCCTTCCGGTAGATGATGTGGAAGATCTTCTCGCCCGCGTGGCCGCACTCGTGCGCGGTGACCGGCACGTACCCCGGGAGCTCCCCGGCCGCCTTCGCGAGGACGGCCGTGAGCTGGGGGCCGAGGTCCGCTCCCACGTCGGCGGCCGCGGGCGCGGCCATCTTCGCCCACCGGTCGAACCGCAGCGCGCAGTTCTTGTGGTTGAGCGCGGCGAAGAGGAACGCCTTCGCGTCGCGCGCGGCCGCGAGGTTCGCCTCGGGCACTGCCACGGTTCGCGAGAGCAGGAAGAGAGTCCCCGCCCCGGCGGCCGCGACGAGCGAGGCGGCGAGGAGAAGCGTGGTGAGCGATCCGCCCGCGGGCGCGGGCACCTTCGCGAGGCGCGCGCGGACTTCGGCCTCGAACCCCTCGCGCGGCTCGGGGACGGCGGCCGCGATCCGGCGCACCGCCCCGCGCAGGTTCTCGCGCGCGGCAAGCTCCTTCCGGCAGTCGGGGCAGCGGTCGAGGTGCTCGAGGATCTCGTGCGAGAGGTCGACGGAGAGCTCTCCGGCGAGGTACGAGTCCAGGCGGCGGCGCACCTTCGCGCAGCCGTAGTCCCGGACGTTCAGGGCGGCGTTCATGAATTCCCTCCCCGGACGGCGGCGCTCGAGATTCCCGCGGCGGCGGCCGTCCCGCGCACCCTCTCCCGCAGCGCAGCGCGCGCCCGGGACAGGCGCGACATGACCGTGCCGATCGGCACGCGGAGGATGGTGGCGATTTCCTTGTACGTGAATTCCTCGACGTCGGACAGGAGGAGGATCTGCCGGTGCTCGGGCGAGATCGCGTCGAGCGCGGCGGAGACCTCTTCGTCCTTGATCTCGGTGGGCGTCGGCTCCTCGGCGGCCAGAGTCTCGGCGAGCCTCTCCTCGCCCTCCGCTCCGAGCGTGAACGGGACCTTCTTGCGGCTCCGCTGCTGGTTGACGTTCCAGAGGATCTTGTAGAGCCACGCGCGGCAGTTCGTGCCGCGCTCGAATTTCGCGAACGACTTCCAGGCCTGGAGGAAGACCTCCGAGGCGAGATCTTCAGCCTCGGCCGGCCGCCGCGTCATGCGCAGCGCGGCCCGCGTGATCTCCCGAAAGTGCGGCCACGCCTCGCGGTCGAAGTCCTCCCTCAGCCGGGACTCGGCGTCGGCCGGGCGCGGGCGGAAGAGGGACATTCGAACTCTGGCCTCCGGATGGAAATGCCGCGTCGGACCGGCATTATTCCCCCGGGGTCCCGTTCGGCGTCCGCCGGCCCTGACCGGGTCAGTGCCCCGAGCAGGCGGGGACGTCACCCACGGTCACCTCGTCCCCGACGCGGGCGAGCTTGCCCTTCGACTCGAAGAACGCGAGAAGTTGCCCGAAGTCGAAGAGGTCGCCGTGGCAGTTTCCGAACACGGCGCCGGGGCCGAACTCTCGCTCGGCAGCGGCCTTCAGCTCGGCGACCGTGCAGCGCCCTCCGCGCTCGGCGATCAGGGACAGGACGTCGTGGCCGGCGATCACGTTTGCGGGGAGGATCTCGTGTGCGGACATGGCGGCACGGTAGCACCTCGACGCGGCGCCCCTCATGACGGGCGTCATGTGGCGGACGCGGACGTTTGAGGTAGACGGGGCCCTCAGGCGGCCCTAGATTCACCGTAGCATCCAACTTGCGCGGCTGGAACGAGAAGTGCCGGAGGTGACCGGTAGAACTCTCCGCGGGCACGAAACTGGGTCCCTACGAGATTCTTGTCGCGCCTCGGCGCGGGCGGAATGGGGGAGGTCTGGCGGGCACGCGACACGCGACTCGACCGGGAGGTCGCCCTCAAGGTCATCCATCCTCGGTTTGCCGCCGACGCGGATCGCCTCGAGCGCTTCGAGAAGGAAGCCAAGGCGGCGGCCCGGCTGGACCACCCCAACATCCTCGTCGTCCACGACGTGGGCGCCTACGAGGGCAACCCGTACATCGTCTCGGAGCTTCTCGAAGGGGACGTCCCTCCGCGAGCGTGCTTCGCGCGCCTATGCCGGCGAGGGCCGCGGTGGACATCGCACTGCAAATTGCGCGCGGTCTTACGGCCGCCCACGAGAAGGGAATCATCCACCGCGATCTCAAGCCCGAGAACGTCTTCGTCCTGGGCGACGGGCGCGTCAAGATCCTCGACTTCGGCGTCGCTAAGCTCACGCAGCCGGCGTCGGGCGCCCTAGACACGGCCGCGACGACGGCTACGGCGACGGAGCCGGGCGTCGTCCTCGGGACGCTTGGCTACATGTCGCCCGAGCAGGTGCAGGGGCGGCCGCTCGACGCCCGCTCGGACTTCTTCTCGCTGGGCGTCGTGATCTACGAGATGCTCGCGGGAAAGCGAGCCGTTCCGTCGGAGGGACCGCTGCCGAGACGCTGACGGCGATTCTGAGAGACGAGCCGCCGGACCTCGCCGAGTCGAACAAGAACATCCCGCCGCCTCTCGAGCGGATCGTCCGGCACTGCCTCGAGAAGGACCCGGCCCGGCGCTTCCAGAACGCACGAGACGTCGTTTTCGGCCTCGAAGCGCTCGCGGGACTTCCGCGACTTGAGAGCCGGCCGTCCCAATGTCGACGGCGGGTGTCTTCCTGCACCGGCACCGGGCTGGCGTGGCGATCGCGGCGTTACTCGTAGTCCTCGCGGCGGGCGCCGTCTGGTGGTGGAACACCCGAAGCGGACTCGTCACCGGCCTGAAGCGCCTCGCGGTCCTCCCCTTCGAGAATCTGTCAGGCGATCCCGGCCAAGAGTACCTCAGCGACGGCCTGACGCAGGAGATGATTGCGCAGCTTGGGCAGGCTCCACCCCGCGAGCCTCAGCGTGATCGCCCGGACGTCCGTCATGCAGTACAAGAAGACGAACTAGGCCGATCGATCAGATCGGTCGGGAACTGGGCGTCGACTACATTCTGGAGGGGAGCGCACGCCGCGAGGCGGGCCGGGTCCGGATCTCGGCCGAGCTGATCCGGGTGCGGGATCAGATGCAGATCTGGGCCGACACCTTCGAGCGGGACCTGTCCGGCATCCTCGCCCTCCAGAGCGACGTGGCGCAGAAGGTGGCTGCCGCGCTGGCGCTGAAGCTTCTCCCGGCCGAGCGGAGCCGGATCGCCCGCGCCCGCACCGTAAATCCGGAGGCGTATGAGGCCTATCTCAAGGGTCTCCAGCACTGGTACAAGCTGACGCCAGGCGATATGGATGCCGCCCAGCACTACTTCGAAGCGGCGCTGGCGAAGGACCCGGACTATGCGCTGGCGCACGTCGGAATCGCCCTGGTCTGGCTTGGGCGCTCGCAGACGGGATTGATCTCGCCCGGCGAGGCCGCGGCCAAAGGGAAACCGGCGATCATGAAGGCCGTGGAGCTGGACGACACGATTGCGGAGACACATTACGTGCTGGCGTGTTTTCGAACGTGGAGTGAATGGGACTGGGCCGGCGCTGAGCCTGAGTTCAAACGTGCGATCAGGCTCAACCCCAGCTTCCCCGACGCGCCCGCTTACTACTCGCACTTCCTGATGCACATGGGGCGTTCGGAAGAGGCTCTGGCCCAGATCGGGCGCGCCCTGGAGCTGGACCCGTTCAACGCTCTCTTTCGCGGTCTCTTCGGCGTGGACCTCTATTACCTTCGAAGGTACGACGATGCCATCGCGCAGGCCCGCACGGCTCTGCAGACGGGCCCGAGCGACCCGATCAGCAGCGGGGTGCTCTGGTACGTCTTCGTCGCGAAGGGGATGCAAAAGCAGGCTTTCCCTCAATATAAAGCCCTCCTGAAGCTTTACGGTGACCGTGAATTGGACGAAGCCCTCGACCAGGGATACAAGAAGGCGGGCTATCGGGAAGCCATGAAGCGGGCCGCCGATGCCCTGATTGACCTCTTTCACAGGAGCTATGCCAACCCCACGGACATCGCGCAGGCGTTCGTCGAGGCCGGGGAACCATCCCGCGCCATAGAGTGGCTCGAGAAGGGATACGAAGTCCGCGACCAGAACATGCCGTACCTCGGCATGCCGATCTACGACAGCCTGCGCGGCGACCCGCGCTTCATGGCTCTTCTTCGAAAGATGAACCTTCCGACGAACTGACGAAGCGCATGAGCCTCTCCGCGGGGACTCCGCTCGGCCCTTACGAGATCGTCGCCCCTTTGGGCGCGGGCGGGATGGGCGAGGTCTGGCGGGCGCGCGACACCCGGCTGGATCGCGAGGTGGCGCTGAAAGTTCTGCCGTCCTCGACGTCCACCGACCCAGCCGCGCGGGCCCGTCTCCTGCGCGAGGCGCGCCTTGCCTCAAGGCTGAACCACCCGCACATCTGCACGATTCACGAGGTGGGTGAGGCAGGCGGCCAGGCCTATATCGCGATGGAGCTGGTTGAGGGGGAGTCGCTCAGCGACCGGCTTTCGGGAGGGGCGCTTCGGCTCGGAGAGGTTCTGCGCTACGGGCTGCAGGTGGCGGACGCGCTCTCGCACGCGCACGGGCACGGTGTCGTCCACCGGGACCTGAAGAGCGCGAACATCGTCATAACCCCGGACGACCGGGCCAAGGTTCTCGATTTCGGCCTCGCGAAGCGGCTGGCGGGTTCAGACGCCGCCGAGGCCACGACGCTGTCGCAGGCCGCGCTGACGGCGGAGGGGACGGTGACCGGGACGCTGGCGTACATGGCGCCCGAGCAGCTGCGCGGCCAAACGGCCGGCGCGCGAAGCGACATCTGGGCGCTGGGAGTCGTCCTCTACGAGATGGCGACCGGAGAGCGCCCTTTTCGGGCCGCCGTGGCCACGGCCCTTGCCGCTGACATCCAGTACAAGGAGCCGGCGCACCCCCGAGGGTCCTACCCGAACATTCCACCGGCGCTCGAAGACGTGATCCTGAAATGCCTGAAGAAGCGGCCGGAAGAGCGCTACCAGACGGCCGGGGAAGTGATGTCGGACCTTCAGGCGATCGCCGCAAACGCCCACGCCTCGTCCGATGTCGTGTCGGGATCGAGGAAGCCCCCCGTGAGGCGCGGCGTCCGGCGGAAGCGGATCCGGTCGCTGGTGGTCCTTCCCCTCGCGAATCTCTCCGGCGATCCGGAGCAGGAGTACTTCGCCGACGGAATGACCGACGCTCTGATCGGGGACCTCGCCGGAATCGGAGCCCTGCGGGTCATCTCGCGCACCTCGGCCATGCGCTACAAGCGGACGGAGAAGTCCCTCCCCGACATTGCTGCGGAGTTGAACGTGGACGCGGTCCTCGAGGGCTCGGTGCTTCGCGCTGGAGCACGGGTGCGCATAAGCGCCCGGCTCATCGAAGGCGCCACCGACATGAATCTCTGGGCGAAGAGCTACGAGCGCGACCTTTCGGACGTTCTCGCCCTGCAGGGAGATGTAGCCGGTGCCATCGTCCGGGAAGTGCAGTCCGCCGCGAGCGCGAAGGCGGCGGGACGCCTTGCCCGCCGCGGCCCGGTGAACGCGGAGGCCTGGGATGCCTGTCTCAAGGGCCGTTATCACCTGTACAAGCTCTCCCGCGAACACTACGCCACGGCGCTCGGGTATTTCGAGATGGCCCTGGAGAAGGACCCGGCGTGCGCACCGGCGTATGCGGGCCTCGCCGACCTTTGGCTCCTACGGGGAGACTCCGGGATCCTCCCCCCTTCCGAGACGTTCCCGAAGGCGCAAGAGGCCGCATCGAAGGCGATCCAGCTGGACGATGGGCTCGTCGAAGGTCATCTCAGCCAGGCGGGGCTGAAGTTCCTCTACGAGTGGGACTGGAAGGGCGCGGAGGCCGCTTACGAGCAGGCGCTTCAGCTGAACCCCAACTCCGCTGACGCGCGCTTCTTCTACTCTGATTTTCTGATCTCCATGCGGCGCTCCGAAGAAGCGATGGAGCAGTCGGCGATCGCCCTCAAGCTCGATCCGTTCAATTCCTTCATGCACTGCTTCACCGGATGGCATCTCGTTTACCTGCACCGGTACGAGGAGGCGATGGAGCGCCTGGAAAAGGTCGCCCGGGTGGAGCCGAACTTCCCGTCCGCGCAGATGGGCCTCTGGGGCGTCCTGCATGCGCAGTCGCGGGATGGCGGGGCCCTCTTGGCCGCGAAGAAGTTTTTCGCCCTGATCGGGGACCGCGAGGTGTCGGGGGCGATGGAGCAGGGCGGGACGGAGTCGGGCTATGCGGGGGCGATGAGACGCGCGGCCGAGGCGTTGGCCGCACGGTCGGAGCGGACGTACATCCCCTCCGTCCGCGTCGCCCGGCTCTGGGCCCATGCGGGCGAGACGGAGCCGGCGCTCGCGTGGCTGGAGAAGAGCTTCGAGAGCCGCGAATCGCCTCTCGTCCATCTCGGCGTGGCCTGGGACTGGGAGCCGTTGCGTTCCGACCGCCGCTTTCAGGACCTCCTGCGCCGCATGGACTTATTGCAGAGCTGACGCGCTATTTCAGCTGC
>CAWCSP010000004.1:0-550000 GCA_963798215.1 uncultured Acidobacteriota bacterium
GGCCAGCGGTTTCTGTCAAGGCTCCTTAGAAATGTCCCCTGAATTAGCTTGATAGAAATGTCACCTCTTTTCGTCGTAGTCGTCGCGCGGTGGAAAAGTGCAGAAGGCCGTAGACGAGGGGATTTCAGCGAACGCTGGCGCGCATTTGTCGCTGGCGTGAGGCGTAGGCGGCTGCTGTGGAGAACGTGTTTCTCCACGGGTGATGCTCGGGCGGTACCCACGTAGGGCGGGACGTGGTGGCTTTAACCTGCGTGATGACGGGCGTCTCTCGAAGGGGTCGCTGCTGGATCTCGTGGAACTCCAGAGCCCGGCCGCGACGAAGCAGGTTCCGGCTGCCGTCCAGCCTGCGGCGCACGAGGATCTTCTCGCGCCGCTGCGGCATCTGAGCCCTGGGCCCGGTGATCTGGAAAAAACGGCTGTCCCAGACGACCGTCCAGTCGTTCTGCACGGTGCGCTGCTCTTCGAAGACGAACACATCCTCGAGCTTCAATCCCTTGGGCACGGGGCGGTGGTAGTCGACCCGGCTGGCCGCGCTGTGAGCGAACCGCTCATTGATCGCCTCGAGGAATCCGTTTCTCAAGAGCGCGTTGGCCGCGAGGAGGTCTTTGATACCCCGTAGCCGCATCTCCTTGACGAGACGGTCCTGGAGAACCCCGTGCCGCCTCTCGATCCGGCCCTTGGCCTGAGGGCTGGCAGCCGGAATGATCTGAATCGAGAGCTTGTGGCAGGCCTTGCCGAAGGCCGAAAGCGCAGGCTGGCCGGCCAGCTGCTCGTCTTTCGTCGGCTCGCGATCCACCACGTAGAGATTCTTGTGGTCGGTGTAAAGCGCCCGCGGGATACCGTAAAGCACGATCCACCGCCACAGGACCCTCATGGCCCCTTCTGTCGTCTCCTGCTCGAAGAACTCGCCGTCCATCCTCGCCGTGGCGTCGTCGACGAGATCGATCAGGCACGGCTTGTCGCCCCTCTCGAGCCAGTAGTGGGGGCTGCCGTCCATCTGCACGAGCTCGCCGAAGTGCTCCCTGGGCGCTCTCCACCTGCGGTGAGGCCCTCGCTTCTTTTTCTTCTTCCACAGCCCCTCGACGATCAGCCACCTCCGCAGCGTCTCGTGAGAAACCCTCAGCCCCACCTCGAGGAGCTTCTCGGCGGCGTCAGGCGTCACCTAAACTGACCCCTTTCGGTCACTAAAACTGACCCCCCTCGACGGGTCCTTCGAAGAGAAGGAGGACGAGATGGACGAGGGGATCAGGAGCGCACTCTCCCGCCGGGAGGTGCCGATGGTGGAGCCGGAGGTCATCGTGAAGATCCGGGGGCTTGGCGCGTTGGGCTGGGGCGCGCGGCGCATCTCGCGAGAGGTCGGCGTGGCGCGCAACACGGTGCGCCGATACCTGAGAGGCGACGGGCTGGCCGAGGTGCAGGAGCGACCCGGATCTCGGCGTCTTGATGGCGGCCAGCGGCGCGAGGCCGAGGAGCTGTTTGCCGGAGAAGCGGCGGGCAACGCAGTCGTGGTCCGGGAGCTGCTGGCCAAACGGGGGGTGCTCGCGAGCATGAGCACGGTGCAGCGAGCTGTGCGCGAGAGGCGCCAGCGCCTGCGGGCCGAAGCCCTGGCCACGGTGCGGTACGAGACGGGTCCTGGCGAGCAGACGCAGGCCGACTTCGGGGAGAAGAAGGTCTGGATCGCCGGCGTACTGGTGAAAGTGTTCTTTCTCGTGGCGGTGCTGGGATATTCGCGTCGGATCTTCGTGCGGGCGATGCTCTCCGAGCGCCAGGGAGAGTGGCTTTCCGGGCTGGCAGCGGCCTTCCGGCACTTCGGTGGCGTCACCAGGACGCTGCTCGTCGACAACGCCGGAGCGCTCGTCATCCGTCATGACCGGCAAAGGCGGATCGTGACCTTGACGACGGGCTTCGAAGCCTTCTGCCGCGACTGGGGCGTGAAGGCGAGAGCCTGCGCACCGTACCGGGCCCAGACCAAGGGCAAGACGGAGTCGGGCGTGGGCTATGTGAAGGGAAACGCGCTGGCTGGCCGGCGATTCTCGTCGCTCGAGGAGCTGCAGAGCCATCTCCTGAACTGGAGCCTGAAGGCCGACGAGAGGGTCCACGGCACGACCGGCGAGCGGCCGCGCGAGCGCTTCGAGAAGGAAAGGGCCTCGCTCGGAGCTCTTCCCGAGAGGGACGTCGTCGTCCCCTCGCGCCGGCTCTTGCGGCGCGTGGCATCCGACGCCCTCGTGGACGTGGACACGGCGCGCTACAGCGTCCCGCACCGGCTCGTGAAGGAAGACCTCGAGGTCCTCGTAACCGAGGAGGAGGTCGTCATCCTCCACGGGGCTCTGGAAGTCGCACGGCACCGGCGGGCCAAAGAGCCGCGGGAAAGGGTCATCGACCCGAGGCACTACGACGGACTGTGGCGGCCGTGGGAGAAGGCCGTGAGCGAAAAGGCCCTGGAGGACGTCTTCCCGGGCCGGACGCTGGCCGCTTACCAGGCTGTCGTCGAAGGGGCGGTGCCGTGAGCGATCTCGTCAGGGCCCGCGTGGAGGACCACCTCGTGCGCCTTCGGATGCGGCACGTGGCTGAGCGCATCGACGCCGTGCTCTCGGAAGCCGCCCGCTCTGAGCCGACGTACCTGGACTTCCTCGACGGGCTCCTGCGTGAAGAAGTCGAGTCCAGGCAGCGCAAGAGGGTGCAGATGGGCCTGACGATCGCCCACTTTCCCCAGGCCCGCACGCTCGAGGACTTCGACTTCCGCTTCCAGCCCTCGGTGGATCAGCGGCTCGTCAAGGAGCTTGCGACGGGACGATTCATCGCGATGTCGGACAACGTCCTGATCTTCGGGCCGCCCGGGGTGGGGAAAACGCATCTGGCCATCGCCCTCGGGCGTGCGGTCGTCGAGGCCGGCCATACCGTGCTCTTCACGTCGGCGACGGCCCTGATTACGGGCCTCTCGAAGGCCGAGACCGACGGCAAGCTCGCAGAGCAGCTGAGCTTTCTGGCCAAGCCCAAGCTCCTGATCGTCGACGAGCTCGGCTACCTGCCTTTCGAGAGGCGAAGCGCCCACCTTTTCTTCCAGCTCGTGGCGCGCCGCTACGAGCGCGGGAGCATTCTCGTCACGACAAATCAGAGCGTCTCGCAGTGGGGGACGGTCTTCGGCGACGACGTGCTGGCGGCGGCGATCCTGGACCGGCTACTGCATCACAGCCACACGCTCACGATCCAGGGCGAGAGCTACAGGCTGAGGCAGAAGAAACGGGCCGGGCTCCTCGAGCGGGCCAAGCCTCAGGCGGCCGAGGCGTGAGGGGAGGCCGTGGAAACGGACGCCGCCCGAAGGCGGCTTGGAAATCGCTCCGCGATTCCCACCGTTTCCACCGCCCTGCTACGGGGTTTACTGACTCGACCAAGACCGGAAACACGGAGAGGAACGGGCCTCAGAGGGGGGTCAGTTTTAGTGACCGAAAGGGGTCAGGAATTGGTGACGCTTGACAAGCGGTGAGCTTCTTCTCGGTTTCGTAAGACGCGAGGAGGTCTTTCTCGGTGGAGTTCATTGAATGGTCCTTTCGGTTTCGCGCGGCCTCTCGGGCCGCGGTTCGGGTGCGGGGACGAGTCGGTCGTTTAAGTCGGGCAGGGGCTCGCGGGTCTCGTCGCGCGTCGCGCGATCCTCGGGACGGTCGCGGAGTTCCAGGCGTTCCTCTTCGTGCAGGAGTTCGACGGCGCGGAGCACGTCGCGCGGCTCCTCGAGAGCGAGGACGGGCAGGGCGTTCTCTACGCGGCGGGCGAGCTCATATTCCCCCCTCTCCTAACCCTACGGATCTCCGAATAGAGGACAGCCGTGGAAACACTCCCCGGAGTCTCATCGAAGAACGGGATTCCCTGGGGGTCAGACCCCACCCCTTGATTCGAGGGCCAGAAGCACTAGCGCTGCCTTCAGGCGGGGATAGCAGCAGCGACGTGACGGCGGTTTGCGTGCAGATAGGGATTCTCTGGAGCTGGCCGAACGCATTGCAAACAAAGGGCGTAAGCGGTGAAAGATGGTCTACGGGTCCGCCGTCCTGAGGAGTCTCTCTCGCGGGTCGGAAGGCTTGAAATCAGCCTGAGGGGTATTAGGGTGCGTGTCTTCGAAACATTCATATCCGGGCGGTCTCAAAGAATGAAAGTTCGAGGACCGCTCGCCCCGGCACCTTCGATCAGCAATCCAACGTGCCCCTAGAAGTACTTCCAGAATAGTGACTTCTAGGGGTCTGTCCGCCCAATGTCCGCCCGGCTCCGGCCCTCCCTTATCAGCGGCGCGAAGGAGGCTGCCGTACGCCAAGGACTCGAAGCAACGCCTCGGTGCAACCTCCCCGGCTTCACCCCCCAAGCGGCCGTCGCGATATCGAAGACGGGGGAGTTGAACTGCGTAACCGCCAAGAGCGCCAGATTGCGGTGTCGAGGATGGACCACCCTCATGGGACGGAAGGTGGCGAAACCGCCACGCGAAATTCTTTCAACTCACATTGGGTTCCTGGCACATCGCTCCGAAGCCCAACCAGCACGCCATCCCGGGGGTCGGTGGAAAGGGGACGTCGAGTGAGGGTCAGCATTCCCGCGTACCGAACAACGCCGGCGTGCGAATGGTCAATTGCCGTAGTCGAGGCGGTTTCGTCGAGGACCGAGGGACTGTAAACAAGATGGGAAGGGGTGACAGCAGCCGTCCCCTCGCCCGCTTTGCAATCGACCCACCAGATGATTCGCGATCCAGGCTCGGGGCGTTCTTTCAGAACGTTGAATACCACGACACTCATCGCCCCCGAAAACGTCACGGTCATCGATTCCGCAGCAGCCTGAACGAGTGCCGGTGGGTGGACCCCGGTGAGCATCAGACTCGCGAGCGGAATCGATCGTTGCGCCGGATTGAATACCCAGACTTGCAAGGGGGCGTCTCGGATGAGAAGCCACGCATCTGGTCTAGATCGGCCTGCTGACGACGGACCCACAAAAACGTCGCCCGGTTCGAGATTTCCCCACCAGAACCGGCTCCACGGGTAACGCCCGTTCGGGAAGAAGCGGTAGAGGTGGCCCCCCGCGACGACTTGCCTCGCGGCATCTGCCAGGCCCGAGTTCTTGAGGAGCAGGTATTCCGGATACTGGTCCGGAAAGAACTGGCGGATCTTCTCTACGGGCCCGTCTTCAATGGCCCTGAGTCTGTGCAGCACGAGTTGTCCGTTGCCAAAAGCCCGCCATTGATTCGCCAGGTAGGGGACACATCCGCCCCATATGGGCCACACAAGAGCGGTCCCCGCCAGAATGATCGAGAGCCCACTTCGGAGCCGCGGCCAGCGTGCGCCGAGAGCCCAGAGGCGTACTCCTCCGCTGGTCAGCCAGAGAATGAGAAGGGGAATCGCCGGTAGCAGGTTTCGCAAATCGTATGAAAAGAACCGCATCCAGACGGGGACATAAAGGCTGGTCGCGAGCCCCACGGGCCAGACCCACGGGTCCAACAACCCCACGAGCAGCAGAAGAGCGCCGAGCACAATCAGGGGAAGGTGAAGCCATCCTGGAATGGTGTAGTCATCAAGGACCCTGTCGACAGCCCTTCGAAGCGTAAAGGTAGGTCCCGTCACCGCGTCCCGAGCCCCCTTCCACGTTGACGAAATGTTCGCGAACGGCATATTCAGCTCATGCAGGTCCTGCTGCTGAACCATCAATGTTCGCTCCGTGTAGAACTGCTCGCCATAGAACGGGAGGTTCAGAAAAGCGGGAACAACGAGTACTACGAGCCCCTGTCTAATAAACGCCTTTCGGGAACCAGGGGTGGAATGGGTTCGAGCCGCACCCAACAGCCAGCCCGCAACGACCACAGTCGCCAGAAAGCCAGTCGTCTTCACGGCGAGGGCACCAAAGAGGAGAATGCCGAGCAGCGCCCAGCGCCCTGGTTCGACGCTCTCGTCCGTCCGGGCGAGACCAAGACCGATCGCCACGGCCACCATGACGAACGTCGTGACCATTATGTCGGCCGTTCCAGTCATCAGCTGTTCCCGCCATGTCTTCATTCCGAGAAGCCCGAGGACGAGAGGCCAGGATGGCGCTTCCATTCGCCGCGCTACGAGGACGACTGCGGTCAGCCCGAAGAGTGCGAGAAACGGGTTGATGGCGTGGAGGGCGAAAGTGGAGGCCGGCAGGACGGTGCCGGCGGTACCCGTGAGCTTGTAGACAAGAGAGGCAAACATCGGGAAGAGTTGTGGATAGGCACACAGGTACTCGTAAAGGTGTCGCCTACCACCCCAGTCCATCGCCCACTTATCCCAAGTGATGTACCCGTCCCAGAAGGTAGGCGGGGACGTTGCGGCGTCCACCAAGGCGGCGAGAACGACGCTGGCAGCGAGGAGCAGAGCGACCTTGTCGGCGAGCGGCAGAGCCGCGAGCTCTTCGGCGAGGGACGAAGCCGGTGAGCAACGGACGTTGGCCCGGTGGGACCGGACGAAGAGGTAGACCGCCGATAGGGCTAGGAGGAACGCGGCGAGAGGCCAGACATAGAGGCGAAGGGCGAGAAGGACCAGGACAGCCGTTCCGCTGAGCATGATGCCGACTACAGGAACGGCAACGGCTCGCTCTAACGCAGACGCGGGTGAGAAGCGAACCCAGCGAACGGCGGCTGCACCGGGCAGCAGGGCCGCCAGGACAAGAATAGTCACGGAGCTTAACCAGATCATCTCGGGAGGCATCCTGAGATTCTAGATGTCTCAGCTCACCCCTGGGCCCTGGCCTGTCTTCTCTCGTTGTCCGACGTGGAGCTCCGTCCGCTTTCTGTCCGTGTACCCCTGCCGAAAGCAGCCGAAAGAAGGGGAAAGCGGGGGCTCTCAACCCCCGCTTTTCAGTGCTTTAGCCGCAGCTGACGGCAGGGTTCGGCGACCGGGACGGACTACGGATCAAAAGGTTGCGGGTTCGACTCCTGCTGGGCGCACCATCTAACTCCCAAATTCCCTCGGCCTCTTCGACGTGCGTCTCACGGCCGCTTGGCTTTCCGTGCGAGCCCGGAGTTTGACTCGGTGCAGGAACGGGCATATACGCTGCGCATCAAACCCTGAACTCGCAAAGGAGCCTGAAGGTGAGATCACGCCCGATCGCCGTCTCCGTGCTTTTTCTCGTCGGCCTCGCATTCCTCGCGACGATGCGCCTCGTGCAGGCCGCCCCGATAAACCCCCTGCATCTCGCCGGAATGGCTGTTGCCGGCGCCCCGGTGTCCTTCTCGGTCACAGGAGCGCCTGCGAGTTCGTCGATTCGAATCGTCGTGATCCCCGGCGGACTGGCCGTTCGGAGCGGCCCCGCACCGCTGAACGGGTTCGGGTGTTACAGCGGGACGCCGGCTCCTCTCGGCTTTGCCGATGCCACGACCGACGCCTCGGGTAACGTGGGTCCTACCGTGGTCTGGGCCTCGGCAACGCCGGGTCAATACACGGCCTACCTCCTCCAGGGGACCTGTGCCGGGGTCAGCACGGGCGGCCGGAGCATGCAGGCGTCCACGGACGCGCGCATCGTGGGCGCAGACGGCTTCTCCATCGCCGAGTCGGTGCCCGCCCTGTCCGTTTGGGGCTTCGCCGCCCTCGGCCTCGCCCTCTCGTTCGCAGGCTGGGCCTTCCTGTCCCGCGCCCGTGCCTAGCCGCCTCGCGCCGGTAGGCGTGGCGCCCCGTCTCGCGGCAGAATCGGACGAGAGGTGGCCATGAAGGGATCGCGGCCCCCGGGTCTTCTGGTCGGCTCGATCGTCCTGCTCGCGTCCGGGTGCGGGTCGCACCTTCTCGAGGTGAAGGCCGTGCCCGATGCGCGCGACTATGCGACGTGCCCTTCCGGAGGCGGCTCGAAGATCACCGGGACGACGTTCGCGCGGACGAAGAACGGCGATCTCGTCTTCGGGGCCGGGCGGGACGTCTTCCTCGATCCGTCGACCCGGTACTCGACGGCGGTTTTCCGAACCGTCGTGGACCGCCAGAACAAGGTCGGCTACTTCGACTCGGAGAAGGACACCGGGACCGTCGTGCCGGATGCCGTCATGCTCAAGTGCCGCAGGACCGCCGTGGCGGACGCCGACGGCAAGTTTGCATTCGAGAACGTCCCGCCCGGCCCGTACATCGTCTCGTCGTATCTCTCGTGGTTGAGGGGGGACGGAAAGGGCGATTGGGTCGGAAGCTGGAACGTGAGCGCGGTGGTGGTCCCGGGCGACGGGAAGAACCTCGACTTCGTCCTGAGCGGCGTCCCGGAGAAGCTCCCGGACGCGCCCGCCCGGCGGGCGCCGTGACGGCCCTAATCCCGTAATCTCGGGGCGTGGAGCACGCGTCCGACGTCCGGTTCATGAGGCAGGCGCTCGCCGCGGCGCGGCGGGCACCCGCCCACGCCGACGTGCCCGTCGGAGCCGTCGTCGTGAAGGACGGCGCCGTGATCGCACGCGCGCGCAACCTCCGCGAGAAGGGCGCCGACCCGACGGCGCACGCCGAGGTCCTCGCGATCCGGAAGGCCGCGAAAAAGCTCGGCTCCTGGCGGCTCGACGGCTGCACTCTCTACGTCACGCTCGAGCCCTGCGCCATGTGCGCCGGCGCGATCGTCCTCTCGCGGCTCCCGCGCCTCGTCTACGGCGCCTCCGATCCCAAGGCCGGCTTCGTCGGCTCGCTCGGCGATCTCTGCCGCGATCCCCGCCTGAACCACCGGCCGTCCGTGACGTCTGGCGTCCTCGCGGAGGATTGCGGGAGAATCCTCGTGGAGTTCTTCCGTGAAAGACGCCGGGCCTCCCGCCTCGCCCGCTGAGGGCGCGTTCGACGCCCCCGAAGCGCCCGCGCTGCGCTGCCCGTCCTGCGGGGCCCCGGCGCGCGAAGGGGACCGCGCGTGCGCCCACTGCGGGTCGCTCCTTTCGACGCGGCGCTGCGTCGAGTGCTTCGCGCTCTCCCCGCGCGACGCCGAGAAGTGCGTCCGCTGCGGCGCGCTTCTTCCCGCCGAGTCCCTGAAGGCGTCCGCGGGAGCCTGCCCGGACTGCAAGGCCGCGTTCGTCGCGCGCCAGGCGGGCGCGGCCGGCTTCTCCGAGTGCCCGCGCTGCGGCGGGCTCTTCCTGACGCGCGAGTCGTTCGACGCCGTCGTGAAGGACGCGGCGACGCGCGAAAGGGCGCGCGCCCTCGACGAGGCGCCCGGGCCGGCCGCGCCCGAGCACGGCTTCCATTACCGCCCGTGCCCGGTCTGCCGGAAGCTCATGAACCGGTCGAACTTCGGCGGAGGCTCGGGCGTGATCCTGGACGTCTGCGGCCCGCACGGCGTCTTCCTCGACCGCGGCGAGCTCACGCGCGTCGTGGACTTCATCGAGAAGGGCGGCTGGGAGAAGGTGAAGAAGCGCGAGAAACAGAGGATGGAAGAAGAAATATCTGCTTTGGAAAGTAGAAAGTCGGGAGGCCCCGGCCTCGAGGCGCCGCCTGTCGGCGGGCTGGCGGACGTGCTCGGGTTCCTCGCGTCGATCCTGAAGTCCTGAGAGCCGGCTCCTCGAGGCGAACGGCTGCGCCCCCGGTTTCTCGTCTCCTTGACGCCCAACGCGGTTCGGGAGATCCTCCCCCTTCCGCCGCTCGCGGACAGGTGTCCGAGTGGTTTAAGGAGCACGGTTGGAAGCCGTGTGTAGCCGAGAGGTTACCGTGGGTTCGAATCCCACCCTGTCCGCCAGTTTTTCGCTGCTTCGAGGTCAGCCCCGGCACACGGTGTGCACTCCCTGCCGGGGGTGCGTCCGTTCCGGCACCTCCGAAAGGGGTCCTCAAGATGAAGCGCACGCCCGCCGCCGCCGTTCTCGCCGCGATCCTCGCCACGCCCGCCTTCGCCGCGGGCCCCCTGCTCGAGAAGGACGTCGACGTCCCGCGCGACACGCGGATCGAAGTCGGCCTCGCCTGGGAGAAGTGCTCGTTGATCGACGTCGAGTCGCACAACGCGCCGGACGCGAAGACGGTCGAGGCCGCGAAGGCGAACGACCCGAAGGACCTCACGTTTCTCCTCGTGCGCTTCCGCTACGCAAACACCGACTGGGTCGACCATCGCGTCCGGCTCCGGGCCGTCCTCCTCGACGCCGACGGCAACGTCGTCGGGGACGCGGGGCGGACCGCGACGATGGACAAGGGCCAGAAAGACGACACGATCAGCTTCCCGATGAAGATCAAGACCGTCGACTGGCCCGCCGCGAAGAAACTCCACGTCTCGGCCAGCTTCCTCAAGTAGCGCGACTGCCCGCCGCCGCGGGCGGAATCTGTCAAGATGTGTGTGATCGATGAACGTGCGCCCGTACCGGTTCGCCGCCATCCTCGCAGCGTTCCTCCTCGGCCGGTGCGAGGCGCCCGCGCTCGACCCGCACAAGGCGCTCACCCAATACGGGATCCAGACCTGGGGTACGGACGAAGGGCTGCCCGAGAGCTGGGCGAGGGCGATCCGCCAGACGCGGGACGGCTATCTGTGGATCGGCACCCAGGAAGGTCTGGCGCGATTCGACGGCGTGCGGTTCACGGTCTTCGACAAGCAGACGGTTCCGCAGATGCGAAGCCAGTCGATTCTGTGCCTTCTCGAGAGCCGCGACGGAGCCCTCTGGATCGGGACGGGTGGCGGCGGCGTTCTCCGCTATGAGGGAGGCGCGTTCACGGCGTACGGAAAGGCCGACGGGCTCCCGGACGACGACGTCTGGAGTCTGCTCGAGGACCGCCAGGGACGGATCTGGATCGGGACCGCGACCGGGGCCTGCCGCTTCGAAGGAGGGAGGATCGTCGCCGCTCACGAGGGGGGCGACGTCCTGTCGAAGAAGTTCATCGTGGCGATGTGCGAGGCCGACGGCGCGATCTGGTTCGGGACCGACAGGGACGGCCTGATCCGGCTCGCCTCCGACGGCGTTCGAATCCTCACGACGAAGGACGGACTGCCGGACGACCGGATCCGCTGTCTCTATCCCGAGCCGGATGGCACTCTCTGGATCGGGACGCGCGGAGGAGGCGTGGGGCGGCTCAAGGCGGGGACGATCACGCGCTTTCCGACCGCGAAGGGCGCCTGGGCGAACATCGGCAACTCCGCGATCTGGCGCGATCGGAACGGCAGTCTCTGGGTGGGAACGCGTGGGGGAGGCCTGCTGCGGCTCAGAGGCGACGGATTCGAAGCGGTCGGAAAGAAGGTGCTCGGGAGCGACTCGGTCAGCGCCGTTCTCGAGGATCGCGAGGGGAACCTCTGGGTCGGAACCCAGGGCGTGGGGCTCGTCCGGCTGATGGACGGCGGTTTCGTTCCCTTCGGCCAGCCGGAAGGCCTCGCCGACGAGAATCTCCTCCCGATCATCGAGGACCGCGAGGGCTCTCTCTGGCTCGGCAGCTACGGCGGCGGCCTCTTCCGGTTCTCCGGCGGAAAGTTCACGAGCTTCACGACCAGGGACGGCCTCTCCAGCGACGTCGTGCTCTCGCTCGCCGTTGGGGCCGACGGCAGCCTCTGGATCGGCACCGACGGCGGCGGACTGAACCGCCTGAGGAACGGGCGCTTCACTCGATACGGGGCGGCGCAGGGAATTCCGAACGACCGCGTGGCGGCCCTCCTGGAGACTCGCGAGGGACTCTGGATCGGCACTCTCGGCGGCGGCCTGGCGCGGCTCGCCGACGGGAAGATCACCCGCGTCCCGCCGGCTCGAGACGCCTCGAAACAGGAAAACATCCTCGCGCTCACCGAGGCCTCGGATGGAAGCCTCTGGGTCGGCACCGACGGCGGAGGGCTCGCGCGCCTGGCGAACGGGTCATGGAAGGTCTACACGAAGGTGGACGGGCTGCCCGGCGACTCCGTTTTCGCCATCCTGCAGGACGCATCGGGTGTCCTGTGGATCGGCACGGAAAACGGCATCGCCCGCCTCCGCGACGGCAGGCTGGCTGCGGTCACGACGCGTGAGGGGCTCTTCGATGGAGGCGTCTCGCAGATCCTGGACGCGGAGGGTTCTCTCTGGGTGAGCAACAACAAGGGCGTCTTCCGCGTCGCCAAGAAAGATCTGAATGACGTGATGGACGGGCACCGGGCGCGCGTCGACCCCAAGGCCTTCGGCAAGAGCGACGGAATGCGGAGCAGCGAGTGCAACGGCGGAGGACAGCCCGCCGGGTGCAAGTCGCGCGATGGACGGCTCTGGTTCCCGACCGTCCGCGGCGCCGTCGCGGTGAATCCGCGGGGCCTGCAGCCGAACCGCCTTCCTCCTCCCGTCGCCGTCGAGTCGATCTCGGTGGACGGAAAAGCGCTCACGGCGCAGACGGATCGGACGGCGCCGCCCGGACAGGGAAACCTGGAGATCCAGTACACGGCTCTCAGCTTCGTGGATCCCGCCCGGGTGCGGTTCCAGTACCGCCTGGAAGGCTTCGACGCCGACTGGATCGACGCCGGCACACGGCGCGTCGCCTACTACACCCACGCACCGCCCGCGCACTACCGATTTCGCGTGAGGGCCTGCAACAACGACGGAGTCTGGAACGCGGAGGGCGCCGAGCTGTCGTTCACCCTCAAGCCCCATTTCTACCAGAACGCGTGGTTCATCGCGCTCTGCGCGGCGGCTGTCGGACTCGCCGGAGTCACGACGTATCGCAGCCGCGTTCGGGAGCTGGAGCGGCGTAAGGTGGAGCTGACGAATCTCGTGGCCGAGCGCACGCAGCAGCTCGAGGAACGCAGCCGGCAGCTCGAGGAAGCCAACCGGGTTCTCGAGGGACTCTCGGCCCGCGACGGGCTGACGGGCGTGGCGAACCGGCGTCACTTCGACGAAGTCCTCGGCCGGGAGTGGCGCCGGGCCGCGCGCGAGCGAACGGCCCTGTCTCTCGTCCTCGCCGACGTGGACCACTTCAAGATGTACAACGACAACTACGGACACCTGAGAGGCGACGACTGCCTGAAGACGCTCGCGGAGACTCTCGCCGGAACGCTCAGCCGTCCGAGCGATCTGTGCGCGCGGTACGGAGGCGAAGAGTTCGCCGTGATCCTGCCGAACACCGACGAGGCCGGAGCGTTCAAGGTGGGCGAGCGACTCAGGGAAGCCGTCGAAGAGCGCCGGCTGGAGCACGCTCACTCACCCACGGCCGCCCACGTCACCATGAGCGTCGGGGTGGCCACCGTCTGGCCGCTGGACGATGGAGCCGATCCCCTGTCTCTCGTTGCGGCGGCGGATCTGGCCCTCTACGAGGCCAAGGGGAAGGGACGAAATCGCGCCTGTTCCAGGGGTGTGACCAGCCTCTGAACCCGTGCGCTGCAGCGGCTGATCCGACCGGCAACGCAAGAAATCCGGCGGTTTCTTGGCCTGCGACGCAATATTTTTCGCTGAGTGCATCGCGCCAGCCGATCCTCATCCTCTTGGTTCATGCGTGTAAACGCATGCAATGAAGCGTCTTATACGAAAGTTGATGGCTCCGGGCCCCATGGCAGTTGCCTTGCTAACGTTTAGGAGGGCTCAGCGCTCGCGCAAAGAGTCTGACTTGTCGCAAGGCAAGGGGTCGAAGGAGGAAACGTCATGGATCTGCTCTTCATCATCCTCGGCATCCTCGCCGCCTGGAGGGGCGGCGGCGGCGGAAACTAAGAGAAACGAGCCGCTCCGCGCCGACCTGCGTTCGTTCGGTCCGCGCACGCTCATTCCGGCGAGCGTCCCCTATAATCCGCGGCTCCGATCGGCCTGACCCGCGGTGAGGTGCTGGAGTGGTTGATCAGGACGGTCTCGAAAACCGTTTTACCCGAAAGGGTAACGTGGGTTCGAATCCCACCCTCACCGCCATTCAAGCCTTGCGCGCCTCGCCGGGGGCGCCCTTCCATCGGTCGTGGAGCCAGAGCCAGTTGTGCGGCCGCCGCCTGACGGACTCCTCGATTCGCACGGTCCAGGCCGCAACGTCCTTCTCCTGGTCCCCCGTCGAAGGGTAAGGGCCCGAGAAGACAGCCGCGTGGCGGCCAGTGCCCTCGCGCCAGAACTCGAGGAAGTGGACCGGGAGGCCCGTCTTGGCCGCGGCGACCGCGACCGCGGGGGACGTCAGCGCGAGCCGGCCGAAGAACGGCACGGCGATGCCGCTCCTGAGCCGCTGGTCGATCACGAACGTCACGGCACATCCTTCGCCGAGAAGCTCGAGCGCCCGCTTCATCGCGCCGAACCTGTTCGGGATGAGGCCGAGGCCGAAGGACTTGCGGACGCGCTCGATGATCGCGGCGACCGCCTTCGACCGCGGGATCTTCACGACCGCGTGGCCGTCGATTTCCGTCCGGCGCGCGAGAAGCGGGCCGACGAGGTCCCACGAGCCGAGGTGGCCCATGAAGACGACGGTTCCCAGGCCCCGCCGGCAGCGCTCGGCGATCACGTCGTCGCCCTCGACGGCGAGCGCGACGCTCCCGGGAACGTGCTCCTCGCGGAAGAGCTCGAAGTAGCCGAGAACGAGGCCGGCCATCATCCGGCGGAGCGGAGCGCCCGGCGGAACGCCCGGAAACGCGCTCCGGAAGTTGCGGACCGCGAGGCTTTTCCGGATCGGCACGACGAGCCACCAGAGCCACGCCGCGAACCTCGAGAACCCCGCGGCCACGGGGAGAGGCGTGCGGGCCATGATCCACGCGACGAGCGTCATGCGCCGGTGTCCGCGGTCAGCGCCCCTCGAGCTCCGGCGCGAAGAGGCGGTCGCGGTCGTCGAGCTCGTCGAGGAACGCGTCGTCCCGCGTCGCGCCGTCGGCCATCTTCGCGAGGCGCCAGAAGTCGCGCACGTGGCCCGCGATGCGCGCGTCGGCGTAGTCGCGCGAGACCTCGTTGTCGATCAGGAACGGCCAGTCGCTGGACTGCAGGAGGAGGGCCTGCCGCTCGAGCGCCGCGAAGAGGCGCGGCGGGATCGCGGTCCTCGTGGCCTCGAATCTCTCGATCGCGAGCTCGGTGGCGCTCACTTCCTTCCAGTACGGCACGGTGTGCTCGTTCCACCAGACCTGGAAGTCGCCGCCGCGGCCCCACGTGCCGGCCGGCATCCGGATGCCCTCGGGGCGCGTCGCGGCGAGGGCCTCGCTCGCCGTCCGGGGCACGATGCCCTCGCGGCCCGCGAGCTTCTCGAAGACGGCCGCAAGGAACTCGATGCCCTCGAACCACCAGTGGCCGAAGAGCTCGAAGTCGAACATCGCGACGACGGTCGCCGCCTCGCCGTTTGGAAGCGTCGGCGCGCTCTCGAGGAGATGGACGAAGTGCGTCGCGTGCGAGTCCAGCGCCCCGGCGATGGCGGCGGGCTCGTACGGGAGCTTGTCGCCGAGGTCGAGGCGGGAGTCCGTCACGCGCCAGTAGCGGTGGCCGCTCGGCGCGCGCTTCTTGTGAAACTCGAGGTACCGGCCGTCGCCCGGGTAACCGACCTTGCCGGACCACACCTGCTGCGAGGAGAGAGGGTCGCGCGCGAGGACGCCCACGCGTCCGCCGTCCGAGGCCCGGACCGCGTGGAGCCGGTAGGGCGTCGAGCCGCCCTCCGGCGTCTCGACGACGCCGCCGTACGCGGGCTCGTGCCGCCCGCCCTTGACGAGGTGCGTCTCGACGAAGAAGAAGCCGACGTCGCGTGCCGAGAGGAAGTCCTCGAGGCCGCACCGCGTCTCGACGTGCCCGTCCGCGGGGGACACCCACGCGCCCGCCGGACGGTACGCGCACTCGGGGAGCCAGATTCCGCGCGCCTTCCGGCCGAAGTGCCGCGCGTGCGCGGCGAGGCCGACGTCGAGCTGGCGCTCGATCGCGCGGTCGTTCGGGAGGAGCGGGAGAAACCCGTGCGTCGCCGCCGACGCGATCATCTCGAGCGCGCCGCGCTCGGCGAGCCGGCGGAAGGCGGGCAGGAGGCCGCCCTCGCGCGCGGCGAAGTCCGCCCGCGCGTCCTCGTAGAACGTCACCCAGAACTCCGCGACGGCGACGGCCGCGGCGTCGCCCTTCGCGGCCAGGGGCGCGATGTCGGCCCGGGCCGCGTCCGCTCGCTGCGCGAGGTACGCGTCGAAGCCGGGGCCGAAACGCGCATCCGTGAGTTGCTCGCAGAGGATGGGCGTCATTCCCACGGTCGCCTTGAGCGGTACGCCCCGGTCGAGGAGGCGCTCGGCGGCCCCGAGGAACGGGAGGTACGTCTCGGCGACGGCCTCGTAGAGCCAGTTCGCGCCGTGCGGCCACGTCCCGTGCCCGAGAACGTCGGGGAGGTGCCCGTGCAGGACGAGGACGAACGCTGTCGGAGGTCGCATGAAGGGCGGCGATTCTACGCCGCGCGCAACTCGGGAATGCCTCTCAGGCCGGGACGCTGCGCGTGAGGTCGTTGAACGGGATCGGGAGGAGCTCGGCGTGCCCGCCACCGCGGACCACGACCATGTTCTGCGGAGGGATCTTCTGCCAGTCGCCGTCGAGGGACAGCGGCTCGGAGCACACGATCGTCGCGGCGCCCTCCTTGCCCGGCGCGCTCATCCGGCAGACGCCACCCTCGCAGTCGAACCGGCGGCCGTGGCAGCCCCACAGGCTCGCGGGCATCTTCGGCGGCGTCGCGTAGCGCATGACGACGGCGCGCCTGCCGTCCGTGACGGCGAAGTTCAGGTAGGACGGCTCCGTCACGCCCGCGTCGTCGGCGGTCCATTCGATCTTCGCGACGGTCTCGGTGAGCGCGCCGACCATGCGTTCCGTCGCGTCCTCGGCCCCGGCGTTCGCGTGCGCGTCGAGGAACAGGGCGAACGCGAGCTCGGAGTCCGTCGTGCCCTGGATTCCGGCGAACGCCTCCTCCGACAGGCCCGCCTCGAGGCGCCGCCGGATGCGCGGGAACCCGCCGATCGACCCGTTGTGCATGAACGCGAACGGACCCGACGCGAACGGGTGGCAGTTCACGAGCGCGACCGCCGTGCCCGGCGACGCCGCGCGCACGTGCGCGAGGATGCACGGGCTCGCCGAGACGCGCGAGATGTGGAGGAGGTTCGGGTCGTTCCACGCGGGCACCGGCGAGCGGTAGAGCGCGGGCTCCGGCCCGATCCCGGGGACGTACCAGCCGATGCCGAAGCCGTCGCCGTTCGTCGGGTCCTCTCGCTCCTCGGCGTGCAGGCTCTGCTTGAGGATCGAATGCTCGGGCCGCGTCGTGAGCGAGTCGACGGTGATCGCCGGCCCGAGGTACAGGGCGAAGCGGCACATCGCGGCATCCTACGCCGACGGGAGGCGCGACGGCGTCAGCCGCGCTCGCTGTCGAGCGTCTTCATCCCGTGCGCGTCGTAGCGCGTGCCCGCGACCGCCGACGCCGGCACGGCGGCTTCGAGGCGGAGGACGTCCGCCGGCGAGAGCGCGACGTCGAGGGCGGAAAGCGCCTCGGCGAGCTGCACGCGGCGTCCGCGCCCCGATCACGGGGACGATCGACGGGCCCTTCGCGAGCGCCCACGCGATCGCGATCCGCGTCGCCGACGTGCCCTTCTCCGCGGCGACGGCCGCGATCGCGGCGACGAGACGGTCGTTCCGCTCGCGGTTCCCGTCGGCAAAGCGCGGGAACCGCGTCCGGATGTCGCCCGTGGCCGCGGGCTGCGAGCCGGAGAGGAGGCCGCGCGAGAGGACGCCGTAGGCCGTGACGCCGATCCCGAGCGCGTCGAGCGCCGGGAAGATCGCGGCCTCCGGCCCGCGGGAGACGAGCGAGTATTCGATCTGGAGGTCCGCGACCGGCGTCACCGTGTGCGCGCGGCGCACGGTCTCCGTGCCGACCTCCGACAGCCCGGCGGCGCGCACCCAGCCGGCCTTCACGAGGTCCGCGATCGCGCCCATCGTCTCCTCGATCGGGACGTTCGGATCGAGGCGCGCGGGCCGGTAGACGTCGATGTGGTCCGTTCCGAGACGCGTGAGCGTGTGCGCGAGGAAGTTCTTCACGGCGGCCGGGCGCGCGTCGTACCCGATCCAGCTCCCGTCGGGCGCCCGGAGCGCGCCGAACTTCACGGAGAGGAGGGCCTCGTTCCTGCCGCCCTTTGAGCGCGCGGCCGAGGAGCATCTCGTTGTGGCCCATCCCGTAGAAGTCGCCCGTGTCGAAAAGGTCGATCCCGGCGTCGAGCGCCGCGTGGATCGTCGCGACGCTCTCCGTCTCGTCCGCCGGGCCGTACATGCCGGACATCCCCATGCAGCCGAGCGCGAGCGGGAAGACGGACGGGCCGGCCGAGCCGAGGCGCCGGGGAGCGCGAGCGGAAGGGGTCATGGCGAGGGCTTCTCCTTCTCCCTGCGGAGGCTGACCATCGACGACGCGGGGCCCGGAGGCGTGAAGCGCAGCCAGCCGTCCGCGGGGATCGCCTCGGCCACGCGGCCCTTCGCGTCGAGGAGGCGCGCGCGGAAAACGAGCGGGCCCGCGTGCGGGACGCCGAGCGGGAGGCGCGCTTCGAGGGCGGCCCCGAGCGCGATCCGGGCGCCGTTCACGCTCGCGACGCCGGGCGCGACCGCCGTCTCGAACACGACCGGCGCCGCGGCGCCCGCGGAGAGGAGCTCGACGCGCAGCGTGAGCCCCCGGAGCGCGGCCGCGCCGGTCCCGTCGGCCGCCTCGAAGCGAAGGAAGAGCGGATCGCCCGAGGCGGACGCGCCGAAGAGCATCTCCTTCACGAGGCCGGCGGCCCGGTGCATCGTCCCGCGCGGCCGGACCGTCACGCGGCCGGCGCCCTCCCAGTCCCTCCCGTCTCCGCCGTCCACGGCGGGCCAGAGCGGCCTGAGCGGCGACTCGAAGGCGGGCGCGTGCGCCGGGTCCACGGGCTCGAGGAGCGTGACGGGCACGGGGCGCCCCGCGGCGCGGTACGCGGCCGCGAGGTGCCGGCGGAAGAGCTCGTCGAACACGGGGTCGTGCGCCGACGTGTGGTCGTCGCCGAACCACCAGAACCAGTCGGAGGCCTCCGCGGCGAAGAGCGCGGCCTTCGCGGCCGCCGCGGCGTCCGCGCGTCCCGCGAGGACCTCGGCCGGCGCGACGACGGGCGCGGCCGCGACGAAGCCCGCGAGCGCCTCGCGCGCGGCGGCGAGGAGCGTCCACGCGCGGTTCTTCGCGGGCGAGCCGATCCACGTCGCGAGGTTTCCGTTCACCCACGAGCCCGCGACGAGGCTCTCGAGCGGCGAGACAGGGACCTCGGCGAGGGCCGTCGACGGCGTCACGACGCGGATGTCGTCGCGCCCCGCCAAGGCGGAAGCGAGGGCGTTGAGGAACGGCTCGCCGTTGTCGGGATACGTCTCCCACGCGTTCTCGCCGTCGAGGATGACGGGCACGGCGAGCTCGGCGTCGGGCGCGGCCGCGCGGATCGAGCTGAGGCGCGCGACGAAGTCCGCCGCGGCGTCGCGGGCGTCCCACGTCGCGTACGAGAAGCCGATCCGGTCCGAGAGGACGCGGTCGCGGAAGAAGATCGCGGGCTGGGCGGCGCCCGGGATCCGCCACGGCCGGAAGAGGAGGCGCGCGCGGTCGCCTTCGCCGAAGGTGAGGCGCGAGACCGGCGGCGACTGAAGGAGGAGCGCCTCGTCCGTCGCGACCCACGAGACGCCGGCCTCGCCGAGGAGCGCGAGCGCCGTCTCCGAGAGAGCGCCCTCCGGCGGCCACATGCCCTTCGGCCGAAACCCGAAGTGCCGTTCGAACGTCGTGAGGCCGAGCGCGATCTGCGACCGCGCGTCTTCCGGATGCGAGAAACGGGGGGACGGCAGCGGCGCGTCGGGCAGCGACTGCCGCGCGACGCTCGAGTCCGCGAGAAGCGGCAGGATCGGGTGGTGGTACGGGCTCGTCGCGGCCTCGACGTTCCCGGTCGCGAACGCCGCCTTCCATGCGGGGATCACGTCCCCCAGCGCGGCGGCCTGGCGGTCGAGGAGCGCCTCCTTCTCGCCCTCCGTGAAGGCGTGCCCGCGCTTCCTCAGGTGGACGAGGACCGGGTCCTTGAGAAGCTCCGGACTCGACCACGCGAGGTGGAAGAGGACGACGAGGTCGCGGAAATCGGCCTCGGTGAAGGCGTCCCCGGCGTCGGCGCGGTCCTTGAGTTCCGCGTAGCGAGGGAACCGCGCGAGAACACGGTCGTTCACGGAGAAGAAGTTCTCGAGAGCGTAACGCCGCGCGCCCGCGTCCCACTGCGAGACGGGCGTCTTCGCGACCTCGAGGAACGCGTCCGTCCCGCCGGCCGCCAGCAGCGCGACCTGGTCGAGGAGCGCCGGGACGAGGTTGACGGCGTGCGGGACGCGCGGGTTCGCCGAGAAGAGCCCGGGCAGGACGGCGTAGTCCTTCAGGGCGTGCAGGCGCACCCACGGCAGCGGGGCCGGCTCGCCGTCGAACGGCACGTACCAGGGCTGGTGGAGGTGCCAGAGAAAGAAGACGCGCAGCGGCGAGACCAAGGTCCGTTGGTTTTACCGAAGCGGGACCGGCGGCACAAGGGACCTCGCGGCTGCTAGAATGCCTGTCCCTCGGGCCCCCGGATGAGTTCGGGTCCCGCGCGACGGTCCCCTCCGAACCGTGTCAGGTCCGGAAGGAAGCAGCACTCAGGAGCAAGGCCCGGGCGCCGCGGATCGCCCGGACTCATCGGGGGGCTCGGGGGTATTTTTTCGAGTACAGTCACCCCGTGACCGGCGCGAACTGGGTCCCCCTCGCACGCAAGTGGCGCCCGCGCACGTTCGCGGACGTCGTCGGACAGGAGGAGATCGTCCGGGCCCTCACGAATGCGGTCACGGCCGACCGGCTCGCCCACGCGTACCTGTTCTCGGGCCCGCGCGGCGTCGGCAAGACGACGACGGCGCGCCTCCTCGCGGCCGCGATCAACTGCAACAACTCCGACCGGCCCACGGCGACGCCCTGCGGGACGTGCGCCTCGTGCACGGAGGTCCTCGAGGGCCGCTCGATCGACACGCTCGAGATCGACGGCGCCACGCACGGCAAGGTCGACCAGGCGCGCGACCTCATCGAGGTCGTCTCGTACGCGCCCTCGCGGGACCGCCGCAAGGTCTTCATCATCGACGAGGTCCACGCGATCTCGTCGGCCGCGTTCCAGGCGCTCCTCAAGACGCTCGAGGAGCCGCCCGCGCACGCGGTCTTCATCCTCGCGACGACGGAGCGCCACAAGATCCCGGCGACGATCCTCTCGCGCTGCCAGCGGTTCGACTTCCGGCGCCTCACGGACGAGGAGGTCGCCGACCGGCTCGCGGACGTCGCGGGGCGCGAGGGCTTCGCCGTCGTCGACTCCGCGTCCGCCGCGGCGAAGGGGACGCCGTTCGTCGAGCGCCCCGCCCTCGGCGCGCTCGCGGCGGCCGCGACGGGCAGCCTGCGCGACGGGCTCTCGCTCTTCGACCAGGCCGCGGCCCGCTCGGGCGGCAGCGTGACCGCCGCGGACGTCGCGGCTCTCCTCGGCGCTCCCGACCGCACGGCGCTCGTCGCCCTCCTCGCGTCCGTCCTGTCGGGCGACCGCGCCGGCGTCCTCAAGGGCTGCGCCGAGCTGGACGCCGCCGGCGCCGACCCGCGCTCCACGCTCCACGACCTGACGGCCCTCGTCCGCGGCGCCGTCCGCCTCGCGGCGGATCCGAAGGCCGCGCCGCCGCCGGGGCTCTCGGAGGACGGCGCCGAGCGCCTCACCGGGTTCGCGCGCGTGACGCCGTACCAGACTCTCCTGCGCCTCCTGACGCTCCTTTCCGAGTCCGACGGCACGCTCCGCCGGTCCGACGTCCCCGCCCTCGCGTTCGAGGTGCTCCTCCTGAGGCTCGCCGAGCTGCCGAAGCTCGTGGCCGTCGAAGATTTTCTTTCTGGCAAGACTCCCGTGCCGTCCGCACCGCCCGCGCCAGGCGGCGCCCGTGGAGCGGAGGCGACCGGTGGAGGAGAACTTTCTTCGAAGGTGAATGGGGCTGCGGAGCGCGGCGCACCGCCGGCCCGCGCGACCGAGGCGGCGGCGCGCACCGGGAGACCGGTGCGCGCGAGCGACGACCCCACACCTGGCTCCGGCCCCGATTACCCTTCTAAGAAAACTACGGACGCTGCCGTCGCTTCGCCAAAGCACGCAGCGAGCGGGCGGCCCCCTTCTCCCTCCGAAGCAGAAAGTTCTTCTTCCGACGAGCCCCCGCGCTTCGTCGGCCTCACGCCGCTCGAGATCATCCCCGAGCCGCTCGCGACGCCGGACCCCGCCGGCGCGTTCCGCGCGGCCGTCGAGAAGAAGCACGCGCAGCTCGGCGCCGTCCTCGAGGACACGTCCATCACGCTCGAGGGCAAGGCCGTCCGCATCTTCCTCGACCCGCCGAGCACGGTCGTCGAGAGGCGCCTTGCCGAGGCCGCCGTCGCGAAGGTGCTCGAGGACGCGGCGATCGCGGTCCTCGGCCGGGGCGCGCGCGTCGTCGTCGAGAGCGCGTCTCCTCCCGGCGGCGACCTCACCGCGGCCGCGGCCGCCGCCGATCCGGCGGCGCTCGAGAAGGAGCACCTCCGTCACAAGGTCGCCTCCGACGAGCGCGTGAAGAAGATGATGGACATGTTCGGCGGCGAGATCGCCGACGTGAAGCGCGACGACGGCTCCGGCCGGCCCAGGGGCCGCTGAGTGGCGTCCCTCCCGGCCCTCGATCGTCTCGTCGCGTCCCTCGAGAAGCTGCCCGGCGTCGGCCCGAAGAGCGCCCGGCGCATCGCGCACTGGCTCCTCGCAGCGCCGGAGTTCGACGCGGCCGCGCTGACGGCGGCCGTCGCGGAGGCGCGCGCGAGGACGCGCTCCTGCAGCCTGTGCCACGCCCTCACGGAGGAAGACCCCTGCCCGGTCTGCGCGGACCCGGCGCGCGAGGCGCGCCTCCTCGCGGTCGTCGAGGAGGCCTTCGACGTGGAGATCCTCGAGCGCACGCACGAATTCCGGGGCCGCTACCACGTCCTTGGAGGTGCCCTCGCCCCGCTCCGGGGCGTCGGACCGGACGACCTCCACGTCGCCGACCTCCTCGAGCGGGTCGAGAAGGCCGCCTCCCGGACTCCCATCGAGGAGGTGCTCATCGCCACGAATCCGAACGTCGAAGGGGAGGCCACGGCGCTCTACCTGGCGCGACGCCTGAAGCCGCTCGGGGTCCGCGTGACCCGGCTTGCCCTGGGCCTGCCCGTGGGCGCCGCCCTCGAATTCGCCGACGAGGTCACGCTTTCGAGGTCCCTGACGGGCCGCCGGGACATGTGATCGGGTAAACTGTCCGAAATCAGATGTCCGATTTCGTTCTTTTCGACGAGGAGTTCCATCAGATCAAGGACGTCATCGGACGCCTGAAGGCGGACGCCAACGCGAAGGTCGTCTTCATCGTCGACAAGAACGGGCAGCAGATCGCGGCCATGGGCGACATGGAGACCTCGACACGACGTCGCTCGCGTCGCTGACGGCCGGCAACGTCGCGGCGACGGACGGCCTCGCGCGCCTGATCGGCGAGAAGGAGTTCCCGGTCCTCTTCCACGAGGGCGAACGCGACAACGTCTACATCTCGATCGTCGGGCAGCGGGTCATCCTCGTGGTGATCTTCGACGAGCGCTCGTCGCTCGGCCTCGTGCGGCTGCGCGTCCGCAAGGCGAACGCCGAGCTCGAACAGATCTTCGAGACCATCCAGAAGAAGGTGGAGTCCGAGAAGGTCCGTCGCCAGGGGGCTACGATTCGCCCTTCGCCGAGATCACCGACGAAGACATCGACAACCTCTTCCGGGAGTAGCGCAGCTCGATGACCTTCATCAACTACGCGGCCCGCGAGATCAACTGCAAGATCGTCTATTACGGCCCCGGTCTCTGCGGGAAGACGACGAACCTGCAGTACATCTACGACCGGACGAACCCCGCCGCGAAGGGCAAGATGATCTCGCTCGCGACGGAGACGGAGCGGACCCTGTTCTTCGACTTCCTCCCGCTCGACCTCGGGAGATCCGCGGGTTCAAGACGCGCTTCCACCTCTACACGGTCCCCGGCCAGGTCTTCTACGACGCGAGCCGCAAGCTCATCCTCAAGGGCGTCGACGGCGTCGTCTTCGTGGCCGACTCGCAGGAAGCGCGCATGGACGCGAACATCGAGTCGCTCGAGAACCTCGAGAAGAACCTCGCCGAGCACGGCTTCGACCTCCCGAACATCCCGTACGTCCTCCAGCTCAACAAGCGCGACCTGCCCGACGGCCATGCCCGCCGAGGAGCTCTACCGCCAGCTGAACTTCAAGGGCGAGCCGACGTTCGAGGCCACGGCTCCGACCGGCCAGGGCGTCTTCGACACGCTCAAGGCCGTGGCCAAACAGGTGCTGATGGAGCTTCGGAAGAAGTAGCCCCGTGGACCCGCTCGCGTTCCGGGAGGCGGGGGAGCGCCTCGACGAGTTCGTGTCGGCGGAAGGCGCGGGCGACCGGGCCGACGCGTTCGTCCGGCTCGCGAGGTCCGCGCAGCTCGTCGCGGGGGCGCCGTCCCAGGAGACGCCCCTCGTGGACGTCCTGAACGCGGACCCGGAGAAGCGCGACCGGTTCCACGCGGCGGTCGCGGCGCTCCTCGCGGGGACGGACGCGACGGCCCTCTTCGGCGAGACGGGGATCCCCGCCGAGCGGGGCTTCGTCGCCGAGCTGTCGGACCGCATCTCCGACCGGCTCCTCCCCGATCCGCGCGACGACCGCGACCTCTCGCGCGTCGTCCGGCGCCTCTTCCGGAGCCCGGCCGACGTCGAGAGGTTCCGCGACCGCGATCTGCGCGTCGTCCACGCCGTCGTCGACCTGTTCGCGGGCGCCGGCGCGGACGCCTGGGCGCCCGCGCGCCAGGGCTTCGCGGACGGGTTCCGGCTGCTCGCCGCGCGCGTCCTCGCGCACGGCCTCTCGCGCGACCTGCGCGCGCGCGGCACCGGCCACCGCGTCGCCGACTCGCCGTTCTACCGGCAGAAGAGCGCGGCGGACGCGCTCCTCGAGGCGTGGGCCTCCGGCCGCGACATGCGCGCGGCCTCCGCCGCGTTCCGCAAAGTCTCGGGCGAGTGCCGCAAGGAGGCCCGGGCCGTCCAAAAGGGCCTCGAGGAGGCCGGCGTCAGCATCCAGAGCGTTTTCGACCTCGAGGTCGTCGACCGGTGCCTGACGCGCATGGCCCTGATGGCCGACGTCCTCGAGGCGGAGCCCGGGATCGACACGTCGCGCGCGATCCACCGCCTCCTCGTGCGCCTCGCGACGCTCGCGCAGCAGGACCGCTCCGTGCGGCACCTCGTGAAGTGGAACCTCCACCTCCTCGACCGCAAGATCGTCGAGCGCTCCGGGGAGACAGGCGAGCACTACGTCGCGGCGGATCGGAAGGACTACCGGCACATCTGGGCCGCGGCCGCGGGCGGCGGCGCGCTTACGGTCTTCACGGCCGCGATCAAGATGGCCGTCCACGACTGGCACCTCGCACCGTTTCCCGAGAGCTTCCTCTTCGGCCTGAACTACGCCGTGAGCTTCCTCCTCCTGCAGGCGTTCGGCCTCATCCTCGCGACGAAGCAGCCGGCGATGACGGCGGCGACGCTCGCGAAGATCATCCAGGGCAGCGAGGGCGAGGACCGACTGGAGCGGGTCGCGACGTTCTTCTCGCGTCTCACGAGCTCGCAGATCGCGGCCGCCGCGTCGAACGTCCTCGTCGTCGCGGCGGGCGCCACGGTCTTCGACGGCCTGTGGCGCCTCGCGACCGGGCACCCGTTCCTCGAGGCGGACGTCGCGGCCCACACATTCGAGACGCTCAGCCCGCTCGACAGCGGCACGGTCTTCTTCGCGGCGCTCACCGGCGTCCTTCTCTGGATGGGGAGCGTCGCGGGCGGCTGGTTCGAGAACTGGGTGACCGTTCACCGCCTGCCCGAGGCGCTCGCGGAAGGCAGGCCCGCCGGCCTTCTCACGAAAGATCGCCTGCGGCGGATCGGCAGCGGCCTGAGCCGAAACGCGGCCGGGTGGGGGACGAACGTCGCGCTCGGGTTCCTGCTCGGCTTCGCGCCGGCCGTGGGGCGCTTCTTCGGGATCCCGTTCGACGTCCGCCACGTCACGCTCTCGACCGGCACGCTCGCGCTCGCGGCCGCGGGTCTCGGGGAACGCTGGTTCCTCGGCGGCTGGTTTCTGAAGGCGCTCGGCGGGATCGCCGTCATGTTCGTCCTGAACCTCACGGTCGCCTTCACGCTCTCCCTCGTCAACGCGGCGCGCGCGTTCGAGATGACGAACGAGGACCTCTTCGGCGTCCTCAGGCACGTCCTCTCGCACTTCCGGAAGGACCCGCTCTCGTTCGTCCTGCCGCCGAAGGCGGCGCCGGCGACGGCTCCCGAGACGGAACCTCCTCCTCAGTAGTGGTATCGCGCCTGCAGGAAGTCGACGCGGTCGTCACGGACGAGGTAGACCAGACGATGCTCTTCCGTCAGCCGGCGAGACCACGCGCCCTTGTACAGGTGCCGCAGCGGTTCAGGCTTTCCGATCCCCTCGAAGGGGTCCCGGAGGATCGCGTCGACCAGATCGAGCGCGCGTAAGGCGATCTTCCGGTTCGAGTCCACCCAGAAGCGGAGATCCTCCAGGAACTCCTTGTGAAAGACGGCGACGCGGTGTCGGCCGCTCAACGACCGCGCTTCGGGCGTGCCGGCGCGAGCCCGAGCTTCTTTCTCAGAGCGTCCGGCGACGAGGCCCTCAGTTTCCGGGTCGTCGCGCGGCTGAGGGCGGCGAGAAGGCGGGCCGCGTTCTTCGGGGAGCGGAGCAGGTGCGCGGTTTCTTCCAGGCTTCGCAGTTCCGAGGCTGAAACGAGCGCGACGTCCTCCGCGCCACGGCGGCGAATGATGACGGAGTCGCGGTCGTGCACCACGGAGTCGCAGAGCGAGGCGAAGTGGGCGCGTGCGTGCGTGTAGGTCGTTTCGATGGACATGGGATCACCTGTACAGGAAAACGGTACAGGATCATCCCGCGGGAATCAACGGGTGGCCGCCGGACCGCCCTCGGGCGCGCCCTTCTTGTAAACGTCCTCGAAGAACGCGAGCGTCCCGTCGGCCGATGCGATCGCCGTCGTGTAGATCAGCCAGACCGGGACGCGCGGCTTCAGGAGGACGACCTTCGGCCTTTCGGCCTCCATCGCCGCGGAGATCGCGGCGGCGTCCCAGCCGGGCGTGTTCCGGAGCAGGAACGCCGCGAGCGCCGGCGGGTCCGAGACGCGCACGCAGCCGTGCGAGAAGTCGCGCCGGTCGCGCGAAAAGAGCGACTTCGCCGGCGTGTCGTGGAGGTAGACCGACTCGGGGTTCGGGAAGATGAACTTCACCTTCCCGAGCGAGTTGCGCGGGCCCGGCTTCTGCCGCACGCCGTACGCGCCGGCGCGGAGCTTCTCCACGTTCTCCGGCGTCGCGGGCAGGCCCGGCGAGGCGTCGTCGTTCGAGGCGCACAGCTCGAGCTGGTGCTTGTCGAAGTAGCCGGCGTCCTTCGCGTACGCCGGCAGCATCTCCTTCACGATGATGCTGCGCGGGACGTACCAGTACGGCCGGAAGACGAGGTGCGAGATCTCTCCGCCGAGGATCGGCGTGTGTGACGTCGCGGCCTTCCCGACGACGACGCGCATCGTGAGCGACGCCTTTTTCCCCCGGTCGGCGGCCGTCCACGCGTAGAGCTGGTACGACGGGATGTTCACGACGACGAGCGAGTCGCTCTGCGGGACGGGGATCGTCTCGAGCCACTTCAGGGACTCCTCGATCTCCTCGAGCCGTCTTGCGTACGGAATGTTGAGAGCGGCGAACGTCCCGGCGCCGAGGACGCCGTCGGGTGTGAGGCCGTGGCGGCCCTGGAACGCCTTCACGGCGTCGACGAGTGTGCCGCCGTACGTCCCATCGGCGGGGACGGCTGCCGTGGCGGGCAGGTCGCCGAGGTCGCGCAGGATCGCCGCGAGCGCGGCCGACCCGGCGTACGCGCCGCCCGGGGAGAGCTTCTTCACGGCCGGGAGCGGCCCCGGCCATGGCTTGGCGGCCAGCTCGCGGTAGCGCGGGAGATGCGCGGCGAGCCAGTCGTACTGCGCGACGCGCGTGGGTGCGGGAGCCTGCGCGTGCGCTCCGGCGGTGGAGGCGCGAGAGCGCCAAAGTACTGAAAACAAAGACGAGTCGTCGCATATGTGGCGGGGAGGTTGTTCGATGTGCCGCCCGCTGTCAAAATCCCCGGCCTTGAAGGGCCCCCTCGACCTTTCCCGGCGCCGCCTCTTCACCTCTTCGTTCGCCGCGGCGGCCGCCATCCTCCTCCCGAGCCCGCTGAAGGCTTCGCTGGAGAAGCTCGCCCGAGAGTCGGCGAAGGAGGGCGACGTCCGCTCGCTCGCGTTCCACAACACGCATACCGGCGAGCGCATCGAAACCGTTTACTCGGTCAGCGGCCGCTACCGGGAGTCCGGGCTCACGGCGATCGACTGGATCCTCCGCGACCACCGCACGAACGAGGTCGCGCGCATCGACCCGAAGCTCCTCGACCTGCTGCACGTCCTGCGCGAGCAGGCGACGGTCGCGGGAGCGCCGAACCCGGGCGTTTACGAGATCATCTCCGGCTACCGCTCGCCGTACTCGAACGAGATGCTGAGAAACCGCTCCGGCGCCGTCGCGCGGCACAGCCTGCACCTCAAGGGCATGGCGGCCGACGTGCGGCTCACGGGCGTGCCCCTTCCCCGGCTCCACGCGGCCGCGCTCGACCTGAAGCGCGGCGGCGTCGGCTACTACCCCGGCGACGACTTCGTGCACCTGGACACCGGGCGCGTGAGGAGCTGGTGACGGAACTCTGGTCCGCTGGCCCGCTGCGTTGACGGGCCACCCCGAAGGGGTCAGAATGACCTGAGAGGTCATATGAGTGCCCGGTCGATTCGTCCCGTTTCCGTCGTCGAAGCGAAAGCTAGGTTCTCCGAAGTGGTCCGCGAGGCCGAGGCCGGCGCCATCGTCATGATCCGCCGCCATGGCCGGAACGTCGCGGCCGTGGTGCCTGCGAACGACGCGGAACGGATGAGTCGGCTTCGGGCCGCGGGGCCGGAAAAAGGGCTCGCGGCGGTCGCGGGCGGCTGGAAGGGCTCCGAGGAGCTCGTCTCGCAGGTCCGCGCGATCCGACGGACGCCTCCGCGCCGGCGGCCGCGTCTCGAGGGCTGAGTGGCCTTTCTTTTCGACACGGACGCGGTTTCGGAGGTCCTCCGAAAGCGGCCGGCGCCTCTCTATCTCGAGTGGCTGCGCAAGGTGCCGCGGGAAGACCAGTTCACGAGCGCGGTGGTCGCTGCCGAGCTTTACAAGGGTGCGTTTCGGTCTGAACGTGTGAGGTTCCATCTCGAGAACATCGAGAAGCTCGTCCTGCCGAGCGTTACGGTCCTTCCCTTCGACGTGGCGGTCGCCCGCGTCTACGGCGAGATCGAGGCGGGGCTGAGGAAAGGTGGCCGCCCGCTCGCCGACGCGGACATCCAGATCGCCGCCACCGCGATCCGCCATGGACTCGAGCTCGTGACGGGGAACGTCCGGCACTTCGAGCGGGTGCCTGGACTCATCATCCACATGGCCCTCGCAAGCGCGCGGCTCGCCCCGACGCCCCCTCGCCGCGCGCGCGGCCCGCTTTCCGCGAGCGAAGCGCTCCGCCGGCAACGTGAAGAGGATTGAAGTGCTACCGCGCGAGCCTGTTCGCGCTCTTCGTTCTCGTCTCCTGTGCACCCGCGCCGGCGCCACGCACGACGGCGCCCGTCGCGTCAGAAGCGCCGGCGATCGCGGCGGGCGTCACGCACCGCACGATCGTCAGAACGCAGCCGACGCCGCTCGTCGCGCACGTCGTGACGATCGACCTCGCGAAGGCGCCGGGCGGCCTGAAGGTCGTCGTCGAGCGTGGCCCGGACGGCCTCGTCGCCGCGACGGTGAGCCGGCTCGCCGGACTGAACGGGCTCGTTCTGGCCGTGAACGCGGGCTTCTTCGAGGTGCCCGGCGGAACTTACCCGAAGGCTGGCGAGCGGGCCGAGCCGGCGGGGGCTCTGATCCTCGACGGCGCGAGGATCGCGCCGAAGGATTCCAGCCTCGGCCTGCTGGACGGCGGGCTCTGCATCGACGGACGGAAGGTCTGGATCGAGAAGGGCTTCACGTGCAAGGGCGCGCGCTACGGCCTCGCGTCCGGCCCGCTGCTGCTCTGGCACGGCGAAGCGGTCGACACGGATTTCGCGGACAAGATCTTCAAGTCCCTCCGCCACCCGCGCACGGCCGTCGGCGTGGACTCGGCGAAGCAGAAGGCGTGGCTCCTCGTCGTCGACGGCCGCCAGCCCGGCGTCTCCGAAGGCGCGACGCTGGACGAGCTGAAGCAGATGCTGAAGGACGAGGGCGCGGTCGACGCGCTGAACCTCGACGGCGGCGGATCGTCGACGCTCGTCGCGAGGAGCCCGGACGGCAGCCTGAAGGTGCTCAACGTCCCCGTCCACGATCACGTTCCCGGCCGCGAGCGGCCGGTGGTGAGTGCGGTGGGAGTCGGAGTTGCGCCCTAACGGTCCTCCGCGGTAGCTATACCGCTGGCCGCTGCGCCAGCGACTTGAACCACCAACGCATTGCAACCGGAGCCTTCCCGGAGAGCGCGACCGCGACGTGGAGGACGCTCTTTTCGAAGTCCGCGAAGGTCGAGCCTTCGAGAGCTGACGAGCGTCGGTTCGGGGAGAAATCAACCTCCGCCACGACGTAGGAATCCCCGTCTCTTACTGTGACGGTCGAACCAACGATCTCGGATGACCACCCCTTCGCCATTGCCCACTCGCAGGCGATGGCACTGGCATCGAGTGCCATTGCATCTCCTACGCCCCGCGATGCTCGCCGTTCATGGAGTGAGCCTAACCTGGTACCGAAGGGCGAGGCCAGTCGAGGAGGCCATTCGATCCGATCCCTCTTCTGCAGGTTGTGGCGGCGACAGAGAAGGCCGAATGTTCTGAGCTGAGAGTGACGTACCGCCCTTGAGAACGGTAGATCGTGGCGTCGAAGTGCAGGTTGTCGGACGAGCCGCAGAGGCAACACTTACCCTTAGTCCCTCTTCCAGACCTCGACTTTCACAGCGGACGGGATGCAGGCTGTGTGCTCAAGCTCGTTGAGTGAGCGGTCGTCTTGGACGTCGACGTCAACCTCTCGGATCTCCAGCCTGAACTTGAATCACCCATCCTGTGCCCGTCAGATGTTCGACTTCCACGCGCCAGTCAGAGCAAAGACCGGCTCTTGAAGGTCCGATGCCATTCGCTCGACAAATCTTCTCGTAGAGCACGAACGAAGTCGGGTGGCTCGGCCGCCAAGTCGCGGCTCGGCGTTTGCCGCCGCTGTCGAAGGACGAGTCCGGCGGGGTGCGAAGCGGGGGATCTTCCAGGATTTGGCGATGCGATCCGGCTGGTCCATCGACTCGGCGGCTGCCGACCGCAGTCGAACGCCACGTCGCTGAGGACGTCGGGTGCCGTTCGTAAACCGACGGACTTGCGCCCTCGAAGGCCTTCGTAATTTCCGCGCGGTTTGTAACCGTCGATGTAAGGAAGGTTGCGCCTCGCGGCGGATCGCACTGAGTTCTGGTGATTGAATTCGATCGAGCCGTGCGAACGTCCATGTAGCCGTTCACGGAGGACGCGGTTCTTCTCATGATTGGGCTAGAGCCCGCCAACTCGGCAACACAGCATTTCCTGAAGCGAAACGGACCGTCGCCTCGACTTCATCGAGGACCAGGCTGATTGATCAATGGGTGTTTTTCAACCAGGCTAGATGCTCTAGGCGTCCCTCTTGTACAGGTACGCCGACTCCAGCACCCTCACGCCGTCGTTGTCGCCGACGACGTACTTGCTGCCGCTCCAGAGGGCGGCGCCGGCGGTTCGTCCCTTCGCGTCGACCGCATAGAAATTGACGTTGAACTTCGGGCGGCCCTTCGCGTCGCGGTGGCGGGGGACACGGTGCGTCTTCTCGTCGATGCGCCTGAGCGCGACGAGGCAGGCCTCCTCCACGCTCTTGCCCTGCCGCATGGCCTCGACGACCGTGTGCGAGCCGCACGACACGAGGTTCGCCTCGCCTCGCCCGGTGGACCCGCAGCTCCCGACGCCGTTTTCCGTGTAGATGCCCGCGCCGACGACGGCCGAGTCGCCGACGCGCCCCGGCATCTTGAAGAAGAGGCCGGACGTCGTCGTGACACCGACGAGGTCGCCGTTCGCGCTCCTCACGGACATGTGGATCGTGCCCTGCGGGCGGAAGTCGGCGTCGCCGTACTTCCGGATGAACTCCTTGATGTCGGGGTCCTCGGCCTCCTTGCCGCTCTCGATCCAGTCGTCGTTGGCCGAGAGGCGCTCCTTCCAGTAGAGCCAGATCTTCCGCGACTTCGGCGTGAGGAGGTCCTCGGGCGCGAAGCCGTGCGCGCTCGCGAACTTCGCCGCGCCCGCGCCGACGAGGAACACGCGGTCCGTGCGCTCCATGACCAGCTTCGCGACCCTCGACGGCGTCTTGACGCCCTCGAGCGCGCCGACGGCGCCCGCGCGCATCGTGCGCCCGTCCATGACGCACGCGTCGAGTTGGACGACGCCTTCCTCGTTCGGAATGCCGCCGTACCCGACGCTCATGTCGTTCGGGTCGAGCTCGTTGATGTTGACGCCTGCGATCGCGGCGTCGAGCGGGTCGGTGCCCTGGATGAGCGCCTGGCGCGCGGCCTTCGCGGCCTCGACGCCGTTCGCGGACGTCACGAGGACGTAGCCGGCGGGGGAGGGCGCGTTACCGCCCTGGGCCTGGAGCTTCTCTTCGAACGGGAATGGCGGGAGGAGGCTCGCGGCGCCTGCCGCGGCCGCGGCCTTGAGGAGCTGGCGGCGGGTTTTCGGCATCCGGGGAGGTTACTCCTCCGGCAGCTCCGTCTCCTCTTCCTCGGCGCGCATGGCGCCGGGAAGCGCGTAATTCAGGACGAGCTGGCCGAGATTCTGCGAGAACGTCGAGCGCGGCAGCACCTGGTCGCAGCCGGACTTCTTCGCCCGCTCGATCAGCTCGAGCTGTTTGTGCTCGCAGTAGCCGACGATCATGATGCCCTTCGTCTTCGGGGCCTTCTTGAGCGCCGCGATCGCGGGCACGGGGTCTTCCTTGAGCGCGAGGTCGACGAGGACGAGGCCGACGCGCGTCGGGTCAGCCCGCTTCTCGAGCTCCTTCGGCGAGTCCAGAAAGACGCCGGGCGTCTGGCTGGATTTCAACGCGTGATCGATCTTCGTTCTCCAGAAGAGGTCGTCTGTCAGGACGAGCACGGTGCGATTCATGGTCCCTCCTCGGAGAAAACAGACCCCGGACCCGGGGATCCGGACCGTCTAATGGGACTGCGTCACACTGAAGTATAGCCGCGGGAGGCGTTTCCCGTTCGACAATCCGGCTGCGGGAGTGTCAGACTCCGCGCGTTTCCATGACCGAATCTCGCCGAATGCACCGGCCGGCCGGACCCGCGACCCGCGGTGCAAGGAGGATTTTTTTCGCATGAGCGACAAGGAATTCAAGCCCTACGTTCCCGCCGACTCCCAGATGCGGGAGTTCACGTGGCGGGCTCTCATCCTGGGCCTCGTGATGTGCGTCATCCTCGGCGCCGCGAACGCCTACCTCGGCCTGAAGGCCGGGATGACGATCGCCGCGACGTACCCGGCGGCCGTCATCGGGATGGCGGTCCTCCGCATCTTCAAGGGTTCGCTCCTCGAGGAGAACTTCGCCCGAACCGTCGGATCGATCGGCGAGTCGGTCGCGGCCGGCGCGATCTTCACGATCCCGGCGTTCGTGATCCTGAACATGTGGCAGTTCAAGGGCTTCCAGCTCTCGGAGTACCTGACGGCCACGGCCCTGATGATCGTGGGCGGCATCCTCGGCATCCTGTTCGTGACGATCCTCCGCCGCGTGATGGTCGAGGACCGGTCGCTGCCGTTCCCCGAGTCCGTCGCCGCCTCCGAGATCCACAAGGCCGGCCAGCGCGGCGCCGACGCGGCCATGCAGCTCTTCAAGGCGATGGGCATCGGTGCCTTGATCAAGCTCCTCGACGCGCTCTCGGTCTTCCACTCGTCGAACGACTTCCAGATGTCGGTCGGAAAGTGGAAGGAGAGCTTCGTCCGCCTCGGGATGACGAAGGACGCGAAGACGATCACCGCGGGCGGCGTGACGACGCTTTCGGCGCCCGCCGCGACGCCGGCCTACATCGGCGTCGGCTACATCATCGGTCCCGAGCTCGGCGCGCTGAACTTCGCCGGAGGCGTGCTCTCGTGGGGCCTCTTCGTGCCCCTTCTCATCTTCTTCCTCGGGCCCTCGCGCATCGACTCGTACCTCGCGACGACGGCGGGCGACCAGGCGCGGGCGTGGGCGCTCATGACGTCGGACCTCTACCGCTACATCGTCAAGCCGATCGCCGTCGGCGGGATGCTCGTCGGTGCCTGCTACACGCTGTTCCGGATGCGGAAGAACCTGATCGCCGGGATCAAGCGCGGCGTCCAGGACGTCCAGAAGTCGGCGGCCGCCGCGCAGTCCACGGAGCGGACCGAGCGCGACCTGAGTTTCAAGACGGTCCTGCTCGGCATCGGACTGGTCTTCATCCTCATGGTCGGTCTCTACTTTTACTTCACGGGCGTCCTCGGCGGCGCATTCCTCGCCGCGCTCGTCATGCTCGTGACGGGCTTCTTCTTCGCCGCGGTCTCGGGGAACCTCGTCGGGCTGATCGGCTCGTCGAACAACCCGATCTCGGGCCTCACGCTCGCGACGACGATCGTCGCGGCCCTCACGATGGTCATCATCGGCGTCAAGGGCTCGCAGGGCGTCGCGGCCGTCCTCGGCGTCGCGGCGGTCGTCTGCGTCTCGTCGGCGGTCGCAGGCGAGATGCTGCAGGACCTCAAGGTCGGGCACATCCTCGGCGGCACGCCGTGGAAGATGCAGATCGGGGACCTGATCGGCGTCGTCGTGGCCGGCGCGGTGATGTTCTTCCCGCTCTACATCCTGCACGTCTCCGACCTGAAGGCGAACCCGCTCGTCGGGGGCTTCGGCGGCAAGAACCTCCCCGCGCCGCAGGCGGGCCTCATGGCGGCCCTCTCGCAGGGCATCGTGGGCGGCGAGATGGCCTGGCCGCTCGTCGTCGTCGGGATCGCGATGGGGATTTCGCTCATTCTGATCAAGGTGCGGAGCCCGATGCTCTTCGCCGTCGGCATGTATCTCCCGCTCGAGACGACATTCGCGATCTTCGTCGGCGGCCTGATCCGCGGAGCCGTGGAGAGGGCGGCCGCGAAACGCGCCTACAACGCGGCACAGAAGGCACGTGTCGAGAACGCGGGGGTCCTCGTCGCGTCGGGATTCATCGCGGGCGAGGCGCTCATGGGCCTCGGCGTGGCGGCCGTCGTCTTCTTTGCCGGGAAGTTCCCCGAGATCGTCGCATTCGCGGGCATTGCCGGCTGGCTCGCGATCCCCGTCTTCGCGATCCTCGCGCTCTACCTCATCCTCGTTCCGCTTTCGAAGGCCGGGTCGCCCGACGAACCGGCTCCTCCGACGGCAATGATGTAGGGGACGGGCGGGGGGCCGGCTTTCGCCGTCGGTCCCCCCGCTCCTTCGCGCGTGAACTCGCTTCGCCGAGCATCATGCAGGGGCTCCTCGACTCCGACCCTCCTGCTCCTTCGCGCATGAACTCGCTTCGCTCAGACAGCATGCGCGTGCGTCGCAGGAGGATCGGAGCTCTCGTCGCCTTTCTATTCGCAGGGACTCTTCTCTTCTTCTACGACCCCGCGACGGCTGGTTTCTATCCTCCGTGCCTGTTCCGGACGTTCCTCGGCATGCAGTGCCCGGGCTGCGGCAGCCTCAGGGCAGCACACCAGCTCCTCCACGGGAATTTCAAAGAGGCCTGGATGCTCAACCCGACGATCATGGTTGTGGCGCCGCTCGCCGCGCTCGCCGGCCTTCTCACCCTTTTAAGAAATCCGAAAGCGCCGTAGCGACCTTCCGAGGCGTCACAGGACGGTGCACTGTCCCCTCCACGCTGCACCAAATCGGGTGGCGCGTGAGGATGGTCACGCGATTTCGGCTGGCACGGCCTTGCTCTTATCGAATCGTCCGGGGCGAGACGGCCCGGGGCAGAAAGTGAGGCCGATCATGAACAGCAAGATTCGCAACCTGACCCTCGCAGCCGCGGCCCTCGCGGCCCTGACGGTGATCGCTCCGAAGGCGTCGGCGGACGAGAGGGGGCACGTCCGCGGGCCCGGCTCCCATGCGCCTGCGTTCCACGCGCCCGCATGGCGCGGGCCGTCCCGCGCGTACGTCGCGCCCGCGCGTCCCTTCGTCCGCTACGGATACGGATACCGCGCCCCGTACCGCGCGTTCGCGGGCTTCCGCTTCTACCCGTACTGCCCGGGGCCCGGCTACGTCTACGTGGCGAGCTACGGCTGGGCCCTGCCGCCCTTCTTCGGAGCGGTCTGGATCCCGGGCCACTACGACATCGGAGGTTTCTGGGTGGAGGGCTTCTGGCAGTGAGCGCGCCGCCGCGAGGCGGGCGGAGCGGGCGGCCTCAGGGCCGCCCGCTTTCCTTTTCGAGGAGCGCGCGTTTGCGCTCTTCGCCCCAGCGGTAGCCACCCGTCGCGCCGTCGCTCCGCACGATGCGGTGGCACGGGACGACGAGCGCGACGGGGTTCCGCGCGCAGGCGGAAGCCACGGCGCGGACGGCCGTCGGCCGGCCGATCGCCTCGGCGAGCTGGGCGTACGAGCGCGTCTCGCCGCGCGGGATGCGGCGGAGCGCCTCGAAGACGCGCCGCTGGAACGTCGTCGCGCGGAGGTCGAGCGGGATCGACGACAGGTCGACGGATTCCGCGAGCGAGCGCGCGATGCGCTCCGTCCACTCCGTGAGGGCGGCGGGCGCCTTTTCGATCAGCGCCTCGGGGTACTCGCGCCTGAGGTTCGTCTCGAGAGCGCGGTCCGAGTCGCCGAGCGTGACGAAGCAGACGCCACGGTCCGTCGCGCCGACGAGGAGGCGGCCGAGCGGCGTCGCGACGGTCGCGAAGCGCACGTGGAGGCCCTTGCCGCCGCGCGCGTACCGCGCGGGCGTCGTCCCGAGGTGGCGCGGCG
Organism: uncultured Acidobacteriota bacterium; assembly: GCA_963798215.1. Taxonomy (GTDB): domain Bacteria; phylum Acidobacteriota; class Thermoanaerobaculia; order UBA5066; family UBA5066; genus Fen-183. Next base: position 36,898 of record CAWCSP010000004.1, read on the forward strand.
CGACCGCGTAGGCGCGGCTGGACGAGCCGTACCCGGCCTCGAAGCTCGCGGAGGCGACGGGAGCACCGTCCTTGAGGAGCGCCTTGAGGCGGTCGGCGCGCTGCGCGTCGGCGTACTTCTTCGGCGTGACGCCGACGAGCTTCTTGAACGTGCGCTGGAAGTGAAAGGGTGAGAGACCGGCGACGCGCGCGAGCGTCGCGAGAGGGACGCTCGTATCGGCGTGCGCCTCGAGGAAGGCGACGGCACGCCGGACGGCGCGGACCGCTTCGGGCGGCTCGGTCGCCGCGGGCCGGCACCGCAGGCAGGCGCGGAAGCCGGCGGCCTCGGCCTCGGCTGGCCCGGCGAAGAACCGGACGTTCTCGCGGTTCGGGCGGCGGGACGCGCAGGACGGGCGGCAGTAGATGCCGGTCGTCACGACGGCGAAGACGAAGCGGCCGTCCTGCGAGGCGTCGCGGAGAGCGACGGCCTTCCAGGCGGCGCGGGGATCGGGGGAGGACGGCGAGGGCATCGCGGTGATCATCATGCCGCCAATGTGCGGCGGGGAAGGCCTTGGCTCTCCCCGGATCTTGCGGCCGAATTCCGGCGGATCAGCGCTTGAAGAGCGGCAGGAGCGTGGTCTCGAGACGCTTGAACAGGGCCGCCGTGGCCTCCACGTCGCGCCGGCAGTACTCGGCCACTTCGGCGAGCCGCCCCTCGCGGTACGCGTCGCCGACCGCGTACCCGTGCATCTCCTCGCTCTTCGGGGAGGGGATGCCGAACGCGAGGCACGCGGAATGGAGGTTGGGCCACTGGTCGCGGGAAACAGCTCCCTGGAACGTCAGGATCTCCATCAAATCGACATGCGTATCAATCGAGTAACGGTAGCCGAGAAGATTCTTAGAAGGTAAGAGGGCGTGGATCGCGCTGCGCACGCTGAGAAATGGCGCGTCGAAGGTGCGGCCGTTGAAAGAAACGAGGCGATCGAATCTGGTCACTTTCTCCCAGAAGTCCGCGAGCATCTCCCTCTCGCCACATCCGACATATTCAAAGAGTCCGTCTTCCGACACCCTCGCGGCGCGCTCGCCTTCTGCCTCGTGCCAGACGATGCCCTTTCCGGTCTCGGGGTTCTGCATCGCGATGACGATGACCTTCCCGGTATAGGGAGAGAGCGCCCCGCCCTCTTTCCTTCTGAGAAAATCGTCATGGTCCTCGGACCAACGCGTGAGCTTCTCCCGCTGGAGGGGGTCCAGCTCGAGCCACGGGAACGACACCGTCTCGATGTCGAACACGACCGTCTTCACGGGATCGGAGCTTACTTCGGGGCGGGCGGGGCGGGGGCGGGGGCGGGCGGTCGGCGCGGGCGTCGTGGGGGGAAGGCGGGCCGATGCGCTCGGCGAGCCAGTCGAGGATTGCCTTCTCGGCCTCGGGGTGCTCGCGCAGGACCGCGAGGTTGTGGGCGGCGCCCGGGAATATGAAGAGACGTTTCGGCGGCCGCGCGGCGGCCTCGAGCGTCGTCGCCGAATCGGCGCGGCCGGGGTCCGTCTCGCAGGCGATGATGAGGAGCGACCGCGGGACCGGCGGCGTCGCGCCTGCGAGGGCGGCGATCCGCGGCTCGTTCACGGAGATGACGACCGCCGTGTCGACCTGGCCGCGCGAGGCGGCGAGGAGCGCGAGGTAGCCCCCCGTCGAGAACCCGAGGGCCGCCGTCCTCGGCGCGCGGGCCTTCAGCCACGCGGCCGCCGCCTCGACGTCGCGCGGGAAGCCGTTCGGGTCCGTCAGGAGGCGCGGCGAGATCGGGATCGGCTGGCCGTTCTTCTTCGTCGACTCGCCGTGGGCGCGCAGGTCGAACGTCAGCGTCGCGTACCCGGCCTCGCCGAGACGCGCGGCGAGCGGTTCGAGCTCGCGTCGCTCGCGCGAAAAGTCGTGCACGATCAGGACGCCCGGCGCGCGGTCGTCTCCGGGAACGGGACGCCACGAGGCGGCGAGGGCGACGCCATCGGCCGTCGTGATCGTGACGCGGTACGGGTCCGGCGGGCGCGGCACGGCCGTCGGCTCGGGCGCCTTCCGCTTCTTCTTCGCGGCGGCGGGGTGAGCCGCGAGAAACGCGACGGCCGCCCCGACGGCGGCCGCGCGGCGCAGGCGGAGCCGGAAGACCGTCACTTCGGGCGGAACCCGCTCCCGAAGGCGAAGAGCACGTGGTCGTGGGCGTAGTGGACGAGGAGGAACGAGAGGACGACCGCGTAGTAGCTCGGCTCGGCCGGCAGCTTGAGGACGATCGTGAGGAGGACGATCACGAGCGTCGCGCCCGTCGTCAGGAGGATGTTCCAGCCGTAGTACCGGAAGAACTTCCCGGGCTGCGCGAGCTTCTTGGCGAGGCTCTCCTTGGCGATCGTGTTGTCCTGCTGGAGGATGAGGTACGTGAGGCCGAGGTACTGGAAGGAGTGCCAGGCGTTGAAGCCCTGGAAGGAGATCGAGAGCTCGGGCATCCGCGGGATGAAGAGCGCGACGCCGACCGTGAGCGCCATGAAGAAGACGTACGGGCCGCCGACTTCCCTCAGGCGGAGCTGGTTCAGCGTGTAGACGATCCACGCCGCGAGGAGCGCGGCCGTGACGGCGGCGAAGCCGTCCGCGAACCACGCGTGCTTGAGGAACGCGGGGAACCAGAGCGTCGTCTCGCCGATCCGGAACGTGCCGGCGACGTGCCGGTACATCGCGTAGCTGTAGAGCGAGAAGAGGATGACGCCGACGTCGAGGCCGCGCTGCCAGGGCTTCGCGGCGCCGCCCTTCTCGCGGTAGAGGTAGGCGATGTACGACGCCTGGTCGCAGACGTGGATCGAGGCCCACGTGAAGAAGACCGTCAGGAGCGCCTGGAACGCGAACACGGCGCCGGAGATGACGATCAGGGGGATCACGACGACCGGGGCGAACGTGAGCGCGGGGTGGATCTTCCGGAAGTTCGGCTCGAAGACCGTCTTCAGGAACGTCGCGTACATGTGGGGCCCGCCGACGAGGAGCGTGATCAGGAGGTCCACCCCGCCGGCGGTCGTCTTCCCGAAGGAATGCACGAGGGGCGGCACGGCCACGAGGACGGCGGAGAGGGAGAGGACGATCAGGTCCCAGCGGGGATTCGAGATCCACGGGGACGAGGTCGGAGCCATGGAGTCGGCGCGTGCGCTCATTCAATCCCCGCTGGCCGTCCGGCCGCCGGCGCGCCGAGTGTAGCAAAGGGAATTTTCCGTCCACGCGCGGGCGTTAAGATGCGCGCGATGAATGGGATCGAATCTCTTTCCGACGCGCGGCCGGGCTTCCCGGAGGGGACGGACTTCGAGGCCGAGATCCGCCGACTGAAGAAGGAGCGGAACGCGATCATCCTCGCGCACTACTACCAGGAGTCCGAGATCCAGGACGTCGCGGACTTCGTGGGGGACTCGCTCGAGCTCGCGCGCCGCGGCAAGGAGGCGAGGGAGACCGTCATCGCGTTCGCCGGCGTTCACTTCATGGCGGAGACGTCGAAGATCCTGACGCCGGAGAAGACGGTCGTCGTGCCGGACCTCGAGGCGGGCTGCTCGCTCGCGGACGGCTGCCCGGCGCCGCTCTTCGCCGAGTGGCTCGGAAAATACCCGGGCCACACGGTCGTCAGCTACATCAACTGCTCGGCGGCCGTGAAGGCGCTTTCGGACGTCATCGTGACGTCGTCGTCGGCCGAGGTCATCCTGCGGCAGATCCCCGACCCGGTCGTCTTCGCGCCCGACCGCAACCTCGCTGCGTGGCTCGAGAAGAAGCTGGGCCGGAAGTTCGTGGTGTGGCCGGGGACGTGCGTCGTCCACGAGACGTTCTCGGAACGGAAGCTCCTCGACCTCGTGGTCCGCCACCCGGAGGCCGAGGTCATCGCGCATCCCGAGTGCGAGCCGCGCATCCTCGCGCACGCCGCGTTCGTCGCGTCGACGTCGGGCCTCCTGAGGCACGTCGTCTCGTCGCCGAAGCAGGCGTTCATCGTCGCGACGGAGGAAGGGATCCTCCACCAGATGCAGCTCGCGGCGCCCGGGAAGACGCTCATCCCGGCGCCGCCGGACGCGGACTGCTCCTGCAACACCTGCCCGCACATGAAGCGCAACACGCTCGAGAAGCTCACCCGGTGCCTCCGCGACCTCGCGCCGGCGATCGAGGTGCCCGAGGCCGTGCGGGTGAAGGCGAAGAGGTCGATCGACCGCATGCTCGAGATGACGGCCGGGCAGACCCTGGCGCCCGTCGGCTCGCGGTCTTGAGCGCGCGTCTCCCGCGCGTCTGGATTCTCGGGGGCAGCGCCCTCCTCGCCGCCGGGCTCGCGGCGGCATTCACGGTCCTTCCCGAGTGGCGCGCGGTCCCGCCGCGCCCCGCGAACGCCGTCGAGAGCGCACGTGCGGCGATGCACGACGCCGGCGCCACGCTCACGAAGGCGACTCTCGAGTTCGCGGCGCGACCGAACCACTCGACGGAAGTCGAGCGCGCGTACCGCCGGCTGGGCGCGGGCGCGCGGGGCTACCTCGAGTCCACGGGCGGCGCGTTCGCGTGGACGGTGAGGGGGACGCTCTCCCTGTCGGGCGGCGGCGCCGGTTCCGCCCGGATCGCGTTTTCGCCGGACGGGTCGATCCAGGCGGTGGACTGGTCGCCCGAGGGGTCCATCTTCGAAGGCCCGGACGAGAAGACGCGCGCGGCCCGCGGCGCGTTCTCCTCGAAGCTCGAGGACCTCGTGCGCGGCGGGCGCAAGAAGACGGGCGGGGAGCTGAGCTTCCCCGCCACGAACGTCATGGTCCGCATCCAGCCGCTGGAGCCCGCGGCCGGCGCGCCGGCCGAGAACGTGCAGACGGTGGAGTCCGGCGGCATCAGCCTTTCCGTCTCGCGCCGGCTGCGCGATCCGGACGCGCCGCGCCTCTTCAACGCCGAGGGAATCGCGCGGCGGATTTACCGCTTCATCCCGTCGGTGGTCGTCTTCCTCGCCGTCGCCGTCGCGTTCGGCCTCCTCCTCTACCGCCGCCGGCTGGGCTTCAGGATCGCGATCTTCCTCACGGCGCTGGCGCTCGTCTACGAGGCGGCCGGCGGCCTTCCGCACGAGGAGGTCGCGGGCGGGGGGTTCGTCGCGATCGCGATCGGGGTCCGGCTCTTCGCCCTCCTCTACCTGCTTGCGCTCTGGGCCGTCGCCGAGTCGCTCCTGAGGGACACCGTGCCGGGCTTCACGACGAGCCTCGACTCCTTCGTCGCGCGGCGGCTCGGGCCGCGCGGTGGCGTCGCGATCCTCTCGGGCCTCGGCGCGGGCGCAGCGATCGTCGGGATCACGCTCCTTGCGTTCGCGGCGGCGGCGCTCGCGGCCCCGCACGGCGTCCGGCCGTCGGATCTGTCGTTTCCGTACCCGCTCTTCCAGTCGCAGAAGGGCCCGTTCTACGAGGGCACGTTCGACGCCGCACTCTTCGTGCTGTTCGTCGCGCTCCTGCGCTTCGTCCTCCCGCGGCGGTGGGCTGGCACCGCGGGGGCGGTCCTGTTCGCGCTCGTCCTGTCGGTCGCGCTGCCGCTCGAGCCGTGGGGCGCGAGCCTCGCCCTGTGCCTCCTCTACGCGCTCGTCTTCCGCGGCGTGTTCGACGCGCACGGTCTCGCCGCGCTCCTCGTCGCGGCGGTCTCGTCGTCGCTCCTGAGGGACGCGCTCGTCGCGTGCCGCGCGCTGGACGGCAACGCCCTCGCGGCCGTCGCGACCGTCCTTCCCCTCGCCGCGATCGCGGCGGCGGGTGCGATCGGGCTACGGCGTCCGGACTCCGAGGAAGAGGGCCGGATCGACGCGCCCGAGTACGTACGGCGGCTCGAGTCCGAGCGACGCGTGAAGTACGAGATGGACCTTCTGTCGCGCATGCAGCTCTCGCTGCTGCCCGACAAGCCTCCGATCGTCGAGGGACTCGACCTCGCCGTGAAGACCGTCCTCGCGACCGAGGCGGGCGGCGACCTCTTCGACTTCGTGATCGACGACGCGGGGACGCTCTGGATCGCGGCGGGCGACGTGTCGGGCCACGGCTACTCCTGCGGCATCCAGCAGGCGATGGTCATGGCCTCGCTCGCGAGTCTCGTGAAGGCGGGGCGCAGGCCGTCCGAAATTCTCGTCGAGATCGACCGCGTGCTCCGCATGGGGAGGAGCGGCCGTCTCTTCACGTCCGTCGCGCTCCTGAACATCGACCCGAAGACGGGGATGGGGCTTCTCGCGAACGCCGGCCACCCGTACCCGCTCCTCCTCGAGGAGGGCGTCTGCCGCGAAATCGCGGGCTCGGGCCTGCCGCTCGGGCAGGGGCCGAAGCGCACGTACGACGACATCGCCGTGGAGATTCCCAGGGGCGGCGTCCTCATCCTCGCCTCGGACGGGCTCTACGAGGGGCCGGACCTCGTCGACGCGCCGTACGGCTACGATCGGCCGCGGGACGTCCTGACGGTCGCGAGCCTCTGGCGGCGGCCCGCGGAGGCGATCGTGGAGGCACTCTTCGCGGACTGGCGGCGGCACGTGGGCGAGGGCACTCCCGCGGACGACACGACCGTGCTGGTCGTCAAGCGGCCTCTGTTCTGACGATGAGGAAGCCTCCGCTCGACGGGATCGTCGTCCTCGATCTCTCACGCGTCCTCGCGGGCCCGCTGGCGACGATGCTCCTCGCGGACCTCGGCGCCCGCGTGATCAAGGTGGAGGACCCGCGCGGCGGCGACGTCTCGCGCGGCTGGACGCCGCCCGCGCTCGACGGCGAGGCGGCGTATTTCCTGTCGGTGAACCGGCGGAAGGAATCCGCCGCCGTGGACCTCGGGACGCCCGAAGGCCAGGAGTTCGTCCGGCGCTGGGCGGCCAGGGCCGACGTCCTCGTCGAGAATTTCCTCCCGGGCGCGCTCGAGAAGCGCGGGATCGGCTTGGACGCCCTGCGCGCCCTCAACCCGCGCCTCGTCGCGTGTTCGATCTCCGGCGCGGGAGACGTGGGGCCCCAGGCCGGCGAGCCGGGCTTCGACCTCCTCGCGCAGGGCGCGACGGGCCTCATGGCGATCACGGGGCCCGAAGGCGGCGCGCCGCACAAGATCGGCGTCGCGGTCGTGGACGTCCTCGCGGGCTGGGCGGCGCTCGCGGAGATCCTCGCGGCGCTCCACGCGCGCGAGCGCGACGGAGCCGGCGCGCACGTGAAGACGAACCTCCTCTCCGCGGGCCTCGCGGCGCTCGTGAACGTCGCGGGTTCGGCGCTCGTCACGGGCCGCGAAGCGGCGCGCCACGGCAACTCCCACGCCACGATCGAGCCGTACCGCGCGTTCGAGGCCTCGGACGGCGGTTTCCTTCTCGCAGTCGGAACCGACCGGCAATTCGGAGTTTTCTGCGAAAGGGTCATCGGGCGGCCGGACCTGGCTGCGAATCCGCGGTTCGCCACGAATGCGGGGCGCGTCTCGAACCGCGCGGAGCTCGTTCCGATCCTCGAAGAAATCTTCGTGAGGGAATCCCGAGCCACGTGGCTCGCACGCCTCCGCGAGGCCGCTCTTCCCGCCGGGCCCGTGCTCGGCGTTCTCGAGGCGCTGCGCTCGCCGCAGGCCGAGGCGCTCGGGAGCGTCCTCGTCACGGAGCGGGACGGCCGGAGCGTGCCGGCCGTCCGGCCGCCGTTCTTCCTCGAAGGATTCTCCGACCCGCCGGCGGCCGCGCCCCCACGCCTCGGCGAGGACACGGCGCGACTCTTCGCCGAAGTCGGCCTCGCTCCGCCGGCGTGAGGAGGCTCCGGCCCGGCTGGGGTAGTCTCGGAGCTGCATGAAGGTCGCATTCATCGGCACGCACGGGGTCGGGAAGACGACGCTCTGTTACGACCTGGCGGCCGCCCTCAAGAAGAGAGACCTGACCGTCGAGATCGTCCGGGAGGTCGCGCGGGAGTGCCCGCTCCCGATCAACCAGGAGACGACGCTCAAGGCCCAGGCCTGGATCCTCCACACCCAGATCGCCTGGGAGCTCCAGGCCGAGGCGAAGGCCGATGTGGTGTTCTGCGACCGCGCGGTCCTCGACAACTACTGCTACATGAAGCGTGCGTTCTCGGGGGCGCCCGAGGAACCGGTGCTCGAGAGCCTCGTCAGGAGCTGGACGCGGACGTACGACGGGCTTTTCAAGGTTCCGATCGTCGGCGACCCGCACTTCGACGGCGTGCGCGACACGGACCTCGCCTTCCAGCACGAGATCGACCGCTCGATCCAGCAGACGCTTGCCGCGTGGAACGTACCGCACGTCGCGCTCGACCCGGCGCGGCGCGCCGAATGGTCCGCCCACGTCCTCGACACCCTGCTCCCGCGTCTCAAGCCGCAGGAGCTCCTGTTCCCGGAGCTCGACAAACCGCTCAACGGCGTCCGCGCCGGCTGAGGAGGCCTCATGGAAGACTTCGAACGCCGCCGCTTCTTCGAAACGCTCGCCACGACGCCGCAGACGCTCAAGGCCTCGCTCAAGGGCCTCTCGAAGAAGGTCCTTCTCTGGACGCCTGCCCCGGGGAAATGGTCGATCCTCGAGATCCTCTGCCACATGCGCGACATGGAGCGCGAGGCCTACATCGAGCGCTACACGCGCATCCTCTCTGAGGACGAGCCGAAGCTGCCGGACCTGAACGGCGAGGCGTTCGCAATTCTGCGCGCCTACCGCAGCCAGAAGGCGCCCGAGGTCGTGCGCGAGTGGGTCGCGCTGCGACGCCAGACACTCCAGCTCCTGCGAAAGACCGGAAAGGCTCAGTGGGCGCGCGCGGGCGTTCACGCGACGGCCGGCCGGCTCACGATGGAAGACCTGATCCAGCGGCACGCCGTCGGCAACGACACGGCGCATCTCGGGCAGATCGAGGCGATCAAGCGGCGTTTCGCCGTCCTCGAGCGCCTTGCCGCCGCCCCCGCGGCGCTCGCCGCGGCGCTCAAGGGCGCGCCGGACGACGTGCTCCGGCGCAAGGCAGACGGCGGAAAGTGGTCGATGGTCGAGAACGCCGCGCACGTCCGCGACATCGAGCGCGTCTACCAGGGCCGCTTCACGCAGATGGCGTTCGGCGACAAGCCGGCGTTCTGGATGCTCGACAACGACGCCGCCGCGACGGCGCTCAAGTACGCCGAGGCCGACCCCGCCGAGGTCGCCAAGGAGTTCAAGCGCCTGCGGGAGGATTCCATCGCCCTCCTGCGCGCGCTCCCGCACGAGGCGTGGGAGAAGACCGGAATCCACCCGGAGAAGGGCGAGATCACCGTCGAGCAGCTCGCCGTCCGCCTCGCCGACCACACCGACGCCCATCTCGGACGGATCAAAAGCCTCAGAGGTTAAGAGCTCGAGCCCTTGCTAAGAAATCTCTTCTCTTCGTTCTTGACAAATCAAGTTTCGTTGATACATTAGGGGCGTGGTTGATCGGTAAGGAGCGTCCCATGGGGGAGACCGGCATCAAGGACATCAAGGACACGGTCAAGGAGCGCTACGCGGCCGCGGCGCTCCGGGCCACGAAGGGCGGAAACGCGTGCTGCGGCGGCGCGTCGGCGATCGCCGGCGCGAAGGATCCCATCACGTCCGACCTCTACGGCGCCGACCAGACGCTCGGCCTCCCGGCGGCCGCCGTCCAGGCGTCCCTCGGCTGCGGCAACCCGACGGCGCTCGCCGAGCTGCGCGAGGGGCAGACGGTCCTCGACCTCGGCTCGGGCGGCGGGATCGACGTCCTTCTTTCGGCGCGGCGCGTCGGCGAGAGCGGAAAGGTCTACGGCCTCGACATGACCGACGAGATGCTCGCGCTCGCGCGCGAGAACCAGCGCGTTGCGAAGGTCACGAACGTCGAGTTCCTGAAGGGCGAGCTCGAGCACGTGCCGCTGCCGGACGGCGTCGTCGACGTCATCATCTCGAACTGCGTCGTGAACCTCTCGGCCGACAAGGATCGCGCGCTCGCCGAAGCGTTCCGCGTCCTCAAGCCGGGCGGCCGCTTCGCGGTGTCCGACGTCGTCGTGCGCGGCGAGGTCCCGGCGGACGTGCGGAAGAACGTCGAGCTTTGGATCGGCTGCCTCGCGGGCGCGATGGAGGAGAAGGAGTTCGAGGCGCGCCTGAAGAAGGCGGGCTTCACGGACGTCTCGATCACGCCGACGCGGATCTACACGATCGACGACGCGCGCGACTTTCTCTCGGCCGGGGGTATCGACGCCGACGCGCTGGTCCCGCAGGTCGAGGGCAGGTTCATGAGCGCGTTCGTGAGGGCGATGAAGCCCGCGTGAACCGCGCCGAGGAGGTCGATCCGGTGTTTCCGACGCCCCGGGAATAGACCCGCGGCCGGGGTTCATTCACGGGGGCGGTGATCGACCTCGTGCCACAATCGAAGGGCCCGTGCTGAATCCCGGAGGCGCCCGCCGCTGTGTCCTTCTCTTCGCACGGTCCCCGCGCGCCGAGGCGGCGGCCAAGGGGATCCGCGGGGGCGAGGAGCTCTTCCGGCTCGCGCGCGAGCGCGTCGTCGAGGCCGTCGCGGCGCTGCCCGGAGTCGACCTCGTCCCCGTCCCGCCGGCGTTCCAGCGCGGGCGGAGCTTCGGGGAGAGGCTGGAACGGGCGCTCGCGGATTCGGTGAGATCGGGCTACCGGCAGCTCGTCGTGGTCCCGGGCGACGTGCCGGAACTGTCCGCGGACGACCTCGGCGCCGCGTTCGACGCCCTCGCGTCGCGGGACGTCGTGCTGGGTCCGGCGCGGGACGGAGGCGTCTGGCTGATCGGCTTCCATGCGGGTCGGATCCCGCCTCGAAGCCTCCTTCGGGAGGTCCCGTGGCGGACCCCGGGCGTCTTCGAGGCGCTTCTCGGCAATGCCGCGGACGCGGCCGTCCTCGGCCTTCGGAGCGACGTGAACGACCGGCGGGGCGGCGCGCGCGCCCTCGCCGCGGCCCGCGAATCCCGGGACGCGGCCCTCGTCGTCGTCCTCGCCGCCCTCCTCGGCTCACGGGTCGTAATCCGCGGCGTCGCCGCGCCGCGTGGAGCGCCTGCGCCCCGGCCCGCCCCGAACTCCTGCCGCGCGCCGCCGTTCTCCTCACCCGCCGCCTGAGAGAACCGGCCGCCTCCTGCGGAAACCCGCAGCGAAACGAAGGAGAAGTCCATGTTCCGCTTCGCGCGCACGATCGCGTCGCTCGCCCTCGTCTCGTCCGCAGCGTTCGCTTCGGACCGCGTCGTCATCCAGTACGACTGCATCCCGAACTACGCGAACTGGGGCGGCGTGACCGCGCTGTACCTCAAGGTCGCCGGCGTCACGGTGCCGCCCGATCCGAAAGGCTCCTCCGTCGCGATGGCGGCTCTCGAAAAGGAGAAGGACGCACCGGTCGCGGATTGCGCGTATTACTCCGGCGCGATCGGCTTTCAGGCGGCGCAGAAGGGACTGCACCAGCCGTACAAGCCGAAAGGCTGGGAGAAGATCCCCGCCGCACTCAAGGACCCTTCCGGACTGTGGTGGACGGTCCACACGGCGACGATCGCCTTCGTCGTGAACACGCAGGCGCTCGGCGGGGCGCCCGTCCCGAGGTCGTGGGCGGACCTCCTGAAGCCCGAGTACAAGGGGAAGATCGCGTACGACGACCCGACGTGGGGCGGAACGTCCTTCACGCTCGTCTACGGGATCAACGAGCTGATGGGAGGCAGCGCGACGGACTTCGCTCCGGGTCTCGCGTACCTCAAGAAGCTCGACGCGAACGTCTCGTCGTACCCGCGCGAGTCGATCTACAACGCGGTGCTGAGGGGCGAGATCCCGGTCTGGATCAACGCGGACGGGAACGGCTACAAGATGAGGTACGTCGACGGCGGGACGGTCGACGTCGTCCTTCCCGCGGAGGGCACGTTCACGATGCCCCTCGTGATGGGTCTCGCGAAGGGAGCCCCGCACGCGGCGGAGGCGAAGGCGTACTTCGACTGGCTGCTCACCGCCGAGGCGCAGGCGGAGTTCGCGAAGTCGTTCTTCCGCCCGGTGGTTTCCGGGGCTCTCCCCGCCGGCCTCGCCGCGAAGTTCCTCCCCGACGTCGAATACCGCCGGGCGCGGGATCTCGACCTCGCGAAGATGGCGGGGGCGGCGGACGCGCTGAAGAAGGCGTGGCGGGATGCGATCCGGGGCTCGGGCCGCTAGCGTGCGGCCGGGTCGCGTCCCCGGGACGGGAGCGCTTCTCGCCCTGCCGCTCGCGCTCTTCCTCGGCCTGTGCATCCTGTGGCCGCTGGCCGCTCTCGCGAGCTCCGCGCTCGCGACCCCGGGCGCCTTCACGCAGGTGCTCGCGGCCGGACGCTACCGGACGGCCCTCGTGAACTCGCTCGGACTCTCGCTTGCGGCCTCGGCGACCGCCGTCGCGGCGGCGATCCTGCCGGCGTGGGTATTCGCCCGCGAGCGTTTTCGCGGGCGCGACGCCCTGCGCGCGGCCGTCTCGCTCCCGCTGACCTTCTCGGGCGTCCTCGTCGGCTTTCTCGTCGTCGTGATGCTGGGGCGCGCCGGCGCCGTCCCGAAGCTCCTCGGGGCTCTCACGGGGCACGAGCTCCTGTCGGGCTCGGCGTTCACGCTGACCGGGCTCTTCGCCGCGTATCTCTACTTCGAGATCCCGCGCGCCGTCATGACGCTCGAGGCCGCGTTCCGCCGGTTTCCGGCTGAGCTGGATGCGGCGGCGCGCGTCCTGGGCGCGGGGCCTCTCGCCCGGCTCTTCCGGGTCGTGCTGCCGCTCGCGGCTCCGGCTCTGAGGTCGACGCTCGCGATCACGTTCTCGGCCTCGATGGGCTCCTTCGGTGCCGCGCTCATCCTGGCGCGGAGATTCACCGTGGCGCCGGTCGAGGTCTACACCGAGCTGACGGCGTTTCTGAATGACGCCGTTGCCGGCGCGCTCTGCGTCGCCCTCGCGGTCCTCACGCTCGGCGTCGATCGCCTCCTCGCCCGGAGGGCGGCGTGAAATCCCGGACCCGCCGCGCCGCCCGCGCCGCCGGCATCGCGCTCGCGGCGGGCCTCGCGGCCGTGCTCGTCGCGCCGATCGCGGTGACGGTCGGGGGCGCGTTCCTCGACCTGCGCTGGTACGGCCCGCGGTCGGAAGGCATCGCCGGCGTGGCGGCCTCCTTCCGGTACGTGCTGGGGATCTGGTCCGGGGCGCTCCTCACGTCGGCGAAGCTCGTCGCGTCGGTCGTCCCCCTCGCGCTCGCGATCGGCGCGCCCGCCGCGTTCGCGTTCCGGCGCCGCCCGTTCCCGCTCGCGCGGCTCCTCGAGGCCGCCGCGCTGACGCCGCTGTCCGTGCCCGGCATCGCCCTCGCCGTCGGTCTTCTCGCGGCGGCGCCGCGCGCGCCGCGCCTTGGCCTCCTCGTCGCGGGACACCTCGCGTACGCGCTGCCGCTCGTCCTGAAGACGGTCGGGAACGCGCTCGAGAACGAGGATCCGCGCCTCGAGGCGGCGGCGCGCTCGCTCGGCGCCGGGCCCTTTCGGACGGCGCTCTGGGTGACGATCCCCAGGCTCGCGCCGGCCCTCGTTCTCTCGTCGCTTCTCGTCTTCGCCGTTTCGTGGGGCGAGTTCAACGTCAGCTTTCTCCTCGCGACGCCCCTTCGACAGACGTTTCCGGCCGCGCTCTACATGACGTACACGACGAACTCCTTCCCGGTCGCCGCCGCGGCGACGGTCGTCTTCCTCCTCCCCGTCGTGCCCGCGCTCCTCGCGATCCAGGCGCTCGGCGGCGACGAATTCCGGCGAGGCCTCTCGTCGTGAAGCTCGAGGTCCGCGGGCTGACGAAGTCGTACCGGCCGGGTCCGCCGGCCGTCGACGCCGTCAGTCACGGATTCGCCGCGGGCCGGATCACGTCGATCCTCGGACCGAGCGGGTCCGGCAAGAGCACGCTCCTCTGGATGATCGCCGGCCTCGCGGATCCCGACGCGGGCCGCGTCCTGTGCGACGAATCGGACGTCACGGACGTTCCCGCCGAGAAGCGCGACGTCGGGCTCGTCTTCCAGAGCTACGCGCTCTTTCCCCACCTCACGGTTCTCGAGAACGTCGCGTTCGGCCCGCGGGCGCGCGGCGCCTCGAAGGCCGAGCGGACGGCCCGGGCGCGCGAGGCGCTCGCGACGGTCCGGATGTCCGCGCTCGAAGACCGCCGGATCGAGGCGCTCTCGGGGGGCGAACAGCAGCGCGTCGCCCTCGCGCGGGCGCTCGCGTGCCGTCCGCGCGTCCTGCTCCTCGACGAGCCGCTCTCCGCGCTCGACGCACAGCTGCGTGAGGAGCTGCGCGGCGAGCTGTCCGTGCTCCTGAGGAGCCTCGCGCTCACGACGCTTTACGTGACGCACGACCAGGAAGAGGCGCTGTCCCTCGGGGACGAGCTCCTCGTCCTGCGCAACGGGCGCGTCGAGCAGGCCGGCACACCGGCGGACGTGTACCGCCGGCCGGCGAACGCGTTCGTCGCCCGTTTCCTCGGCGCCGCGAACCTCGTCCGCGCCACGGCGGCTCCCGGCGGGCGGGAGCTGCGCCTTCCGTTCGCGACGCTCCCGGCGGCGGCTCCCGTCCGCCCGGGGCCGTGCTGGGTCATGCTGCGCCCGGAGGACCTCGAGGTCGTGCGGCCGGGTGAGGGGGACTTCACGGCGTCGCTCGAGACCTCGGTGTTTCGGGGGCCGGCCCGGCGCCTCCGCGTGGTCGCGGAAGGCGAGGCGCTCGCCGTCGACGCCCCGAACGACCTCGACGTCCGGGAGGGAGACGACGTTTCGCTGCGCGTGAGGCGCGAGAAGATCTCCGTCTTCCCGGAGGAAACCGGATGAACGACCGCCCCTTTCCCGAAGCGCCGCTCGCCGCTCTGGACACCGTGTGGATCCAGGTCGCGGGGACGCTGTGCAACCTCGCGTGCACGCACTGCTTCATCTCGTGCTCGCCGACGAACGATGCGCACGGGATGATGCCGCTCGCGGACGTGGTTCGCGTCCTCGACGAGGCCGAGCGGCTCGGCGCAAAGGAGTATTACCTCACGGGAGGCGAGCCGTTCCTGAACCGCGACATCCTCCCGATCCTCGAGGCGGCGCTCGCGAAGGGGCCCGTCTCCGTCCTCACGAACGGCGTCCTCATCCGGCCCGAGACGGCAGCGCGCCTGAAGGCTCTCTCGGATGGCTCGGAGTACAGCCTCGACCTGCGCGTTTCGATCGACGGGTGGGACGCGGCGACGAACGACGCCGTGCGCGGCGTGGGGACGTTCGACCGCATCCTCGCGGGCGTGCGGCACCTGGCGGCGGCCGGTCTCAACCCCGTGATCACGGTGACGGAAGTGCTCGACGGCGCGGGGACGCGCGAGGGCCGCGCGCGCTTTCTCGCGTTCCTCCGGGAGATCGGCCTCGCCCAGCCGCGGCTGAAAATCCTGCCGCTCCTCAGGCTCGGGGCGGAGGAAAAGCGTCTCCGGCCCTACGCCGAATTCGAGACGCTCGAAGGAAGGTCGCTGACACCTGAAGACCTCGCGGCGCTTCAGTGCACGAGCTCGCGCATGGTCACGTCGAAGGGCGCGTACGTCTGCCCGATCCTCATCGACGTGGACGACGCGCGAATGGGGGAGACGCTCTCCGACACGCTCCGGCCGTTCACGCTCCGGCATCGGGCGTGTTACACGTGTCAGGAATATGGCCTCAGTTGCAGGACGTGAGGCTCTTGTCATGCAGCATTTCTTAGAAAGTGAATGCGACCCCGCGGCGGGCGCGGCGGAGCGGGTTCTGTGAAAACCGTGGAGCTTGGGACCTTTCGAAGGATCGCGCTCTTCGGAGGGATCTATTCGAACTATCTGTCGCTCCTGAGCGCCATCTCGCTCGCCCGTGCGCGCAACGTCGACGCGATCGTCGCGCTCGGTGACTTCGGCGCGTTCGGGCCGCACCCGGACCGCGCCGTCGAGATCCTGCGTGAGGCGCGGATTCCCGCGATCCGGGGCAACTACGAGGAGTCGCTCTCGTCGTCCGCAGATGACTGCGCCTGCGGCTACACCGACCCGCGCGACAACGCGTTCGCGCAGGTCTCGTACGACTACACGCGCGAGAAGACGTCCGCGGAGCACAAGGCGTGGATGGGGACGCTGCCGTCGCACGCGCGGCTGACGGTCGCGGGACGGAAGGTCCTCCTCTGTCACGGCTCGCCGCGGGCCGTCAACGAATTCCTCTGGGAGACAGCGACGCCGCGCGCTTTCATCGGCCGCCTTCTCGACGCGCACGGCACCGACGTGATCGCCTGCACGCACACGGGCCTCCACTGGGCACGGTTTCTCGCGCCGGGGCGCGGCCTCGTGAACGCCGGCGTGCTCGGAAGGCCGGCGAACGACGGGCACACGAACGTGTGGTTCACGATCCTCGAGGAGCGGGGGGGAACGCTCGCGACGGAGTTCGTCCCCGTCGACTACGACCACGCGCGCCTCGCGCGCGAGATGCGCGAGGAGAAGCTCCCCGCCGAGTTCGTCGAGACGATCGAGACGGGCTGGTGGACGACGTGTCTCGAGGTCCTGCCCGCCAAGGAGCGCGCGCGCGGGCGGTTCTGAAGGCCCGGGGGCTGTTCAGCGCCCTTCGAGAGGGATCAGGACCTCGTTCCTCCGGAGGAACCACGGCGTCCACGGCGGGTTGTATCGGGCGAAGACGGGCGGCTCAGGGGCGGGCTCGAGCCCGGCGGCCTTCGCGTCGGATGCGAGCTCTCGCGCGACGTCTTCGAATCTCTCCACGCCCCATGTGCCCGAAAAGCGCACGGCGGCGACCCGTCTCGCGGGGACCTCGCGCAGGCGGACGCGCGCGTCGTCGGGGACCGGCAGCGTCCTCATCGTGAAGGACGCGGGCATCGTGAACGTCACGGTCCAGCCGTCCGTCGACCTCTCGGCGCCGACGGGCGCCGTCATCGCGATCTTAGTTCCCCGCGCACCCCGAACCGGCTCGGCGCCGACGGGCGCGGTCATCGCGATCTTCCGGCCGCCGTCGTTCGCGCCGAAGATGTAGCCCGCGAGGCGGCGGAAGCCCTCGTTCGTCCCGTCTCCGAACGCCCCCGTCACGACCGTCTCGGCGACGACCGTGTTCTTGTAGACGCGGACCTCGAACGATCCGTAATCCTTTTCAATGCGATACTCCGGTTCCTCGACGGCCATGGCGGCTCCTGCCGCCCCGAGCAGGACGAATCCGATCGGGGCGAAACGCGAAAGCGTCATGCCGTCTTTACGCCGGCAGGCCACCCTCCGGTTTGGCCGTGAAACTTTTCGGCGCGAACTGCGTCTTCTCTAGGCAAGCAGGCCCTCAGGGGCCGGACGAAAGGGGATCCGGGAGTCATGGAATCGGCGGCGGAGCTTCACGAGGCGCGAGTCCTGAGGGCGCAGATCGAGCTGCGGGAGGCCGAGTTTCCGGCCGCGAGGCCGGAAGACCGGGTGTTTCTCGCGGAGGAGATTGCCCGCCTGAAACGTGACTATCGTCGCGCGCTCGCCCGCCAGGCCGACGCGGACTACCGGCGGCGCCGCGCGGAGTGGCGCGCCGAAGCGGACCGCTCGTCCCCGCCGCGGCGCGCCTGCGCCTGAGGAGCTACTTCTTCCAGACCTCGAAGGAGATCTTGACCGTCTTGGCGGTCTTGTAGTCGTTCGTGTACATCTTCACGAACATGGAGTTCGTATCGTCGATCTTGCCCTTGTCGAGCGTGGCCGTCCGGTCGTTCTCGCCGAGCGGTTTTCCGTCCTTGCCGCCCGGGATCGTGACCACGTACTTGCACTTGTAGTCCTTGTCCTGGTCCCGGTTCGAGTAGCGAAACTCCACGACCATCGTGTGCTTGTCGCTCGGGTCCTTCTGGGCCTTCTGGAAGTCGTCCGAGTCCGGCCAATGGCGGATCCGGAAGGAGTCGATTGTGACGTCGCCGACCTTGAAGCCGATCTTGATGTCCTTGTCGCCCGTGAACGGGAAGCTCTTCTCGAAAGATCCCTTGGCCGGCTCGGCGGCCGAAAGGGAAAGAGCAGCGAGGCAAACGAGGGACGCCAGAGTCGCCAGAGTCGCCAGACGAAGGCCTTTCATCGGAACCTCCATTTGCCGGAATCTTACCGTCTGCCGGAGAGCTTTTCGTAGACGTTGAGAAGCGCCTGGGTGCCGTCCTCGCCGCGGCCCTCGGCCTCGAGCGACGCGAGAAGCTGGTGGACGAGCGCGACGCCGGGCAGCGGCACGCCCGCCGCACGGGCGTTCGCGAGGACGATCGCGAGGTCCTTCTGCTGGTGCTTCACCGCGAATGCCGGCTTGAAGTCGCGGTCGATCATCTTCTGTCCGAGGACCTCGAGCGCCCACGACCGCGCCGCGCCGCCGACGAGCGCCTCGTGGAGCGGCTTGAGCGGGAGGCCGGCCTTCTCGGCGAACGCGAGCGCCTCGGACACGGCCATGAGGTTGTTCGCGACGAGGATCTGGTTCACGGCCTTCCCAAGCTGCCCGGCGCCGGACGGGCCGAGGTGCGTGAGCCTCTTGCCCATCGCCTCGAACACGGGCCGCGCCTTTTCGAGCGCCGCCGCGTCACCGCCGATGAAGAACGTGAGCGTACCCTCGACGGCGCCCTTCTGGCCGCCGGAGACGGGCGCATCGAGGAAGGCAATTCCCTTCCCGGCGAGGGCGGAGGCGATACGCCGCGCCTTCTCCGCGTCGATCGTCGACGAGTCGATCACGACCGCGCCCTTCGAGGCGCCCTCCGACGTGCCGCCCGGCCCGAGGTGCACCTCCTCGACCTCAGGGGCGTCGGGCACGCACGAGACGATCACGGAGGCGCCGCGCGCGGCCTCGGCACCGGTCACGGCCGCGCGCACGTCACGGCCGCCTTCGGCCAGCTCTTTCGCGACGGCGGCGGCCTTGCCGGGAGTCTTCGTGGCGAGGGAAAGCGGGAAGCCGGCGCGCGCGAGGTTCGCCGCCATGGGGCGGCCCATCGTGCCGAGTCCGAGGAAGGCGACGCGTGGAAGAGAGGTGTTCGTCATGGTGCGCCAAGTCTAGATCCTGCTACCATTCCCGCGTGGAGCCATCGGAGAGACGCGCTCCCGCGCTCGCGGCCGGCGCGGCTGTCGCCTTCGCTCTCGCGGCGCTCTCGTACCTTCCGGCGGCGCGCCTCCTCCACTACGCCTCGTTCTCGGGCGACGTCGACGCCGCGCGCCTCGCGTGGCTCGTGCCGCTCGCGGTCGCCGGCGCGTTTGCCTTCGAGTTCGTCGTGCGCGGCGCCTTCTACCGCTGGCTGCGCGCGAAGCTCCCCGCGGGTCTCGCGGCGCCGGCCGTCGCGGCGCTCGGCGCGATCCCGATGGCGGCCGCACGTCTCGCGTTCGGGCCGCGTTTCGACGGGCCGCCGGTCCTCGGGCTCGTCCATGCGTACCTCGTCGCGGCCGCGCTCGGCCTCGGACTCGCATGGCTCGCGCTCGGCACGCGCTCGACGATTCCCGGCGGCGCCGCGCTCGCCGTGGTCTGGGCCGCCAAGGCCGCCGCGCCCGTGATCTCACACGGGCAGCCCGTGCCGCTCCTCGAGCTTCTCGCCGCGGCGCTTGCCGCGGTTGCCGCCGCCTTCGTCCTCTCGAAACCCCTCGCCCCCCATCGCGACGCGATGTGGGGAGCGTGACGTGGAGGCCCGCCGATGGACGCTGTCCGCTCCGGCTCTCTCGTCCAGCTCGACCTCTTCGACGACGACGCGCCGCCTCCCGAGGAGGACCGCGCCGGCGAGCGCGACCTCCAGGCGCGCTACGACGCGCTCGCAAAGGCGCACGGCCTTCCGCCCGCGCGCGTGATCCTGTCGGGTCGCCGCGCGACGGGCGGCGTCATCCAGTACGGGACATGCGGGGAACCGCACGTGATCCGCGTCTCGAGCCACATGGGCCCGGACGACCGGCTCCAGACGCTCCTCCACGAGACCGCGCACGCGATCTGCGCCTCGCGCTGGGGCGCGGAGGAAGGGCACTCGCCGCGCTTCTGGGCCGTGGCCCGCGAGCTCGGCGTCGTGCGCACGGCCGCGCCCGAGACGGAGCGCCTGCGCCGGGTCCGCGAGAGCAACGCGCGCTACGCGTACCGCTGCCCGGGCTGCGCGGCCGAGTGGACGCGCCGGACGGCGTTCGGCCGCGCGCGCCTGTGCGCCGCGTGCGAGCGGGCGGGCCGCCCGGCGCGGCTCGTCCTCGTGCGGCGCCCGAAACCGGCGCGCGGAGACCGGGCGTGAGGCGAACGCGATTTCTCGCGGCGGCCCTCGCGGCCGCGGCGGCGCTGCTCCTTGCGGCCGCGGCGTTCGCCGCGGGCCGGCCGTCGCTCGAGTGCTACTTCCAGACGACGCTGAGGGACCCGGCCTACCAGAAGCGGACGTACGACAAGGTCGCCGCGAAGTGGAAGTCGCCGCCCGCCGCCGAGGTGCCCCCGGTCGGGAAGAAGACGGTCGTCCAGGCCGTCATCGCGAAGGACGGCACGCTCGCGACGACGGAGGTCTCGATGTCGTCGGGCAAGAAGGGCTGGGACGCGGCCGCGGTCGCCGCCGTGAAGGCCGCCGCGCCGTTCGACCCGCTGCCGGCCGGGTTCGCCTACCCGTCCGTGCAGGTCCACTTTCACGTCGCCGTCGTGCCGTAGCGGCCGCGGCGTTCAGACGACCCCGAACTCCTTCCCGACGGCGACGAACGCGTCCACGGCTTCCTGCAGGTCGTCGTCCGAGTGAACGGCCGAGATCTGGCACCTGAGGCGCGCGTGACCCTGCGGGACGACGGGGAAGCCGAAGCCCGAGACGTAGACGCCCTTGTCGAAGAGCGCGTTCGACATCGCGAGCGCTTTCGCCGTGTCGCCGACGATGACGGGGACGATCGGGTGGATGCCCTCGGGGATCCTGAAGCCCGCCGCCTTCATCTTCGCGCGGAACGTCCTCGCGTTCTTCTGGACCTTCAGGGCGGGCGAGGGGTCTTCCATGAGCATCCGGAACGCCTCGAGCGACGCGGCCGCAACCGCGGGCGGGAGCGCGTTCGAGAAGAGCGACGTCCGCGAGCGCTGGCGCAGGAGGTCGACGACGGGCGCCGGACCCGTCGTGAAGCCGCCGGCCGCCGAGCCCATCGCCTTGCCGAGCGTGGACGTGAAGATCGTCACTCGGCTCATGACGCCGAGCTCCTCGGCCGAGCCGCGGCCCGTCTTCCCGAGGACACCGGTCGCGTGCGA
Organism: uncultured Acidobacteriota bacterium; assembly: GCA_963798215.1. Taxonomy (GTDB): domain Bacteria; phylum Acidobacteriota; class Thermoanaerobaculia; order UBA5066; family UBA5066; genus Fen-183. Next base: position 57,970 of record CAWCSP010000004.1, read on the forward strand.
GTCGTCGACGACCATCGTCGTGTCGTACGTCTCGCAGAGGTCCGCGAACGCGCCGAGCGGCGCGATCTCGCCCTCCATCGAGAAGACGCCGTCCGTGATGAAGAGGCGGCGGCGCTGCGCCTGGGCCTCCTTCAGCGCGGTCTCGAGCGCCGCGAGGTCGGCGTGCGGCGCCAGGACGCGCTTCGCCTTGCAGAGGCGGACGCCGTCGATGATCGACGCGTGGTTCAGCGCGTCCGAGAGGAGCGCGTCCTCCTCGCCGAGGAGCGGCGCGAAGAGGCCCTCGTTCGCGTTCCAGCAGGACATGTAGAGGATCGTGTCCTCCGTCCCGAAGAACTTCGAGATCGCGGCCTCGAGGTCCTTGTGGAGCTGCTGCGTCCCGCAGATGAACCGGACGGAGCCGAGGCCGTTCCCCCAGCGGGAAAGCGCCTTGCGCGCGGCGTCGAGGATGCGGGGATGGTTCGCGAAGCCGAGGTAGTTGTTGGACGTGAGCATGAGGACGCTGCGCCCGTCCACCTGGACGCGGGCGCCGGTCGGCCCTTCGAGGATGCGTTCCTTCTTCCAGGTCTTCGCGGCCTTCAGAGACTCGATCTCGGCGCGGCAGTAGTCGGTGAGGCTCGTCATGCGGCGAGCCTACCCGAAAAAAGAGCGGCGGGCCGCGCGGCCCGCCGTGGAGGAAGGAGCGGGCGCCCGCCCGCGTCTAGAGCTTCGTGATCTGGAGCGCGAGGATCTGCGCCGTCGCGGTGGGCGCGAGGATCGAGATCGGGACGGTCAGGCCGAGCACGTGAACGGACGAGCCCACCGCGATCCCGGCGTCGACCTTCGTCGCCGCCGTGACGAGGACGTCCTTGCCCGAGATCGTCCAGTGTCCGAGCGGGACACTCGACGGGCTCGCCACCGGCGGCAGGGACTGGACGACGCCGTCGAACTCGACCGTGCGACCCGGCGGGGGAGGCGGAGTCGCGACGACCTTCGTGATCGAGATCGCGATCGGGATCATCGTCGGGGCCGCCGAGCCGGGCGGCAGGATCGTGACCTTCTCGAGGACGTCCACGGTGTCCCCGACCTGCGGGTTTCCGACGATCTTCGTGTCGGCGGTCACCTGCACGAGATTGCCGCCGATCGTCCACAGCGTCGCGCCTTCTGAATCGACCTTGCCGCGGAAGGAGACGATCCGCGTCGTCGGGGTGGCGTAGGCGAAGACGTTCTTCGCGGTGACGCCGCTCGGTTCGGCCGTGACGGAGACGTTCGCGTGCATGCCGGCGGAGAGGTCCGAGAGGCCCTTCACGGGAGTTCCGTCGGCCTTGAGGCCGGACCACGTCGTGGCGGCGTTCGTCTTGACCGTCACGTCGACCAGCATGAACGTGCCCTGCGCGGTGCCGACGCCCTGGATGATCCCGGAGAGGTTCCCAGCGTTCGCGAGGAAGACGACGACGGACGTCGCGACGAGGCGCGGCGGGAAAACCGTCGGGATGACGTCGGGGACCGTCACCTGCGCGACGACGCGCGAGCCGGGGAGGATCGCCGTCACCGGGAGCGCGCTCGCGGACGGGTCGTCCCCGAGCGTGATCGTCGCGTTCGTGACGTCGAGCTGGAGCGCGCCGTCGAGGACGTCGAGGATCGGGCCGTTCACCTTCGAGACGACCGAGTCCACGGTCGGCGGGAAGTAGGCCACCGGGGGAAGGATCGCGGCTTGCGCGAACGCTGGCGCGGCGCCGAACGCGAGAGCCGAGAGGAGTAGAGCCACGACGAACGGGGCGGCGGGGTTGGGGCGGATGGGGTGGCGGGCCGGTCGAGGGGGGGTGAACGTCTGCGTCATGGCTCCTCCTGTCGGACGTTTCGGAGTGACGCCCGGAGGAGCCATCCCACGGGGACCGCGTCTCAGCGCCGGCGGGCCGGCTTCTTTTTCGCGGGTTTCTTCGCCGCCTTCTTCGGTGCGGCTTTCCTCTTTGGCGCGGTCTTTCTCGGCGGGGCCTTCTTCTTCGGGGCCGCCTTTTTTGCGGGCGCCCTCTTCGCGGGAGCGGCTTTCTTCACGGGCTTCTTACCCGTTCCTCGGGCCTGCTCGCGCTTCCTGCGCGCGTGAAGCTTCTGCTTCACGAGTTCGTCGACGCCCGAGGACGGAACCCACTCCTCGTCCGGGTGCAGGTCCGAAGCCTGGAAGAGGATGATCCGGTAGCCGTCCGGATCGAGGATCTCGGCCGAGCGCCCGGTGAACTCGTCGGCGGGAGGCCGCGTCACGGTGACGCCGCGCTCCTTGAGGCGCGCGATCGTCTCGTCGAGACTGGCGGTCGAGAAAACAGCAGCGACCTGGTTGCGCGCGGGGACCTCGCCGGGACGGAGCGGGGTGAGCTTCAGCAGGAGAGGTCCAAGAGCGAACTCGACCCAGTCGCTTTCGAACCCGCCCGCCTCCGGGAGCGCCAGCGTCTCACCGTAAAAACGGCGTGACCGCGAGAAGTCGCTCGCGAAGACATGGATGCGCCTGAGGGCGAGAAACATCTTTCAATCCTCCGAAATGGGCGCCGGAGGATAGCAGGAAGTCCCTGAATTTTCAATGGGTTTCAGGCAAATCCGGAATCCCGGAGGACGCGTGGTGGAGGCTTCCACAGGGCTCCACCCACGAGATTCCGTCCGGCCCGAACTCCTTTTTCCAGACCGGAACCCGGGCTTTGATGGCCTCGATTCCGGCCCGGCACGCCGCGAAAGCCTCCTCGCGGTGGGGCGCCGCGGCGGCCACGACGACCGCCACATCTCCAATGGCGAGGCTGCCGATCCGGTGCCGGAAGAGCACCCGGGCTCCGGGGTGCGCCCTCGCGATCTCCGCCGCGATGCGGTCCATCTCCTTCTCGGCCATCGAGTTATACGCCGAGTACTCGAGCCTCGTGACCGCTTTTCCGGCGTTGTGGTTCCGCACGACGCCGACGAAGAGCGCGAGGCCGCCATCCCCGTCACGGCGCACGGCGAGGAGGAGCTCGGCGGGCTCGATGGGGCGCTCCGTCAGGTGCGACATCGACTCATGATAAGACCGCCGGAACCATGGCCGCCCGGCGCCGGAGGATCCTGGCCGTCTCGGCCCTCAAGGGGGGCGTGGGAAAGACCACGACCGCGGTGAATCTCGCGGCCGCCGCCGCCCGGGCCGGTCGCAGGACCCTCCTCGTGGACGTCGACCCGCAGGGAAGTGTCGTGACCGCTCTCGGCCTCCCGCCGTCGGCGGGCCTCTCGAAATGGCTCCTCAAGGAGGCGGATTTCGGCGAGGCCGTCGTGCGCGCCTCGCGCGAGAATCTCGACGTGCTGCCCGCGGGCGAGGACCTCCTCGGCGCCGAGGACGCCCTGCGCGAAAAGGGGAAGGACAAGCGCGTCGGCCGCCTCGCCAGGCGCTTCGCCTTGCTCGAGGACGAGGGCTACGAGGCGATCATTCTCGACTGCCCGCCCGCCGCGGGACTCCTCCTCGAGAACGTCTACCACGCGGCGGACGAGCTGATCCTCCCCGCGAAGCTGGACTTCCTGTCGCTTCCCGCCCTCGAGAAGACGCGCGTCTTCGTGCGGCACGCGAACGAGACGCGCGAGAAGGCGCTGAAGATCGACGGCGTCCTCCCGACGTTCTACGACCTGCGCACGGCCGTTTCGTCCGAGCTCCTCGACACGCTGCGCGAGCGGTTCACGAAGATCCTCACGCCGATCCGGATCAACGTCGCGCTTGCCGAGGCGCCGTCCGTCGGCAAGACGATCTTCGAGTTCGACGGCTCGGCCCGCGGCGCCGTGGACTACGCGCTCCTCTCCGAGGAGCTGAAGCTGGACTGACGGGCCTGCAGCCTGACTAGCCGCCCGCGATCGGCGGCAGGAGCGCGACCGTGTCGCCCGGCTTCACGGCGTCCGTCTCGCGGGCCCACGCCTCGTTCACCGCGGCCCTCGCGCGGTCGCCGAAGCGCGCGATGACGGGGTGCGCGGCCGCGAGCGCGTGGCGGAGCGACGCGACGGTCGCCGGTTCTTCCAGCTCGACCGACACCTGCGGCCCGAGCTCGTCCCTGAGTGACGCGAAGAGGAGGACGTCGACCTTCACGCCGCGAATCTTAGCCGCTCGCCCCCGCCCCCGCGCCTAGAATCGCCGGCCGGAGGATCCATGGCCGACGGACGTCTCGCCGGAAAGAACGCGCTCGTCACGGGGGCGAACAAGGGCATCGGAAAGGCGATCGCACTCCGTCTCGCGGCCGAGGGAGCGCGCGTGGCGGTCGCTGCCCGCAAGGAAGCGGAGGCCGCGGCCGTCGTCGCGGAGATCGTGAAAGCCGGAGGCGAGGCTCAGACCGTCGTCCTCGACGTGACGGACGCGGCGTCGGTCGCGACGGGCGTCGAGCGCGCCGCGCGGCCGGACCGCCGGATCGACATCCTCGTGAACAACGCGGGCCTCGGCGGGCCGTCGCCCCTCGACGGCGACGCGCGCTCGGACGCGGCGTGGAACGCGATCCTCGAGGTGAACCTCACGGGAACGTGGCGCGTCCTCCGTGCGGCGCTCCCGTTCCTCGCGCCCGGCGGCCGTGTCGTCAACATCTCTTCCGTCACGGGGCGTTTCGGCGTGGCGGGGATGGCGGCCTACGCGACGTCCAAGCACGGCCTCATCGGGCTCACGCGGTCGCTCGCGCTCGAGCTCGCGCCGAAGAAGATCACCGTGAACGCCGTCTGCCCGGGCTGGGTCGACACGGAGATGGGCCGTTCCGGCATCGCCCGGATGGCGAAGGGCCTCGGGAAGAGCTTCGAGGAGACGTTCGCCTTCGCCGGGAAAATGGCCCCGCTCGGCGAGGTCCTCGCGCCGGAGGAGGTCGCCGGCCTCGTCGCCTGGCTCGCGTCGCCCGACGCGCGGAACGTCACGGGCCAGGCCGTCGTGATCGACGGCGGGCAGGTGATGCCCTGAGCGCAGGGAGGGCACGGGCGGCGAAGACGCCGAGGATCCGCGCCGTCTTCCTCGACGCCGGCGACACGCTGCTCCGGGCCGAGCCGCCGGTCGAGAGCGTCTACCGCGAGGCCTTCGCGCGCCACGGCGTCCTCGTGGAAGAGGAGCACGTCCACGCGGCGGCGCACGCGACGTGGCGGGACGTCGCGGCGGCGCGCGAGCGCGGCGAGGAGCGCTGGGGCGGCGCCGGCGGCGAGGCCGGCTTCTGGAGGCGATTCGTGGGAACCGTCTTCGCGCGTGTCGGAGGCGGCGCGCTGCCCGAGCCCCTCCTCGCCGAGCTCGTCGCGCACTTCCGCGAGGAGGGGCACTGGGCGCTCGACCCCGACGCGCTGCCCGTTCTCGCGTCGCTGCGCGCGGCGGGCCATCGCCTCGCGATCGTCTCGAACTGGGACTCGTCGCTCCCGCCTCTCCTCGAGCGTCTCGGGCTCGCGGCGGCCGTCGACACGATCGTCGTCTCGGCGCTCGTCGGCGTCAGCAAGCCCGCGCGCGGAATCTTCGACGAGGCGGTGCGCCGCGCGGGCGTCTCCCACGCCGAGGCGCTCCACGTGGGCGACTCGCTCACCGACGACTACCACGGCGCGCGGGACGCGGGCCTCTCGGCCCTTCTTCTCGACCGCCGCGGGCGGGCGCATCCCGAGGTCGAGGCCATCGGCTCACTGGCCGAGCTGCCCGCGCGGCTCCACCGACCCGTCACGGCTTAGACTCCCCGACGATCCGGGCGATTCCGAATTTTCCCGAGGAGGCCGAATGTCGTCGCTTTTCCGGCGCAAGCCGCTCGATGCCCTGATCGCCGAGGGCGGCGACGAGGCCCACGGCCTGAAGAAGACCCTCACCTGGGTCGACCTTCTCGCGCTCGGCATCGGCGCGATCATCGGGGCCGGCATCTTCGCCACGCTCGGCAGCGCGACGTCCGGCGGCACGGGCGCGCCGCCCGCGGGACCCGGCGTCACCGTTTCCATCCTCCTGACGGCCGTGGCGTGCGGCTTCTGCGCGCTCTGTTACGCGGAGTTCGCGAGCCTCGTGCCGATCGCGGGCTCGGCGTACACGTACAGCTACGCGACGCTGGGCGAGCTCGTGGCGTGGATCATCGGGTGGGACCTCATCATCGAGTACGCCGTCGGGAACATCGCCGTCGCGATCTCGTGGGCGGCGTACTTCCGCCAGCTCATGGCCGGCTTCGGAGTGCAGATCCCCGCGTGGATGGCGACGGACTACCGCTCGACGCTCTTCGCCGCGAAGACCGTCGCCGAGTCCGGCGTCGCGAGCCTCGGGCCCGAGTACGCGCTCGCCTACGAGGCGCACCTCCACCACCCCGTCGCCCTCGGGATCCCGATCGTCTGCAATCTCCTGGCGGTCGCCATCACGGCGGCGATCACGTGGATCCTCGTCATCGGCGTCAAGGAGTCGGCGCGGTTCAACAACGTGATCGTCGTCCTGAAGCTCATGACGCTCGTCTTTTTCATCGTCGTGGGCGCCCTCTGGGTGAAGCCCGCGAACTGGCACCCGTTCTTTCCCGGCGGCCTGCACGGCGTCTGGACGGGGGCGTCCCTCATCTTCTTCGCGTACATCGGATTCGACGCGATCTCGACGGCCGCCGAGGAATGCAAGGACCCCGGGCGCGACATGCCGCGCGGCATCCTCGGCTCGCTCGCGATCTGCACGGTCCTCTACCTCGCGGCGGCGCTCGTCCTCACGGGGATGATCCCGTTCGCGAAGCTGGGAGGCGTCGCCGACCCGCTCGCGGCCGCCCTCGCCTACGTGAACCAGGGATGGGCCGCCGGCATCCTCGCGTTCGGAGCCGTGGTGGCGATGACGTCCGTCCTCCTCGTCTTCCAGCTCGGACAGCCGCGCATCCTCCTCGCGATGTCGCGCGACGGGCTCCTCGGCCCCTGGTTCGGGAAGATCCACCCGAAGTACCGGACGCCGCACGTCACGACGATCCTGACGGGGATCTTCGTGGCGTTCTTCGCGGCCGTCGCGAACATCGACGAGGTCGTCCAGCTCACGAACATCGGGACGCTCTTCGCGTTCGTGCTCGTGTGCATCGGGATCCTCATCCTGCGCGTCCGCGAGCCCGATCGGCCGCGGAAGTTCCGCGTCCCGTTCTCGCCGGTGACGCCCGTCCTCGGGATCGGGATGTGCCTCGTGCTGATGGCGGGCCTGCCGGCCGTGACGTGGATCCGCTTCGGTCTCTGGCTCGTGACGGGCCTCGTCATCTATTTTCTCTACGGAGCGCGCCGGAGCCGGCTCGCCGCCGCCGGCCGCTGACGAGATCGCCGGAAACGAAAGCGCCCGGAGCCTGAGGCCCCGGGCGTCGCGATCGTTCGACAGGGAATGCTTACTTCGAGGCCTTGTCGCCGGGGTTCGTGCCCTTCTTGATCTCGTCGATGTTCGAGACGCCGTCGCCGTCGGAGTCCTTCTTCTCGATCGCCGCGAAGTTGTACTTGCCGTCCTTCTTCGTGGCCTTGACGTCGAGGCCGTAGGCGTTGTTCGTGTGGTCGCCGTCCTTCTTGGGGAGCGACATCGTGTGGCACGTGGAGCACTTCGTGTTCAGCGCCTTGGCATCCGGGTACTGCGCCTTGAACGCCTTCTGGATGTCCATCGTGGCGAGCAGGCTCGTGCCGAGGCCGAGAGCAGCGAGAAGGGCGAGAACGGAAATCGTCGTCTTCTTCATGGGTCCTCCTTGAAGCGCGTATTAGAGCAAAAGCGCTATCTTGAGATCCGGTCTTAGTTGAGCGGCAGGCCGAGCGCGAGGTAGAAGCTGTGGTAACCGCGGTCGGCGAGGCCGTACGCGACGTAGAGGGGGCCGAGCGACGTGTCGGCCGCGAGGAAGGCCGAGCCGGCCAGACGGAGATCCGAGAACGTGAGGCCGGAGTTCCAGGCCTGGCCCGTCTCGAGCGAGAAGCCCGCGTAGACGCCGGTTCCGAGGAGCGAGTTCATCTTCGCGAGACGCTGGAACGCGATCACTCGGGCGAGGAACGCGTTGTCCGCGTAGAGCTGGCCGGGCGCGAGGCCCGAGAGGTTCAGGAAGCCGCCGAGCCGGGCCTGGTCGTACAGGGGACGAACGTCCGGGCCGATCCGGACGTCCGCCTTCACGCTCGCGTCGAAGGTGGTCTCCCGGAAAGTCTTCGCGAATCCGGCGCCCGCCAGCAGCTTGCCGTACCGGTCGTCGCCTCCGGCCCTGTCGAACGCCTCGAAGATTTCGGTGTGGGCAGCCCAGCCGTCGCGCGGGAACGTCACGCTGTCGGCCTGATCGAGGACGGCCTTCAGCCGCAAGGCGGCCGTCTGCGCGGTGCCGGAGGAGGGCTGGCCCGAGTAGATCTCCGTCTTGAAGTTCGTTTGCGAGCGGATGGCGCCGAGGCGGATCTCGCCGAACCGGCCGAGCGACATGCCGAGGTCGAGCGCCCCGGCGAATTCGTCAGTCCGGAGCCGCGCGACGTTCGCGTTGTCGACATAGACGTCAAAAGGCAGGCGCGTGAACGACACGGTCGGCGAGACGAAGAACCGCCCGTGGAAGTCCGTCGGCTGGTAGAACTCGAGAAGGACGCTGTTCTGCTGTCCGACCTCGATCTTCGTGCGCAGCTCGCCGCGCAGGGGGTTCAGGCGGGTAAAGTAGGCGCCCAGCCGCAGGCCGAACGCGCTGTCCGAGAAGTCCGTGTTGAGAAGGAGGCCGAAGCGCAGGCGCGTGGGGGCGGGCGGCTTCGGCGCGCCACCCAGGACGAGGACGCTTCTGTCGCCTTCGGACTCGATGCGGAAATCGACGGTCTCGTAGTCGCCGAGCTCGTAGAGGCGGGCGAGGTCGCGTTCGAGGATGGGCCAGTTCACCGTTCCCGGCTTCGTGTCGACCCGGCCCGCGATGAGGCGCTGGTCGACGCCCGGCGGCGCCTCGACGCGGACCTCCTGCACGACCGGGTCGACGCGCGGGTCGCGCTGTTTCTTCAGGAACGCCGCGTACGCGGCCTCGGAAACGCTGAAGCGCGCGAGCGTTTGGCGCATCGCGTCCGCGGCCTTGAAGCCCTGTTCGGAGGCCTTCGGAAACTGCTTGAAGTCCAGCGTCGAGACCTCGTCGAGGTTCGGCGTAATGAGGACGTCGTGGTCTTTCTTAAGCGTGGCGATCTGGTGCTCCACGTTGAGGCGCGTCAGGAATCCGCTTGTCTGGCCCGTGATCGAGAGGAAGCTCGTGATCTCCTCGCGCTTCTTGAGCGGCGTCGAGATGTCGATCGCGATCACGACGTCGGCGCCCATCGCGCGCACGACGTCGACGGGCATGTTGTCCACGGTCCCGCCGTCCGTGAGGAGCTTCCCGTCCCACTCGACGGGCGTGAAGAATCCCGGGATCGCCATGCTCGCCCGGACCGCCTTCGCGAGGTCCCCCTTGCCGAGCACGACCTTCGCGCCCGTCACGATGTCCGTCGCGACGCAGCGGAACGGGATCCGCAGCTTGTCGAAGTCGCGGACGTTCGACGCCGGAAGGGTCAGGCGGCGGAGGAGGTAGTTGAGCTTCTGGCCCTGGACGAGGCCCTGCGGGAGGACGAGCTTTCCCTTGTGGAAGCCGAGCTCGGCCTTGATGAGGTAGAGCTGGTCGTCCTCCTTCTGTCGGTAGGGCTGGTCCTTGCGCGGCTGGTCGTCCTTGAGCGCGTCGTCCCAGTCCGTCGACGCGAGGACCTTGTCCATCTCGTCCGGCGACATGCCGGAGGCGTAGAGCGCCGCGACGATCGAGCCGATGCTCGTGCCCGCGACGTAGTCCACGGGGACGTGCAGCTCCTCGAGAACCTTCAGGACGCCGACGTGCGCGCCGCCGCGGGCGCCTCCGCCCGCGAAGGCGATCCCGATCTTCGGGCGGCGGGCGGGCGCGGGCGCGTCCTGGGCGGCGGCGGGAAGGGCGAGAGCGGCCGCGAGTGCGGCAGCCGCTGCGGCGCGGGCTCTCACGGGATCAGCGCCTCTGCTGCTTGAGGAGGTCGCGAATCTCCGTGAGGAGCACCTCCTGCGGCGAAGGGCCGGGAGCCGGAGCGGGAGCCGCGGCAAGCTTCGCCGCGAACCGGCCGAACGGAAGCACGATGAGGAAGTAGAGGGCCGCGGCCTTGATGAGGAACGAGACGACCGCGTTGAGGAAGTTGCCGAGCTGGACGGCGCCGATCTTGATCGCGGAGAAGTCGGGCTGGCCGCCGAGCATTCCGATGATCGGCGTGATGACGTCCTTGACGAGCGAGTCGATGATCCCGCTGAACGCAACGCCGATGATGACGGCCGCTGCGAGGTCGATGACGTTGCCCTTCATGATGAAGTCGCGGAATCCCTTGAGCATGCGTTCCTCCTTGTCCCGTTGAGTCACACGAAGTCTATCGAAACAGGCCGAGCCCGCCCGCGCCCGCGTAGCCCGTCATCTCGACGTACGCGCGTCCCGCGGGAACGCCTGCCGGAGTCGTCACGTCGCACGCTCCCTCCCAGTACGTCACGCGCGTCGACTTCTCCGTCACGAGCTCCTGATCCGGGAGGACGGGGGCGACGTCGAGGGCGAGGCCGGCCTTCGGGACCCGCAGGGTCCAGCGCGCGGGATACGTCGCGCCGCTCCTCGGGCTCTTCCAGCGGGCCGTCTCCTCGATCGTGAAGTCGGCCGCGGCGAGCGGGCGGGCCGTCCCGTCCTTCTCGACGAGAGTGCCCGACGAGAACGGCGTGCCGTTTCCGGCCGCGCCGCGCAGCCGGTAGAGCATGAGGTCGCGTCCGTCGAGGAGGTGCAGTGCGAACCAGTCCCAGCCCTGCGTCGCCTTGCCGATCGAGCCCGGGCCCCACTCGTGATCGAACCAGGAGAGCCCCGTCACGGCCTCGGTGGCGCCGCCCGAGGTCCACCAGCCCGTGCTCGCGAGTCGCGTGAGGCTGACGTACCGGCTGACCGCGTCCGGCTCGGGGCCTTTTCTCGAGATCGCGTTCGGGCCGTGGAGGACAGGCGGCTTCTCGGGCGTCAGGACGAGCGAGAGCTCGTCGTCGCCGTCCCTCGCGTGGAGAACGAGGTGCCCGCCCAGCTCCTCCAGACGCCAGTCCTCGTTGGCGACGGAGAGCCGCCCGGTGCGGGCGTACGCGGCGCCGGGCCCGTCGCGGTGGAGGCGCTCGGCGAAGCGGAACGTCCCCTTCGACACGTCCGTCCGAGCGAAGTGCGCGAGGTGGAGGTCGCGCGCGGCGAACGCGGAGCCGCGTGGAGAGGCGTCGTCCGTGATCCCGGTCCGGAAGAACGTGAGCTGATACCCGAGCCGCTTCCCCGACGCCGTCTCGAGCTGGCCCGTCACGTACCACCATTCGACGCGCGAGTCCTCGTGCGCGCCGTCGTCGCGGGGGAAGGAGATTTTCTGGTTCGGATCCAGAGGCTTGAAGCGGCCGGCGTTCGTCGTCGTGTCGTCGATGCGCGAATCGGCACGGAGATTTTCTTTGAAGGTGAAGAGAAGGAGGGCGGCCGCCCCGGCGACGGCGAGCGGCCCGGCGAGAACCTTCAGCGAAGCTCGAACGCGCATGGGCGCCCCGAAACGCCGCGGCGTCTCGAGCGCGAATCGCCCGATCACCCTTCTAAGAAAATTCACCGAAGCGGCCTGCTTCTCAGGCATCTCGCCGCACCCCGTCCGCTGTCGAAAAGGAAGCAAGGACATCATTCTTCTATTCCTCTTTCAGCGCGGCCGCGGCGTCCGTCGCGGCCGCGAGGCCGGCGGGGCGGGCGGCCGCGAGGAGCGTCGTCGCGAAGACGAGCGCGAGCGCGCCCGCGAGGAACGTCCAGGGCCAGCGCATCGCGATCGTCCAGCCGAAGCTCTGGCGGTTGATGACGTGGACGAGGACGAGCGCCATCGCGGCGCCCGAAGCGAGACCCATCGCGATGCCGAGCCCGCCGATCGCGGCGGCCTCGTACCGCACGGCGCGCTTGACGCGCGCCGCCGAGGCGCCGAGGACGCGCAGGAGGCCGATCTCGCGCCGCCTTTCGAGGACGAGCGCCGTCAGCGTGTTGAAGACGCCGAGGACCGCGACCGCGATCGCGACGGCCTCGAGCGCGTACGTCACCGCGAACGTCCGGTCGAAGATCCGGAGGACGAGCCTCCGGAGCGTCGCGTTCGTGCGCACGCGAAGCGCGAAGCGGCCTCGCAGCGCCTGCTCGACGCGCCGCGCGCCCTCCTCGGGCGAGACGCCCGGCCTCAGCGTCACGGCGGCGGAGACCGCGCCCTTCAGCGGCCAGATCCGCTGGAACCGCGCGCGGTCCAGCGTGATCGTCCCGCGGTCGTTCGAGTAGTCCGTGTAAACGCCCGCGACCCGGACGCGCACCGGCCCGCCGGGACCCGGGAGGTCGACGGCGTCGCCCGTCGTCACGTGGAACTTCTCGGAGAACGGCTCGGAGACCATCGCGTCCCCGCGCGCGAGCGCGTCCGCGAAGACGCGCTTCGGGTTGCGGCCGTCCACGAGCGGAAGGTTGCCGTGCTTCGCGATGAAAGAGAAGAGGCCCGAGCCGATCGTGTACGGCGCTCCGTCCTTCGTCGCGGAGAACGCGAGGAAGGGGTCCACCTCGTCCACGCCGGGCACGGCGCGGATCGCGTCGAGCGCCTCTTCCGGAATCCGGCCGAGCGACGGGCCCGAGCGTCCGCTCGCCGGGGCGACGAAGAGGTCGGACGACAGGGTCTGCGAGACCCAGGTCGACACCGTCGTCCGGAACGAGCCGACCATCACGGCGACCGCGACCATCATCGAAAGGCCCATCGTGAGCGCCGCGACGGCCACGGACGTACGCGAAAGGCTGCCCGTGAGGTTCGCGCGGGCGAGACGCGCCTCGACGCCGAAGAGGCGGAGCGCGATTCCGTCGAGGCGCCCGGCCGCGAGCGTGACGGCCGCGGGCGCGAGGAGCGACGCTCCCGCGACGATGAGAAAGACCGAGACGAACCCGAAGACCGGCAGACCGCGCACGGGTCCCGGGCGTGTCGCGGCCCATGCGAGGACGAGGAGAACGGCGCCCGCGAAGGCGAGCGGACGCGTCCGGCGCCGTCGGACGGCCTCGACGGACCCGTGCCGCATGGTGTCCGCGGGCTCGACGCCAGCGGCCTCGAGGGCCGGGGCGAGTGCCGAGAGCGCGGACGTCGCGACGCCGATCGCGAACGCGAGGGCGAGGACGAGCGGGTCGAGGCGGAGCGTCGGGTGCGCCGAGGGGACGTAGAGCTCCGTCGCCGTGCCGCCGACGGCCTTCAGCGCGGCCGCGGCGAGGCCGGCGCCGAGGAGAAGGCCGAGGCCGCTCCCCGCGATGCCCAGGGCGAGCCCCTCGCCGAGGAACGCCGCGAAGACCGCGCGGCGCGAGGCCCCGAGCGCGCGCACCACGCCGATGTCGGCGCGGCGGCGGAGGACGGAGATCGAGAGCGTGTTGTAGACGAAGGTCATCCCGACGAGGAGCGCGATCGCGCCCAGAGCCGAGAGGTTCACGCGGAACGCGCGGACGAGGCGGTCGACCGTCTCCGTGCGCCGCTCGGGCCGCCCCGCGGTCACGCCGGGCGGGAGCGAGGCGGAGACCTCCTCGAGGACGCGGGCCCGGTCCCCGTCCGAAAGGGACGCGGGCAGGACGACGTCGATGCGGTCGAGGAACCCCGTCTTCCCGAACGCCTCCTGCGCGGCCGCGAGGTCCATGAAGACGATCGAGCCCGACGCCGCGCGCGCGGCGCCGGCCGGCCGCAGGACGGCGGCGACGCGGAACGTCCGCTCGACGGAATTCGTGACGAGCGAGAACGGCGAGCCGACACGAAGCCCGTGCCGCGCCGCGAACGCCTCGGTGACGAGAATGGTGTCCGGGGCGAAGACCGAGAAGATATTTGCTTCGGACCCGTGCGCTCCGTCGGATGCCGGAGCACCGGGAGACGGTGGCTTTTCTTCGAATGGTAATTGGGCGCCCCGGCGCGGGGCGGCCGAGCCGCCACGGGCATCGATTCCGGCGCGCCCCTTCCCCTCTTCACCTTCTAAGAAAATCTTCTGCTGCTCTTCCCTAGCCCCACGGTAGGTCGTGTGGGCAGGCGAAGCGTCCCGAGAGGGAGCAAAGGAATATTCCCTCGTCCCCGCGTCCGCGAGCGGGTCGATGCCGAGGACCTCGACGACCTCGCCGTCCTTCGCGCCCGCCGCGGCCGTCTCCGAGATCGCCGGCGCGAGGGTCGCGCCGAGCCCGCGCAGCCACGCGAGGCGTTCGAGCGTCTCCTCGGGGATGCCGGGACCGTCCGCGAGGATCGTGATCGAGGCCTTGCCCGCCACGAAGTCGACCGTGTCCGAGAACGAGGACAGGACCGACGCGTTCGCAAGGCGGATCGCGGCCATCGTCGCGACGCCGACGGCGATGCCGGAGACCGTCAGCGCGAACCGGAGCCGGTCTTTCCCCAGCGGCCGGAGGATGAGCGGCGCGAGGAGGTGGCGGATCACGGGACGAGCCTGCCGTCCAGCAGGTTGACGACGCGCGACGCACGCGCGGCCGCGTGGGACGAATGGGTCGCCATCACGACCGTGATTCCCATGTCGGCGACGAGCGCCGAGACGAGGTCGAGGACATGGGCGCCCGTCTTCGAGTCGAGGTTGCCGGTCGGCTCGTCGGCGAGGAGGAGCGCCGGGCGGTTCGCGAGTGCCCGCGCGACCGCGACGCGCTGCATCTGGCCGCCCGAGAGCTCGTACGGGTACGCGCGCTCTTTTCCGCGGAGCCCGACCTCGGCGAGGAGGGCGGCGGCGCGCGCGTCCGCCTCGCCCGGCGCGGCGCCGTCGAGGAGGAGCGGCAACGCGACGTTCTCGAGCGCGTTCATCGTGGGCAGGAGGTTGAAGAACTGGAAGACGGTGGCGGCGGTCCTCCGGCGGTAGGCGTCGCGGTCCTCCTCGCCCAGCGTCGCGAGGTCCCGCCCGTCCACGAGGACGCGGCCCGCCGTGGGCCGGTCGAGCGCGCCGAGAAGGTTCAGGAGCGTCGACTTGCCGCAGCCCGAGGGCCCGAGGAGCGCCGTGAACGTTCCCGGCTCGAGGACGAGTGAGACGTCGAGGAGGGCGTCGACCTTCGACGCGCCCGGCCCCGGAAGGTAGGACTTGAAGACGGATTCGGCGGCGACGCGAGCTCCCACGGCGCCCATCCTACGTATCATCGGTCTCTCGGGATGGACGCGACGTGCTGAAGAACCTCGCCGGCCTCTGGCGCCACCGGGCGCTGGTCGGCGTTCTCGTCTCGAGGGAGCTCAAGGCGCGCTACCGCGGAAGCGTCCTCGGGTTCTTCTGGTCGCTCCTGAACCCGCTCCTCATGCTCGCGGTCTACTCCGTCGTCTTCGCGTTCATCTTCCCGGGCCGGAGCGCGTCGACCAGCCCGTACGCCCTCTTCCTCTTCACGGGCCTCCTGCCGTGGAACTGGCTCGCGGGCGGCCTCACGGACGCCGCGTCCTCACTCACGACCCACGGCGCGCTCCTGAAGAAGATCCTCTTTCCGGCCGAGGTCCTCCCGCTCGTCGCGGTCGCGGCGCAGGGCGTCCACTTTCTCCTCGCGCTGCCCGTCCTCGGCGCGGGCCTCGCGCTCGGGGTGGCGGGCGTCCTCGGGCCCGCGGTCCGCGTCGGCTGGCCGCTCGTCCAGGCCGCGCCGCTCTTCGTCCTCGAAGGTGTGTTCGTCGCCGGCCTCGGCCTCTTCCTCGCCGCGCTCACGGTCCACTTCCGCGACGTCAAGGACATTCTCGCGACCGGGCTCACGCTCTGGTTTTTCGCGACGCCCGTTCTCTACGCCCTGCCGGACATCAAGTCCGAGCGCCTCCGCTCGGCGCTCCTCTGGAACCCCGCGACGCCGTTCTTCGAGGCGTGGCGTGACGCTTTCTTCCGCGCGACGTGGATCGCCCCGGAGCGTTGGGGCCTCATGGCCGGCCTCGCCCTCGTCGCGTTTCTCGTCGGGTACGCCTTCTTCGACCGGCTGCGCGACTCGTTCCCGGAGGCGGTGTGAGCGCGAAGCCCGCCGTCGTCGCCTCGCGGCTCTCGAAATCGTACCGGAAGTGGGGGAAGACGCGCGCGTTCGGCACGCTCAAGTCCGCGTTCCTCGGCCGCGGTCTCGGCGCCGCGCTCTCTCCCTCGGAGGTCGTCGCCGCGCTGTCGGACGTCTCGTTCACGGTCGCGCGCGGCGAGACGTTCGGCGTCGTCGGCCCGAACGGCTGCGGCAAGTCCACGCTCCTGAAGCTCGTCGCGGGGCTCTTCAAGCCGACCGGCGGGACACTCGAGGTCTCGGGCAAGGTCTCGGCCCTCATCGAGCTCGGCGCGGGCTTTCACCCCGAGATCTCGGGACGCGAGAACGTCGTCATCAACGGCGTCATGCTCGGCCTCACGCGGAAGGAGATCGAGCGGAAGCTCCCGGAGATCGTCGCGTTCTCCGGCCTCGAGGACTTCATCGACGAGCCCGTCAAGACGTACTCCTCCGGCATGTACGTGAGGCTCGGGTTCGCGGTCGCCGTGCACGTCGACCCGGACGTCCTCGTCGTGGACGAGGTCCTCGCCGTGGGCGACGAGGCCTTCGCCCACCGCTGCCTCGACACGATCGCGGACTTCTCGCGCCGCGGCAAGACGATCTTCTTCGTGTCGCACTCGCTCGCGCTCGTCGAGGAGCTCTGCGACCGGGTCCTCTACCTCGAGCACGGGAAGACGAGGGCGCTCGGCGACCCGCGCGAGACGCTCGCGCGTTACCGCATGGACGTCGCGGACGAGGAGGGCGCGCGCCTCGCGCGCGCCCAGGGAGAAAACGTTGCGGCGCTTCGCGCCGGGAAGAAAGACGAAGAGAAGATTTTCTTAGAAGGTGAAAAGGCGGAGAGGCGCGCCGGACCGTCGGCCTATGGCGACGAGGCCGCGGCGCGCCGCGAGGCCCAATTACACTTCGAAGAAAAACCACCAGTACGCCAGGAGAGCGTGCCCCAGGCGACAACTCCGGCGGCGCCTGCGCCTCTGGAACAGAAGAATCTCTCCCCGTCGCCCGTGGAGAAGCCGCGGCGCTGGGGTTCGCGTGCGGTGGAGATCACGGGCTGCCGGATGCTCGACGGCTCCGGCGCCGAGCGCTACGCGTTCCGCTCCGGCGAGAGCGTGACGATCGAGATCGCCGTCACGCCGCGCGCGCCTCTTTCGGATTTCGTCTTCGGCGTCGGGATCTTCACGCCCGAAGACGTCTGCGTGCACGGGACGAACACGGAGCTGGACGGATTCGTGCCGGCTCGCCTCGACGGCCCCGCCGTCGCGCGCGTGACGCTGCCCGAGTGCGACCTCGGGACGGGCGCGTATCTCGTCGACGTCGCGGTGCACTCGCGGCGCGAGGCGCCGTACGACTACTGGAGGGGCGCGTGCCGCTTCCAGGTGGACGCGCCGGACCGTGCCGCCGGCGTCTACCGGCCCGAGCGCCGCTGGTCGTTCGAGGGGCCGCTCGCGCTGGTGAAGCGATGACGTGGCGCCTCCCGAAGGACGCGGGGGAGCGGACGCTCCTCGTCCTCCTTCTCCTCGCGACGTTCCTCCTCGTCCTCGAGCCGGGCCGCGTGCCCCTCTTCGAGCCCGACGAGGGCCGTTATGCCGAGATCCCGCGCGAGATGCTCGCGACCGGCGACTGGATCACGCCGCGCCTGAACGGCGTCCTCTATTTCGAGAAGCCGCCCCTCTATTACTGGTCCGTCGCCGCCTCGATGGCGGTCCTCGGACCGACGGAGCTCGCGGTGCGCCTCCCGGGCAAGCTCTCGGCGGCCGGCATGGTCCTCCTCGCGGCCGCATTCGCCCGGCGGCGATACGGGGCGCGCACGGGCCTCCTCGCGGGTCTCGTCCTCGCGTCGTCGCTCCTCGTCGTCGCGCTCGCGCGCATCGCGATCATCGACCCGATGGTCTCGCTCGCGCTGTCGGGCGCCGCGTTCGCCTTCGCGGCGTTCGCAGAGGGCGACGCGGCGGGGGACGCGAAAGCCGCGCGCCGCGCGCTCTACGCGTTCCACGTCGCGGCCGCGGCGGCGGTCCTCCTGAAAGGGCTCATCGGCGTCGTCCTGCCGGGCGGCGCGATCGTCTTCTGGGCCGTCTGGACGGGGCGATGGCGGACGCTCGCGCGCGTCTTCTCGCCCGGGCCGCTCCTCGTCTTCCTCGCGCTCGCCGTGCCGTGGCACGTCGTGATGGCGCGGCGCCACCCGGACTTCCTCCAGTTCTACTTCGTCCACGAGCACTTCGAGCGCTTCGCGACGACCGAGCACCATCGTGAGGGGCCGGTCGTCTACTTCATTCCGGTCCTGCTCGCGGGGTTCCTCCCGTGGACGGCGTTTCTCGGGCGCTGGAAGGAGACGTGGCCGGGCCTCTCGCGCGCGGCGTGGAAGGCGCGGGCCACCGAGGGCTTCCTCTGGATGTTCTCGGGCCTCGTCTTCGTCTTCTTCTCGGTTTCGCGGTCGAAGCTGATCCCGTACGTGCTTCCCATCTGGCCCGCGCTGGCCGTCCTCCTCGCGCTCGGGATCGAGCGTGCCCGTGCGCGCGGCGCCTCGTTCCGCGGCGAGCGCACGGTGACGGGCATTCTCTTCGGTGCGCTCCTCTGCGGCGGCCTCGCGTACGGGTTCGGCTCCGGGTATCTCGCGCGCTTCGACGCGACCGCGGCCGGAGCGTGCGCGCTCCTCGCGCTCTTCGGCGGGTTCGTCCTGAACGTCTCGCCGCGCCTGACGGCGCGCGCGGAGGCGGCGCCCCTCGTCGCCGCGCCGTGGCTCGCGTTCACGGCCTTTCTTCTCGCCGTCCTGCCCGGCGCGGCCCGCTGGGTGACGCCGTGGCCGGTCGTCGAGCCGGCGCTCGCCGCGCTCACCCACGACGCGGTCCTCGTCCAGCGCGGCCACTACCTCGAAGTGCTGCCGTTCTACGCGGCGCGCACGACGCCGGTGTCGGCGCTGGGCTGGAGCGAGCTGGATTTCGGGCGCTCCCACGCCGGCACGGAGGCGACCTTCCCGTCCGACGAGGCCTTCGCGGCCCTCTGGAATGGCCCCCGGAAAGTGGTCGTCATGGTCCATCGGGACCACCTCGCCGGCTTCGGGAAACCCCCTCTCTCGACGACACCTGCGGGCGTTCTCGGGCGCGAGAACAACGGTAAGCACGTCGCGCTCACGAACCGGATTACGGAATCTCCCTCCAAGTAATTGGATCGAAAATCCCGATCCTAGGGAACGCCCCGAATCGTCCCCTTTGACTGCAAAGGCTTAGATTGAGTACGCTTCAGTCCCTTGACGGCAGAGCCTTTGCACCCGGTTATGTGGGTTTGGTCACAGGACCGTGCCTCCGGCGTGAAAACGCCGGTTGAAACACGTTTGGGAAATCCCCTGAAAGGGGACGAAGAGCAAGGATCCCGATGCGATTCAGACGACACACAGGAAAGGAGGATTCCCGAATAGATTCCCTCCAGCCTTGTTTACGGGAAACCGTCGACGAAGTTCTTCCGATTCTCTTTAAATCAGGAGGTAGATACAGATGAAATCCCGCTGGCTGAGCACATTCATGGTGCTCGCGCTCGCCGTCGTCGGTCTGACGGCGAACGTGGCTTTTTCACAGGGCATCCCGACCGGAACGATCAACGGCAACGTGAGCGACGTAAACGGCGCCCCTCTGCCGGGTGTGTCCGTCACCGCGTCTTCCACGGCTCTCCAGGGCACCCGCACCGCCGTGACGAACGTCAACGGCGACTACACGTTCGCGTTCCTCCCGCCGGGCGATTACACGGTCACGATGACTCTCTCCGGCTTCCAGACGGTCACGAGAACCGCGAAGGTCTCCTCGGGCCAGCAAATCGCCGTGAGCGCGAAGCTGGCGATGGCCGGCGTCACGACCGTCGTGACCGTCTCGGCGCAGAGCGAGACCGTCTCCCAGGGATCGGCTGCGACCACGACGTACTCCGCGGACACTCTGGACAAGCTCCCGGTCGCGCGGACCATCCAGTCGTCCGTTTCCCTGACCCCGGGTGTGAATACGAACGGGCCTAACGGCGCCATCACGGTTGCCGGAGGCATGTCGTACGACAGCACCTTCACCGTCAACGGCGTCAACATCCAGGACAACATTCGCGGCACGCCGACGGCCGTCTACATCGAAGACGCGATCCAGGAGACGTCGACGATGACGTCCGGCGTCTCGGCCGAGTACGGGCGCTTCACGGGAGGCGTCGTCAACGCGGTCACGAAGCGGGGAGGCAACGACTTCAGCGGCTCCTTCCGCATGACCGAGAACAACGACAACAACAAGGCGCAGACCCCGATCAAGACGACGTACCTCGACAAGTGGGTTCCCACCTACGAGGGTACGCTCGGCGGCCCGATCTGGAAGGACACGATCTGGTTCTTCGGCGCCGCGCGCTACAACGACCAGAAGACCTCGTCGTCCACGGCCGCGATCACGCCCGGCGGGCCGACTCAGTCTTTCCCGCAGCGGAACCTGAACGACCGCTACGAGGGAAAGCTGACGATCAGCCCGCTCCCGAACCACACGTTGACGGCGGACTACACGTGGACGACGACGCACTCGGACAACTACTACTTCACGCCGCTCCCGATCCTCGACACGAACGTCACGTACAACCGCCAGACCCCCTCTGACCTTCTGAATTTCCAGTACAACGGCGTGATCACGAGCGACTTCTTCCTCGAGGGCTCGTACTCGAAGAAGACGTTCACGTTCATCAACTCGGGCGGAACCGACCAGTCGCTGGTCGGGGGCACCGCCGCCATCTCCCAGGCCCAGGGCTCAGGCCAGTTCTTCTCCCCGATTTTCTGTGGTGTCTGCAGCCCCGAGTCCCGGAACAACCAGGACATTTCCGCGAAGGGAACCTACTTCCTTTCGTCGCAGAGCCTGGGCACGCACAGCATCGCCCTCGGATACCAGAACTTCGAGTCGAAGCGCCTGTCGAACAACTACCAGTCCGGCAGCAGCTGGTTCTTCAGCGCGTCGAGCGTCACCCAGGTGGGCGGCAACCTCTACCCGGTCGTCGACGCAAACTCCTACCTCGAGTACTACCCGATCCCCGTCTTGAGCCAGGGGAGCAATCTCAAGACGCAGTCGGTCTTCCTGAACGACAACTGGAAGCTCGGCAGCCACTTCTCCTTCAACCTCGGCGTCCGGTACGACAAGAACCACGCGATCGACCAGGGCGGACACCTCGTCGCAAACGACGACCAGTTCAGCCCGCGGCTCGCCGCCTCGTACGACCCGAAGGGAGACGGAACCTTCCGCGTGACGGGCAGCTACGCCCGCTACGTCGGCCAGATCCAGGAGGGGATCGCGGGCAGCGGCGCCACGCAGGCCGGCGCGCCCGCCAGCTACTACTACTTCTGGTCCGGCGCGCCCATCAACACGACGTGCGGCCAGCCGGGGGGCACGTGCACACCGACCGCCCAGGTCCTCGCACAGATGTACGGGGCCCTCGGCGTCACGGGGACGGGGATGTTCCCGACCGTGCCGGCTGACGTCATCAACCTGCCCGGCGTGAACCAGGTGATCCTCAGCCCGCTGAAGTCGCCCAACGCGAACGAGTACGCGGTCGGGTTTGGCGGCGCCGTCGGCGGAAACTTCACCTACCGCGTGGACGGAGTCCGCCGCGAGTTCGCCGACTTCTACGCTCTCGATCGCAACCTGGGCACCGGCCACGTCTCGGACGCCCTCGGAAACGTCTACGACCTCGGGCTCTACGTCAACTCGAACGTCCCGACGCGCAACTACACGGCGCTCAACACCTCCCTCGCCTACCGGAGCGGCCCGCTGAACGTCGGGGCCAACTGGACGTGGTCGCACACGATCGGCGACTTCGTCGGCGAGAACTCGGGCAGCGGCCCCCTGACCTACGGCGGGCTCAACTACCCCGAGTACGTGCAGGCCTCCTGGAACACGCCGAAGGGCGACCTGTCCCAGGACCAGAGGCACCGGGTCAACATTTACGGGAGCTATGACTGGAGGCTCGGTCCCGTCACGTTCACTCCGGGACTCCTCTGGTCCATCAACACCGGCACGCCCTACGGCGCGTCCGGCTCCATCAGGTCGTATCCGTACGTCCCCGCCAACCTCGCATGCACGTCGTCGACCGAGACGAACTGCTACCTGAACCCGCCGACGACCGTGACGTATTACTTCACGCCGCGTGACGCGTATCGCACCAGCACGATCAACCGGACGGACCTCTCCCTCAACATCTCGGCCAAGGTCGGGCCGGTCGAGCTGTTCGTCATGCCGCAGATCTTCAACCTCTTCAACAACCAGGGCGTGACGTTCGTCAACAACACGGGCGCCGTCAACACGTCCGTCCTCACGGGCACCGGCACCACCCCCAACGCCAACGGCCTCGTCCGCTTCAATCCGTTCACGACGGCGCCGATCGAGTGCCCGCAGACCGACACGGCTGGCCAGTGCGCGGCCCTGGGCGCGAACTGGAAGAAGGGCCCGCAGTTCGGCAACCCGGTCTCCGGCTCCAGCACGGCGCCTTCGTTCCAGATTCCGAGGCAGTGGCTCATCACCTTCGGAGCCCGGTTCTAGAACTTTTTCCCTCAGGGTTTCTTTCATGCCCTGGCCTTCGGGCCAGGGCATTTTTTCTTCCGCGAGCGACGTTGACGCTATCCTCGTGCCCGAGATGCGGTTCGCACCGGCCCGCTTCGCGGCGCTTCTCGGCGGGGTTCTCCTTCTCGTCGTGGTCCCGTCGTGCGGGAGGAGGAGCCGCGCCCCCGCCGGGCTCCGGTACGAGAGGGCTCCTCTCGTCCTGATCTCGGTCGACACGCTCCGCTCGGACCGCCTCCCGATGTACGGTTACCGGAAGCTCGAGGCTCCTGCCCTCGACCGGCTCCGGAGCGAGGGCATCCTCTTCGAGAGGGCGTACGCCCACGTTCCCCTCACCCTTCCGTCCCACGTCTCACTCTTCACCGGCCTCGAGCCGGGCGCGCACGGCGTGCTCGACAACGCGGGCTACCGCCTCGACCCGTCCATCCCCACGCTGGCCGAGCTGCTGAAGAAGGCCGGTTACGCGACGGGAGGGGCCGTCTCCGCGATCGTCCTGAACGCGCAGAGCGGGGTCGCGCGGGGCTTCGACTTCTGGGACGAGAAGGTGGAGTCGAAGCGGCGAACCGGCATGCTGGAATTCGTGCGGCGCCCCGGTGAAAAGACCGCGGATCTCCTGCTCGGCTGGATCCGCCACGCGGGCCCCGGCCCCGTCTTCGCGTTCCTCCACATCTACGAGCCGCACGCCCCGTGCGAGGCTCCCGAGCCCTACCGATCGCGTTATGCCGATTCCTACGACGCGGCGGTCGCGTATTCCGACGCGATCGTGGGAGGGTTCCTGGACGAGCTCCGGAAGACCGGCCTTTACGACAGGGCGCTGATCGTCTTCCTCTCCGACCACGGCGAAGGCCTCGGAGACCACGGCGAGATGCAGCACGGCATCTTTCTGTATCGCGAGTCGCTCCAGATCCCGCTCGTCGTCAAGCTCCCGGGAGGCGCCCTGGCCGGCACGAGCGTCAGGACTCCGGTCCAGATCACCGACGTCTTCCCGACGATCGGCGAGGCGCTGGGCGTCCCGGGTTTCCCCGAACGGCCCGGAACGACGTCCCTCATCGGTCTCGCCTCGGGAGGACCCGCGCCCGAGCGGCGGATCTTCGCCGAGAATTACAGCCCGCGCATCCGGCTCGGCTGGAGCGAACTCCGCTCTCTCATCTCCGCCTCCCACCAGTACATCGAGGCGCCCACGCCCGAGTTCTACGACCTCGCCGCGGACCCCGGGGAGAAGGAGAACCTGGCCTCCCGGAAGCCGCCCGAGCTCCGCTCGATGGTCGCCGAGACGGAGAAGCGAAAGACCGCGCTCCGGCCCCCGTCCGCGATCGACCCGGAGCAGGAGAAGAAACTCCGGTCCCTCGGTTATCTCACCGGCTCGGCTTCCGAGACCGGCGGCCCTCTGCCGGACCCGAAGGACGCCATCGGCAGCCTCGTCGAGCTGCAGCGGGCCGCCGAGCTCCAGGATGCGGGAAAGAGCGCGGAGGCCGTTCCGATCCTGGTCGCCGTCCTCAAGACGAATCCCCGCCTGATCGACGGCTGGGAGATCCTCTCCGCCGCGCTGGAACGGCTGGGCCGGTTGGACGAGGCTCTCGCGGCGCTGAAGAAGACGGCTCAGCTCTCGCCGCCGGGCCGGACGAACTACATCGTCGACGTCGCAAACCTCGCGCTCCGGATCGGCCGGACCGAGGAAGCACGGAAGCACGCGGAGGCCGCGTGGGAGCTCGGCGACGCCCGGGCGGGAGTCGTCCTGGCCCGGATCGCGATGCTCGAAGGAAAGTTCGCCGAGGCGCTCGCGAAGGTGGACGAGGCCTCGAAGGTCGCCGGCGCCGCGAGCCCTCCGCAGGGGCTCCACCTCACGAGAGCGGAGATCCTCGGGCGCGAGGACAAGCTCGACCTCGCCGAAGCGGAGTACCGGAAGGAGCTGGAGGCCTTCCCTGAGAGCGTCGACGCGTTCACCGGGCTCGCGATCATCGCGGCCTCTCGCGGGGACATGGCCGAGGCCTCCCGGCGGATCGACACGATGATCCGCGCCGTGCCGGACCCCTTCTCCTATCTCATGGCCGTCCGGAGCCTGGACCGCTTCGGAAACGTCTCTCGCGCGCGAGCCGTGCTCGCGGAAGCGAGGCGGCTCTATCCCGAGGATCCGCGCCTCGCGCGCGAAGAGGCGGGGCTCCGGCGGTGAGGACGAGGCGCTCCGCTCACCGGGCCGGCCTCCTGCTTCTCTGCCTGCTGGCCGCGTCGTGTTCCCGAAAGAGACCCGGGAACCGCGAGGCGGCGTCGACCTATCCCGGCGCACCGGTCTTCCTCATCGTCGTCGACACCCTCCGCTCGGATCACCTGCCGTTCTACGGCTACCGCGGCGTCGAGACGCCGGCCCTCTCGGCCCTGCGTCAGGACTCCATCCTCTTCGAAAAGGCCTACAGCCACGTCCCGCTCACGCTCCCGTCGCACGCGTCGCTTCTCACCGGAACGCTCCCGGCGGTCCACGGCGTCCTCGACAACGGGGGATATCGGCTCGAACCGTCCGTCCCGACGCTCGCCGGGATCCTGAAGCAGCAGGGATACGCGACCGGGGCCGCCGTGTCGTCGATCGTCCTCGCCGGAACCAGCGGCATCTCGCGCGGCTTCGACTTCTACGACGACGCGATCGAGCCCTCGTCGCCCGGACAGCCGCTCGGCGACGTGCGAAGGGCCGGGGGCGAGACGAGCGCCCTCCTCGAACGATGGCTGGACGGCGTGAAACAGACCCGGGTGTTCGGCTTTCTCCACCTCTACGAGCCGCACGCCCCCTACGAGCCCCCGGAGCCCTTCCGCAGCCGCTACCCGAACCCTTACGACGGCGCCGTGGCCTCCGCCGACGCCATCGTGGGCAACTTCCTCGACTACCTGAAGGCGAAAGGC
Organism: uncultured Acidobacteriota bacterium; assembly: GCA_963798215.1. GTDB lineage: Bacteria > Acidobacteriota > Thermoanaerobaculia > UBA5066 > UBA5066 > Fen-183. The sequence goes on from CAWCSP010000004.1 coordinate 83,306, forward strand.
CTCTACGACGGCTCGTTGATCCTGTTCCTGTCGGACCACGGCGAAGGTCTCGGGGACCACGGCGAGAGCGAGCACGGGGTGTTCCTCTACCGCGAGGCCATCCAGGTCCCGCTTCTCGTCAAGCTCCCCAGAAAGGACGGAAAAGAGAGGCCGGCCCTGGCCGGGACGAGCGTGCCGGTTCCGGTGCAGCTCATCGACGTCGTCACGACCGTCGCGAAGACGCTCGCCGTACCGGGGTTCAGCCCCCCGCCCGAGACTCTCTCGCTCGTCGAGCTCGCGTCCGGCGCGCCCGCTCCGCAGCGCCGCATCTTCGCCGAGACGTTCTTTCCGAGGATCCGGTTCGGCTGGAGCGAGCTGCGGTCGCTCGTGGACGGGCGCTGGCAGTACATCGAAGCCCCGCGGCCCGAGTTCTACGACGTCGAGAAGGACCCGGGCGAGCGGATCAACCTGGCGGACGGCAAGCCCGACCCCCTCCGGTCGATGAAGATCGAGCTGGAGAAGAGGGTGACGGCGTTCAAGGCTCCCCAGGCCGCCGATCCGGAGCAGGCGAGGAAGCTCGCCTCTCTCGGGTATCTCTCGATGACGTCCTCGCCGACGGGTGGTCCCGCGCCGGACCCCAAGGACGAGATCGAGACCTTGCAGCTCCTGAAGGAGGGGTTGGGGCTCGCGGCGGCGGGACGGTTCCGCGAGAGCACGGAGACCTTCGAGAAGCTCCTCGCACGAAACCCGCGAATCGTCGACGCGTGGGAATCCTACGCGCAGGGGCTGGTCCGGACCGGACGGCCGGAGAAGGCTCTCGAGGCGGCCCGGAAGATGGTCGCTCTCTCGCCCCCCGACCGCACGAACTACCTCCTCTCCGCCGCGAACGTCTGCATGCAGATCGGCCGTTACGACGAGGCGCTCAAGGACGCGGATCTCGCCATCTCCCGGGGAGACACCGGGGGACACGAGGTCGCCGCCCGGGCCTGGCTCGCGAAGAACGACCTCGTCAGGGCCGAAGCCGAGGCGCGAAAATCGATCGAATCCCGGACGTCGAGGAAGCGCTCCTGGGTCGTTCTCGCCGACATCGAAGCCCGCCGGGGAAATCCCGGGAAGGCGCTCGAGATCACGGACCAGGTGAAGGCGACGTTCGGCGAGCGGGGGCTGGCGGACCTCGCCGGGTTCCATTTCCTGCGCGGGAACATTCTTGCGCGCATGAACCGCATGCCGGAAGCCGAGGCCGAGTTCGCCGAGGAGGTCAGGAGCTTCCCATGGTACGTCGACGCGTGGCCGGCCCTCGCGATGGCGCGAGCCTCGCAGAACAGGGTTCCCGAGGCGAAGAAGACCATCGACGAGATGGTCCGGGCAAACGGATCGCCGCAGGCCTACGCCCTGGCCGTCCGGACCCTGACGATCCTCGGCGACACGGCCGGCGCCGCGCGCTACCGGTCCGAAGGGGCCGAGAAGTACCCCGGGTTCGGCAGGTGACGAGGCTCGCCCGGGCACGGCTTGCCGCGGCGGCCCTCCTCGGCCTCCTCGCCGGCTCGTGCTCGCGGGGGCCCGCCCGTCCCGTCTTTCCCGACGCGCCGGTCATCCTGATCTCGATCGACACGCTGCGAGCGGACCGGCTTCCGCTCTACGGGTACACGAAGATCGAGACGCCGTTTCTCGACCGCTTCTCCAAGGACGCCTGGTTTTTCGAGAACGCCTATTCACCCTGCCCGATGACGCTCCCCTCGCACACGACGATGCTGACCGGCATGCTCCCGCCCGAGCACGGGGTCCGGAACAACATCGGCTTCACGTTCGACGGCACAGCGCACATGAGCCTTCCCCGCCTGCTCAAGCAGCGCGGCTATGCGACCGGGGCCGCCGTCTCCTCGTACGTGCTGCGCTCCGAAACCGGCCTCGGCGCGCTCTTCGACTTCTACGAGGACTCGTTCGACACGACCCCCGGGATCCAGTCGGTCAACTACCAGCGGTCCGGCGACAAGACGGCGGCGCTCGCGGAGCGCTGGATCGGCGAGAACGCCGGCAAGCCGTTCTTCTTCCTGCTCCACATCTACGAACCGCACGTCCCCTACGACCCTCCGGAGCCCTTCCTCAGCCGGTACGGCGCCACGTACGACGGGGAGGTGGCGACCGCCGACGCCATCGTGGGAGCGTTTCTCGACAACCTGAAGAAGCTCGGGGTGTACGACCGGGCGATCGTGATCGTGACCTCCGACCACGGCGAGGGTCTCGGGCAGCACGGCGAGCAGCAACACTCCATCTTCCTGTATCGGGAAGCGATCAAAGTGCCGCTTCTCGTCAAGCTTCCGGCCTCCTCCGGCGCTTCAAGCCGCGTCGCCGCTCCCGTCCAGCTCTCGGACATCCTCCCGACCGTCACCGCGGCGCTCGGCCTTCCGGCTCCGAAGGAGGCGAGCGGGACGTCGCTCTTCGTCGCCGGCGCGGCGGGGGCGGCCGGCCGCACGATCTACGGCGAGACGCTCTTCCCGCGTCTCCAGCTCGGCTGGAGCGATCTTTACAGCGTGATCGACGGCCGGTATCAGTACATCCAGGGACCCCGTCCCGAGCTTTACGACATGGCGGCGGATCCCCGCGAGGAGCACGATCTCGCCGGAAGCGATCCGGCCACCGTCACCCGTCTCGCGAGAGAGCTGCACCGCTTTCCGACGGGGAGCGCGAAGCCCGCGTCCGTGGACCAGGAGACCATGCGGCGCCTTTCGTCTCTCGGATACCTCGGGAACCTGCGCGACGGCGGCTCCGGCGCAAAGCTTCCGAACCCCGCGGACAACCTCCCGGCTCTCAGGCGGATGGAAGAAGCCTGGCACCTCGCGTCCCAGGGACGGGTTCCCGAGGCGATCGAGATCCTGCGCGCGAGCGTCCGGGAGAACCCGGCGATGTTCGACGCCTGGGTCAAGCTCGGCGAGCTGCTGTCCGAAGCCGGCCGGGACGACGAGGCGGCAGCCGCGTATCGCCAGGCTCTGGACCGCTCGCCGGTCCTCCTGCCCGACATCTCCCTCGAGCTCGGGTTCGTCGAGCTGCGGCGACGCCGCTTCGACGAGGCGGAGCGGCTCGCGAGAGCGTCGCTCGCGACGCTCCCGTCCCGGGCGCACGAGCTTCTCGCCGACGTCGCCCTCGCGCGCGGGGACCTCGCCGCCGCCGAGAGCGAGGCGCGGGCGGCCGCGGCGTCGCGCAACCCCCAGGCCTCCGCGATCCTTGTCCTCGCCGAGGTCAAGCTGCGCGCGGGCAAGCCCGCCGAGGCGCTCCAGGTGGTCGAGAACGCGCAGGCCTTGGCCGCGGAAAAGCGGCTGGGGTCCGTCTACAACCTCGAGTTCCTCCGCGGTGACGCCCTGGCCCGCATGAATCGGCTCGAGGAGGCGGAGGCGGCCTTCCGGGCGGAGATCCGGGCGTTTCCCGCACATTCCGAGCCGTATGCGAACCTGGCCGTGATCCGCTTCATGAAAGGTGACCGGCCCGAGCTCGACAAGCTCCTGAACGAGATGGTCCGCGCGAACCCCTCGCCGAGAAGCTACCTCCTGGCCGCGAACACTCTCGACGCCGTCGGCGAAAAGCAGAAGGCCGCCGCCTTCCGGAACCGCAGTAACGCGTCGCGCCGTTGATGGCCAGGCGGGAGCTGCCGCCCCTGACAAACCGGCCCGCCGGATCGGTCTCCAAGGAGTTGGATGGCCGCTTGCAAGACGCTTGTTTAATTGCAATGACTTAGGCGGTAGCCGTCCTTTCGCTCTGTCGGCAGACATTTTGCAGCACTTGTCGCCCAAGTTCCGAAGGTCGTAATTGAGAGTGAGTCTCCTGCGTAGGGGTGTTTTTTATTCAATTTCAGGAGGTGAAACAGCGATGAGATCCCGTCGGCCAGGCATATTCCTTCTGCTCGCGCTCACTGTTGTTCTCGGCCTGAAGGCGAACGTGGTCCTTGCGCAGACCACGGGCGGCATCGAGGGCACCGTCACCGACGCGAACGGCGCTCCGCTGCCCGGCGCCAGCGTCGCCCTGAAGTCGCCGAGCCTTCAGGGGCCGCGGACGGTGGTCACGAACACCAACGGCCGCTTCCGCTTCCCGTCGATTCCCCCCGGCTCGTACACCGTGACGTCCACTCTCTCGGGCTTCCGGAAGGTCGAGCGAAGCGGCGTGATCGTCACCCTCGACGCCACGGCCAGCGTGCCGATCCGAATGGAGATCTCGGTCAGGCAGGAAGTCGTCGTCACGGGCGAGACGCCGGTCGTCGACACGAACGACGCCGCGTCCAGCTTCAACGTCCGGCAGGACGTCGTCCAGAAGCTTCCGCTTGGCCGCAATTACGCGCAGGCGGTCGAGATCAACCCGGGCGTTGGAATGGACTCCGGCGACACGCAGGGCCGCGCGCTCGCTTTTTCGATCTACGGCGCGACGTCGGTCGAGAACCAGTACCTCGTGGACGGTGTCAACACGACGAACGTCATCCGCGGCTTCCAGGGCAAGGCGATCAGCTCGGAGTTCGTCGAGGAAGTCCAGGTCAAGGCCGGCGGCTACGAGGCGGAGTACGGCCGCGCGATGGGCGGCATCATCAACGTCGTCACGAAGTCGGGCGGCAACGAGTACCATGCCGACGCCTTCGGGTACTACAACTCCAAGAGCACGACGGCTGCCCGCGAGGGGACCGCCGAGACCGACCAGAACTACACGGGCCCGCCGGCCGGCGTCGACACGTCGCAGGCGAACATCGGGGATTATGGCGTCGACGTCGGGGGATACGGCATCAAGGATCGCCTCTGGTTCTTCGCCGCGTACAACCGCGTCAATTCGGACGTGGACCAGCTCACGCTGGCCGGGACGGGGCTGCCGAACGCGGGGGAAAACTTCCCGATCACGTACCACGCGGACCTCTTCTCCGCCAAGCTGACGGCGCGCCCGACCGACTCCACGACGATCGTCGGGACGATCTTCGGCGACCCGGAGACGCGGACAGGAGCCCTCAGGAACTTCACCTCGGACAACCCCCTCTCGCAGGATGGCACCCGCAAGATCGGCGCGACCGACTTCGCGATCGGCGCCACGCAGCTCTTCGGATCGACGGGCCTCCTCGACATCCGCTTCTCCGAGCACAAGGACCGCTACACGGTCACGGGGCAAGGGGCGGACGCCGTGTCCGTTCTCGACTACACCCAGGATCTGAACAACCCCACGGCTTCCGGCGGCTTCGGCTCGATCCGCGGGTTCCGCGACTACAACCAGTCCAAGCGGGACGCCATCAAGGCGAGCCAGTCCTTCTTCCTCGGGGCGCACGAGATCAAGGCAGGGATCGACTACGAGAACAACCTGACCGAGTCCACGGACGTCTACAGCGGCGGTTCACGGCTTCGGATCTACGCGTGCGACCCGGCGGTCTGCACCGGCGCACACGCAGGCGACGCCGTTTATTACGGGCACGAGTTCTACACGCTCTCGACGGACAAGGGCAATCTCCAGAACGCGTGGCTGGCCGGCGGCAACACGGTGCAGCCGCGCGCATACCGAACCGGCGCGTTCCTCCAGGACTCGTGGAAGGTGCTTGCGAACCTCGCCGTCCACGTCGGCCTGCGCTGGGACCAGGAGGACATCCGCCAGTACGACGGCAGCAAGATTTATAACCAGCAGGTCGTGGACGGGAGCGGAAACGTCATCCAGCAGGGTGGCCAGACGTTCACGCTGAAGAACGAGTGGCAGCCCCGCATCGGCATTTCCTGGGACCCGGCGAAGGACGGCTCGACGAAGGTCTCGGCCTCGTACGGCCGCTTCTACTACGCGCTGCCGACCGACCTCACGGTCCGCTCGTACGGCGGCAAGATCGACGCGACCACGTTCAACTACAACTCCGCCACGACGCAGGCGGCCCTCGCGCAGGATGCGACGATCGGCCGGCAGGCCTTCACGCAGGGCGGGTTCTCCCCCGAGCCGTTCCAGGACAACCTGAAGGGGATCTACCAGGACGAGTACGCCCTCGGTTTCGAGAAGGCTCTCAGCTCGTCGCTCTCGGTCGCCACCCGCGTTACCTACCGGGACCTGGGCCGGACGATCGAGGACCGGTGCGACTTCGACGCGGGCTATCCCGAGGCGAACGGCAACACGTGCGTCATCATCAACCCCGGCTCGAGCAGCCCCTTCTCGACGGGCCAGGGAGTCCACACGTGCGACGGGCGCGACTACATCGACTCGAGCGGCAACTCCGCGCAGTCGCAGTGCACCGGCCCCCAGACGACGAACGTGGCCATTCCCGCCGCCGAGCGGAAGTTCTACGGCGTCGAGTTCGTCGCGAAGAGCCGCATCTCGAACGAGGTGTGGGCGCAGTTCAGCTATCTCTGGTCGCACCTGTACGGCAACTACAACGGCGAGGCTTCGATCGGCGAGTTCGCGTATCCGGGCGGCGGCCAGACGGACCCCGGCATCAACGCCGACTACGACTACCCGCTCTTCCTGAAGAACGCGTACGGGAACCTCGCGCTCGACCGGCGGCACCAGTTCCGGCTGGACGGGGCGTACTCGATGCCGTTCGGCCTGACGGTCGCGCTCGGCGCGCACCTGCGCTCCGGCACGCCCCTGTCCGAGTACGGCTACTTCAACAGCGGCTACGGCGCGGAGGGCTATCAGGTCGTCCCGACCGGCAGCGCCGGCCGGCTGCCCTGGAATTACGACTTCAACCTTTCGGCGTCCTACCAGATGAGGTTCAGCGGGATGACGGCGACGCTGATCCTCCAGGGCAACAACCTTCTGAACAACCAGGAAGTCCTCGGCCGGAACCAGGACTGCACTCTGGCGCCTCCCCCGACCGGAGGCACGGTGACGAACTGCTCGGTCGTGACGAACCCGACGGCCGCGAACCCGGACTACGGCCTCGTGACGTGGAGGAGCCCGGGGCGGATAGTCAAATTCGGAGCCCGCGTCAGTTTCTGATCGCCTCATCCGGTTAGACTCGAGGGGAAGCCGCACGGCTTCCCCTTTTTTCTTGCCATGAGACGCCCGCTCCTCCTGTTATGCGGAGCCGCTCTGCTCGCGAGCTTCGCGCGCCTATCCGGCGCCACAGCCCCGGGGCCGGTCATCGTCGTCGGCTGGGACGGGGGCGACTGGAAGCTCCTCGACCCCCTCATGCAACGCGGGCTCACTGCCGAACCTCTCGGCGCTCGTCGCGAAGGGCCGCACGTGGAACCTCGAGACCGTGAACCCGATGATCTCGCCGCTGATCTGGACGACGCTCGCGACGGGGCGCACGCCCGTGGACCACGGCGTCGCGGACTTCCAGGAGCTCGACCCGAAGACACGCGCGCGCCTCCCGATCTCGGGCTGGTCGCGGAAGGTCCCGGCCGTCTGGAACGTCGCGAGCGACCGGGGGCTGAAGGTCGGCGTCGTCGGCTGGTGGGCGACGTGGCCCGCCGAGAAGGTCAACGGCTTTTTCGTCTCCGACCGCGCCTCGCCCGTCCTCTTCCCGGCCGAGGTCCTGAGCGGCTCGCCGGCGCTGACCTGGCCCGACACGCTCGCCGACGGCGTCCGCCTCGTGGGGCGGCGCGACGGGACGCCGGGCTTCGACGAGGTCTCGCGGGCGCTCCGCATCACGAAAGCCGAGTTCGACGCGGCGGTCGCCGCGAAGAAGGACCTCTCCGACCCGATCACGGGCTACCAGAAGATCCTCGGCTCGACGCGCGTCTACGCGCGGACGGCGCTCGAGCTCTACGACCGCGAGAAGCCGGACCTCACGATGGTGTACTTCGAGGGGACCGACGAGATCGGACACCTCCTCGCGCGCTTCTACCCGCCGAAGCTCCCGAATATCTCCGAGGAGGACTTCCGAAAATACTCGGGCGGCGTCGCGGCGTACTTCCAGGAAGCCGACCGGATCCTGGGCGAGTTCATGAAGCGGGCCGAGAACGCCGCAGGAAACCTGGTTCTCGTCTCGGACCACGGCTTCAAGTGGAACGATCGGCCGGCCGTCACCTCGTCTATCCAGTTCGACACGGCGTTCCTGTGGCACGAGTCGCCGGGCATCCTCGCGGCGGAGGGGCCCGCGTTCACACCGGCGGCCGCACGCGGGAAGGCGGGAATCTTCGACGTGACGCCCACGCTCTGCCGCCTCCTCGGCCTTCCGGCCGACCCGGCGTTCGAGGGCCGGCCCGTGTCCGGGCTCGCGGCGGGCCGCGTCCCGGCCGCGCCGCCGGCGGTCTCGTGGGTGAAGACCTTCAAGGTCGAGCGACTCGCGGTCCGTAATCCCTCGAGCGAGACGGACAGGAAGGCCGGCGAGGAGTTCACGAAGAAGCTGATCTCCCTCGGCTACCTCACGGGGGCCGAGGCAGCCGCGGTGGACGCGCGCCCGCCCGAGCGCGCCGGCACGGAGACGGCGGGCACGTTCCAGAACATCGGGACCTTTCTTCGGGCCCGCGGTCAGGCGAAGGAAGCGCTGCCGTGGTATCGCAAGGCTCTCGAGGTCAACCCGAAGGCGCCGACGGTGCTTTTCAACACCTCCGTCGCGCTCCAGATCCTCGGCCGGTGGGACGAGTCGGACGAGGCCCTGCTGGCCGCCGTGCGGAACGGATATCACGACCCGGAGGCCGCGGTGTACCGCCGCGTGGCGTCGTACGCGGACCGCGGCGGGAAGGATCCGAAAGCCCGTCTGCAGGTCGTGACGTTTCTTCGCAAGGCGGTGGACGCCTTTCCGGAGAACCTCAGGTACCGGGCGTCGCTGGGGAAGGTTCTCTTCGAGGCGAAGGACTGCGCCGCCTCGCAGAAGATCTTTCGGGACCTGTCGGCGCGGAATCCCCGCGACACGGAAGCGCTGAACCTGATGGCGCTCTCGTCGTGGTGTCTCGGCGACCTCGCGAGCGCCCAGGACTTCTTCACCCGGTCGCTGGCCGTGGACCCCAACCAGCCCGCGGTCCGCGGCGGGCTCGGCGAGCTGGCACGCGCGGGCGCAGGACAACGCCCGGCGCCACCCCGCTAGAATCGCGTCGGTGAACCAGAACGACGAACAGGCCATGGTGCCGCGGAAGGTGTCCGTGGTGATCCCGGTCTACAACGAGGAAGCGAACCTCCCGCAGCTCCTTCCGCGCCTTCTTCCCGTCCTCGCGGGGCTCGGCCGGCCGTTCGAGGTCGTCTTCGTGGACGACGGCTCGCGGGATCGCTCGCTCGAGATCCTCAGGGCCGCCGCGGCCGCGAACCCCGGGACGATCAAGGTCGTCGAGCTCGTGAGGAACGCCGGGCAGCACATGGCGATCCTCGCGGCCTTCACGGCGACGGACGGCGAGTACGTCATCACGCTCGACGCGGACCTCCAGAACCCGCCCGAGGAGATCCCGAAGGTCGTCGCGGCGATGGACGCCGGGGCCGACGTCGTCGGCACGGTCAGGCAGAACCGGCAAGACACCTTCTTCCGGCGCGCCGCCTCGCGCCTCGTGAATCGGACGACGGCGGCGATCACGGGGATGAAGCTGAACGACTACGGCTGCATGCTCCGCGGCTATCACCGCGACGTCGTGGACGTCATGTCCGCCTCGGACGAGGCCGCGACGTTCATCCCGGCCCTCGCCCAGCAGTACGCGCGGCGCCCGGTGGAGATCCCCGTCGCCCACGCCGAGCGGACGGCGGGCGAGTCGAAGTATTCTCTCTACAAGCTCGTGCGCCTGAACTTCGACCTCATGACCGGGTTCTCCGTCGTGCCGCTGCAACTCTTCGGGCTGCTCGGGTTCGTGACGGCCGTCTCCGGCGTCGGCTTCGGCCTGTTCCTCCTCGTCCGGAGGTTCGTCGTCGGCGCCGAGGTGGAGGGCGTCTTCACGCTCTTCGCGCTCGCGTTCGTCGTCATGGGGGTGCTCATGGCGGGCATCGGCATCGTGGGCGAGTACGTGGGCCGCATCTACCAGCAGGTGCGCGGCCGGCCGCGCTTCCTCATCCGGAAGGTGTGGGGGGGCTGACACATGGGCGGAATCGTCGTCTGCGCGTACTCGGACGTCGGCTACAAGTGCCTCGAGTGGCTCTTCGACCAGGGCGAGAGCGTCCGCCTCGTCTTCACGCACGCCGATGCTCCGGGGGAAGAGCGGTGGTTCGGATCGGTCGCGGACCTCGCGAGAAAGCACGGCCTCGAGCCGCGCGTCGTCGCGGACCTGAACGACCCGGCCGACGAGGAGCGCATCCGCGCCGTGGCGCCGGACTTCCTGTTCTCGTTCTACTTCAAGAAGATGATCCCCGAGAGCGTCCTCGCGCTCGCCCGGCACGGCGCCCTGAACATGCACGGCTCCGTCCTTCCCGCGTTCCGCGGCCGCTCGCCCGTGAACTGGGCGATCCTGAAGGGCGCGACCGAGACGGGCGCCTCGCTGCATTACATGACGGGAAAGCCCGACGCCGGCGACCTCGTCGACGCCGAGCGAGTCAAGATAGGGCCCGACGACGACATCCTCGGCGTTTCGCGGCGCGTGGGCGACGCGGCGGTCACGGTCCTCGCGCGGGCGCTCCCGAAGCTCAAGGCCGGCACGGCGCCGCGGACGCCGCTCGACCTCTCGAAGGGGAGCTACTTCGGAGGGCGCAAGCCCGAGGACGGCGAGATCGACTGGACGAAGAGCGCGAAGGAGGTCCACGATCTCGTTCGCGCCGTCACGAAACCGTGGCCGGGCGCGTTCACCGACGTGTTCGGCAAGACGGTCACGGTCTGGAAGACGCGCCTCGCCCCGTACGCGGGCCACGACGTCTTCGCGGGGAAGGTCGAGCCCACGGAGAGCTCCGTCATCGTCTACGCGGGCGACGACCGGACCGTGGAGATTCTGTCGGCGCGCCCGGAAGGCGGAATGGACCTCGACGCCGGCGCGTTCCGCGACTGGCTCATGCGCCCTTCGGGAATCTTCCCGCGCCGGTAGACTCGATCGGATCGAACCTGGGAAAAGGGGAGGCGCATGCGAGTCCTGATCCTCGGCGTCAACGGCTTCATCGGCAACGCCCTCACGCGGCGGATTCTCACGACGACGCCGTGGGAGGTGTTCGGCCTGGACGTCGGCAGCGATCGCATCGAGGAGTTCCTCCAAGACCGGCGGTTCCGGTTCCTCGAAGGCGACATCTCGATCAACCGCGAGTGGATCGAGTACCACGTCAAGAAGTGCGACGTCGTCCTGCCGCTCGTCGCGATCGCGACGCCCGCGACGTACGTCAAGAACCCGCTCTCCGTCTTCGAGCTCGACTTCGAGGAGAACCTCCGGATCGTCAAGATGGCGGGGAAGTACGGCAAGCGCGTCGTCTTCCCGTCGACCTCCGAGGTCTACGGCATGTGCCCGGACAAGGAGTTCGACGAGGACACGTCGCCGCTCGTCTACGGACCCATCGCCAAGCCGCGATGGATCTACTCGTGCCTCCAAGCAGCTCCTCGACCGCGTCATCGCGGCGATGGGGACGGCGCAGGGCCTGAAGTACACGCTCTTCAGGCCATTCAACTGGTACGGCCCGCACCTCGACAACATCGACGCCCCGAAGGAAGGGTCGAGCCGCGTCCTGACGCAGTTCCTCCACAACATCCTCTACGGCGTACCCATAAAGCTCGTCGACGGCGGCTCGCAGCGCCGGTGCTTCACGTACATCGAGGACGGGATCGACGGCCTCATGACGATCCTGGAGAACCCGAAGGGGAAGGCCGACGGCCAGATCTTCAACCTCGGGAACCCGTCGGCCGACCTCTCGATCGAGACGCTCGCGCACGCGCTCATCGACGCCGTCGCGACGTACCCGAAGTTCGCGGCCGCCGCGAAGAAGGCCAGGATCGTGAAGGTCTCCTCGAAGGAGTACTACGGCGAGGGCTACCAGGACATCACGACGCGCGTCCCGTCCGTCGCGAAGGCGAAGAGGCTCCTCGGGTGGACGCCGAAGACGGACTTCGCGACGGGCCTCGGGAAGACGCTCGACTTCTACCTCAAGGGCCGGAAGCCGCCCGAGGTCTGACCCCTGAGCGCCCGGCTCGCCCTCAAGGTCGACGTCGACACGTACCGCGGAACGCTCGAGGGCGTGCCGCGCCTCCTCGACCTCTTCGCGAAAGAGGGCGTGAAGGCCACGTTCTTCTTCTCGCTCGGCCCGGACACGAGCGGCAAGGCGATCAAGCGCGTCTTCCGCCGGGGCTTCGTGAAGAAGGTCCTCTCCGCGAGCCCCGCGGCGTCCTACGGCTGGAAGACGATGCTCTACGGCACGCTCCTCCCCGCGCCGGACATCGGCGGGCGAAAGGAGACGGTCGCCCGCATGCGCGAGGCCGCGAAGGCGGGGCACTCCGTCGGCATCCACGCGTGGGACCACATCGACTGGCACGACCATCTGCCGAGGATGTCGCGCGAGGAGATCGAAGCCGTCGTCGCGAAGGAGCACGCGCGGTTCCTCGAGATCTTCGGAGCGCCCGCCGCGTTCCAGGCCGCGCCCGGCTGGACGGCGACGCCGCTCTCCGTCGAGGTGCAGGAGGCGCACGGCATCCTCGCGACGTCCGACACGCGCGGGGGCGGGCCGTTCCATGCGCTGCGCGCGGACGGGACCGCGAGCCAGGTGCTGGAGATTCCGTCGACGCTGCCGACGCTGGACGAGCTCCTGGCCCTCCCCTTGCCTGGGACCGGATCGCAGCGGGAGAAGGTCTGCAAATTTCTTCGAGTGGGTGTGAGTGGGGAAGGAGCGCCGGGGGGCGACGGCGCGGTGCGGGGAGGCGGCCCGCTTCACGTGCACTCGATTCACACGGAGATCGAAGGCGCCGCCTCGTATCACGACTGGTTCCGGGAGCAGATCGCCGCGTGGAAGCGCGACGGCGTGTCCTTTATTACCTTCGAAGAAATTTGCAGACCCTTGCTCTCTGTAAAGCCGCTTGCAGGATTTGAGAGGGAGCAAAAAGAAATCCCGATCAAGGCTCTCTCGTGGACGACTCTCCCGGGACGGGCGACGCCGGTGGCGACTCAGGCATCATCCGGCGCATGAAGAGCCTGCAGGAGACGTACGGCCAGAACACCGTGTGCTTCGGCTGCGGCCCCTCGAACGAGAAGGGCCTGAAGATCCGGAGCTTCGTCGAGGGCGACGAGGTCGTCGCGACGTGGACGGCCGAGCCGCATCACCTCGCGTTCGAAGGCGTCGTGAACGGCGGGATCCTCGGGTCTCTCCTCGACTGCCACAGCAACTGGACGGCCGCCTGGCACCTCATGCAGAAGGCCGGCGACGGGGTGCTGCCCTCCACGGTCACGGCGGACTTCCACGTCGTCCTCAAGCGCCCGACGCCGATTTCCGAGCCGCTTCACCTGCGCGCGAGGGTCGTCGAGTCGACGGCCGACCGCGCGGTCGTCGAGGCCACGGTCGAGGCCGGCGGGAAGATCACCGCGACGTGCCGCGGCACGTTCGTCGCCGTGAAGGAAGGCCACCCCGCGTTCCACCGCTGGTGACGGCGGGCGGCGCCGCGGGCGCCCTCAGGGGGCGAGGTCGACGACGACGCGCGAGCGTCCCGACGGAACGGGGATCCCGATCAGGTTGACGTCGGCCGCGTAGACGGTCGCGGGCCTGCCGTCGACCGCGGCCGTCACGCGCGGCGTGAAGCTCCGGTCCACGCGCAGGATCGCCGCACGCGCTCCCGAGGTCTCGACGACGAGCCGGTCCGGCCCGTCCTCGACGAGACGTGCCACTGCGGACGGGTCGCGGACGGACGACGCGACCGCGGCGGCGTTCTTCGCGTGGACGACGACGTCCGTCGCCGGGTCGAAGCCCGCGTCCTCGAAGGCGTCGACGGTCGCGTTGACCGAATCCGCGACGACGACGCGGCCTGCCCGCCTCAATCCCGGCAGAGCGTTCTCGACGCGCCAGAGCGTGACGGGCACACCCGCGGACCCCTCGACGAAGACGGGCGAAAGGCCTGGCGTCTCAGGCGGCACGTCGCCCGCGATGATGGCCGCCACGCCGGCGGCGCGCAGCCACTTCAGGCGCTTCTCCCACGTGCGCTGCTTCAGGACGTCCGCGGCGTACCGGTTCAGGATCGTGTAGCTGCCGTCGGGGTCGGGGTCCCACGCGTACTTCAGGCCGTGCGGAGCGCCCGAGAGGGCCCAGCCCTGCCGCGCCTGCGCGAGCGCGAGATCGAGGATGCCGCCGGTTTCGACGCGGCCGTGCGCCCCGCGCCTCACGGCGTCGAAATCCTTGCCGGCGCGCTCGAAGACGCGGCCCCCGAGTGCGGCCGCGCGGGCGACGAGCGGCGAGGCCTCCGCAAAGACCGCGGCCGGGACTCGCGGGATCGCAGCAGGCGTGTACGCGAGGAGGGAGACGGCCGCAGCCGCGAGGAGGAGAGCGCCGCCGCGCGCGTCCGGCGCCCCCCGGGCGAGGAGAAGACCGAGGACGGCGAGGCCGGCGCCCGCGAGCGCGGCCTCGGACGGGAGCCGCGCGAGGACGGGCGCGAGGACGACGTCCGGCGGCGACGCCCACGAGGGATCCCAGAGCCTCAGGAGGATCGAGAGGACCGTTCGCGGCGAAAGACGCGCGGCGATCGCAGCCGCGCCGAAGAGGGCCGCGAGGACGAGCAGCGCCCGCGAGGCCCGCCGCCGGAAACGGGGAACCGCTTCCTGAACGAGAAGGCGGTCGGCCCCGTACGCCGCGAGGACGGCGACGGCCATCGTGAACGGCAAGAGCGCCTTCACGGGGTACCGCAGGACGTGGAGAAACGGCAGCGCCTCGTAGACGCCGCGCGCTCCGGGGAGCCACGGCGTGAAGGACGCGGCGAGCGCGACGGCGGCGGTCGCGATCCAGAAGCGGGCCTCGCTACGGCGCGCCGAGAGGACGAAGACGAGCGCGAGCGCGGACGGCACGACGCCGAACCCGAGCGAGGCGTGGTACGGCGGGTTCCCCTGCGTCGCGGCGAAGCCCCAGAACGCGCCGGAGACGACGCGCGACGGATCGCCGAAGAGCTGCGGGAACGGAGTCTCGAGGAAGCGCAGCGGGTGGAATCCGACGGCCGAGAACTCCTGCCACGAGAAGCCGTGGACGCGCCGCGACGCGAACTGCGACGCTTTCCAGACCTCGACGAGCCACGGGGACGCGAGGACGGCCGCGACGAGCCCGCCGCCGAGGAGCGCGCCCGCGCCGCGCAGGCGCTCGGGAGAGGGCCCGCGCAGCGCCCACGCGAAGGCGAGGAGGAGAGCGAGGGCCGCGAGGGCGGGCTCGCCGCCGAGGACGAGGAGGTACGACGCGAGGACGGCGACGAGGCCCGCGCGCACCGTGGCCCTCGCACCGTCCGCCGCCCGTGCGCGAGCGACGGCGAAGAGCAGCCACGGCGCCCAGGCGAGCGTCGTCGCGGCGTTCAGGAACGCGGCGGAGGACAGGACGAAGCCCGAGAGGCCCCAGGCGAGAGCGCCGAGGAGGGCGGCCTCGTCCGAGCGGACCTCGGTCCGCAGGAAGAGAAACGCCCCGAGGAGGCCGAGCCCGAGATGGAGGAGGAGCTGGACGCCCAGCCAGCGGGGCGCGACCGGAAAGGGGTACGCGAGGACGAGGTTCGGGTTGCCGCGGTACGCCTGGCCGAACGAGGCGGACGGATTGAGATCTCGCGGCCCCGAGCGTGGACGCGAGCGCCCGGGACGGGCGCTGCGTCGTCCCGAGGTCGCGGTACGCGGGCGTCGAGGCCCCCGTCAGGAGATCGCGCTGCGCGAGGAGGACGGCCGCGGCGAGGACGAGCGCCGCGGCGAGGGCGGGCGTGGGCGCGAAGCGCCGCGCACTCACGCGAAGAGGGGGTCTTTCCGCCAGCCCCATTTGTGCATCTTGTACCGCGCCATGACCCAGAGGATCGAAAGACCGTAGATGCAGGAGCGGCGGAAGTTGATCTGCGAGGCGTCGTCGAAGTACCGCGTCACGATCGGCACCTCGCGGATGCGCATCCCCTTCCAGATGCCGGCCGCGATGATCTCGGTGTCGAAGACGAAGTCGTCGGAGAACGCGTCGAGATTCACGGACTCGAGGTACTTCCGCGAGTATGCCCTCAGGCCCGAGTGGTACTCCGTGAGGTAGAGGTAGAACGTCGCGTTCTCGATCGCCGTCAGGAAGATGTTCGCGAGGTACTTCCACTTCGGCATGCCGCCCTCGAGCGGCCGCCCGCCGAGCATGCGGCTCCCGAACATCGCGTCCTCGAGTCCCTCGGCGATGGGGCGCACGAGGTCCGGGAGGACGGAGGCGTCGTACTGATGGTCCGGGTGGACCATGACGCAGATGTCCGCCCCGCGCGCGAGCGCGGTCGCGTAGCACGTCTTCTGGTTCCCGCCGTAGCCGCGGTTCTCCCCGTGGACGACGACGTGGACGCCGGGGATCGTCCGTGCGACCTCGACGGTCCGGTCCTTCGAGGCGTCGTCGACGAGGATGATGTCGTCGACCCACTCCTTCGGGATCTCCTGAAACGCGGCGTGCAGCGTCTTCTCCGCGTGGTAGGCGGGCATCACGACCGCGACGCGCTTCCCGAAGACCGGCACTGAGGGATTCTAGGGGGACTCGACCCGGAAGACGCGAAACTGCGGCAGGAAGCGCCCGTCCGGCCGCCGCGAGCCCGTGCGCGAGTCGAGCACGCGGACGAGGAACGGGACGGGGCGCTCGGCGTCCGATTCGTGAACGCGGCGCGCGAACATCGCCGCGGTCGGTCCCGGCGTTCGGCCCGCGGCGGCCGCGTACGCGGGGAGGAGCGCCGTGAGGTCGGCCGTGAGGAGGTACCGGCACTTCGCGCCACTCAGGATCGCGAAGGCCTCGGCGTCGTCGGTCGCAGTGAAGAGGCGGCACTGCCGGCGCCAGCCGTACACGAACGGGTCGGCCGCGGAGGGACGCTCCACGATCGCGGTCACGAAGTGGCCGGCCGACCACGGCGGCATCACGCCGGCGATCTCTCCCGGCGCGGGCGGCGGGAGGCGGGCGGCGTCGAACGGAGGCGGGTCGAGTGCGCGCAGGCGGGCGAGGAGGTCGAGGAAGTCGTACCCGGGCCCGTCCGCGAAGGCGCGGGCGCGGGCGAGGTACGGCGCGCCGGGAACGACGACGAGGCACGCGGCCAGAGCGAGCGGGACGAGCGCGCGCGAGCGCCCGCGGAGCCGGCGGGGCGCGACGCGCGCGATCCCTTCGGCCAGCGCGAGCGCCGCGAAGATCGAGACGTAGTAGACGTTGCGCTGCTGGAAGAGCGCCATCCCGAGGACGGCGGCCGCGAAGAGCGCGACGAGGGCGCGCGCGGAGGCGCGCGGACGCAAGGGCAGGCGGAGCCGGCGCGCGGCCGGCTGGAGCCACGCGAGGATCGCGAGCGGGACGAGGAGGACGCCCGGGGACAGCTCGCGCACGGCGCGCTCGAAGGACCGCCAGCCGCGCACGAGGGGCTGGCACTCGGCGACGAGGCGCAGGAAGTCGGGCGGGTAGGACAGGAAGCCGCCGTCCGCGAAGTCGTCGGCGCGGGCGCCGCCGCCCTCCTTGAAGAGGTACGTCCCGCCGCGGAACACGGCGTCGAGGATGCGCCTCGTGAAGGGCAGCGCGGCGGCGAGAGCCACCGCCGCGCCGAGGACCCAGAAGGCCCGCCGCCGCGGCGTAGGCGCGCGCCACGCGGCGAGCGCGAGGAGCGGGCCGGCGGCGAGCGCGAGGAGCGCCGGCTGAAACCAGCCGAACGAGACGAAGGCGAAGGGAACGGGCTCCTTCGGGAGCGTGAGCGCGGCGGCGGCCGCGACGAGGAGCGCGGACGCGAGGGCGGCGGCGCCGACCCCCTCGCCGAGCGCGACGGCGGCCCAGGCGAGGCCGAGGGCCGCGACGAAGACGGCACCCTGCCACGTGAGGACCGCGAGCGCGATCGCGGCCCCGAAGACGGCGGCACGCCGGAGCCCGGCGGCCGGCGGGGCGGCGGACGCCCACGCCCCCGCCGCGAGGACGAGCAGCAGGTTCAGCGCCTCGGCGACGTGATGGTCGAAGTGCCCGAAGCCGCCCCAGAGGACCGCGGCCGGGATCGCGACGTACGCGGCGACGGCGATCCGGGCGCGGCGGCGGCCGAACACGCGCCGCGCGAGGAGGAAGAGCGGGATCACGTGCAGCGCGCCGAGGACCGCCGGGAGCGTCGCGGCAACCCGCGTCACCTGCTCCGTCGTCGCGGACGCGCCGTAGAGGGCGCGCGAGATCCCTCCCGCGAGGAGGTCGAAGGCGGGCGGCCAGATGAAGACGCCGCCGTCGGGATGGTTCAGGTACGGGTCGTGGAACGGGACGCGCGGGAAGTTCCGCGCGACCGAGACCGTGCGCCGCAGGTGCCCGTAGCAGTCGGGGGACAGGAGGCGCCACCCGTGCTCCGTCGCGGCGGGAAAGGGCGCGAGGCGGAGCGCGAGCGCCGCAAGGAAGAGGAGGAGCACGAACCGCCCGTCCCGGCCGGCGCCCTCCGCGCGCGTCGTCACGCCGCGAGCCTAGCAGCCCGCCGGAGGGTCGCCCCCTACAATCGCGCGATGCGCTCTTCCGGACCGGTGCGGTTCTGGCTCGGCGTCTCGACGCTCGCGATCCTCGGCGTCCTCCTCGTGGCCGACCACGCGAAGGACGACAGCCCGACGATGGACGAGCCGTTTCACACGCTCGCGGCCGCCGAGTACGCGATCGCGGGGACGTACAACGCGAATCTCGAGCACCCTCCGCTCGTGAAGCTCCTCTCGGGCTTCGCCGTGCGCGCGGCCGGGTCCCGCCCGCCCCGCATGGACGAGCCCTTCTCGATGCGGACCGCCGAGCAGCCGAGGCCGTTTGCGTTCGGCTCGACGCTCCCGCCCGAGCGCCTCTTCGGGGCGGCGCGCGCGCCCGTCGTCGCGCTCTTCTTCGTTCTCGTCCTCGCGGTGGGCGGCGCCGTGCGCCACTGGGGCGGGAGCGCCGCGGGCCTTCTCGCGGCGGCGCTCGTCGCCTTCGAGCCGAACCTCGTCGCGCACGCGGGCGTCGTCCACACGGACCTCGCGGCGGCGCTCGGCTTCTTCGGAACGCTCGCCCTTGGTCTCCTCGCGCTCGAGCGGCGCTCCCTCGCGCTCTGGGCCCTGACGGGCGCGGCGCTCGGGGCGAGCCTCGCCGCGAAGTTCTCGTGCGTCCTCCTCGTCCCGATGGTCGCGATCCTCGCCCTCGTCGGCCTCTTGCGCGAGCGGCGGTCCGCCGCGCGGGAGGGCCGCCCCGCCTCCCGGACGGCGGCGGCAGGGCTCGTCCTCGCGGGAACGGCGGCGGCCGCGGTCCTCTTCGCGAGCTACGCGGTCGCGATGCGGCACATGTCCTCCCGCGACGCCGAGGGCGCCGTGCGGATCTTCCTCGCGTCGCGCGAGGCGCCGGCGCCGACGGTCGAGCGCATCGCCGCGCTCTCGCGGATCTCGAAGGAGGCCGGCCACTACGTGGCGGGCCTCGCGGGCATCGCGGTCCAGAACCGGACGGGCGGCGGCGTGAACTTCCTCCACGGGAAGCTCTCCGTGGACGGGTTCTGGGACTATTTCTTCGTCGCCTTCGCCGTGAAGACCTCCCTCGGCTTTCTCGGCGTCCTGGCCGTCGCCGCGGTCCTGGCGGCGGTGAAGCGCGACCGGCTCACGCTCGTCCTCTGGACGCTCGTCCTGCCCGTCGCCTACCTGTTCCTGACGGGCATGGCGACGTCGTACAACATCGGGATCCGCCACATGCTCCCGGTCTATCCGCTCCTCGCGGCCGCGGCGGTCCTCGTCGTGTTCCGCGCGCTCCCGCCTCGCGCCGCCGCCGCGCTCCTGACGGCGGGCGCCGCGATCCAGGCGGCCGAGACGCTGGCGGTCCACCCGCACGAGCTTTCCTTCTTCAACGCCGCGGCCGGCGGCCCGTCGAACGGGGCCGCGTGGCTGAACGACTCGAACCTCGACTGGGGACAGGACCTCGGCCGGCTCGCCACGCGCCTCAGGGCCCACGGCGAGGAAGCCGCGACGACGGTCGCCTACTTCGGCGGCGCGGATCCCGCGTACTACGTGCCGAAGGCGCGCCTCTACGACGGTGCGCGCGACCCGCTCTCGCCGGGCCTCTACGCGGTCTCCGAGTTCATCCGCTGCTGCGGTCCGGAGGCGGCCGCCTTCCATGGCGACCGCGCCGGCGCGATCGGCCTCGAACGCCTCCGCCGCGCCCTCAAGGAGCGCGGGACCCCGCTGCCGCCGGAAGGGATGGGATACTCCATCGTTCTCTGGGAGCTGAAGGAAAAGAGCCCGTGAAGCTGTCCATCGTGATGCCGGCGTACAACGAGAAGGCGACGATCCGCGAGATCGTCGCGCGCGTGAAGGCCGTCGACCTCCCCGGCCTCGAGCGCGAGATCGTGATCGTCGACGACGGCTCGAAGGACGGGACGCGCGACATCCTCCGCGAGATGGACGGGAAGGGCGGCGTGAAGGTCGTCCTCCAGCCCCACAACATGGGCAAGGGGGCGGCCGTCTGGACGGGCATGCGTGCGTCGACGGGCGACATCGTGATCATCCAGGACGCGGACCTCGAGTACGACCCGCGCGAGTACGCGGTCGTCCTCGGGCCGATCCTCGAGGGTGCGGCCGACGTCGTCTACGGCTCGCGCTTCCTCGGCCACCCGGGCGGGCACCGCGTCCTCTACTTCTGGCACACGGTCGGCAACCGCTTCCTGACGCTCATGTCGAACGCGTTCACGAACCTCAACCTCACCGACATGGAGACCTGCTACAAGGCGATGCGCCGCGAGGTCGTGGACCGGCTCGACCTCAGGTCGCAGAGGTTCGGGATCGAGCCCGAGATCACGTGCAAGGTCTCGCGGATGCGCGCGCGCATCTTCGAAGTGCCGATCTCGTACCACGGCCGCACGTACGAGGAAGGCAAGAAAATCGGCCTGAAGGACGCCTTTCAGGCGGTCTGGACGATCCTCAAGTTCTTCCGGTGGGAGGCCCCCGAGGGCGACGTCGGCGCGATCACGCTGCGCCGGATGGAGGGGCTCTCCGTCTACAACAAGTGGCTGCACGACCGCTTCGAGCCGTGGCTCGGGAGCCGCATCCTCGAGGTGGGCTCGGGCGTCGGGAACCAGACGCGGTTCTTCGTGGACCGTGAGCGCGTCGTCGCCTCCGACATCGAGCCGCACTACGTCCGCGAGCTCGTGTCGAAGGTCGAGGGCCGCGCAAACGTGCGCATCGCGTCCTTCCGCTTTCCTCTGACGGAGGCCGACGCCCGCGACCTCGCGGCCGAGCGCCTCGACACCATCGTCTGCCTGAACGTCCTCGAGCACATCGAGGACGACGCCGGGACGCTCCGCGACTTCGCGCGCGTCCTCCCGTCCGGAGGCCACCTCGCGCTCCTCGTCCCGGCGCTCCCGGGGCTCTACGGGTCGCTCGACGAGTCGCTCCGGCACTACCGGCGCTACGACAGGGACGCCCTCGCGCGTCTCGTCGGCGAGGCCGGATTCTCGGTCGAGAAGGCGCGGTACCTGAACCGGCCCGGCGTGATCGGCTGGTGGCTCAACTCGCGCGTCTTCCGCCGGCGGGTCCTCCCGCGGCAGCAGCTCGGCGCGTTCCGCTGGCTCATGCCGCTCCTGAAGGCCGAGGAGGACGCGGAGCCGTCCTTCGGCATGTCGCTGCTCGTTCTCGCCCGGAAGCCTTGACGCGCATGGCGGAGGGATCGGCCCGAGCCTCCCGGCTCCCGGCGGCCGCGGCCCTCGCCGTCGTCCTCTTCGCGTTCGGCGCGCGGTTCCACGCGTTCCTCTCGGGGGGGACGCTCTACCGGCGCGACGCGGGGTTCTTCTTCGTGCCGTGGCGCAGCGTCCTCGAGCGTCTCCTCCGGGCGGGGGAGTGGCCGGTCTGGAACGAGTGGATGTCGGGCGGGCGCGCGTTCGCCGCCGACCCGAACGCCGCGGTCTTCTGGCCCCTGTCGCCGCTCGTCGTCCTCCTCGGTCCGACGGGGCTCTCCTTCGCGAACGCCGCGCTCCTCCTCGTCGTCTTCTTCTGGGCGCTGCGCCGCCTCGGCCTCTCGGCCGCCGGTGCAGCCGCCGGGACGTTGGTTCTGCTCTTCTCCGGCGTCTTCCAGTCGGTGCCGGCGTTCATGACGACGTGCGCCGCGGCGGCGCCGCTCCCGCTCGCGTTCGCGGAGATCGAGCGCCTCGCGTCGGACGCGCCGCGCGCGCGCCGTCGAGCGGCCGCAATCGCCGCCCTCGCGTTCGGCCTCTCGGCGCTCGGCGGCGAGCCCGCGATCACGCTGATCGGCGCCGCGGCGTTCGGCGCTCTCGCGCTCGCGGCCTCGGGCCGCCGACGGGCTCTCCCCGGGGCGGCCACCGCGCTCGTCCTGGGCCTCGGCGTCGCGGCGGTCCAGATCCTCCCCGCGGCCGCCGAACTCGCGCGCTCGTCGCGCGGCGCCGGGATGAGCCCGGAGCACGGCGCGCTCTTCTGGTCCGTCCGCCCCTCGCGCGTCCTCACCCTCCTCGAGCCGCGCCTCACGGGAGACGCCGCGCAAGGCCCGTTCTGGGGAGCCGGGACGTTCGACGCGCGGGGGCCGTACTTCGACGACCTCGCGCTGGGCGTGCTGCCGCTCCTCTTCGCGGCGGCCGCGTGGCGCGACGCGCGGGGGCGCGCGGCGCTGGCCCTCGCCGCCGGCGGCGCGCTCCTGTCCTTCGGACGTTTCCTCCCGGGCTACGGGCTCGTCGCGCGGACGCTTCCATTCGTCCGGTATCCGGAAAAATGGTGGCTCCTCGTGACCTTCGCGCTTGCGGCCGCGGCCGCGGTGGGCGTGGACGCCGTCTTCTTCGGCGAATACGAGGCCCGGGAGAGGGCGCGTAGCGTTCTGCTTCGGACGGCTGTCGTGATGGCGCTCGCGTGCGGCACCCTTCTCGGCTTGTGTATCGGCGCCGAAGATTTTCTTAGAAGGGTGTTGTGGGGTCTGGGGCTGGGCGCCGGCGACGCCTCTGGCGCCCAGGTAGCCGGTTTGCTCCGGACTCCCTTGCTTGCCGCCACCGGGACTCTTCTCGTGTGCGCCGCGGCGTTCTCAATCGCGTCGCCCCTCTTCACCTTCAAAGAAAAACAGCGTCACCCGTTGCTCCTGAGCAGCCTCGTCGCGCTCCTCTTCCTCGCCGACGCGGCGCGGCGCGTGGCCGGGACTTGTCCCGCCGGTCCAGCCGATCTCTACTGCCGCAAGACGCCCGACGTCGCGCTCGTGCGCGAGCAGGCGGGCGGCGGCCGCTTCTACGACGACGGCGCCGACGACCGGGCGACCGCGGAGAGGCGCGCGCGCGACGCGGGAGGCCTGGACCTGTTGCGCCCGGAGACGGGCGCCGTCTTCGGGATCCGGTACGCCGGGGAGAACGACGTCGACCGCATGACGCCCGCCTCCGCGGTCCGCTGGGCGGCGGCCGCCGCCGCGCAGCCGTGGGGAGAGGAAAAGGCGCGCGCGCTCCGCGCGGCGGGTGTGTCGGTCGTGCGCACGGCGGCTCCGGGGCCCGATCCGGCCGGGACGGAGGAGATCGGCCGCACGGGAGAGGACCGCCTGGTGAAAATCGCGGGCGCCAGACCCGAGTTTGCGCTCCTTCCCGAAGGGGAGACGGGCTCGGTGCTCGTGGTCGAGCGGCGAGCCTCGCGTGTCGTGCTGCGCGCTAGCGTCGCCACCCCGTCCGCGACGCTCTGGATCGGGCGGACCTTCGACCCGAACTGGCGTGCGCTCGCGGACGGACGCGCGCTCGCGCTGCGGCCCGCGGACCCGTGCGGGACGGCGGCGACCCTCTCGAAGGGCGCTCACGTGGTGGCGCTCTCGTACGGGAACAGGCTGCTGGGTGCCGGCGCCGCGATCTCGGTCGCCTCGGTCCTCGCCGCGGCCGCGCTCGCGTTCGCCGGGAGGCGCGCGTGAACGCCCGCCGCGCCGCGCCCGTGCTCGCCGCGATTCTCCTCGCGTGGATTCCGTATCGCGCATTCTTCGGGAGCGGCGTGCCCGTCGGCCGCGACCTCCTCTACTATTTCTACCCGCTCAAGGCTCATCTCGTGGAAGGTTTGTCCCGGGGCGAGCTCCCGTGGGTCGACCGCTTCCGGTGGGGCGGCGCGCCGCTCCTCGGGGGGCCGTCCGCGGCGCCGTTCGACCCCGCGAACGTCCTCTTTCTGGCGCTGCCTCTCGGTGCCGCGATGAAGGCGTGGATGCTCCTGCACCTCGCGCTCCTCGTCGCGGGCTTCGCCGCCTTCGCGCGCCGGCTGGGCCTCGCGGCGGTGCCGGCAGCGGTCGCGGGCCTCGTCTTCGCGCTCGCGGGAACGACCGTGTCCGTCATGGCGTTCCCGCCGACGCTGTCGGCGCTCTCCGTCCTTCCGTGGTTCGCCGCGTTCGTCCTCGACGCGGTCCGGGCGCCGTCGCCCCGCACGGCTGCCAAGGCCGGCGCGGTGGCCGCCTTCGTCGTCCTCGCGTCGGCGCCGGAGTTCGTCTTCTACTCGGCCGCGGTCGCCGCCGCGCTGTTTCTGGCCGCGCCGCCGCAGACCGCGGGGAGCACGAGGCCGCGGCGAGGCCCGGCGCTGGCGGCGCTGGCGGTCGCGGCCGTGCTGGCAGCCGGCCTTTCGGCCGTCGCCCTGCTCCCGGCCGCCGCATCGGCGGCGCGAAGCATCCGCGGCCCCGGCGGCGGCATGGGCGAGGGCGCCGCGGCGCTCGAGCCGCTCGAGCCCGCGCGGCTGAAGGAGTTCCTCGGCGACGGGCTCGTCGCGGACTGGACGATCGAGGCGGTCGGGCCCGGCATCTCGCACTATCCCTACCTGCCGTCCCTGACGCCCGGGCGCATCGCGTGGCTCCTCGTCCTCGCCGGCCTCGTCTGGCGCGGCCCTCTCCGCGTCGCCTCGGTCGCCCTCGCGACCACCGGCGTTCTCCTGGCGCTCGCGGGCGCGACGCCGGTCTTCCATCTCGCGGTGAAGGCCGTGCCGCTCCTCGGGTCCCTCCGCTATCCCGAGCGGCACGCGACGCTCGCCGGATTCGGCCTCGCGACGCTGGCGGCTCTCGGGCTCGCGCGTCTCGACGCCGCTCTCTCATCGCCGGCGCGCCGCGTCGTTTTCCCGCTCCTCGCGCTCGCGATCCTCGTCGACCGCGAGTCCGTCGCCCGCCGGCTCTCCCCGATGGACGACGCGTCGGTCCTCACGCAGCGGCCGGCACTCCTCGACGCGCTGCCTGTGCCCCCGGGAGACGGGCCTCCGCCGCGGATTTTCGACAGGGACCTCTACGCACCTGTGCCGGCATACGACCTGCACGATCTCCAGGCCTCGAACCGGACGGCGCGGGCGTCGCTCCTGCCCGCGTACGGGTCGCTCTTCGGTGCGGGCTACGTCTTCGAGAAGGACTACGACCTGTCGCTCTCCGGCGAGGCGTTCGAATGGATGCGCCTTCTCACCCGGGCCGTGCCGGCGCCGGGGCCCTTTCCCCTGCGGATCGTCCGGGCCGCCGGCGCATCGGCGGTCCTCGCGAGCGAGAAGGGCGACGACGGGCGCTACCGGCCCGCCCTGCGCCGGTTCGCGGAGCCCGTGCCTCCGTTCCGCTTCGCGTCCCGCGTCGTCGCGTCGAACGACGCGCGCGCCGTGTTTTCACGGCTCCTCGAGGACGGCGCCAACCCGGGAACGGCGTACGTCGACGAGGCGCTGCCGGGCTTTCCGGGCGCCCCGGGCCCGGGCCTCCTCCTCGCCGTCCACGACCGGCCCTCGAGACTCGCGCTCGACGTCGAGGTCCAGGGCCCCGGCGAGGGATTCCTGATGCTGTGGCGGCTGCGCGAGGCCGTCGAGGAAGCCGCCGTGGACGGCCGAAAGGCCGAGACGATCCCCATGGCCTTCGGCTTCGCGGGCCTGAGGGTGCCACCGGGCCGCCACGCGATCACGTTGCGGCCCGAGACGCGCTGGGTGAAGATCGGGTCGCTGGTCACCGCCGCGACGGCTGCCGCCCTGGCGCTCGCCCGGGCCCGACGGCGAGGCGGGGCCGCTGCCGCATGAGCCCGCTCTCGCGCAACACCCGGCGCCGTCTCGCGCTCTACGGAGGAGCGGCGCTCGTGGCTGTGGCCGCGTGGACACTCCCGATCCTTCTCGCGAAACGCGAGCCTCCGGTCCCCGTCCGTCGCCTCGACCTCGAGGCGGCGGCGGCGATGGACACGCCCGAGGTGAAGCTCCTCGCCGAGATCGTGCGGATCGACTCGTCGAACCCGCCCGGGATCACGCGGAGAGTGATCGACGTCTTCACGCGCGAGCTTTCCTGCGCGGGCATCCCGTACGTCGTGACCGGGCGCGACCCGGAGCGTCCCGTCCTCGTCGCGCGAATCACGGGCCGCCGCCGGGGAGAGGCGCTCGCCCTCCTCGCGCACGCGGACGTGGATCCGGTGGACGACCCCGCCGCCTGGACGAAGCCTCCCTTCGCGGCCGAGCGCGGAGCGCCGCCGGACGCGGCCAGTCTGATCGGCAGGGGCACGCTCGACATGAAGGGCCAGGCCGCCGCGGACCTCCTCGCGCTCACGTCGCTCGCGAAGGCCGGGATCGTGCCCGAGCGCGACATCCTGTTCGTCGTCGAGTCGGGCGAGGAGTCGTACGACCAGACGCTCGGTTTCGGCTGGCTCCTCGCGCACCGCCCCGACCTCGTTGCGGGCGTCACGGACGTCCTCAACGAGGGGGGGGTCAACGAGGTCAACGCGACGGAGATCGAACGCTTCGGAATAGAGGTCATGCAGAAAGCCATCCTCTCGGTGGACGTTCTCGCGGCCGGGAAGAAGCCCCTCGAAGACCTCGCGGCGGTCGTGAAAGCGCGCGACGAGGCCGAGCCCCTGAAGGTGGTGCCGACGGTGAGGGAGTTCCTGCGCTTCATCGCGCCGACGCGCTCGGACGTCTGGGGCCGCCGGATGCTCGAGGACCCCGCGAAGATCGGCCCCGGCACCGAGTTCTGGAAGGTCGTTCCCGAGGTCTACCGCTCCGTCCTGAAGGACATGGCGTACACGGGCCGCGTCGAGGAGCAGGCGTCAGGCGGATTCTCGATGCGCGTCGTGCGGACGCTCCTCCCGGGCTCCTCCGTGTCCGCCGCGGAGGCCGAGCTCGACGGCTGGCTCGCCGCGCGCGGGCTCACGAAGCGCGTCGTCCTGAAGACCGACGACTGCCTCGCGTCCCCGGCCGAGGGACCCGCCTGGCGCGCCGTGACGGAGGTCTTCGCGCTGGACGCGGCCCACGCTCCCGTCGGACCGTACGTGCTGTCCGGCCAGTACACGTCGAGCTCGTTCCTGAGGGCCCGCGGGCTGCGCGCGTACGGCGTCTCGCCGTTCGCCGTCAGCTACTTCGACGCCTCCTCGATCCACCATGCGAACGAGCGGATCGGGCTGGCGTTCTACCTCGAGGGAGTCGAGCGGATGAGACGGATCGTGTTCGAGTTCGCGACCGCGCCCTGAACCGCGCGGCTGCTACACTTCGCGCCCGGAGGAGCCGTGGCACGCGTCGATTTCTATTACTTCCGCGCCGGTTGAACGAGCTGTGGACGCACCCGTGAGGTGCTCGACAGGTCGAAGGCGGACGTCCGGGACGAGCGGCCGTCGAAGACCCGCCCCCTCTCGGACGCCGACGCCCGGGCGCTTTTGGCGGGGGTCGACGCCGTGATTCTCGCCAGGGGCAAATCGGCACGAACGCTTCCCGTGCGCGACGTCACCCTCGACGACCTCCGCGGGCCGACCGGCAACTTCCGTGCGCCGATGCTGCGAATCGGCCGCCGTCTCCTCGTCGGCTGGCACGAGGACTCGCTCCGGGAGCTGCTGGCACGGTCCTCGCGTTGATCCCCTGCCCGCGCCGAAGAGGCCGCGGGAGAATCGGTTCAGGAGACGGAATGAAGAAGACCCTCGTGACGTGTGTGGCACTCCTCGCGGTCCTGCCGGCGGCGGCCCAGATCGAGGTCCAGGCCCGGCAGGTCGGCCCCACGCCGGCAGCCACTTCCCGGCCGTCCCCGCCGCCGTGCCCGGGCATGGGCGGCCTCGAGATCGGGCAGACGCGCACCTTCTCGTTCGAGCGGATGGCGAAGCTCGAGCCCGAAAAGGCGAAGGTCACGCGCGACATCAAGGTCATCCACAGGCCGGCCGGGCGGCCGTGGATCATCACGGTCGTCTACGATTCGGACGCCGCGGACGCGAAGGTCGCCGCCCTCTACTACCTCGTCGAGCCGCCGTCCGGCATCGGCGACGCCCTCGTGGAGCGCTACGGCGGGGGAACGCCCGTGCCCGGCGACGCGACCGTGACGTACTGGGACATTCCCTCCTGCGGCGTGCGCCTCAGGCACCGGACGCGCATGAACGACAAGCAGCGTCCGCTCGAGGAGCTCTGGGTCGACCCGATCCCCGCGAAGGCCGCGCCGGCGAAAGCGGCCCCGGCGAAGAAGAAGGGCTGAGGAAGAGAGATCAAGCGGGCTCTCGCGGCCGTCGCCCTCGCAGTCGCTCTCGCGGCTCTGGTCGCCGTCGGCGCCCTGCTCTTTCTCGTTCACAAGAATCTCCCTGATCTCTCTTCCGGGAGGATTCCCGGCCTCTCGTCGCGCGTGTCGGTCGCCTTCGACGACCGCGGCATCGCGACCGTCACGGCCGCGACCGCCCGCGACGCCCTGCGGGCCCAGGGCTGGCTCACGGCCCGCGAGCGCCTGTTCCAGCTCGAGATGCATCGGCGCCTCGCGCACGGCGAGCTCGCGGAGATCTTCGGGCCTGCGCTCCTCCCCTCGGACCGTCTCCACCGCACGTACGGGTTCGCGCGGGTCGCCGGGGCGGCCGTGCGCCTCCTTCCGGAAACGGAGCGCGGCGACCTCGAGGCGCTCGCGGACGGGATCAACGCGTTCCTCGACACGCACGCGGGCCGGCTGGGCCTCGAGCTCACGCTGCTCGGCATCTCCCCCCGGCGCTTCACGGCGGCCGACGCGCTCCTCGTGCACCTTCTCATGTGCGAGGACCTCTCGACGTCGTGGCGGCGCGACCTCGCGGTCGAGAAGCTTGGGCGCTTAGATCCGGCCGTCCGCCGCTTCGTCTCCGACACGGCGTCGCCGGACGACGTCCTCCTCGTCCCCGATGCGGCGCCCCTCGTGGCGCCGGTGGTCCCGGACCTCGGCGGCATTCCGCTCGCCGCGCTGGGCTTTGGCGGCCCGCGCTTCGGAGATCCGGGAGAAGACGAGCCGCGCGGGTCCAACTCCTGGGCCGTCGCCGGGGCTCTGGCAAAGAGCGGCCGGCCCCTCTTCGCGAACGATCCGCACCTCTCGCTCACGCTTCCCGGGATCTGGCTCCCGATGCGCTTCGTGATCGCGGGCCGCCTCGTCGAGGGAGTGACGATCCCCGGCTTGCCCGGCGTGATCCTCGGGCGCAACGACCGCGTCGCGTGGGGAATGACGACGCTCCGGACGGACGTCCAGGACCTCTACCGGGAGACGATCGTCGGCAGGAAGGTCAAGAGGGGCGCGGCCTTCGAGGACCTCGAGGAGCGGACGGAGACGATCGCCGTCCGCGGCGGAAAGCCCGAGAGCCTCGTCGTCCGTGAGACGTCGCACGGCCCGCTCGTCCAGGGCCGCATGGCGCTGAAGTGGCCGGCTCTGGACCCCGCGCTCCTGCGCATGCCCGAGAGCGCCGTCATGGCGGCGACGGACGGCGAGTCCCTCGGGCGGGCGCTCGACGCGTTCCCGTTCCCTGCGCACAACGTCGTGTGGGCCGACGCGTCCGGCTCGATCGGCTGGCGCGCGACGGGCCTCGTCCCGATCCGGCGCCCGGGCACGGACGGCAGCATTCCCTACGACGGGGCCGACCCGGAGAACGACTGGAGGGGATATGTCCCGCCGGGCGAGATGCCGCGCGTCGTCGACCCCCCCGAGGGCTTCATCGTGACTGCGAACCAGCGCGACGTCGGGACGCGCTTTCCGCACGTCGTCACGTCGGACTGGCCCTCGAACGAGCGGGCCCGCCGCATCGCGGACCTCCTCGCGGACGCCGCCCGGCAGCACAAACCGCTCGACCGCGCCGCGATGGAGGCGATCCAGCTCGACACCGTCTCCCCGGTCCTGAGGGCAACGCTCGCGGCGCTCGCGCCCGACCTGCCCGAGCCGTGGGGCGCGCGCTTCGCGGCCTGGGACGGCCGGGCCGATGCAGGCTCGGCTTCGTTCCCGGTCGCGCGGGAGGTGCGGCGGAAGCTCGCCGAGCGCGTCCTTGCCGCGTGGCGCGTGCCGCTCGGGGTCGGACTGCCCGGCGCGCGACTCCTCGAGCTCGCGAGGTCCGGCGACGCGGTGTTCCGGCGCGCACGCCTCGGGCCGAAGCACGACTTCGTGAGGGCCGCGTTCGGCGCCGCCCTCGCGGACGTCTCCGCGCGCCTCGGCACGGACCCATCGCGCTGGCACTGGGGCGAGGCGAACCGTCTCGCCGTGACGCACCCGCTCGGGCGCCTGCCCGGGCTCGGATGGCTCTTCGATCCGCCGTCGTTCCCCCAGTCCGGCGCGAGCGGAACGCCGCGCGTGGCGACGCCGACGTTCGGACAGTCGATGCGCTTCGTCGTAGACTGGGGCGTGCCGGAGGAGACGACGCTCGTGATTCCTTTCGGCGTCTCCGGTCACCTCGGCTCCCCGCACCGTACGGACCAGCTCGCCGCCTGGCGCGAGGGTGACCCCTCCGGTACGGGGACGCGCCTCGCCCGGCCTCCCGTCGAGACGCTGAACCTCGCGCCGTGACCGGTCTCCTGCTCGCCGCCGTCCTGTCCGCCGTCGCGGCGCCGAAGGCGCTCCCGCAGGGCGGCGTCGCGGAGATCCGCGTCGCGAGCGACGCGCCCCTCGCGGAGCTCGCCCTCGTCGACGGCGACCGGCGCATTCCGCTCGAGCGCGACCCGTCCGGTCGCGTCTTCCGCGGGCTCTTCGGCGTCGACCTCGACGCGAAGACCGGTGTTCGCGAAATCACGGTGGAGTCGGCGGACGGGACCTCCCGCCTCGCCCTTCCGATCAAGGTCCTGAGCGGCCGTTTCCGGGTCCAGAAGCTCTCGGTCGACCCGAAGTTCGTCGAGGTCCCGCCGGAGGAGAGGGAGCGCGTCAAGGCGGACGCCGAGCGCGTGAGCGCGGCTTACCGGAGCGCGGAGGCGGCGCGCCGCTGGTCGTCGTTCATGCGCCCCGCTCCGTACCCGGGCGGCAACTTCGGCTCGCGGCGCGTCTACAACGGGAAGACGACGGGCGTTCACGCCGGGCTGGACGTCGCCGCGCCGAAGGGCACGCCCGTCGCGGCGTCGGCGGACGGGCGCGTGGCGCTCGCGGGCGACCTCTACTTCTCGGGCGGCACGGTTCTCCTCGACCACGGCGACGGTCTCTTCACGCAGTACCTCCACCTGTCTCGCATCGACGTCAAGGACGGGGACGTCGTCGCGAAGGGAACGGTCGTCGGCCTCGTCGGCGCGACCGGCCGCGTCACGGGCCCCCACCTGCACTGGGCCGCGCGCCTGAACGGCGCGCGCGTGAACCCCGAGCGGCTCCTCGCGCTCCCGGCCTGGCCAGCGCCCGCCGGCCGCGCCGCCGCGCCCGGTCTACACTGAGGGCATGAGCGTTCTCATCACCGGAAAGCTCGTTTCTCCGACCTCGACCGAACTCGACCACGATCCC
Source organism: uncultured Acidobacteriota bacterium (assembly GCA_963798215.1). Taxonomy (GTDB): domain Bacteria; phylum Acidobacteriota; class Thermoanaerobaculia; order UBA5066; family UBA5066; genus Fen-183. The sequence continues at coordinate 114,794 of CAWCSP010000004.1, forward strand.
TCGCACGCGCGCCTCCTCACGCAGGCCCCGAGGGACAACGGCGGCGACGGAAGCCGCTTCTCGCCGACCGACCTCTGCGCGGCTTCGCTCGCGGCCTGCGAGGTGACGACGCTGAGCCTCTACGCGACGCGCGCGGGGATCCCGCTCACCGGCGTGACGTTCTCGGTCGAGAAGCACATGACGGCCCAGCCTCCGCGGCGGATCGCGAAGCTCGTGACGCATTACACGATCGACTCGCCGTGTTCGGACGAGGACTACAGGAAGCTCGTGAGGGCGGCGAAGACGTGCCCGGTGAGGCGCTCGCTGCACCCGGACGTCGTCATCGAGGAGACCTACGCGCGGGCCTGAGACCCGTCACGGCGCGGGCAGGAACGCCCCCGCCGGGCTCAGCGGAATGTGTTCGTTCTCGATCTCGAAGCCGGCCGCGGCCCAGGCGTCGAGCCCGCCCTCGAGCGGGCGGACGAGCCCGAGCCCGCGGTCCATGAGAAGGCGCGCCACACGGGCCGCCGACGCCTCGTTGGGTCACGTGCAGTAGAGGACGATCTCGCGGTCCGCGGGCAGGAGCGCGACGTGCGCGTCGAGGTCCTCGAGGTCGATCGTCAGGGCCCCCGGAATCCGCCGCGGGTCGCGCTGGCGGGCGCCGCGCGAGCGCACGTCGACGACGACGGGGGCCTCCCCGGCGTCCATGAGGCTCCGGAGGTCGTGGACGCGGATGCGCGCCATCCTGAGGAAGCGGTAGAAGCGCCGCCGCTGCTGCCACTTGAACAGGATGTAGAGGACGAGGCCTCCGGCGAGGACGACGAACGCCCAGCCCCCGAGGCTCGCGAGGCCGGAGAGGATGCGCTCGACCGCTCCGTGAAAGACCCGCCCGAGGACGAGCGCCGAGCCCGCCCAGAGAAGGGTCCCGCCCGACGTGAAGAGGAGAAACCGCGGGAGCGGCGTCCCGGCGGCGCCCGCGAGGGGCGGCGCGACGGTCGAGTAGCCCGGGACGAACTTCGCGAAGAGGAGCGACGCGAGGCCGTACTTCTCGAACACGCCCTCCGTCTGCCGCACGCACGTGTCCGGCGAGAGGGAGAGGCGGCAGAGCGTCTTGAGGACTCTCTGGCCGAAGCGGCGTCCGAGGAGGAACCAGAGCGAGTCCGCGGCGACGGTCGCGACGAAGGCGGCGAGGAGGAGCCTCCCGAAGGAGAGCTTCCCGTCGGCCGCGAGCGCGCCCGCGACGACGAGCGTCGGGAAGGCCGGAACCGGAAACCCGATCTGCTCGAGGAGGACGTTCCCGAAGACCAGACCCGTGCCGTGGCGGAGGAGGAGGGCGACGAGCTCCTTCACGTTCCCGTCAGCTCACGCCCGTGGACGAGGACGAAACCGAGCCGGGATCGACGCCGAGCCGCGCGAGCGCGCGCTCCCAGAGCGTCTCGACTCGCCGCGTGAAGGCGAGGTCCGGCTCCCACGGGAGGACGAGCCAAGCGCCTTCCTCCATCTCGCCCTCGAGCTGCTCGGCGTCCCAGCCCGCGTAGCCGAGCACGAGCAGGCCGTCCGGCGGGTCCGGGCCGGGGGCCCTGCCGAAGAGCTTCGGGAGGATCTCGGCGGACGCCGACACCCACAGGCCGGGCGCCATCTCGGTGCACTCGACGCCGTCGACCTCCTTGCGGAAGAGAGCGACGAGGCCGTTCGTGAGGACGGGCCCGCCGATGTGAAGGGGCGTCTCGGGGTGGAGGGCGCCGTCGAGCGGCGGCGGCAGGAGCGTCACCGCGGGCTGCCCGAGGAGGCGGTTCACGACCCAGCCGAGCGCACCGTCCTTCGTGTGGTGGCCCATGAGGACGACCGTCCTCGCGAAGTTCGGGTCCTGGAGCCCCGGTCCCGCCAGGAGGAGATACGGAACCTTGAGGGACTCGACCACGCGCGGAATTTACCGCAACCCCGCGTCAGCGAGATGGAACGAACGCCTCCCACGCCGCGCGGGCCAAGGACGCGATCGCGGCGTCGCGCTTCGCCGGGTCGGCTCGGCCGCGCGTGAAGACCGCGACGACGAGGTGCGTGCCGTCCGGCAGCGTGACGATCCCCGCGTCGTTCGAGCAGGACCGGAGCGTCCCCGTCTTGTCGCGCACCTCGGTCCGCGCCGGAAGGCCCGCGCGCAGGCGGCGGCCACCCGTCGCGCAGCGGCGCATCGCGTCGAGGACGCGGAGCGTCGAGGGTCCCGGGAGAAGCTCGCCCTTGAAGAGCCGCGCGAGGAGCGCGGCCATCGCGTCGGGCGTCGCCCCGTTCTGCTCGCCGCGCTCGAGCGCGGCGAGGTCCGTCCGGATCGCGGCGCCCATGCCTCTCTCGTCGAGCGAGATCCGGATGCCCGCAACGCCCTTCGCCGTCAACGCCTTCTCGACGGCCGCCGGTCCGCCGAGGAGCGCGATCAGCCTGTCGGCCGCCGTGTTGTCGCTGTCGACGAGCATGACGTCGATCATGCGCGCGACCGTCACGCGCATGCCGGGTCTCCAGGTGTCGTAGAGCGGTCCGAAGTCCACGCGGTCCGACTCGCGGATCTCGACGTCCTGGTCGAGGCGCAGCACGCCCTTCTCGACGGCGTCGAGCGCCGCGATCGCGACGGGCACCTTGAAGACGCTCGCCATCTGGAAGCGCTCGCCGCCGCGGTGCGAGATGGCCCGGCCGGACTCGAGGTGGAGGACGGAGACCCCGACCACCATCCCGTCCTTCTCGGCCGCCCGGGCGGCGGCGACGACGGGCGCGGGATCGGGGACGGAAGACGCGAGGGCGGCGACGAGACTGATCGGGAGGGCGACGTTCAACGGGAGACCTCCTAAGAAGAAGATTTTCTTAGAAGGGAAGAGAACAAGGCCCGTGCCACGCCGCCACCTCCGCCTTTCGTGCGCCGCCGCCTCCGTCTTTCTTCGTTTTGAAGAAATCCGAAAAACAACGCAGCAACCCGCTCCCGCGCTACTCCTCGAGATACGTGTAGTGCGTGAGGCTGTGCTCGAAGTCCTTCGCGATGGCCTTCGCCTCGGGCTCCTTGACCTTCTTGCGCTCCGTGGCCCTGCGCAGCTGGCGCCAGATGCCGTCGAGGAGCTCGTCCTTGTCGTAGTTCATGTACGACAGCACGCGCTCGCACGATTCGCCCGGGAGCACGTCCTGGATGCGCGTGCGGCCGTCCTCGTCCACGCTCGCGAGCACCTCGTGGACCTCGCCGAAGAGATTGTGGAGGTCGCCGAGGACGTCCTGGTAGGCCCCGACGAGGCAGAACCCGATGTAGTACGGCGTGCCCTTGTGGAACACGTGGAGCGGGAGCGCTTCCTTGATGTCCCTGAGGTCGATGAACTTCTCGATCTTGCCGTCCGAGTCGCACGTGATGTCCGCGATCGTCCCCGCCTCGGACGGCCGCTCGCGCAGCCGGTGGATCGGGAGGATCGGGAAGAGCTGGTCGATCGCCCACACGTCCGGGAGCGACTGGAAGACCGAGAAGTTCAGGACGTACTTGTCGGCGAGCATGACCTCGAGCTGCTCGAACTCCTCCGGGATGTCCTTGAGCGTGTGGAGGTACCGGCGGATCCGCTCGCAGATGTTCCAGTAGAGGATCTCGCCCTTGCTCCGGTCCTCGAGCGAGACGTAGCCGAGGTTGAAGAGCGTGAAGAGCTCCTCCTTGTACTGGAGGGAATCGTGGTAGCTCTCGCGGACGTTCTTGGCCGTCACGCCCTGCCAGATGTCGTAGAGCTCGCGCACGACGTGGTTCTCGTCGCCGTCGAGCTTGACCGTCCGGCCCTGCTCGATGCGGTCGGCCACGTCGAGGACGTTCGTCACGAGCACCGAGTGGTACGCCGTGAGCGCGCGGCCCGACTCCGTCACGAGCGTCGGGACCGGGACCTTCTCCTCGTCGCAGATCGACTTGATCGTGTAGACGATGTCGTTCGCGTACTCCTGGACCGTGTAGTTCATCGACGAGTCGAACGCCGTCTTGCTGCCGTCGTAGTCGACGCCGAGGCCGCCGCCGAGATTCAGGAACTGGATCTCGACGCCGGAGGCGTGGAGCTTCGCGTACACGCGCCCCGCCTCCTTGATCGCCTGCTTCACCTTCCGGATGTCCGTGATCTGCGAGCCGATGTGGAAGTGGAGCATGACGAGCGAGTCGAGCATCTTGCGGTGCTTGAGGATCTCGACCGCCTCGAGCATCTCGGTCGTCGTGAGGCCGAACTTTGCGGCCTCGCCGCCCGACTTCGCCCACTTGCCCGAGCCGCGCGCGTACAGCTTGCTCCGCATCCCGATGAGCGGCTTGACCCCGCGCTTCTTGGCGACCTCGAGGATCTTCTCGAGCTCGGAGACCTTCTCGAGGATCAGGACGACGGTCTTGCCCATCCTCAGGCCGTTTAGGGCGAGGCGGATGAACGCGTCGTCCTTGTAGCCGTTCGTCGTGATGAGGCAGTCCGAGCCGAGGTCCTGCGAGAGCGCGGCGATGAGCTCCGGCTTGCTGCCGGCCTCGAGACCGTAGCCGTACTTGCGGCCCGACTGGATGATCTCGCGGACGACGACCTTCTTCTGGTTGACCTTGATCGGAAAGACGCCGCGGAACGTGCCGTCGTAGCCGTATTCCTTGATCGCGTGGAGGAACGCCTCGTTCAGCTCCTTCACGGCCTGGTCGAGAATCTGCGGGAACCGGATCACGACGGGCGTCGAGATGCCGCGCAGGGCGACGTCGTCGACGACGCCCTTGAGGTCGACGAAGCGGTGGTTCTCCCTCGTCGGGTGCACGAGGAGGTTGCCGTCGTCGGAGACCGAGAAAAAGCCTTTCCCCCAGTTCTCGATGCCGTAGAGCTTCTCGGCGTCGGCGAATCTCTCGGGGGCACGTGCGCGCGCGGGCTTCTTCGGGGCGCGCGCGAGAGCGGTGTTGGACATTGGCGCGAATCTTAAGGGAGGCCGAGCGGGGTGGCGCGAAATTCTCTAGGATCGGGTCCGTGAAGATCCCGGTCCACGTCCTCTCCGGGTTCCTGGGCGTCGGGAAGACGACGGCCGTGAAGGATCTCCTCGCGCGCCGCGCGGACCGGGAGCGGATCGCCGTCGTCGTGAACGAGTTCGGGACGCTCGGCGTGGACGGCGCGCTCCTGTCGGACTGCGCGAGCTGCATCCTGAAGGAAGTCCCGGGTGGCTGCGTCTGCTGCACGGCGATGGCCGACCTCGAGGCCTCGCTCGAGGAAGTCTGCGACCTCGTCGCCCCGACGCGCTTCGTCCTCGAGCCCACCGGGCTTGCGAAGCCTTCCGAGCTGGTCGACCTCCTGCGCTCTCCGCGATGGGCGCAGCGTTTCGACGTGCGGCCCGTCATCACGCTCGTCGACCCGCTGCAGGATCTGCCGAAGGCGTACGCCGAGAGCGCGCTTTTCCGGGACCAGGTCGACACGGGCGACGTTCTCGTCGTCAATCGATGCGATCTGGCTTCGGAAGAAGAGATTCTCCGAGTGGAAGAGTTCGCTGGGGCACTCGTTCCGGCGAAGCTCGTCGTGGTTCGCGCGTCTCACGGGGTGCTTCCGGACTCGATCTGGGATCTCGAGCGGCCGCCCGCCCCTTCGGGCACGAGTCTTCTCGCGGTGCCGCCCTCTCTCCACCTTCATGGAGATTCTTCTGAAGGACATGTCGGAAGGGGCGTTGCGTACGGGCCTGAGAGGGTCTTCGACGCCGACCGCCTCCTCGCGGCGCTCGAGGCGCTGCGCGCGGGCGCGCTGACGAAGGGCCGCGTCGCACGCGCCAAGGGCCTCTTTCACACGACGGCGGGCTGGCGCGTCCACGAGATCGCGGGCGGCCGGCTCTCGACGCAGACGACCTCGTGGCGGCGCGACAGCCGGGTGGACGTCATCCTCAAGGACCCGGAGACGGGAGAGGGGAAAGGGGACTTCCTTGAATGGGAAAGAGCGGTGGCGGATGCGCTGATTCCGGAGAGCGCCCCGCTCCTGACGCTCGAGGACGGTGCCGGACGGATGCGCGCATTCGACCCAAGAGGCTTCGAAGCCCTGTCGCATTCCCTTTCTAAGAAAATCTTCTCTTCTCTTCTCTCTTCCAATTCACGTCCCACCGCGTTCCGCCTCGGCGACGTGATGGCCCACGCCGGCCTCGCCCGCGAGGCCGGCTGGATGTGGCTCGTGATGGACTCCGGCCTCTTCGGCGTCGGCGGGCCGCGGCACGTCCTCGAGAACGGGATTGTCTTTCCGGAGGACGGCGGCTTCCGGTACGTCCTCCCGGACGAGGCGGCGCACGGCTCCGAGGACGACGTCGACGCCTGCCGCGACCTCACGAACGTCTGTGGCGTGAAGCTGGCCGACCCGCCGGGGACTCCGGCTCCCCCGGCCGAGGAGGTCTCGTGACGGCGAAGCGCGGCCTGATCGTCTACGGTGCGAACGGGTACACCGGAAAGCTCATCGTGGAGGCCGCGCTCCGGGAGGGCGTCAGGCCCGTCGTCGCGGGCCGGCGGCGCGAGGCCGTCGAGCCGCTCGCGGCCGCGTGGGGCCTGAACAGCCTCTGCTTCTCGCTCGACGACGCGGCGTCGGCCGCGCACCTCCTCGAGCCGTACGCCGCGATGATCCTCGCGGCGGGGCCGTTCTCGAAGACGAGCGCACCCGCGCTCGAGGCGTGCCTGCGGGCGAAGGCCGCCTACCTCGACATCACGGGCGAGGTGGACGTCTTCGAGGCCGTGTTCGCCCGCGATACCGACGCGAAGAACGCGGGAATCCCGGTGCTGCCCGGCGTGGGATTCGACGTCGTGCCGTCGGACTGCCTCGCGAAAGCGCTCTCGGAGGCGCTGCCGAACGCGGAGACCCTGACGCTCGCGTTCCGCGGCTTCAAGTCGAGCGCCGGCACGATGAAGACGATGCTCGAGGGCATCCCGAAGGGCGGCCTCGCGCGCAAGGGGGGAAAGCTCGTCGCCGTCCCGGCGGCGTGGAAGACGATGGAGGTTCCGCTCGGCGAGAGGACGCGTCTCGCGATGACGATCCCGTGGGGCGATCTCGCGACGGCATGGCGCTCGACCGGGATCCCGGACATCGAGGTCTACATGGCGGTCCCGCCGTCGGCCGTCGCGAACGCGCGCCGGATGCGCCGTTTCGCGAAACTCCTCGGCCTCTCGCCCGTGCAGTCCTTCCTGAAGGCGCGCGTGGAGAGGAACGTGAAGGGCCCGACGGCCGAGGAGCGCGACCGCGAGCGGTCGTACCTCTGGGGCCGCGTGACGAGGGGCGGGAGCGCCGTCACGGGGACGCTCGAGACGCTCGAGGGTTACGCGCTCACCGCCGAGACCGCCGTCGCGATCGCGAAGCGCGTGCTCGCCGGAAGCGTCGCGCCGGGCGTTCACACGCCGTCGCAGGCGTTCGGGTCCAGATTCATCGAGACGATCCGCGGATCGAGGATGACGGTCCCGGCATGATCCCGGTCCGCCTCGCGGTCCGCCACGTGACGAGCCGCCCGCTCCGGAGCGCGCTGACGGCCGTCGCGATCGGGCTCTCGGCGGGCCTCGTCGGGTTCCTCTACCTCGTGAACGGCGCGCTGAAGAACGACTGGTCCGAGAACATGGGCTTCCGGGCGATCGTCATGGCGAAGTCGTCCATGTTCGAGAAGCTCCCGATGGCGTACCTCGCGAAGCTCGACGACGTGCCCGGAGTCCAGCGCGTCTGCCCGTTCGACTTCCTCATCACGTCCTGGAAGGACGACCGTCCGGAAAACGCCGTGCCATTTCAAGCGGCGCCCGCCGACGCGTTCATCGAGGTCTACCGTGAAGCGAAGATCCCGCCCGACCAGGTCGCGGCGTGGAAGGCGGACCCCACGGGCTGCGTGATCGGGCCGATCCTGGTGAAGCAGCACGGCTGGAAGATCGGCGACCGGCTCGTCCTGAGGGCGCCGGTGCCCGGCGGCGTCATCGAGACGACCGTTCGCGGGGTGCTCGGTTACAGGCTCGACAACGGCGTCTATGTCCACCGGAAGTACTTCGAGAACCTGACGGGTGACACGGGGCAGGTCGGGATGTTCTGGATCCTCGCAAAGTCGAGGGCGGACGTCCCGAAGATCACGGCCGAGATCGACCGCCGGTTCGACAACGCGCCCGTCCCGATCCGCGCGATGAGCGAGAAACAGTGGCAGCTCATGTTCATGGACATGCTCGGGAACGTCCAGGCGCTCCTCGGCGGGATCGGCCTCGCGACGGCCTTCACGCTCTTCCTCATCACGAGCAACACGCTCGCGATGTCGGCCCGCGAGAGGCGCGGCGAGGCGGCGCTGCTGCGGATCCTCGGGTTCCCCCGCCAGTCCGTGCTGCGGCTGCTCGTCCTCGAGGGCGCATTCTTTGGGGCCGCGGGCGCGGTCCTCGCCGTCGGGTTCATGATGCTCTTCGCGCGCCTCGTCGAAAGAGCGCTCGTCGACACGCAGTGGGCTGGGATCGGCGCGCTCCTCAACGTCGAGCCGGGCATGGTCGCCGTCGTCTCGGCTCTCTCGCTTCTCGTCGCCGTCCTTTCCTCGCTCGTTCCCGCGATCAACCTCTCGGGCCGACCGGTCGTGACGCTGGCGGGCGAAACCGCTTGAGGAACCGGGCATAATCTCCGTCACGGTGCCGTCCAACGTCCTCCGATCGGGTAGGTAAGATCCGCTCATGCTCCTCTTCCCCGAGATCGAGCCGTACCGCACGTTCCGGCTGCCCGTCTCGGGCCTGCACACGCTCCACGTCGAGGAGTCGGGCAACCCCGACGGCCCGCCCGCCGTCTTCTTCCACGGCGGCCCCGGCGCGGGGATCTCGCCGATGCACCGCCGGTTCTTCGACCCGAAGTTCTGGCGCGTCGTCCTCTTCGACCAGCGCGGCTGCGGCCAGTCGACGCCGCTCGGGGAGCTCGCGGACAACACGACGTGGCACCTCGTCGCCGACGCCGAGCAGATCCGGGCGCATCTCGGGATCGAGAAGTGGCTCGTCTTCGGAGGATCCTGGGGCTCGACGATGGGGCTCGCGTACGCCGAGACGCATCCCGAGCGCGTGACGGGGCTCATCCTGCGCGGGATCTTCCTCGGGCGGAAGCTCGAGATCGACTGGACGTTCGTGGACGGCCTGAGGCGAATGGAGCCGGACGGGTGGGACGCGTTCGTCGCGCCGCTCACGCCGCGCGAGCGCGGCGCGATCGTGCGCGCCTACTACCGCCGTCTGACGTCCGACAGCCCCGCGCTCCGCCGCGAGGCCGCGCTGGCCTGGAACCGGTTCGAGAACCACGCGTCGAAGCTCGTCCCCGCGGTCGAGCCCGTGGCCGAGGAGGACGTGCCGAAGGAGATCGCGCTCGCGCGGATCGAGGCGCACTACTTCCTGAACGGCTCGTTCCTGAAGTCCGACGACCAGCTCCTGCGCGACGCGGAGCGCCTGCGCCGGATCCCGGGCGTCATCGTCCAGGGCAAGTACGACCTCGTCTGCCCGATCCAGTCGGCGTGGGACCTGCATCTCGCGTGGCCGGAGGCGAAGTACGTCGTCGTCCCGGACGCGGGCCACGCGGCGGACGAGCCGGGCATCGTCTCGGCCCTCGTCGAGGCCACCGAGGACTTCAAGAAGAAGGTCTGACGTGCAGGTCGTCTCCACGAAGGGTGCCCCCACGCCGGCGGGTCACTACTCGCAGGGGGTCGTCCACGGCGGCCTCGTCTACGTCGCGGGCCAGCTCGGGAAGGATGCAGCTCGACCAGACTCCCCGCCCGGGACCCTGGAGGAACAGACCGAGCGCGCGCTCCGGAACGTCGAAGCCGTCCTCCTCGCCGCGGGCAGCGATCTCGCCCACGTCCTCCAGATGACGGTCTACGTCTCGGACGCCGGGTTCTGGGGCCGCGTCAACGAGGTCTGCGCGCGCGTCATGGGGTCGAGCCGCCCCGCCCGGGCGATCGTGCCCGTGAACACGTTCCACGGCGGCTTCCAGGTCGAGATCGCGGCGATCGCGGCGGTTCGGCCGCCGGCCTGAGCTCTCCGGCGCACGCCGGCGGCGGCGCGTACCTCCGTCTGGTACGGTTGGGGAAATGGCAGGACGCCCGCCGCTCTCCCTGACTCTTCTGGGCCTCTACCCGAAGAAGGCGGGCTCCGCCGCCGTGGGCACGCTCGCCCGTCTCACGCTGCCGGCGGGTCTGAGGCGTCCGCTTCTCGGGCGCTTCGCGGCGGCTTACGGGGTGAACCTCGACGAAGCCGACCGCCTGCTCGAAAGCTACACGAGCTTCATGGACTTCTTCACCCGGCGGCTCAAACCGGGTCTGAGGCCGCAAGCTGCGAGCGTGCCCGGCGCGATCAACTCGCCCGTCGACGGCGCGCTCATCGCGTCCGGCCGCGTGGCGGACGGGTCGCTTCTTCAGGCGAAGGGCCTCCCGTACCGCCTCGACGAGCTCCTCGACGGCGATCCGCTCGCGGCGGAGCTCGCGGGAGCGCACGCCCTCACGCTCTATCTCGCCCCGAAGGACTACCACCGCATCCACGTCCCGATGACGGGCACGTGCGTCTCCGTCGGGCACGTCGAAGGCGAGCTCTGGCCCGTCAACGGCGCCTCCACGAACTTCACGCCGCGGCTGTACGTGCGGAACCGCCGCGCGACCTGGATCGCGCGCGGCTCCGGGCCCGACGAGGGTCTCCTCGTGGCCGCCGTCCTCGTCGGGGCGACGCACGTCGGCGGCGTCGTGATCGACCCGCGCTGGCTCTCCGGCCGGACGCTGCCGCGCCGGGGCCGCCTCGACGTCGCGAACCTGCCCGCCGCCCCCGGCGACGACCTCGGGACGTTCGAGCTCGGCTCGACGGTCGTCCTGCTCGTGGGGGGCCCGAAGGCGGACGCGTGGAAGGCGGCGCGCGGCCTCGGTCCCGTGAAGCTGGGCGAGCGCCTCGGGAGCTTCGGGGCGTGACTCCGGGAAACGGGCGCCGGCAGAAGCTCGCGCACCCGTGGATCCTCTGCCTCCTCTTCGTCACCGCCTTCCTGATCCGCTTCCTCTTCGCCCGTGCGGACCCGTTCCTGCACAACTGGGACGAGCGCTTTCACGCCCTCGTGGCGCGCAACCTCGTGCACGACCCGCTCGAGCCCATGCTGATCGCGAACCCGATCGCGGCGTACGACTTCCGGGACTGGAAGGCGAATCACGTCTGGCTGCACAAGCAGCCACTGTTTCTGTGGCAGATGGCGCTCAGCCTGAAGGTCTTCGGGACATCCGAGCTCGCCCTGCGCCTGCCGAGCGTCCTGATGGGCTCGCTCCTGGTCCTCCTGACCTTCCGGATCACCTTCCTCCTGACCGCGGACACGGCCGTCGCCCTGCTCGCGGCCGTTCTGCTCTGTTTTTCCAACTTTCATCTCGCGCTGGTCGCCGGAATCCGGGCGATGGACCACAACGACGTCGCGCTCGGCTTCTACGTCCTCGCGAGCCTCTGGGCCTTCTCGGAGTACCGGAGGAGACCGGCGTGGGGCTGGGCCGCCCTCGTGGGCGCCTTCGCCGGCTGCGCCGTCCTGAACAAGTGGCTCGTCGGCCTCGCCGTGTTCCTCGGATGGGGCATCGACATCCTCGTCTCCGCGATGCGACGGTCGGGCGTGAGGCGGGACGTAGCCCGCTTCGGGTTCGCGCTCCTCGTGTGCGGGGCCGTGTTCGTGCCCTGGCAGGTGTACATCATGCGCCGCTGGCCGGAGGAAGCCCGGTACGAATACGCGTACAACACCCGGCACCTCACGGAGGCCGTCGAGGGCCACGGAGGCTCCACGTGGTTTTACGCGGAGAACGCGCCGGAGTACTTCGGTGCCTGGCTCTGGGTCTTCGTTCCCGCCGGAATCGCCCTCGCGGCGGCCTCGCGGACGGTGAACCGGCGGCTCCTCGTGCCGTTCCTCGTGATCGTCGCCTTCGTCTTCTGCTTTTTCTCGTTCGCCGTGAAGACGAAGATGAACAACTACGTGTTCTTCGTCGCGCCCCTGTGCATGGGCTTCCTCGCGTTCGGCCTCGTCGAGGTCCAGCGCCGCGCGAGCTCGAGGGCGCTCCTGGCCCTGACGTTCCTCGCGGGAGCGGCTCTGTCGTTCGACCCCAGAAGAACGCTCGCGTACTTCTCGGCCGGCAACGCGGCCCGCAGCCAGCGGATCGCGACGGCGAGGATCCTGAGGAACCTCAAGACGCACCTGCCGCCCGGCGTGAGGATCGTCCTGAACACGAACGAGCTGGAGAACCTGGACCTCATGTTCTACGACAACGACCTCACGGCGTATCCGCGCATCCCGGATGACGACCTCGACGCGCTCGCGGCGAAAGGCGTCCCGGTCGCGGCTTTCAAGGGCGACGCACGGCATCCGCTTCCGGACGCCCTGAGCCGCTATCCCGGGCTCGTCGTCCTCGACGTGGGTTACGTCCTGCGGGAGGTCCCGTACTGACGATGGCGGATCGAGCGGGCCGCCCGGCCGTCCTCCGGGCGTTCGTCGCGGGACTCGCGCTCTCGGCCGCCACCGCCCGCGCGTCGGGACCCGATCCGTCCGTCCTCCGCTGGGGCGGCGACGCGGAGGGCGGCGCGCCGTTCGTGGAGGCGGACCCGGCGGACCCCTCCAGGCTGCGCGGCTTCGACGTGGAGGTCGCGACGCTCGTCGCGAAGAAGCTCGGCAAAACGCCCGTCTTCGTGCAGGTCGCCTTCCAGTCGCTCGACCAGTCGGCCGCGCGCGGCGACTTCGACCTCGGGCTCTCGGGCATCGAGGACACCCCGGCGCGCCGCGCCATGCTCGCGGTCACGGCGCCGTACTTCGAGTTCCGGGAAGTCCTGACGGTCCGCGCGGCCGACGCCGGGCGCTTCCGCGGCCTCGCGGACCTCAAGGGGCGGCGCGTCGGGACGCTCGCCGGGACGATCGCGTGGGATCTGCTCGCGGCCGCCGAGGCGAAGGACGGGATCGTCCCCGTGTCGTACGACGACGACGTCCACCCGTACGAGGATCTCGCACAGGGGCGCCTCGACGCCGTCCTGCTCGACCACGTTCTCGCGGCGCGGTCCGTGCGCCGGGTTCCCGGCCTCGCGATCCAGCCCGCGGCCGTCGCGACCGGCCGGTACGTCGCGATCCTCGCGAAGGAGAACGCCGCGCTCCGCGACCGCGTCGACGCGATCCTCCTCGACGCCATGCGCGACGGGACGCTGAGGGGGATCTTCGAGAAGTGGAGGGTCTGGGACGAGGACCAGGCGGCATTCGAAGAGAAGATGAAGAGGGAGATTTCTTTGAATGGTAAAGAGGCCGAAGGCGCGGCCGCGGCGCTGCGTGTGGCCGAGGTCCAGCCCGCGGCGGCGGCGTCCCCCTCTTCACCTTCTAAGAAAATCTTCTCTTCCTCTTCTCTTTCTCTCGTCGTCTCTTATCTCCCGTCCCTCCTCCGCGCCTCGCTCGTCACCATCGTGCTGTCCTGCGCGGCGATGGCGCTCGCCGTCGCCCTCGGCATCGGCATCGCCAGCGGGCGGGTGTACGGGAACGCCCTCGTGCGCCTCGTCCTCACGGCGTACGTCGAGGTCACGCGGGGAACGCCGGTCCTGCTCCAGCTCTTCGTCCTCTACTACGGGCTCTCGTCCGTCGTGCGGCTGCCCGCGTTCGTCGCGGCGCTCCTCGGCCTCGGCCTGAACTACGCTGCGTACGAGAGCGAGATCTACCGGGGCGCCCTCGAGGCCGTGCCGAAAGGGCAGCTCGAGGCCGCGCGAACGCTCGGCCTCACGGAGGGGCAGGTGCTGCGGCTCGTGCGCGGGCCGCAGGCGTTCCGCCTCGCGCTCGCGCCCATGACGAACGACTTCGTCGCGCTCCTGAAGGATTCGTCGCTCGTCTCGGTCGTGACGGTCGTCGAGCTCACGAAGCAGACGTCGATCTTCGCGACGAACGTCGCGAGCTGGGCGCTGCCCGGCGCCCTGTGCGCGGCCCTCTACCTTGCGATGTCGCTGCCGCTCGCGCGCCTCGCGCGGCGCCTCGAGGGACGCTGGAAGGCGGGCTCGGCGTGAGCGCGCCCGCCGCGCCGGGATCGCCGTTTCTCGCGATCGAGGGCCTGCGGCTCTTCCGCGGGTCTTCCGCCGTCCTGAACGGCGTGACGCTCTCCGTCGCGCCCGGCGAGCTCGTGGCGCTCATGGGGCTCTCGGGCGGAGGAAAGACGACGGTCCTCCGGGCGGTTGTCGGCCTCGAGGGCTTCGACGCGGGGTCGATCGACGTGGACCGCGTCGCCCTCAGGCCCGGCCCCGCTCCCTCGGGGGAGACGCTCCGCGCGCTGCGCACCCGCGTCGGGATGGTCTTCCAGTACCACGGCCTCTTCGAGCACCTCACGGTCCTCGAGAACGTGACGCTCGCGCCGCTCCACGTCGCGAAGCTCTCCCGCGAGGCCGCCGAGGCGCGGGCGCTCGCGCTCCTCGCGGGCCTCGGCGTCGATCGCCACGCCCGCGCGTTTCCCCGCGAGCTCTCGGGCGGGGAGGCGCAGCGTGTCGCAATCGCGCGGGCGCTCGCGATGGAGCCGCCGCTCCTCCTCATGGACGAGCCGACCGCGTCGCTCGACCCCGCCCGACGGAACGAGCTCGGCCGCGCGCTCGTGGCGCTCGTGAAGGAGGAGAGCCGGACGCTCGTCGTCGCGACGCACGACGACGACCTCGTGAGGGACTTCGCGACGCGCGTCGTGATCCTCGCGGACGGGGCGGTCGTGGAGGAGGGACCGCCCGGAAAGGTGCTCTCGAACCCGCAGCACCCCGCGACGCGCTTTCTCCTCCAGACGAAGGAGCGCAGGCCCGCTCCCGACCGCCCTCCCCGCTCGCGCGCGCCGCGGCTGCGGGGCAAGGCGGCCCCTCCGGCCTGAGGCCTAGAAGAGGATTCCGGCGCTCGCCGCGACGAACTTGAACTTGCCCCCGCCCTGCTCGCTGTCCAGCGTGACCTCGTGGTACCGGCCCTCGCCGAAAATCGAGACCTTGCCGACGACGAACGCAACGCCGGCGCCCGCGTTCCACCCGAACTGGGTGCTCGAGGCGGACGTCGAGACGCCTCCGCCCTCGGCCTTCAGCTTCACGTTGTAGAGGCCGGGCCCGCCGAGCGCGTACAGCTTGACGGCGATGATCCTCAGGCCGATGACGAGGTTCGCGTTCCCGTCGATGATCTCCGCGGAGCCGGAGACGGCGCCGATCGTCTTCGCGTCGAGATGGCGGTAATCGCCGTCGACGCGGATCCCGAGCGGCAGCGCGGGCAGCTCGTAGTTCAGGACGATGCCGCCGTGGTAGCCGTCGTCGAACACGTTGGACGTGTCACCGGTCGGGACCGAGACGCCGCCCGTGAGCCCGAACTGGAACCCGCCCGTGCCCTGAGCACGGGCGGCCGGCGCCGCGAGGGCGAGCACGGACAGGACGACGGCCCCGGCGAGAACGAGTCGCTTCATGTGTCCTCCTTCGAAGGAATCCCCTTCTGATCGTAACCCCGTAATCGTGTCTAAGTCGCGAGGTGCTAACCTTTTCCCTGCACCATGGCGGCAAGCGAGCGGCTCAGGCAATCGATCCTCAGGGACGCGATCCGCGAGAACGTGGACGCGATCGAGGGGCGTCTGCCGAAGGGCCTCCGGCGCTGGGACCGCGTGCGGCGGCGCCTCTTCCGGGCGTCGTTCTTCGTGATCGTCCCGCTCGCGCTCTTCCTGACGATCAACGGCCTCACGACGGGGAAGGGCGAGCGGACGGACGTCGTGTACGTCTCCACGCCGTCCGCGGCGCCGGCGCCTGCGGCGACGGTCCTCCACGCGCCGAGAGGCCTCGAGCCGTCCCTCTTCCGCCTCTCCGTGCGTTCCGTCGTCCTCGACCCGGGGCACGGCGGGACCGACCCCGGCGCGGTCGGCGCGGGCGGCGTCCGCGAGAAGGACGTCACGCTGGACGTCGCGAACCGCGTCCGGTCGCTCCTCGAGGAGGGGCACCTCGCGGTGTCCATGACCCGGGACGGCGACACGACGCTCTCGCTGAAGGACCGCGTCCTCCTCGCGAACGCGAAGAAACCCGACCTCTTCGTCTCCATCCACGTGAACTCGACCCCGTCGGTGCGCGACAAGCGCGTCGTCGAGACGTACGTCCTCGGGACGACGACGGACGCGCGCGTCGAGGCGCTCGCCGGCGACGAGAACCGCGAGTCGGGCTACACGCTCGCGGACTACCGGCGGCTTCTCGAGGGCGTCCTCGTGGACGCGCGGTCGGGCGAGTCGCACCGGCTCGCGCAGGCCGTGCAGGGCGGGCTCGTGGCGGGACTGAAGCCTTCCGTGCCGCGCCTCGAGGACCACGGCGTGAAGGAAGCGCCGTTCGTCGTCCTCATCGCGACGGAGATGCCCGGCATCCTCGCCGAGGTCTCCACGGTCTCCAACGACGACGAGGCGCGCCGCCTCAAGGACGCCGGCTACCGGCAGACGATCGCGCGCGCTCTCGCGGACGGGATCCTCGCGTACGCGGAGTCCCGCAACCATCCCCCCTCGAAACGGAGTTGACATGACCGCGAAGAAGGACGTCCTCCACGTCGGCATCGACCTCGGGACCTCGCGCAGCGCGATCGCGGCGTCGAACGGCACGAAGCACGTGGTGGAAAGCTACGTGGGCTGGCCGCTCGACATGGTCGCGCGGAAGATCGTGAAGAAGACGATCCTCTTCGGCGCCGAGGCGCTCGAGGCGCGGCCCATGCTCGACCTGCACCGCCCGCTCGAGCGCGGCCTCATCAAGCAGGGCTCGGCGAAGGACGAGGAGGCCGTGCACGAGCTCCTCAAGCACCTGATCGCGCTCGCGGGCCGCCAGGAGGGCCAGCGCGTCGAGGCCGTCGTCGGCGTGCCGGCGGAGGCGCTGCGCGTGTCGCGCCAGCACCTGCGGGGGGCCGTCAAGGGCGTCGCGGACGCGCTCCTGATCGTCTCGGAGCCGTTCGCGGTCGCCTACGGGATGGACGCGCTCCTCCACACGATGGTGATCGACATCGGCGCCGGGACGACGGACTTCTGCGTCATGAACGGCCGATACCCGACGGAGGACGACCAGCGGACGCTCACGCACGCGGGCGATTCGATCGACGACCAGCTCATGAAGCTCGTGAAGACGAAGGCGCCGGACGGCCGTTTCTCCATCCACATGGTCCGCGAGTGGAAGGAGAAGTACAGCTTCGTGGGCGACCCGAAGCAGCCCGTCGTCGTGCGCTTCCCCGTGAAAGGCAAGCCCGTCGACGTCGACATCACGGCCGAGATGAAGAAGGCCTGCGAGAGCGTCGTCGGCCCGATCGCCGAGACGATGCTCGACCTCCTCTCGAAGGTGGAGCCCGAGTACCAGGAAAAGGTCCAGCGAAACGTCGTCCTCGCCGGCGGCGGCTCGCAGATTCCCGGCCTCGCCGCGGCGCTCGAGAAGGCGCTCCTCGACGTCGGAGGCGGACGCGTCAAGCCCGTCGAGGACCCCGTGTTCTCGGGCGCGAACGGAGGCCTCGCGATCGCGGTCGACGCCCCCGAAGGGGAGTGGGAGCCCCTCGGCGCATGAGCGCGGACGGCGGGTTCGGCCGGGGGGACTCCGGGACGCCGCGGAGACGCATGCTGCCCGCGGTGACGGAGGTCGTGCGCGAGCTCGCGCGGACCGTGTCCGCAGACCCGGCCGTCCTCTTCAAGGCGGCCCGCGCGGTCGTCGCGGACGAGCTCGCGAAGGTCAAGCAGGGCTTCGAGTCGGCGCCGCTCGACGTCCTCGTGCGGCGCGCGCGCCGCCAGCTCGAGCAGGAAGGCGTCGCGGCCCCGCTTCCAGAGGGGGGCGCCGAAGAACCGAAGTCCGTCTCGATCGCGGCGCCGCCGCTGAAGCCGAAGACGCCGCCGTCCCACGTGGAGGACCCGTTCCAGGGCGCCGGCGCGGCCGACCTCGACTGGGAGAAGCACCTCGACATCCAGCCGGACGACGCGCCGTTCCGCTCCGCGATTCTCCCGCTGCCGCCAAGGTCGCGCGTACAGGAAATCGCGCCGCTGGAGAAGGCGGCTGCTCCGGCCGCGCCTCCGTCCGGGTCCGTCTCGCGGCTGCCGGTGCCGGACCGCGTCCTCGCGCCGGAGGGGCTCGCCGTCGAGCGCAGCGGCGGCACCCCGCGGCCGAAGCCCGGTCTCGACGACCTCCCGCTCTTCTCGTCGCCGGAGCTCGAGCTCTCCTCGCCGCTCGCGCCGGCACCACCCCCGCCTCCGTCTCCGGCGGCGCCGCTTGCTCCGCCGCCGGACGTCCCCGAGACGTCTGCGGCCGCCGAGCCGCCCGCCGCTCCCGAGCCTCCGGCGTTCACGGAGATCCCGGGGTTCGTGCAGCCGCCCTCCTGGCCTCGCCGCGAGCCCTCCATGCCTCGCTTCGAGCCGCCCGCGCCGCGGGTCTTCGAGCCGAAAGCCCCGCCCGCGTTCGAGCCGCCCGAGCAGCGGCTCGAGCCCCCGGTCAAATCCATGTCCGAAATGCCGCCGCTCTCGCATCTCGTCGGCGACGTGACGGAGCCCGTCGAGCCGGCGGAACCGGCGATGGAGGAGTTCGCGTTCAAGGCGGCCGAAGCCGCGCCGCCGAAGAAGAAGAGCGGCAGGGCCGGCTGGTTCGTCGCGATCGCCGTCGTCCTCGCGGTCGCCGCGGGCCTGCTCTGGGCCGTCCGGACGTTCCTCTCGGGTGAGATCGTCAGGAAGGTGGAGGTGCCCGCCCCCGCGCCGCTTCCGAAGAAGCGCGAGGCCGCGCCCGTTCCCGCGCCGGCGGCGACGGCGCCGGCTCCGGCGCCCGCGGCGGCAACGGCGCCCGTGAAGGCCGCGCCGCCGGCAAGGGCGACGCCCGCCCCGAAGGCGGCGGCTGCGGCCGCGCCCGTGCCGAAGGGGAAGGCCGCACTGCTCCTGACGCCCGACTGGGCGGGCAAGCCCGTCGTCTACATCGTCCACTTCTCGTCGCACAAGGACCGCGCGTCCGCCGAGAAGGAGGCGAAGCGCCTCTCGGGCGAGCTCGGCAAGCCGGGCCGCGCCGTCGAAGTCGACCTCGGCCCGAAGGGCGTCTGGTACCGCGTCGTGATCGGCGAGTTCCCGACCGTCGAGGAGGCGCGCGCGTACCGCGCGGACCTCGAGGCGAAAAAGACGCCGGGCCTCGGCTTCGTCTACGAGATGCGGGGGCGCTGAGCGCCGAAGAAAAAAGGGCCGCGCGGATCGCGCGGCCCTCGGGGATCGTTTCGAGAACGCGTCAGAACGACGGCAGGAACGTCTTGATGATGTCGGCGACGGTGGCCTCGGGGCCGCCCGCCCGCGCCGTCTTCTTGATCGTGTCGAGCCGGTCGAGCATCGACGGGGATTTCACTTCGTACAGGACGCCCGTCGAGAGGACGTCCGTCTCGCGCGTGAACTTGAGCGCCTCGTGCCGCGACGAGCGGTCGTGCCCCTCGGGCAGCGGCCGCGCCTTGGCCTTGAGCGTCTTGAACTGGTCGTCGCCGCGCCACGTGACGCAGGGCGACATGACGTTCAGGAACGCGAAGCCGCGGTGGCGGAGCGCCCGGGCGATGAGCTCCACGGTGCCCTTGAGATCGCCGGAGAACGCGCGGCCGACCCACGTGGCCCCGAACGAGATCGCGAGCTCGCACGGATCGACGGAGGGCTCCGGGTTTCCGTAGTGCGTCGTCTTGGTCTTGTCGCCGGTCGGGGTCGTCGGCGCGACCTGGCCCTTCGTGAGGCCATAGATCTCGTTGTCCATCAGGAGGTACGTCACGTCGAGGTTGCGGCGCGCCGAGTGCATGAAGTGGTTGCCGCCGATCGCGAGGCCGTCGCCGTCGCCGCCGACGGCGATGACCTTCACGTCGGGCCGCGAGACCGCGACGCCGGTCGCGAGCGGGAGCGCGCGGCCGTGGACCGTGTTGAAGCCGTACGTCTCGACGTAGCCGGGGAGGCGCGAGGAGCAGCCGATGCCGGACACGACGGCCGTGTACTCGGGCTTGAGCTGGAGCTCGGCCATCGCGCGGTAGAGCGCCGTCAGGACGCCGAAGTCGCCACAACCGGGGCACCAGACGGGCTTGAGGTCCGTCTTGTAGTCGTTCGGGACGAAGGCGGGCAGGGCGGGCGGTGCGGCGCTCATGCGGCCCCCTTCTTCTGGCTTCCGGGTGCGAAGAACTTCCGGATCTGGTCGTCGACCTCGGAGATCGTGAGGTTCTTGCCGCCGGACCTCTTGAAGATGATCGTGTCGTCGGGGAGCGTCGTGAACGTGCGCAGGTACTTGTAGAACTGCGCGGCGTACGAGATCTCGATCACGAGGAGCTGCTTGACGCTCCTCTTGAACTCCTCGAACGCCTTCACCGGGAACGGAAAGATCATTTCCGGGATGAACGCGGCCACCTTCTCGCCTCGCGCCTCGGCCATCAGGACCGCTTCCTTGACGGCGCCCTTGGACGAGCCCCAGCAGACGATGCCGAGGTCGGCCTTCTCGGGGCCGTAGCGGCGCACGCGCTGGTATTTGTCGCGGATCGGCTTGAGCTTGCGGTACCGCTTCGCGTTCATCTTCTCGTGCACGATGTGCATCGAGGCGGGACGGCCCAATTCGTCGTGCTCGAGGCCGTTCGTCTGGTAGATGCCGCCCTTCAGGCCCGGAACGCTCATCGGGGAGGTGCCCTCGGGCGTGTCCTTGTAGCGCTGGTAATCCTCGAGCTCGGCGGGCGTCGGGACCGCGCGGTCGATGACCTTGTGAACGAGGCGCGCCGGGTCGAGCGTCTCGCGGCGCTGGCCGACGGACTGGTCCGTCAGGACGATGACCGGGACCTGGAACTCCTCGGCGATGTTGAAGGCCTCGACGGTCGCGTGAAAGCAGTCCTCGACGTCGGAGGCCGCGATCACGACGCGCGGCACGTCGCCGTGGCCCGCGAACACGGCCTGCCAGAGGTCGCCCTGCTCGCTCTTGGTCGGGAGGCCGGTCGACGGGCCGCCGCGCTGGACGTCCACGATCACGCAGGGGACCTCGGCCATCGACGCGAGGCCGATCATCTCGGTCATGAGCGACAGGCCCGGGCCGGACGTCGCCGTCATGGACTTCACGCCGGCGAAAGACGCGCCGACGACGGCGCCGATCGCCGCGAGCTCGTCCTCGGTCTGGACGACGGAGCCGCCCATTCTCGGGAGCCACTCCTCGACGAACTGGAGGACCTCGGTCGAGGGCGTGATCGGGTAGCCCGCGAAGAACCGGCAGCCCGCGTGGAGCGCGCCGAGCGCGGACGCCTCGTTGCCCGACATGAGGAGCTTCGAGGGGCCGGGCGTGAACGCGATGCCGCGGTCCTTCAGGGTCGCGAGCGTCGCGCCGTGGACCATGCCGGCGTCGAACGCCTTGAGGGCGAGCTCGCCGACGGCCGCCTTCTTGCGGCCGAACCGCTTCACCACGGCGCGGCGGATCGTCTCCTGGCGGAGTCCGAAGAGCGCCGTGAGGACGCCGAGTCCGACGACGTTCTTCGAGCCCTTCGCGCCCGCGTCGCCCGCGAGCTTCGCGAAAGGCACGGAAAGGAAGTGCGCGTTCGGGCCGAGCCCGAGGTCTTCCTTCGTGCGAAGGACGGCGTCGGCCTCGTCGAAGAGGACGACCGCGTCGGCGGCGGGAAGGACCTCCCCCTTGAACCGGCCGAAGTCGGCCCAGGAGAAGACGACGAGGACGTCGACGGCGTCCCCCTGTTCATAGATCGCGTCCGGGCTCAGTCGCACCACGCACGAGGATTCGCCGCCCCGGATCTGGGGTCCGTACGCCTCGGTCTTGATGACGTTGAGTCCGTCGCGTGCGCCGGCCTGGGACAGGATGTCGCCCATGGTGACGATCCCGTCGCCGCCGGCCCCGACCATCGCGATGGTGAGATCACGTCTCGACATGGCGCACAGGGTCTCTCGCGCGCCGCCCGCCGTCCATGATGCGAACGGATCATAGGGTCCCGAGACGCAGTCTCAGATGAAGCGGATCAGCCCGAAATGAGGCGCGCGAGCGCGTAGGCGGCGCCGGAGGCGAGCGCGCCGACGAGGACGGTCCGCAGGGCCTCGGCGGCCGCCGGCCGGCCCGTGAGGCGCCCCTTGAAGGCCCCGAAGACGGCGAGAGCGGCGAGGGTCACGGCGACGGAGGCCGCGAGGGCCGTCGTGATCGCGACGGGGAAGAGGTACGGCGCGAGCGGGATCGCCCCGCCCGCGACGTACGAGCCGCCGATCGTGAGGGCCGAGACGCGCGCCCGCCTCGGGTCGGGCTCGGAAAGGTGCAGCTCCTCGCGCATCATGAACTCGACCCAGCGGTCGCGGTCCGAACAGACGGCGTCGGCCGCCTTCTCGAGGACGTCGTCCTCGAGGCCCCAGCCCTTGAAGACTTTGCGGACCTCTTCCTTCTCCTCGGCCGGGACCTCCTCGACCTCCTCGTGCTCGCGGCGCAGCTCCGAACGCCAGGTGTCCGACTCGCTCTTGGCGGCGAGGTAGCCACCGAGGCCCATCGCGATCGCGCCGGCCGCGAGCTCGGCGACGCCCGCGATGAGGACGACGCGCGAGCTCGCGACGGCCCCCGAGAGCCCCGCCGCGAGGGCGAACGGGACCGTGAGGCCGTCGGACATCCCGAGGACAACGTCGCGGACGGTCTCGGAGCCCTCGAAATGCGTCTCGACGTGGTGGTGACGCGGGCGGCCGCGCGAGATGCCCTTCGCGTGCGGCGGCGCCTGCGGCGTGTGCGGCCGGGCCTTCTCCGCCTCGAGCGCGCTCACGGGTTCGTCTGCCAGATCTCGAGCCCCTTCACGAGGGCCCGGTCGTCCATCTTGACGAGGGCCACGATGCCCGCGGCGACGTCCTCGGGCTGGATCGCCTTTTTCTCGTCGAACGTCATCCCCGCCTTCTTGACGAGGTCCGTCGCGACCGTCGACGGGTAGACGACGGACACGCGCACGTCCGACGTGCGGGCTTCGTACATCATCGCCTCCGAGAGGCCCACGAGGCCGAACTTCGACGCGCAGTACGCGCCGCCGCCCGCGAAGCCGCGGCGCCCGGCGGTGGAGGCGACGTTCACGATGTGCCCGCGCCGGCGCGATTTCATCCCGGGCAGGACGGCGCGCGACATGAGGAACGGACCGCGGAGGTTCACGGCGATCACGCGGTCGAAGACGAGCGTGTCCATCTTCTCGACGGGCGCGGTCACGAAGACGCCGGCGTTGTTCACGAGGACGTCGACCACTCCGAGCTGCTGCTCCGCCGCCGCGACGACGCGCGAGACGACGCCCTCGTCGGAAACGTCGCCCGGCAGGACCGCGGACACCGCGTCGAGCTCCTTGAGCTCCCGGCCGACGTCGACGAGGTTCTTCTTCGTGCGCCCGACCAGGGCGACCTTCGCCCCCTCGCGGCCGAACGCGAGCGCGACGGCCCGGCCGATCCCGCGCCCGGCGCCCGTGACGAGGACGACCCGGCCTTTCACGTCCATGCGCGTCCTCCCGGCTGGAATTCTAGGCCCGGCGTCGCAAGGTGGCGTTGCGGCACGATCCCGCCTGCTACGCTGGCCGGCCCCGATGGCCGACGCGACGCCCCGCCCCGATCCGCCGCGTTTCGACCCGGCGCGCCGGCGGGCCGTGACGTTCGCTCTCGTCCTCGTGACGTCGCTCTCGTCCTTTGAGTCGACCGTGGTCACGACGGCGATGCCGACGATCATCGGCGACCTGCACGGTCTGCCTCTCTATTCATGGGTCTTCTCGGTTTACCTCTTCGGGTCGACGATCACGATGCCGGTGTACGGGAGGCTCGCGGACGTGCACGGCCGGCGCCGGATGATGCTGCTCGCGATCGCGCTGTTCGCGGGAAGCTCCTCCCTGTGCGCGTTCGCCCGGACGATGCCGCAGCTCATCGCCGCGCGCGGCCTGCAGGGTCTCGGCGCGGGCGGCCTCATCCCCCTCGCGCTCACCGTCTCGGGCGATCTGTACTCGATCGAGGAGCGCGCCCGGATCCAGGGCCTCTTCAGCTCGATCTGGGGCGTCTCGAGCCTGCTCGGTCCGCTCGCGGGCGCGTTCCTTACAGTGACGCTCGGCTGGCGCTCGATCTTCCTCCTGAACCTGCCACTCGGCCTCCTCGCGGCCTTGATCGTCGCGACGCGGATGATCGAATCCGTCGGAGCGGCGCGCCCCCCGCTGGGTGCGACCGGGCTCGTCTCTCTCCTCCGGCGGCGCGCGACGGCGTATCCGTACGCCTCGGCGGCTCTCATGGGAATCGCCCTTTACGGCGTCTCGACGTACGTCCCGCTCTACGTGCAGGGCGCGCGCGGCGGCACCGCGGGCTCCGCCGGCGCGGTCGTGACGCCGCTCATCCTCTTCTGGGCGCTGTCGGCGACGGCCGGCGGGCGGCTCATCCTCCACACCGGGTTCCGGCGGTCGGCGGTCCTCGGGGCGGGCCTCCTCGTTCTCGGCTTCGCCGGGCTCCTCGCGGCGGCGGCGCTCGACGCGCCGACCGCCTGGATCAGCGTGGCGTGCGCCGTCGTGGGATGCGGGCTCGGCCCGACCGCGCTCGCTCAGCTCCTCGCCGTCCAGGAGGACGCGCCCGCGGAGCAGCGCGGCGTCGCCACGAGCCTCGTGCCCTTCTTCCGCACGGTCGGCGGCTCGCTCGGCGTCGCCGCCATGGGCGGCGTCCTCGCGGCGGGCCTGAGGTCGCGTCTCGGGTCGTCGCTCGAGTCCGCGAGCCGCGCCCTGTCGGGCGAGATCCCCGCGCCGCCGCTCTTCCGGCTCGCTCTGGAGCATTCGCTCCTGCCGGTGTTCGGAACGCTCCTCGCGGCCGCCGCCCTCGCGGTCTTCGCGGCGGCGCGGTTTCCGGCCGGACGCCACCGGCCCGGCTGAGACGTCGTCGCGCGTTGCTCGCGGGCCGCCATCTGGGCGAAGATCAGCGGCTCTCGTGACACGTTTTCCGCGACGCGCCTTGCTTGCCCTCTCGGCGTGCCTCGCCGCCTTTCCGGCCGCGGGCGTGGAGCCCCTCCGCGTGACGTCACTCCGCGCGAGCCTCGCCCCCGCGGCGGAGTTCGCCCTCGGCGACCCGGCGGGCGGAGTCACGACGGCCGAGTCCCTCGGGTTCCGCCGGATCGCGGTTCCGTCCACGTGGCAGGGGGCCGGCTTCCCGGGGCACGGCGTCGGCTGGTACCGCTTCCGGTTCACGCTCGAGCCCGACGTCGCCGCGATGCCTCTCGCGTTCATCTGCGCGCAGATCCGGGACGCCGACGAGGTGTTCCTCGACGGCGAGCGCGTCGGCGGCACCGGCGGGTTCCCGCCCGCATACGACAAGGGGACGCTCGTCCAGCGCCTCTACGAGCTCCCGGCCGTTCTCACGACCCGCCCGGGCGTCCACACGCTCCTCGTCAGGGTCTACAACGCCGGGCCGCGCGGCGGCGGGATCACCCGGACGCCTTGGCTCGACGGCGTGACCGCGGCGAACCGGACGCGCGTCCTCCACGAGGCCCCGCTCGCACTCGTGGCCGCCGCGATCTTCTCCCTCGGGCTCTTTGCCCTCTTCGTCTTCGTGCGCGACCGTCGGCAGACCGAGTTCCTCGTCTTCTTCCTCTTCACGGTCGGCGTCGCCGTCTATCTCGGGACGGGAATCGCCGTGTGGTCGCTCATCGGGATGCCGCTCTCGCCGATCTTCCGCCTGAACCTCGCGCTCGCGATCTCGATTCCGGCGCTCCTCGCGCTCTTCTTCTACCGTTTCTACCTCTCGCGTCCGCCGCACTGGATCCGGGCCGTCCTCGCCGTAGAAGGCGCGTGCGCCGTCCTGTGCCTCGCCTGGCCGCGCGTGGACGACCTCTACCGGCTCCTGCCGGTGGGCTACGCCGCGATCGCGGTCGTCTGCGGACACGTCGCGGTGCTCCTCGTCGCGAAGTGGCGCCGGGGCGTCTCGTACGCACGGCCCGTTTTCGCGGGCTTTCTCGTCGTGTTCGCCGCGACGCTGCATGACATCGTGCAGGACCTTGCCCCCATTCCCGAGCCGTACCACCTGCAGCTCGTCGGGCCCGCGTTTCTCGTCTTCGCGGTGATCTTCCTGTCGGTGGTCGCGGACCGCATGGCACGCCTGAGGGTGGCGGCCGCGACGGACCCGCTCACGGGGCTGCCGAACCGCGTGGGCCTCTTCGACCGTATCGCGCTCGAGCTCGCGCGCACGAAACGCTCGGGACGCCCGGTGGCGGCGGCCGTGCTCGACCTCGACCGCTTCAAGGAGTTCAACGACCGCCAGGGCCACCTCGCCGGAGACCGCCTCCTGATCGGGGTCGGCGAGGTGCTCACGAGCGTCCTGCGCGCCACCGACCTCGCGGTGCGGTTCGGCGGGGAGGAGTTCGTCGTCCTGCTGCCCGAGATCGGTCGCGAGGAGGCCGTCGCCTGCTCCGAGCGCATCCGGCTCGCGGTCTCGAACGTGCGCGTGCCGGGCGCCGACGCGTGCGTCACGGCCTCGATCGGCCTCGCGGTGCACGACCCGCAGGAGGGCCCGCCGCCCAGCGCGGCCGCCCTCCTCCGCGAGGCCGACGCGGCGCTCTACCGCGCCAAGGCCCTTGGGCGGGACCGCGTGTGCACCGCGGAAGGTCCGGTCGCCGGGGAGCGGTTGCGCGCCATCAGCGGCGACTCGGGGTGACAATAGCGCCGTGAAGGAGCCGACCATGCGCCACTCTCCGAGGTTCGCCGTCCTCTTCGCCGCGGCCGCGGTGCTCGCGTCGCCCTCTCGCGCGCAGACGTCGTCCGCCGGCCAGACCGTCGTCGTCCCGTCGCTGCCCGGCATGCCCAACCAGGAAGTGAAGATCGCGGGCCAGGAGCTCGCGAGCTATGACGCCGTCGGCCCGGAAGTTTCCTACACGGGCCGCGTCGTCCAGTGGGAGGAGGGCCGCTCGATCACGATGACGTTCGCGGACGGCCTCACGCGCGTGGTGCCCGTCGCCTCGAACATCATCTTTCCGCCGGACCTCCGGCCGGGCGGCCTCCTGACCGTCCTCGTGAGGCAGACGTCCGACGGGCGCTACAAGGTCACGGGCCTCTCGACGGCGGTGCCGCCGCCGGCGAACGCGCCGCCCACGCCCGCGGCGAAAGCCGCGCCCGCGCCCGCCGCTGCGCCGGCCCCGGCGCCGGTCGCGATGCCGGAGCCGCCCCCCCCGGGTCCGAGGGGAAAGACGATCGTCGGCGCCTCGTACCTCACGCTGCGCGGGACGATCAAGGCGATTGACAAGGAGACGGTGACGGTCGTCGATGCGAACGGGACCGAGCGCACCGCGAAGATCGCCGAAAAGGCCGCCGTGGCCGAGGGGCTCGCGGCCGGAGACACGGTCGTCGTGAGGGTCCCCCTGCAGAAGCCGTTCGACGGAAGGACGGCGGACAAGGTCGAGCGGCCGAAGCCGCCGAAGACGCCGCCGCCCTCGAAGTTCAGCGAGGCCCAGTCCCCGAAGAACTGATGCCGCGAGGGCTCGTCCTTCCCGCGCTCTTCGTCGCGTGCGCTGCCGTCGCGCGGACGGCGGCGGCCCAGCCCACCGCGGTCCCGACGCCTGCGGGCGCCGGCGCGGTCACGCCGTCCGACCAGAAGGCCGTGAGACCCGCTCTTCCGGACGAGCGCGCGAACCCGACCCTCGACCTCGGGACCGGTTCGCAGGCGCCGGTGCCGCTCCCTGTGCCCCCCGCTTCCGCGACGCTCGTCCGGACGCCGGGCCCGGTCGAGGAACCCGGACGTTCCGAGCCCGACACGGGCGAAGCCCCCGCGGCGGCGGGCAGCGTCCACCGGAAGCCCGGCGTCGCGGGGCGCCCCGTGAGCGTCGCGAAGTCGCCGCCGCTCACAGTCGTCGCATATGAGCCCGGGAAGACGCTCACGCTGCGCCGCGCGGAGGGGACGACCCTCGCGTATCCCCTCGCGAAGAAGGCCGACGTGCCGAAGGGTCTCGCGCCCGGGCAGTTCGTGACGATCCGCACGCGGACCGAGCACGGGAAGAAGGTCGTCACGCGGGTGCGCGAGGCGAGCGACACGCCCGTTCTCACGAACGTGAACTGAGCGCGGCGCCCACGTGATCCTGTTCGAGAACGAAGACGTCCTCGCGCTGGACAAGCCGCCGGGCGTCTCGATGGCGACGTCCTCGCGGCCGGGTTCGGCCCTGGAGGCCGTGCGCCGCCTCCTCGCGGCGTGCGGGGTCGCGGAACCGCAGCCGCTCCCGCTCCTCGTCCACCGGCTGGACGTCGGGACGAGCGGCGTCGTCCTTCTCGCGAAGAGCGACGCGGCTCACCGGGCGCTCTCTCGCGCCTTTCAGGAGCGGACGGCGAAGAAGACCTATCGCGCGCTCGTGTGGGGTCACCCCGTCCCGGTGCGCGGCACGATCGACCTCGCGCTCGCCCGCGACCCGAAGGACGGCCGGAAGATGCGCGTCGCGAAGGACGGGAAGCCCTCGGTCACGGCTTACGAGACGCTGATGCGTGTCCCCTCGCTCGCCGACATGAGGCTCTCGCCGGAGACGGGGAGGACGCACCAGATCCGTGTCCACCTCTCCGCGAAGGGGCACCCGATCGCCGGTGACGATTTCTACGGCGGCGCGACGCGCTGGCGAGGCATCCGCGACGCGGCGCTGCGCGCGGCGCTGCAGCGCCTCACGCACCCGCTCCTCCACGCCGAGCGGATCGTGATTCCGGAAATGGGAATCGACGTGGACGCGCCTCTGCCGCCGGACTTCGAGGAGATCAGGAGGATTTGCTTAGAAAGGTGAATGAGAGAGGAGCCCTATTCACCTTCTAAGAAAAGCGGCGATGCCGGAGCGCGGGCGCCACGCGAAAAGCGACGCCCGCCCGATCAGAGGGCCCGCCAGACCAGCTTCCCGAGGTCCCGCGTAAACGCGATCGCTTCGAGGAGCGGAGCGAGCGGGGCGCTCGCGGCGGGCCGGGCGTTCACGCTCGAAACCGCCAGCCGGCGCGGCCGTCCGAGGGGATCGCGCGAGCGCCGGACGAGGTCCTGAAGGGCGCCGAGGGCGGCCCTGAGCGTCCGGTCCGTCGCCGTGGCGGCGGTCTCGAGCGCGCCCGCGCCGTCGAGCGAGAAGAGGACCTCGCCGCCCGCGAGCGCGACCCAGCCATCGCGCGCGTCGAGCCCCTCGAGGACGGGGTCGGCCGCGCCCGCCACGGCGAGGGCGGGCTCGTCGCCCGACGGGCGCTCGACCCGGCGCAGGGTCTCGACGGTCTCCTCGTCGGCGTACTGGACCGGACCGCGCCCCTCGAGGAACTCGCCGCGGCGGAGGTCGCCGCGCATCTCCATGCGCGCGAAGACGGGCGCGACGTCCGGCCAGCGGATGAGAGAGGCGTCCTCGCGCTCGAGCGTCGCGCGCGACACGACGCCCCAGCGAGCGAGAAGAAGCCGCGCCCACGCCTCGGCGCGCTCGTCCGCTCGCAACGGCTCGCCGGCGACGCCGGGGGAGTCGAGGAGCGACCACCTGCCCGAGGGGAGTGAAGAGGGAGCCGAGAGAGAAGACCGGGGATTTCTTGGAAGGTGAA
This sequence comes from uncultured Acidobacteriota bacterium, assembly GCA_963798215.1. Lineage (GTDB taxonomy): Bacteria > Acidobacteriota > Thermoanaerobaculia > UBA5066 > UBA5066 > Fen-183. Next base: position 144,190 of record CAWCSP010000004.1, read on the forward strand.
TAGGGCCCGGGGAAAGTTGCGGGCTCGCGAGGCGCGCGGAGACTCTCCTCTCGGCGTCGCGCAGCGCCTGCCGGGAGGGCCGCACACCCTCCGGGTGCAGCGCGGCCGCCGCCCCCTGAGACGCAGCTGTCACGCGCCTTCTAAGCAATATCTCTCTGAATCCCTGTATTCCGTCGCCCGTGACCAGCCCTGCCAGAACGAGCTCGACGACGGCTCTTGCGAGCGCGGGCTCCACGCCGCGCTCGCCGCGCGCGACGAGGTCCGACAGGAAGGACGCGCCGGAGACGGCGAGCTTCCCGTAGAGCTCGCGGGCCGCAGGCGAGAGGCCGTTGAGCGCGGCGACGCCCGGGGGCAGGAGAACCGCGCCCTCGCCCCGGAAGAAGAACGACAGCCGCGCGGCGCGCGGGTTCTTGACGCCCTCGGCTCGCCAGACGAGGAGTCCGCGCGCCGACAGGACGTCCAGCGCGTCGGGCTCCGGCGCCGCGAGACGCGCCGGAAGGAGCGAGGCCTCCCACGCGAGCGCGGGCAACGCCAGGCCCCGCAGGAGGCCGACGGCGCGCTCGGCCGCGTTCGGGCCCGCGAAACGCGCGCCGAGGGCGACGCCCTGGCGCGTCGCGAGGAACGCCCGGTACGCGGCGAGCGGCACCGGGCGGATCTCGTGCCGGAGGATCCCGAGCGACTTCCGCCGGACGTTCTCGGCGAGGCGCGCGCCCGCCCAGCGCAACGCCCCGTCCGGCGCGCCGAAGCGCGCGCGGACGACAAGCGCGTCGAGCCGCAGCGCCTCGAGGGCGGCCTCGACCTGCACCGCCGGGACGCCGTAACGCGCGGTGAACTCCGAGACGAGCGCGGGGCCCCTTGTCGCGAAGAACCGGAGGACGATCCGCTCCAGAGGCGAGGGGGCCGCCGACCCACTCGAGGCGACGCCGTGCACGGGGAAGGGGCGTTGAAGATCTTCTTCGAATGCACGTGAGGGCGGTGGGGCGACCGAAGCCGGATCGCCGCGTCGGTCGGCGCCGCCCTTGTCGAGGGTGCGGCCGAGGGCGGAATTCCAAAGGTCCACCTCCTCCGCGGCGACGAACCTCCATTCACCTTCTAAGCAAAGCGCCATGACGCTCTGCCGCGCCACCAGCTCGTCGAGCCACGTCTTCCCCTCTCCGGAGCAGCGTTCTTCGATCTCGTCTTTGGTCAGGTCTCCAAGCTCCTGGAAGAACGAGAGAAGCTCGTCCGCCGTCCGCGCCATGCGCTGCGGGACGAGGCGCGAGGCCTCGGCGCGCGCGGCATCGGCGGCCTCCGGCTTCAGGGCGTCGGGCAGCGTCTCGCCGAGCACCTCGCCGAGAAGCTCGCGGTTCATCGCGAGCGCGTGGATCCCGCGCTCGGCCTTCGGCGCGTCCCACTCGTACAGGTACGCCGCGACGAAGTTGAAGAGGAGCGACTGCGCGGCCGGCGACGGGAGCTTCCGCGCGTCGACCGTCCGGCCGACGCCGCCGGAGGCGAGGTCGTCGAGGAGCCGGAAGAGGCGGTCCGTCTCCCAGACGTCGCGCAGGCAGTCGCGGTACGTCTCGGCGACGATCGGGAAATCCGGGAGGCCGCGCGTCGTCTGGAGGAGGTCGCGCGCGCGCATGCGCTGCAGCCAGAACGGCGTCCGCTTTCCCGACCGGGCGCGCGGGAGGAGGAGCGCGCGCTGGGCGTTCTCGCGGAAGCGCGCCCCGAAGAGCGCGGAGTTCGGAAGGTCGGCAAGGAGGCGTTCGCGGGCCTCGCCGGACGTCAGGCGCGCGAGACGCTCCAGCGGCACCTCGCGCTCGGCGCGCGGGAGGCGCAGGAGGATCCCGTCGTCCGTCGCGACGGCCTCCGCCTCGACGCCCGTCTGCTCGGAGAGGATGCCGGCCAGCGCGAGCGACCACGGGACGTTCACGCCTTTCCCGAAGAGCGAGCGTACGACGACGCACGGGTCGCCGAGCTCGTTCGGGAACGTCTCGAAGACGACGAGCGTGTCGGAGGCGACGCCCGGCGACTCGAACGCTTCCCGGCGGATCCCCGCGACGAGCGCAGCGGCCGCGTCGGGGTCGCAGCCGTAGCGCGCATGCAGGAAGTCCGGCAGCGCGGGGTCGTCGAGGCGCTCCGCGATCGTCCGCTTGAGCCGCCCGACGCGCGCGGCGAGCTTCGCCGTCCGGCCGAGGCCCTCGCCCCGCCAGAAGGGCATCTTCGCGGGCGCGCCCGCGGCGTCCTCGACGACGACGCGGTCGTGGTGGATGTCGATCGCGCGCCAGGCGCGCGAGCCGAGGAGGAAGACGTCGCCCGTCCGCGTCTCGTGGACGAACTCCTCGTCGAGGTCGCCGACGACCGTCCGCCCGTCGCGAAGGACGGCCTTGTACGCGCCGCGGTCCCCGATCGTCCCGCCGTCGAGGAGGGCCGCGAGGCGCGCCGCGGGCAGGGCCGAGACGCGGTCCGTCGCGCGGTCCCAGACGAGCTTGGGAGCGAGCGCGGCGAAGCGCTCCTTCGGGTACTTGCCCGAGAGCATCGCAAGCGTCTCGACGAAGAGCGTCTTCGGGAGCGCGCGGTACGGCGCCGCGCGCCGGAACGTCGCGAGGAGCCCGGCGGACGTCGGCGCGTCCGCCCCGCGCCCGACGACCTCGGCGACGATCTGCTGCGCGAGGACGTCGAGCGGAAACTGGGGCGGGCGCGTCTCCTCGACGTCGCCTTCCCGCATGGCCTCGACCGTCGCGGCGCACTCGAGGACGTCGTCGAAAAAGAGCGGCACGAAACGCCCGCGCGAGGCCTGTCCCACGAGGTGGCCGGAGCGGCCCACGCGCTGGAGGGCGCGGGCGACGCCCTTCGGACTGCCGAGCTGGACGACGGAGTCGATCTCGCCGACGTCGAGCCCGAGCTCGAGGGAGCCCGTCGCGACGAGGACGCGCAGGGCGCCGGCCTTGAGATCGCGCTCGACCTCCTCGCGCACGGCGCGCGCGACCGAGCCGTGGTGCGTCGGGACGGACCTGCCGAGCTTCTCCTCCAGCTTCGCGGCGACGCGCTCGGCCTGGCGCCGGTTGTTGCAGAAGACGAGCGTCGTGCGCCGGAGCGCGGCCTCGGCCGCGATCGCCTCGACCGCCGCTCCCCAGGGCGAGTCGTCGCTCGAGTGATCGGCGTCGCCCTTCGGCGAGAGGACGGCGAGGTCGAGCTCCTTTCGTGCCGGGACGACGAGCGCCTCGACCGCGTGCGCGCCGCCCACGAACGCGGCCACCTCCGCGACGGGCTCGACCGTCGCCGAGAGCGCGACGCGCTGCGGGGGCTTCCCGCCGGCTGCGCGGACGACGTCCTCGAGGCGCTCCAGGGACAGCGCGAGGTGCGCGCCGCGCTTGCCGCCCGCGACCGAGTGAATCTCGTCGAGGATCACGGTCTTGACCGTCCCGAGGAGGCCCCGGCCCGCACCGGTCAGTAGGAGGTACAGCGACTCGGGCGTCGTGATGAGGATGTCGGGCGGCCGCCGCAACTGTTCGCGCCGCGCCGACTGGGGCGTATCGCCCGTCCGGACGGCCGCGGTGACCGAGGGCGCCGGTCCGCCGCCGGAAGCGGCGAGCGCGCGCGCGACTCCGGCGCGGGGGCGCTCGAGATTGCGCGCGATGTCGTTATCGAGCGCCTTGAGCGGCGAGACGTAGAGAACCGACAGGGACGGCTCGCAGTCGCCCGCGAGCTTCCGCCGGACGATCCCGTCGAGCCCGACGAGGAACGCGGCGAGAGTCTTCCCGGTACCGGTCGGCGAGACGAGAAGGACGTTCGCGCCTGCGGCGATGCGCGGCCACGCGAGCCGCTGCGCGGCGGTGGGCCCGTCCGGGAACTCGGCGCGGAACCACCCGGCAACGGCGGGATGGAACAGGCCGGCGGCGTCGTCCACGGCGGCCGCCGGCTCAACGGGGGCCGGCGGCGCCCGAGGGCGTGAGGCGGCCGCAGCCGCGGAGCGCGACGAGCGACGCGCCTCCCGCGGCGAGCAGGAGGACCGCGCCGGCGAACAGGAGAAGCGGGCCGCGGCGGCCCGTCCGCGGCGCCGGGACGCTCGCCGTGCGTTTCGGGCGCGTCATGGGCGCCGTGGATTCGGTCAGGCTCGCGCCGGGGCTCGTCGCCGGAGAGGCCGGCACCGGGTGCCGGGACGGAGGGGAAGGCGGCGCGACGGCGGGAACCTCGCGCGTCACGACGCCGCGGGGCGGCCGCGCCGCGAGCTCGCGCCGCGCCATGAGCAGGTCGAGGATCATCTGGCCGGCGCTCCCGTAGCGCTCGTTTGCGTCCTTTTTCAGCGCGCGCGCAACGATCTGCTTCAGGACGTCCGGCACCCGGTCGGGAGCGGGCCAGGGGTCCGCTTCCTTCGTCATCATCTTGGCGACCATCTGCGTGACGCTCGCGCCCGAGAACGGATGCACGCCCGCGAGCATCTGGTAGAAGACGATGCCGAACGAGAAGAGGTCCGAGCGCTCGTCGACCGGGTTCCCGAGCGCCTGCTCGGGCGAGAGGTAATCGAGGGTCCCGACAATCATCCCCTCGCCCGTGTGGCGGCGCGCCGGACCGTCCGCGCCTTCGAGGAGGATCTTGCTGAGGCCGAAGTCGAGCAGCTTGGCGCGGCCGTCGGGCGCGAGCATCACGTTCGAGGGCGTGATGTCGCGATGGAGGATCCGGTTCTGGTGCGCGACCTTGAGCCCTTCGAGGACCTGGATCGCGATGTCCACACACTCGAGTACGGCGAGCCGGCGCACGTCCATGACCTCGTCGAGGCCCTTGCCCTCGAGGTACTCGAGCACGAGGTAGAGGGAGCCCGTCGGGAGGCCCGCATCGCGCTCGTCCGTCACGGCGAGGTCGTGGAGCGTGATGACGTTCGGGTGGTTCAGCGCCGCGACCGCGCGCGCCTCGTTCACGAAGCGCCCGCGCATCTTGGCGTCCTGCTGGAGCGCGGCGGGAAGCACCTTGATCGCGACGCGGCGGCCGAGCGCCGGGTCCGTGGCGAGGTAAACCTCCCCCATCCCGCCCTTGCCGAGCAGGCGGACGATCTCGTACCGGCCGATGCTGCGGGGGAGAACGTCCGCTGCAGCCACTCGAAAGGCAAGTATAGGCGGGCGCGTCAGGCCGAGGGCTCGTCGCCGAGCGCGATCTCGACGTGGAGCGCGGGCGGATCCGGCCGGGACGTCTGCGCGAGAGCGGACCGTTCGAAGACGCGGAGCATTTTCTCGTTGTCGGGCAGGACCTCGGCCTCGAACGTCGCGATGCCGCGCCTGCGGGCGAGCGTCGCGAGCCTCCGGAAGAGGAGCGACCCGAGGCCCTTGCCCTGGAGGTCGTCCGCCACCGTGAACGCGACCTCGGCCCTCCCGGGATCGACGAGGTCGCGCTCCCAGCGCGCGACGCCGGCGAGGACGCCGTCCACCTCGGCCACGAGCGCGTAGCGGTTCCGGTAGTCGACGTGCGCGAGGTATTCGGCCTTCGAACGGTCCTTGTCCGGGACCGCGAAGAAACGGAAATAGAGGCTCTCGGGGGAGAGCCGGTCGTAGAGCTCGAGGAGGCGCGGCCCCTCGTCGCTCAGGATCGGCCGCAGCCGCACGGGGGTGCCGTCCTTCAACACCGCCTCCGACGCGTCGGCTTCGGGGTAAGGGGCGGGCGCCCCGGGGGAGAACTCCCGGACCGTTCGAACCAACGCGGACCTCCGAGGACCCGCTCATGATGGTACAGAATCGCGCACCAAGTCCACGGCTGGGGGGCACCATGAAGCTCATCACGACGATCATCCGGCCGGAGAAGCTCGCGGACGTGAAGGCCGCGCTCTTCCGCGCGGGCGTCACGGGGATTTCGCTCTCTCGCGTGCAGGGCCACGGCGGCGAGCACGACACGGTCGAGCAGTACCGCGGGACGACGCTCGTCTTCGAGTTCGTCGAGAAAGTGCGGATCGACATCGCCGTCTCCGAGCCGTTCGTCGAGCCGACGATCGAGGCGATCGTGACCGCGGCACGGACCGGCGAGGTCGGCGACGGGAAGATCTTCGTCCAGACGCTCGAACGCGTCATCCGCATCCGCACCGGCGAGCAGGATGTGCAGGCGCTCACGCCGATCTCGGCCGAGGAAGTCCGGGCGCGCGCGCTGCGCGCCGGGAAGGAGGGCGCGTGAACGCTCCGGCCGTCAGCGCGGGCGACACCGCGTGGGTCCTCGGCGCGGCGGCCCTCGTCTTCGTCATGAACCCCGGGCTCGCGTTCTTCTACGCCGGGCTCGTGCGGCGCAAGAACACGCTCAACACGCTCATGATGACGTACGTCGCGATGGGCGTCGGCGCCGTCGTCTGGATGATCGCGGGCTATTCGCTCGCGTTCGCGCCCGGCTCCCCGTTCCTCGGCTCCCTCGCGTGGCTCGGGCTCCGCGGAGTCGGCGGCGCGCCGGAGGCCGCCTACGCCCCCACGATCCCGGCCCTCGCGTTCTTCGCGTTCCAGGGGATGTTCGCGACGATCACGCCGGCGCTCGTGTCGGGTGCGATCGTCGAGCGGATGAGCTTCCGCGCCTACGTGGCCTTCCTCGCGCTCTGGAGCCTCGTCGTCTACGCGCCGGTCGCACACTGGGTCTGGGGAGCCGGCGGCTTCCTCCACGCGTGGGGCGCGCTCGACTTCGCGGGCGGGACGGTCGTCCACGTGACCGCCGGGACCGCGGCGCTCGTCGCCGCGAGGATCCTCGGCCCGCGGCAGGACTTCAAGCGGATCGCCCTCATCCCGCACAACGTCCCGTACGTCCTCCTCGGCGCCGGCCTCCTGTGGTTCGGGTGGTTCGGGTTCAACGCGGGCTCGGCGCTCGCGGCCAACGGCACCGCCTCGCTCGCCTTCGTGACGACGAACGCGGGGGCGGCCGCCGCCGCGCTGACCTGGCTGGCGCTCGAGAGCGCGATCGGCGGGCACGCGACGGCCGTCGGCGCCGCGACGGGCGCCGTCGTCGGCCTCGTCGGGATCACGCCGGGCGCCGGTTTCGTCTCGCCGCTCTCGGGCCTCGCGATCGGCGCCCTCACGGCGCTCGCGAGCTTCACGGCCCTGCGCCTGCGCGGCAGGACGTCGCTCGACGACACGCTCGACGTCTTCGCCTGCCACGGGATCGGGGGGATCACGGGCTCGCTCCTGACGGGCGTGTTCGCCTCGAAGGCCGCGAACCCCGACGGCGCCGACGGCCTGATTCACGGAAACGTCGCCCTCCTCGGGATCCAGGCCGGGACGGTCGCCGTCGTCTTCCTCTACACGCTGGTCGTCACGTCGGCCGTCCTCGTCCTCATCAAGGCCGTCACGCCGCTCCGCGTGGATCTCCACGCCGAGCTCGACGGCCTCGACCGCCGCGTGCACGGCGAGGAGGCCTACCGCGGCGGCAGCGCGGCGGGCGGCCTCGGCGAGAGCGTGATCCTGCTCCATTCGGAGCGGGCCCACGCGAAACCGGACGCGGCCTAGCGCGGAACCGCGACGCGGCCCGTCAGCTCGGCGAGGTGGCGGAGGCGGGCCGCGACCTCCGGCCGGAAGGCGTCCTTCGGCGCCCGCCAGGTCCAGTTGTCGTGGGCTCGGCCGGGGACGTTCATGCGCGCCTCGGAACCGAGCGCGAGGACGTCCTGGAGCGGGACGACCGCGCGGTCCGCGACCGACGCGTACGCGGCGCGGACGAGGACGCCGGCCGGGTCGCTGCCGTCGACGCCGAAGTAGTCGCGGAAGCGCTCCTGCGCCCAGTCGGGAAGGGAGGCGTACCACGCGAGAGTGGCGTCGTTGTCGTGCGTGCCCGAGTAGACGACCGAGTTCTGGACGTGGTGGTGCGGGAGGTGCTCGCTGTCCATCTCGCCGAACGCAAACTGGAGAACCTTCATCCCCGGCAGGCCGAGCGTCGCGAGGAGCTGGCGCACGTCGTCCGTGATCTCTCCGAGGTCCTCGGCGACGATCGCGACGTCGCCGAGCGCGTGCCGGATCGCGAGGAAGAGCATGAGGCCGGGGCCGGTCTCCCACCGCCCCTCGCGCGCCGAGGCTGCGCCCGCGGGGACCGACCAGTAACCCGCGAACGCGCGGAAGTGGTCGAGCCTCACGAGGTCGGCGAGGCGGAGGTTCGCGCGGACGCGCTCGATCCACCAGTCGAACGACTCCGCGGCGAGGACGTCCCAGCGGTAGAGGGGATGGCCCCAGAGCTGCCCGTCCTCGGCGAAGTCGTCGGGCGGGACGCCCGCGACGAACTCGGGCCGGCCGGCGGCATCGACGGCGAAGAGCCGCCGCTGCGACCAGACGTCGGCGCTGTCGAGCGCGACGTAGATCGGGAGGTCGCCCATGATCGAGATCCCGCGCGCGTTCGCGGCGCGCTTGACCCTCTCCCACTGCCGGAGGAAGAGGAACTGCGCGAAGGTGTGGTACGCGATCTCGTCCGCGTGCGCGCTGCGGGCCGCGGCGAGCGCGGCCTCGTCCCGCGCCACGAGCGCGGGCTCCCACTCCGTCCAGGGGGCACCTCCGTGCGCGTCGCGCAGCGCGGCGAAGAGGGCCCAGTCGGGGAGCCAGGTGGCGTGCGCCGGGGAGGTCGCGAAGCGCGCGACGGCGTCCGTGACGCTCGCGCCGACCGCGCGCGCGTGGGCGAAGGACGCGCGCAGGACCCGCTCCTTGAACGCCCGCACGGCCTCGAAATCCACGCGGTCCTCGGGGAAGGCGGGCGCCCCCTCGAGGGCCGCGGCGGGGAGGAGCCCCTCCTCGAGGAGCCACTCGGGCGAGACGAGGAGCGGGTCGCCCGCGAACGCGGAGAGGCCCGCGTACGGCGAGTCGTGCGCGCCGGACGGGACGAGCGGGAGAACCTGCCAGAGCCTCAGGCCCGCGGACGCTGCCCAGTCGAGGTACGCGTCGCTCGCGGGCCCGAGGTCGCCGATCCCGAAGCGGGACGGGAGGGACGTCGGGTGGAGGAGGAGCCCCGCCTCACGGACCGGTCTCGCCATGGTCCGGCATGCTACCCCGCGGGGCGCGCCTCAGCGGCCGATCGCGGTCTCGCGGTCGAGGATCCGGAGCGTCTTGTCGTAGAGCGCCTCCACCTCCGCGCGGCTGTTCCCGATCGCGGTCATCCCGAGCTTGCCGTACTGCGAGAGCGCGCCGATGAGGTGGAAGAGGACGCCCGACTCCGAGTTGTGGCTGTAATGGAGCGCGTTGATCGTGACGATCTCGATGAGGTCCTCGGGCAGCAGTCCCCGATACGCCTCCGACTGGAGGTTGTCGGTCGCCCGGTAGAACTTCGGCGACCCGCGCGGCGAGAGGAAAAGGCCGGTCTCCGGGTCGAGCCGCCCTCCGGTGAGGAACTGAAGGGCGAGATACGGGTGCGTCGTGCCCCCCATCCGGAGGTTGATCTCGAGGGCGGAGAGGCGCCACGGCTCGTCCGCGCGCTCCTTCACGGTGAGGAAGTCGACCCCGAACCGGCTCACGACGCCGCGCGAGGCGAGGACGGCGCCGATCTTCATCGCCGCCGCGGTGATCTCGCGGCGGTATTCGCCGGAGGCGGGGAAGAGGCAGCCGAGGAAGACCTGCCCGCTCGGCCCGCCGAGGACCTGGTCGTGCGTCGAGATCGGGACGACGTCGCCGCGGGGATCCGTGCGGAGCTGGACGGACGGCGACGCCTTGATCGCGCCCTCGAGAAACTCCTCGGCGATGCCGCCCATGCGCCGGAACTTCGTGTGGAAGTCGTCCCAGGTTTCCCATCCCACCGAGAACTCGAGGCTCGGGAGCCGCTCCCGGACCTTGCTCGCGTCCGGCGGACCGTCCGGGTACCGGAAGATCGCGTTTCCCTCGCCCGAGAAGCTGTCGTTGAGCTTCACGACGGCCTTGCGGAGCGCGGGGTTCCGGCGCTTGAGGTCGACGAGGGCGGTCTCGAGGTCCGCGTCGTCCCGCAGGTCCTCGTGGCCTTCCGGGCAAGGGACGCCCGCCTCGCGGAAGACCTTCCGGCTTCCCGACTTCGTCCCGAGGCCGTTGAGTGCGGGGTCGACGCCGTTCAGCGGGATCCCGAGGAGGACGGCGAGCCTTCTCTCGAACGGGGTCGAGTTGAAGACCGTGAGGTAGGCGCGCGAGCGGTCGGGGATCCCCGCGCGGATGCGCTCGATGAGGCGCGGACGCTCGAGGATCTTCTCCGTGAGCGAGCGTGGCGAGGCGTCGTGCGCGCAGAGGAGCGTCAGGCGGCTGCGCGCATGGCTCGCGGGGATCCCGACGAGGAGCTGGAAGTAGTACTCGAGGACGAGGGGGTGGACGGGCTGCGACGTCACGAAGACGACTCGCGACCGGGGATTGCGCAACCGGATCAGGAGGAACAGGAGGCGCTCCTCGTAGAAACTCGCCCCGTCCAGCTTCGTCAGCTCGGCCTGGTCCAGCGTCAGGGAGGGGACGACGACCGACGTGTGCGGATCCTCGTCGCGGCCCGCGATCGCGTCCCAGACCTCCAGGAGGCGCGGCTTGAGCTTCTCGAACTCTTCGAGCTCGCGTTCGAGGGAAAGGTCGGACGCGAACGGCGGCCTCGGGATCACTGGCCGGAGATTCTAGGCTTCCGGTCCGAACCGAGGCACGGATCTTGTTTACGATCGGGCGGGAAACCCGGGAAAGAGGCGCGATTGAAGGCACGGCGGAACGGATCGCGGGGCTTCACGCTGATCGAGCTGCTGATCGTCGTCGCGATCATCGGGATCATCGTCGCGATCTCCGTCGTGAACATGATCAACGCGATCCAGCGCGCCAAGCAGAAGCGCTCGATGGCCGACATCCGGAGCCTCTCGTCGGCGCTCGAGGCGTACGCGGCGGACATGAATACCTACCCGGCCGCGGCGGGGTACACGCTGCCGACGGGCCTCTCGCTCCCGACCGGCTCGTTCGGCGCGGCCGCAGGGCAGCTGAGCCCGACGTACATCCGCGTCGCGCCCCTCCAGGACGGCTGGAACTCCTGGTACCTCTACGGGACGAGCGCCACGCGGACGGATTACGCCGTGTGCTCGGCTGGCGCCGACGGCGCTCCGCAGTCGTCCCCGTCCTTCGGTCCGACGACCGATTTCAACGCGGACATCATCCTCGTGGACGGCGCGTTCGTGCAGTTCCCCGACGGGGCCCAGCGCTGACGAAGTCGGCCGGCAGGTGACAAACGGTGTTCGGTTCGGGCCGATCCCTCCGACAAAATTTAGTCGCAGGACAGCCTGCCGGGACCGTGGCCCACGTCAAGTCCTCGATACACAACAGGTTCGGCGGGTCGGCACGGCTCTTGAAAGCACGCGAACGGAGGTTGATCCAAATGAAGAGGAACCGAAAGGGTTTCACGCTCATCGAGCTGCTGATCGTCGTTGCGATCATCGGAATCATCGTCGCGATCGCCATTCCGAACCTGCTCAACGCGATCCAGCGCGCCAAGCAGAAGAGGTCCATGGCCGACATGCGCTCGGCCGGTACGGCCGCCGAGGCGTATGCCGTCGACTTCAACCACTACCCTGCGGCGGCGGGCTACTCGCTTCCGTCGGGCCTGACCGTCCCCACGGGGACGTTTGGTGCCGTGGGTTCGGGCTTCAACAAGCAGGTTGCTCCCACGTACATCCGCCTCCTTCCGATCACGGACGGCTGGCAGTCGTACTTCCTGTACGGCAACAACGGCGCAGGCAACGCGACGGCCTACGTGATCATGTCGAACGGGAAAGACGGCACCGCAGGCACGCTCGTCGGCGGCGAGACGACGAACTTCAACGACGACATCGTCTTCACGAACGGCCAGTTCGTTCAGTACCCCGCGGGCGCGCAGCGGTAAGTCCTCCCGCCTCTCGCCCGAAAGAGCCCCCGCGAGGGGGCTCTTTCTCTTTCTGGGGACCTTTTCCACGCGTCTAGAATCGCCACGGTGAAGCGCGGACTGGCGACCGGACGGACGGCGCTCCTCGGCGGCGCGCTCGGATTCGCTCTCGCGGCCGCCCTTCTCGGTCCCGGCGCGGCGGCCGGCCTCGTCCCGGCGCGCGGCGATCTCGCCGACTTCTTCTGGCCCATGAAGGCGTACACGGCCGCGCGCTGGGCGGCCGGCAGCCTCGCGCTCTGGAACCCTCTCTCGGGCTGCGGCGAGCCCTGGCTGGCGCAGCTCCAGACCGGCGTCCTCAACCCGGGCGATCTCCCGTTCCTCCTCCACGGCGCCGCGGGTCCTCTCGTCGCGATCGCCCTGCACGTCGCGATCGCGGCCGCCGGGATGGCGGCATGGCTCTCCTCCCTCGGCGTCTCGCGCGCGGGCGCCCTTGCGGGAGCGGCGACGTGGGCGGGCGGCGGCGCGTTTCTATCCCTCGTGCCGGTCTACAACAACTTCGCGACGGCCGCGTTCCTGCCCTGGCTCTTTCTCGGGGCGCGCCGGTCCGCCCGCGGGTCGCCGCCCGTTCTGTTCGCGCTCGCGGTCGCGCTCGCCTTCCTGGGCGGCGAGCCCGCCCTCGCGGCGGCCGGGTCCTGCGCCGCGGTGGCCGTCGCGCTCGCGACGCGCCGCGAGGAGCCGTCCGGCGCCGCGCCCCGGCCCGTGCGCGCGGCGCTCCGGGCGGCGGGCGGCCTCGCGCTCGGCCTCGGCCTCGCCGCTGCGGCGCTGGGGCCGTTCCTCGTCCTCGTGAGGTCGACGGGGCGCGTCTCCGGCGTGACGAGAGCGGAGGCCCTCGCGCGTCCCGTCGGCCGGGCGGACCTCGCCGACCTCGTGGTTCCGCCCGCGCCTCCCGACGAGCGGCGCCCCGCGCCGGGCCGCGGCGGATACCTCGTGACGCTCGCGCTCGGGCCCCTCCCCTTCGTCCTCGCCGCGGCGGCGGGCGCGGGGTTCGCCGCGCGCCCGCGCCTCCTCGCGTGCCTCGCCGTCCTCGCCGCGCTCGGCGTCGTCCTCGCGCTCGGCGCCCGGGGGGGGCTCGTGCCGCTCCTCTGGGACGGCGGGCTCGCGCGCGGCGTCCGCTTTCCGGCGCGCTGGTTCATCTTCGCGCACTTCGCGCTCGCCGCGGCCGCCGGCGCCGGATTCGACGGCTGGCGCGACGGGCATCTCTTCGGCTGGCCGAAGCGGGCCTCGCACGAGGCCGCGCCGCCGGCGAAGGGGCCGCTCCTCGTGTCCGCCGCTCTCGCCGCGGGCGCCCTCGGGTTTCTCGTTCTTCTCGCCGCGGCCGAGCACCGCACGCCCGGGGCCGGCGCGTGGGCGGCATTCGCCGCCGCGGCCGCGGGCTGCGGCCTCCTGTGGCGCGTCCGCGCGCGCCGAGACGCCCTCGCGACGGCACGGAGGTGCCCTCCTCGTCCTCTGTGTCGCGCTCCCGCTCCCGCTCGGCGCGCGCGACATCTTCGCCGGCGCGAGCGCGGCCGATCTCGCGCGCCCGCCGCGCGCCGTCGCGGATCTGGCGGGAGAATCCGCAGGCCGCGTCTTTCCGGTCGTGTCGGACGGAGCGCTCCTCGAGGCGTGGCTCCGGTCGGCCGGCGGGTCGTGGACGCCGGACACCGCGCTTCGCGCCCACGAGTCGCTCTCGGGGTACGGGTCGCTTTCCGTCGGGCTCGCCTCGGCCGCCTCGCCGTCCCCCATCGGCAACCCCTGGCGCGCGCGCCTTCTGGGAGCGGCGCTCTCCGGCGGCGACGCGGGAGCGCTTCTCGGTCTTGCGAACGTTCGCCACATCGTGACGCCCTTCCCGACCTCGATGCCGGGCGCGCGGCTCGAACTGCGGGCGGGGGAGGTTCTCCGCTACGGCCTCGAGCACCCGCTCGGGCGCGTGTTCTTCGCGCGGGAGACCGTCCTGCTCGGCGACGACGCGGCGTTCCGCTCTCTCTCGGAGCGCCCCTTCGACCCGGAGGAGCGCGCGCTCGTCGCGCCGGGAGGCGGCGAAGCGGGCGTGCTTCCGCCGCGCCGCGCGGCGAAGGGTTTCGCGGTCGCCCACGTGACGCGCGACGAGCCCGAGGCGTTCGAGGTCGGGACGGCGGCGTCCGAGCCGACGACGCTCGTCATGACGCGTTCGTGGGACTCCGGCTGGGAGGCGCGGCTCGACGGCGCGCGCGTCCCGCTCCGGCGCTGCGATCTCGCGCTGATGGCGGTCGCGATCCCCGCCGGCGAGCACCGGCTCGCGCTCGCGTACCGTCCTGTCGCGTTCCGCGCCGGCGCCGCCGTCTCCGGCGCGTCCCTCCTCGTCCTTCTCGCGCTCGTCCTCGCGGGCGGGAAGGAGACACGCGCGTGACGTTTCCGGACGCGTTCCTCCTCGCGGTCTTCGCGGCCGTCGGCGCGATCACGGGCTCGTTCGCGAACGTCTGCATCCACCGGCTCCCGCGTGGCGAATCCGTCGTCCGCCCGCCGTCGCGCTGCCCTGCGTGCGGGACGGGCATCGCCTTCTACGACAACGTCCCGGTCCTCTCGTGGCTCGTCCTCAGGGGGCGCTGCCGCGCGTGCGGGGCGGCCATCTCGCCGCGCTACCCGCTCGTCGAGGCGGCGGGCGCCGGAATCTTCGCGGCCGCGGCGCTCCTGTGGGGCCCGACGCCGGTCGCCGCGGGCGGCGCGCTCCTCACGCTCGCGGGGCTGATTCTCGTCTTCACGGACCTCGAGACGCGGACGCTCCCGGACGAGGTCACGCTCGGGACCCTCGCCCTCGGCCTTCTCGTCGCCGCCGTGAGGGACCGTACGGGGGCGGAAGCGGGCGCGCCGTTCCTTGCCGCCCACGGCCACCTCGTCGAGGCCGCGCTCGGCGCCGCGGCGGGGGCGGCGTTCCTGGAGCTCGTCCGCCGCGCGTACGCGGCGCTCCGCGGGCAGGAGGGGATGGGCGGGGGCGACGTGAAGATGCTCGCGATGGCTGGGGCGTTCACCGGGCCCGCCGGCGTCTTCCTGACGCTCTTTTTTGCGTCCCTCGCCGGGACGCTGGTGGCGGGCGGTGCCTCTCTCGTGCGACGAGCGCGCTGGGCTGCCGCATTCTCTTTCGCGAAGGACGGGGAACGGGCGGGGACCCTCGCGGAGGCGCACGGCCTTCTCGTGCGCCCGGACGGCCGGGTGGGCGCTGCGGGCCGGAGGTGGCGCGAGGTGCCGGGCGCCTCCGCGCCCGGCGAGCCCGTCTCCGCCGACCGGCGCGCCGCGGGCCGCCTCCTCGCCTTCGTGCGCCTCGCCCGCCGCCGCGCGTCGGGCGGGGCGCCGAGCGCCTCCGGCCGGATCATCCTCGACGACGGCGCCGACTTCTTCCGCGTCCTCGCGGCGCGCGCGGCCGGGACGCCCGCGGGTCTCCTCGTCCTCCTCGCGCGCGCGGACGTGCCGTTCGGCGTCTTCCTCGCGGCGGGCGCCGTCCTCGCGTTCGTCTTCGGGCGTGTCGCTCTGGAGGCTCTCGTGGGCCCGGGTGCGGACCTTCTCTCGAGGCTCCTGCCGTGACGAGCCGCTCGTTCGAGCGGGAGGTCCGCAACGTGATCGTGGGCGGGCTCGTCACGCTCCTTTTCCTCGCCGGCACGGCGGCGGTCGTCCTCCGCAACACGACGGCGTGGGGCGTGGCCGAGACCGAACGTCGTCTCGCGCGTGAGACGCGCACGGCGGCCGCCGCGTTCGCGGCGACCGCGAGCCCGGCCCGCACGCTCGCCGACGACGTCGGTCCCGGGCGGGTGCTCGGCGAGAACGGGGCGCGGAGCGCCGCGCTCTACGACGCCCACGGAGCGCGCGTCGCGGACGCACCGTACCTCCCCGGCGCGGGCGAGGCCCCGGCCCGGCTCGACGCCGCGGACCTCGCGGTGGACGCGGCGCTTCTGCGCGACGGGCCGGCCGGGCCCGTCGTCCTCGCGCCTCTCCCGGGGACGGGCCAGATCCTGCGCGTCGCGTGGAACGACCCGGCCGTCGCGGCCGCGCGCCGGAACGCCCGGATCGTCCTCGTCGCGATCCCTGCCGCGGCCACCGTGCTCGTCGTCCTCGTCGTCCCGTTCCTGAGGCGGCTCATGGCCCCGATCGACGCGATCGCCCAGACGGCGCGCGGTGCCGGCGACCTCGTCCCCGAGGTCGTGGCCCGCTCCGCGCGCGACGAGGCCGAGGGCGCGGCCGAAACGTTCGCGCGGACCGTCGACACCCTCAAGAAACGCACGGAAGAGCTCGAGGAGCTTCGCAGGACCGAGCAGCGCCGGGCCGACGCCCTCGCCGTGACGGCCGAAACCCTCGTGCGCTCGCACCCGGGCGGCCTCCTCGTCGTGGACGCGGGGGGCCGTCTCGCCGAGGCGAATGCTCCCGCGCGCGCGGTCCTCGACCTCCGCCCGGAGGACGTGGGCCGGCCGGCCGCCGACGCGCTGGCTCACGTCCCGGCACTTGCGGCCGCCGCGGAGCGGGCGCGCGCCGGCGCGCCGACGCTCTCGACGGAGATCGCGGTCGGCGACGGCGCCGACGCACGCGTTTTCGAGCTCATCGGCGTCCCGATCCTCGACGCCTTGCAGAACGTGCTCGGCGGTGTCCTGTTCGTCGAGGACCGGACCGAGACGCACCGGCTCGAGCGCGAGGTGTCTTCCCGGCGCGAGCTCGCCGCGCTCGGCGAGATGTCCGCGGGAATCGCGCACGAGTTCCGCAACGCGACGGGGACGATCCTCGGCTGGGCGCGCCTCGCGGCGCGGACGGACGACGCCGGCGCGCGGGCAAGGCACCTCGCGGCGATCCAGGCCGAGGCCGAGCACGTCGCGCGCGTGACGGGGGACTTCCTCTTTTTCGCGAGGCCCGAGCGGCTCGAGACGGCCCCGTGCGACCTCGAGGCGCTCGCCCGGGAGATCGCCGCCGAGCAGAGGACACTCACGCCGGGCGTCGACGTGTCGGTCGGCGGGTCCTTCGAGGCCGCGCTCGCGGACGCGGCGCTCGTGAAGCGCGCGCTCGTGAACCTCGTCAAAAACGCGTGCGAGGCGGCCGCCGACCGCCCGGGCGGGGGCCGCGTCCTCCTTTCCGGGGAGGGGGCGGCGGCGGGAACCGTCCGCGTCGCCGTCGAGGACGACGGACCCGGCGTGTCGGACGAGGCCGCCGCCAAGCTCTTCGTCCCGTTCGCCACGACCAAGGAGGCGGGCACGGGCCTCGGGCTCGCGCTCGTCGCGAAGATCGCGGCGCTCCACCGCGGAAGCGTCTCGGCCGGAAGGTCCGCCGCGCTCGGCGGCGCCCGGTTCGTCCTCTCCCTGCCCGCCGCCGGCTGAGAGCTCAGCCCGGCGCGGGCGCCCCGGACGACGGGCGGGCGGCGGTCTTCGCCCGCTTCTCGACGAGTCCCTTGAACTGGTCCTTGTCGAGCGACTTCTCGTAGGCCTCGTCGGGCTCGACGATGCCGGCGACGACGAGGTCCGCGAGGCTCTGGTCCATCCCGATCATCCCGGACGTGCGGCCGGTCTGGATGAGCGTCCCGATCATCGCGGTCTTGCCCTCGCGGATGTTGTTCGAGAGCGCGGACGACCCGCGGAGCACCTCGAACGCCGCGACGCGCCCGCCGCCCTTCTTCTTGAGGAGGACCTGCGCGACGACGCCCTTGAGGACCTCGGCGAGCACCGTCCGCACCTGCTCCTGCTCCTCGGCGGGAAAGCTGTCGATCAGCCGGTCGACGGCCTTCGCGGCGGAATTCGTGTGCAGCGTCCCGAAGACGAGAAGCCCCGTCTCGGCGGCCTGGAGGGCCATGGACATCGTCTCGAGATCTCGCAGCTCGCCGACGAGGACGACGTCCGGGTCCTCGCGGAGCGCGGCCTTCAGGGCGCCCGCGAACGTCGGGGTGTCGAACCCGAGCTCGCGATGCGAGATGAGGGACTTGTTCGGTCGGTGGAGGAACTCGACCGGGTCCTCGATCGTGACGATGTGGGAGGCGCGCGTGCGGTTGATCCAGTCGAGGAGCGCCGCGAGCGTCGTCGACTTGCCCGAGCCCGTCGGCCCGGTCACGAGGACGAGGCCGCGCGGGATCCGCGCGACGTTCGCGACGAGCGGCGGGAGGCCGAGCTCCTCGATCGCGAGGACGCGCGGCGGGATCATGCGGAGGACGGCTCCGGAGCCGTGCTCCTGGCGGAACAGGTTCACGCGGAAGCGCGCGATCTCGCCCATCGCGTACGCGAAGTCCGTGTCGCCCGTATTGCGCCACTCGCGGAGCGGCTTCTCCGGCGCGATCGGGACGATCAGGCTCTCGTACTCCTCCTCGGTCAGCGTCCGCCACTTGAGGCGTTCGAGGTCGCCGTCCACGCGCACCATGGGCGGCGAGCCGACGGCGAGGTGCAGGTCCGACGCCTTCTTGTCGACCATGATCCTGAGGAGCTTGTCGACGCGGTTGACGCCGGCGTGGAGCGAGCTCATTCGAGGGCCTGCCTTTCCTCGGCGACCATCTTCTCGAACGGCTCCTTCTTGACGGCCTTCTCCATCGCGAGCTCCGGGTCCACCTTCCCCTCCTCGCAGAGCTTCAGGAGGGACTGGTCCATCGTGCACATCCCGGCGAGCTGGCCGGTCTGGAGCGCGGACGGGATCTGGTGCGTCTTGCCCTCGCGGATCAGCGCCGCGACCGCGGCCGTCGTCCGGAGGATCTCGAACGCGGCGATGCGCCCTTCGAAGCCGCGCCGCGGGAGGAGCGCCTGCGAGATGACGGCCTTCAGGGAGTCCGCGAGCATGACGCGGATCTGTCCCTGCTGGCCGGGCGGGAACGAGCTGATGACGCGGTCGACGGTCGCGGGCGCGTTCGTCGTGTGGAGCGTCCCGAGGACGAGGTGGCCCGTCTCGGACGCCGTGATCGCGAGGGAGATCGTCTCGAGGTCGCGCATCTCGCCCACGAGGATGACGTCGGGGTCCTCGCGCAGCGCGGCCTTGAGGGCGCGCGCGAAGGAGGCCGTGTGGTGCGGCACCTGCCGCTGGTTCACGAGCGCCTCCTTGTTCGCGTGGACGAACTCGACCGGGTCCTCGACCGTGATGATGTGGCAGGGCCGCGTCTCGTTGATCCGGTCGATGAGCGCCGCGAGCGTCGTGGACTTGCCGCAGCCCGACGGCCCCGTCACGAGGACGAGCCCCTGGGTGAGCTTCATGATGTCCGCGACGGTCGCGGGCGGGAGGCCGATCTCCTCGATCGTCGGGACCGTCCTCGGGACGACGCGGAAGCACGCGTCGAACCCCCCGCGCTGCGAGAAGAAGTTCGCGCGGAACCGGCCGAGGCCGGGGAGCTTCAGGCAGACGTCGATCTGGCGCTCCCGCTCGAGGCGCTTCCAGTCGTCCTCCGGGAGGACTTCCCGGATGAGCTGCGAGGCGCGGGCGCGCGTCATGACGGGGGCGTCCACGGGCTCGAGCGCGCCCTGCTGCCGCCGGTGCGGGACGAACCCGGTCGCGAGGTGGAGGTCCGAGGCGCCCCTCTTGACCGTGTCCGCGAGGTACTCGACGAGCCGGGCCGAGTCGTTCCCCGCGAGGTCGACCGTCTGGACCTCGGCCTCGACCTCGGGCAGCGCGTCGCGCGCCTCGGTCCCCTTGAGGACGCCGACGAGCCGGCGGGCCTTCTCGCGCACCTTGCCGTCGAGAGCGGGCATCTGGGACACGCGCGAGCAGATCCCCGCGATCTGGGTCTGCATCTTCTCGTCGGTCGCGAGCTTCGCCATCGCGTCGAGGATCTCCATCTGGACGTCCGGCTGCGTGACGGCGGCCTTGAACGCGTCGAGGAGCGGCTGCGCGGCCCGGGGGTCGCCGAGGTCGCCGAGCGCGGACGCGGCCGGGATCGCGAGCTCCGGGTCGCGGATGGCCGAAAGGAGGCGCGCGAGGACGGCGTCGTCGCCCTTGCCGAGGCGGCCGAGCGTCTCGACCGCGCGCGTCCTCACCCAGATGTCCTTGTCGTCGACGAGGGAGATCCAGATCGGAAGCGCCTTGGCGTCGGCGAGGGCGAGCGTCATTTCGGAAGCCGCTTTGGCGAGTGCGGGATCGGCGTCGCGCGTGAGCTTCAGGAGCGCGTTCACGAAGCCGGGGAGGCCGTCCCGGGCGGTCTCGACGGCGCGGTCGCGCACCCAGACGAACGAGCCGCGGAAGTGCTCGAGGATCCGCCGGGCGAGGAGGTCAGGCGCGTAGGGCAGGAGGAGGCCGACCGTGCCGGTCCTCACCAGCGCGTTCCCGTCCGCGAGGAGCGGGACGATCTCGGACGTGTGGTCCTGCTTGGCCGAGAGGAGGAGCTTCTTGAGCGCCGCGAAAGACGCCTCCATGACGCGCCCGCCGGCGGTCCGGGCCATCTGGAGGACGTCGGGGAAGTAGCTCTCGTTCGGGTTCTTCTCGAGGACCGCGAGGGCCGAGAACCGGATCTCCTCGTTCTCGTCCTGCAGGAGCGGAACCGCGAGGCTCGCCGCGACGTCCGCGCTCCCCTCGAAGGACATCTCGCTGACGGCCTTCAGGGCCCGGGCGCGCACCGCCGGGTTCGAGGCGGTCAGGACGCGCCGCGCGATGTCGAACGCCGTCTGCGCCGGCAGCTCGCGCGCGAGCTCGAGGGCCGCGAGGCGGGCGAAGTCGTCTCCGCGCGACGCGATCTCCTGGAGGAACGGCGGGAGCTGGGGGCCCGCGAGGTCCTTCAGGAAACGCATGACGGCCCGCCGCACGGCCTCCGACCGCGTCTTGAGCATCGGCACGAGCGCCTCGAGTCCCGCCCGGTCGTGCCGCCTCTTGAGGATCGCGAGACCGGCGGCGCGGATCTCGGGGACCTGGTCGACGGCGGTCCACGCGACCCATTCGACGTCCGGCTTCGAGAGCGACTGGAACTTCTCGAGGAGGCCGTTCCGCTGTTCCTCGCTCGACCATTTGTGCTCGCGGAGCTGCGCGACGAACGCCGGCTCGGATCGAAGAGAGCGCAGCTTCTCTAACACGTCGTCCCGCTCTCCATGCTCCCGCTATCGTAGCCGACGCCCGCCGCCCGCCGGCGGGCGGCACCGGCGGGCGTTCCCTTGTGTAACGAAAAGTGTCAGCTGGCCGAGGCTCCGCCGCCGGGCCTGGCGCGGGCCTCCCGGAACAGACCTTTGTGAGACAATGAGTTGCGATCCGAAGTCCGGCTCCGGCACGAACCTCGCGTAGAAGGGAGCGGGAATCCATGGCGATGAGCGTCCGAAGGACCTGTTTCCGGCGTGCACACGGACCGTCCGCGCGGGCGGCGGGACGCGGCTTCTCGCTCGTCGAGCTCCTCGTCGTCATCGCGATCCTCGGGATCCTCGCGATCGTCGGCGGCCGGTCGATCCTCAGGGCGTGGCAGCGCCAGGAGCTCTCGAGCGCGGCGATGGACGTCAAGGTCCTCTTCCAGCGAGCGCTTCCCGAGATGCAGCGCCGCGGCATCACGACCTTCGTCCAGGTCGGCCCGCTCGTGAACAACGCCTCCGTCCGCTACATCCCGATCTACCTGATCGGAGACGCGAACGGGGACGGCCAGGTCACGGCCGGCTTCGCGAACCCGGCGCCGGTTGGCGGCGACCTCCTGATCGACGAGTACGACGTCATCGTGCTCGGCAAGACCGGCGTGAAGGGCGTGACGGGCGCGTCCCAGAACTTCTGCCTCTCCGTCGACGACATCACGCAGGTCCAGTCCAGCCGCTGGCTGACGGCCTCCGTCGCCTGCTCCTCGCCCCTGGTTCCACCGTTCTGCGACTCGAACGACTGGACGGTTGGGCGGGCGCTCCAGTGCGACTTCCAGGGGCGCGCGATCGACACCGGCACCGGCCTCCAGCTCGCCGGGCCGGCGGAGCTCGTCCTGACGCACGTGGGCGTCGTGAGCGGGGCCTTCCAGCCGCCGACGCGGTACGTCCTCAGCATCAACCCGGTCTGGAGCGTCAGGATCCAGAAACAGGTCAAGGACGTCTCGAACACCTGGGTGGACCAGCTCGGTGGGTGACACGATGAGACGGCGCACGCGCGGCTCGAGCTTCGTCGAGGTCCTCCTCGCGATGACGATCATGGCGCTCGTCCTCGTCGGGATCCTCCAGATGTTCTCGGTGTCCCTCGTGATCAACAAGGGATCGGCCGCGCGCACGCAGATGCTCTTCAAGTGCCAGCAGGTCGTCGAGAACATCCGGTACTTCTACTTCCTGCAGCGCAGCAGCATTCCGACGCCGGCGATCCTGACGGACACCGGCCACCTGGCGTCCGGCCCGATGGCGGTCCCCGGCACGCTTCCGGTCCCGCTGAAATGGGACGTGGACCAGACTTTCCTGCCGTACGTGGCCACGGACGCGACCTGGGCCTACTGGGGACCGACGGGGGCCAACGTCGTCGAGCAGGAGAACGCCCCGTACAAGCTCTCGTACACGATGCAGCAGGACCTCGTCCAGAACGTCTGGGTGGTCACGGTCTCCGCGATCCCGACGGACGTCGCGACGGCGACGCGCTACTTCGGCATCGGCCTCCAGAGCGGCAAGAGGGTGGACTATGTGGCGCAGTTCCAGTAGGCGCCGCGCGCGCCCGCGGGGATTCACGCTCCTCGAGGCGATGGTGTCGCTGCTGCTCCTCGTGATCGTCCTGACCGTCGCGATGTCGATGCTCTTCCAGATGCGCGCCTTCGCCGAGCGGCAGCAGTTCTACATGCTCCCGCGCCAGACGGCGCGCCGGGCCACGGACTACCTCTCGTACTACATCGCCTCGGCGACGGACCTGAACGAGTGGACGACCCCGCGCACGAGCCCGAACGCGCTCGTCATGTACTACAACGTCGGCGCGCCCGGCGTCCCGGTCCAGGCCTCGTACGACAACCTCGACGGGACCGAGGCGGGCAACGCCGTCACGGTGCCGAACGTCTCGACGAAGTTCGGAGACCTCGGGACGGACGTCATCACGCTGTTCGCGCCGACGAACCCGGCGAAGTACCTCGCGGCGCCGACGTTCGGGGGCCTCGGCTCGAACATCGACTTCTATTTCAATTTCCGCCAGGGCTGCGCGACGAACGACACCGATAACCTCGCCGCGTTCAAGACGGCGACGGGCTTCGACGGCACGCAGAGCGCGCTCCTCATGCTCTCGGACATCAAGGGGGACTGGATCTACTTCCAGATCCCGGCCTCGGGCTACAAGGCGGACGGCCTCTGCTCGGACGTGACGACGTACAAGAACATCCACGTGGTCGCCGACACGCAGTCGGCCGCGCTCCCGGCGCCGCCGAACGGAACGACCGGCCTCGTCGATCCGGTCTCCCTCGTCACGGGCGTCCAGGTCATCTCGTTCCGCGTCCTGACGGATCCCACGGACAACGTCCCGAAGCTCCAGCAGAAGCTGGGCCTCTTCGACCCCGCCACGGACAACCCGGGGACCGCCTTCGTCAACGTGATGGAGAACGTCGAGGACCTGCAGATCACATACGTGTACGCCCTCGAGCCCGTCCTGGGCGCCGGGACGTTCTGGAACACCGCGACCAACGACCTCCGCACGACCGGCGCGGCGACGGGCGTGCCGCCGCAGGCCGGGCCCACGGCCGCGCCCGGCGGGACGGACATCACGAACGTGATCGGGATCCGCTTCTCGGTCACCGCCCGCTCGCCGCGGCTCGGCCTCGGGGCCCAGGGCCTGACGGACGTGCGCAGCACGGAAAACCTCGCGACGACGACGAGCCAGCACTTCCGGCCGGCCTCGGAGAACCACCCGGTCTCGATGAACCCGATCTCCCCGGCGCAGCCGGCGTACGACCTCTTCGACCACTACCGCGCGACGGCCATGCTCATGCTGCGCAACCGGACGCTGGGGAGCTGACGATGAACGAACGCGGCAGCGCCCTCGTCTCGGTCATCCTCGTCCTCCTCGTCCTCACGATCGTGGGCGTCGGGATCGCGTACTTCACGTCGATGGAGGACCGCCTCTCGGGCAACACCCGCATCGCGAAGGCGGCCTTCTACGCCGCGGACGCGGGCCTCCGCCGGGCCGAGCTCGCCCTGAGCGACACGGCGGGGCTCAAGAGCGCGTGCACGCCGATCACGCTCACGCAGATTCTCAGCACGGGCGCGACCCCGACGCTGAGCGTGCCGGGCGGCGGCAACCCCGCGATCCCGCTCGACCTCACGGGAGCGGCGTTCACGCAGGCGGACTGTCTTCCGGCCACGGACCAGATCAACTACCTCGGCATTCCGGTCCCGGTGGTCGCCGCGACGCCGGTCGTCGACCGTGCGACGTACTCGATCTACGTGCGGAACAACATCGACGACGCGTCCGGCTCGGCGACGCTCGACAGCGACAGCATGATCAACATCGTGTCGGTCGGAACGATCCAGCTCGTGGCCGGCACCTCGGTCACGCGCATCCTCGAGGAGCAGCTGCTCCTGTCGCCGGGCGGCTCGTTCGGCGGCACGCAGAAGGGCCTCGAGGCGGGGGGCACCAACGCCGTGCAGAGCGGACAGAGGGGCCTGAACGCGGGGAACCCATGACGACGAAGCGGCTTCCCTTCCGCATTCCCGGGTGGCTCCGGCGCGCCTGCGCCGTCTTCCTGCTCGGCGTGATGGCCTTCGGCGGCGCCGGGTCCGCGCGGGCGGCCGCGACCGAAGGGTACGACCCTCTCCGGCAGATCACGGCCCAGGTCCTCCGCGCGAACCTCCTGATCCTGCAGGACCTCAGCGGGTCGATGAAGTGGGATCTCTACCAGGACCAGCTTCTCGAGGCAGAAGACTCGACCGGCCGCCTCGTCTGGATGAGCACGTGCGTCGGGCCCAACCCGGGGCCGACGCCGACGCCGACGGCGACGCCGACGCCGACGGTGACCCCGACGGTGACGCCGACGGCCACGAACACGGCGACGGCCACGCCGACGGCCACGAGCACGTTCACGGTGACGCCGACGGCCACGACCACGAACACGCCGACCCAGACGTACACGGTGACGCCGACCACGACGCCGACGCCCACGGACACGGCCACGGTGACGCCGACGGCGACGCCGACGGCGACGTTCACGGCCACGCCGACCGTCACGAACACGCCGACGAATACGCCGACGACGACGGCGACCCCCACGCCCACGGACACGAAGACGATCACGCCGACGCCGACGCCGACGGTCACGCCGACGGTCACGCCGACGGTCACGATCACGCCGACGGTGACGAACACGCCGACGGTCACGAAGACCTTCACGCCGACGATCACGCCGACGATCACGCCCACGCCGACGGTCACGCCCACGGTCACGATCACGCCGACGAAGACGCCGACGGTCACGCCGACGAAGACGCCGACGGTGACGAAGACGCCGACGAAGACGCCCACGCGGACGCCCACGATCCCGCCGACGAGCACCTACACGGCCACGGTGACGCCGACGGCGACGAAGACGCCGACGATCACGCCGACGGTGACGCCGACGAGTGACGCCGACGATCACGCCGACGGCGACGATCACGCCGACGATCACGCCGACGGCGACGCCGACGATCACGCCGACGCGGACGCCGACGTCGACGAACACGCCGACGGTCACGCCGACGTTCACGCCGACGATCACGCCGACGAGGACGCCGACGGTGACGCCCACGGTGACGCCGACGATCACGCCGACGCCGACGATCACGCCGACGGCGACGCCGACGCCGACGAAGACGTTCACGCCGACGATCACGCCGACGGCGACGGTGACGCCGACGGTGACGCCGACGGCGACGAGGACGTTCACGCCGACGTTCACGGCGACGAAGACGTTCACGCCGACGACGACTCCGACGATCACGCCGACGATCACGAACACGGCGACGCCTTCCCCGACGGTGACGCCGACGGCCACGAAGACGTCGACGCCGACCGTGCCGTCGCCGACGCCGACGGCGACCGTGACACCTACCAAGACGCCCACCGCAACCGTGACGCCGACGGAGAAGGTCGATCTGGAGCTGCCGCGGAACCCGCTCGTCAGGCCCGGCGGAGCGCTCGAGGAGCGCTGGGCATCCGCCCAGCCGCTCGCGACGCCGGCGCCGAAGTGGGGCCTCCCGCAGCCGGTCGCCGTCGTCGCGATGGGCGGCGGGGCGGCCGCCCAGTTCGGCATCGCCGCGCTGCTCGTGCAGGCGACGCCGACGCCGACGCCGTGGCCGACGGACCCGTCGACCGGCCTTCCGGACGCGGGCTGCCACCAGTGGCGCTACACGCTCCACTGGGACCGCCCGTCGCGCCTCGCGACGCTCAAGAACGCCCTCGGCAACTCCGTGACGATCTACAAGAACTTCACGGCGCCGGGCGGCGGAGCGCAGGCCGACTGGCCGGACCCGATCGTGCACAGCATCGACTGGACCGGGGCGCCGAACGCCGGGCGCGTGGAACTACGCGTCGCCGCCCGCGGCCGCGGGAACGACGTTCGCCTACGACCACGACTGCGACGACCCGGTCAAGGGCCCGGCATGCGGTTCGCTCCCGCAGGTGGGCCCCGACGAGAAGCCCGGCATCTGGTACGAGGCCGGCTACGTCGCGCGCGTCCTCGTCGGTGGCCCCTCGTGGGACTACCCGAACCACTACGGTTCCCCTGGGCCGCCCCGGATCTCCGCGGCCACGGACCCGCAGGGCGTCGTCGTCGACTGGCAGTGGACGCTGAACTACGGCTACGGCCCGAACAACGAGGTCATCTACGGCCTCGACCCCGGACCGCCCCTGCCTGTCTACGACATGACGACCGACGTGGGCGGCGCGTTTACGGGCTTCGACGGCGGGTCGATCCCCGGAATCACGGGCACGCCGCTCGACTTCCCGAGCACATGGTTGACGTTGGGCGGGCTCGCGATCGGCGATCCGCCGGCCACCGGTCCCGGCACCGGCGGCGCCAACCAGCCCACGTGGAGTACATCCCTGCCGGCGGACGTCGTCGGGATCACGCGGAACCAGGTCAACTGGGGCCTCATGACGTTCCAGGACAAGTCCGCGCTCCCGAACCCGCTGGCCTGCACGGACGACGTCTCGAACTACGACGTCAAGGTGCCGATCGTGTCGGACGACTCGGGCGACGTCTCCGCGATCGAGGACTACCTGCGCCTGAAGTACCAGTCTGGCGGCCCGCATCCGGGCCTGTCCGCGAGCGGCGGCACGCCCACGAAGCGCGCGATCAAGCTCGCGGGCGACAGCATCACGACCTCGTGGAACGCCGACCCGAAGAAACAGTGCCTCCGGCCGTGGGGCATCATCCTCTGCACGGACGGGCAGTCGAACACGTGCAACACGGGCAGCCCGTCGGCCGACGACGTATGGGGAGCGAACGGAAACCCGGCCTGCGAGGCCGACATCGCCGGGAGCGACTATCTGAACTACCCGCCGGGGGCCGCGGAGGCCGTCTACAACCTGAGGCTGCAGTTCGGCGCGGGTGACATCATCAAGCCGCGCACGTACGCGATCGGGATCGCGCCCGAGGTCGGCCGCTGCGAGCTGGACCGCATCGCGTATCGCGGGCGTTCGGACGCGCGTGCCCCCCGGGGCGACGCGGGCTTCCTCCTCTACGACCCCAATGTCCCCCCCACCACGTGCGCCCTCGTGGGTGACGCGGACCTGCCGCACATCGACCCGCCCACGCTCGACGAGAGCGCCGCGACGCCGGACCGGTTGCGACAGGACAACGGCGGTGCGGGCCCGTACGACTCCACCAAGCCCGACTACGCCTTCTTCGCCCTCGACACGACTTCGATCGTGAACGCGTTCCTGCAGATCGTGGCCGCGACCGCCGCCGGCGACTACTCGACGAGCGCGCCCGTCTCGGGCGGAGGCGTCTCGCTGGGCTCGATCGTCCTCCTGCCGTCCACGGAGTACCCGAGCTGGAAGGGCCACCTCCGGGCCTACGACACGTCGAGCGGGACGAACGTCCTCAAGTGGGACGCCGCGGACGTCCTCAACAACCCGACACAGCCCTGGCAGCCCACGCCGGACAAGCGCGCCATCTACACGTGGGACCCCGCGACCGGGACGCTGATCCCGGTGACCGCGGCAAACCTCGCGTCCCTGGTGGGGCTGGCCGGAGGGGACCCCGCGTTCACGGCGAACGTCGTGGACTTCATCCGCGGCTTCGACGGGACGCTCACGAACACGCCGCGCTTCAAGGCGGGGACGAACGCGTGCGACTCGACCGGATGGCTGCTCGGCCCCGTCGTCAACTCGACGCCGGCCGTCGTCGGCGGGCCGTACCAGTACAAGCAGTTCGGAAACGTCGCCGACCACCGGCCGTTCGAGGCCGTGTACGCGGCGCGCCGGCCGCTCGCGTGGGCAGGCTCGGACGACGGGCTGCTTCACGCCTTCGACTTCAACGACGGGACCGAGGTGATCGCGCTCCTGCCGCCGAACCTGCTCGCGAACGAGATCAAGCTCTACGCGAACTACGTCGCCGGGATCCCGATGAACGAGTACGTCACCGGCCAGGTGAGCCCGCTGGACCAGCACATCTGGGGCGTCGCGAACTCCCTCCGCTTCACGGACGTCTACTCTTCCGGGTTGGCCAGATGGTACCGCGGCCGGCTACAAGACGGTCGGGCTTCCTGACGGAAGGGCCCGGCGGCGACCTCATCGCCGCGATCGACGTCACGCACGTCTTCCCGGGGTACCCCACGGCGACGCCCCCGGTCCCCAACGACCCGAACTACGACTCGTCGAACCCGGTCACGATCCTCTGGACGAAGAACTCCTCCGACTACACCGGCCTCTTCGGAAGCTGGAGCGTCCCGGCGGTCGCGGCCGACAACTTCTCGACGAACCGGATGTTCTTCGGCGCGGGCATCAACCCGGCCAGCCTCCTGACGGCCTCCGTGGACGCGACCGCGTTCGTCGTCGACCCGACGGACGGGACCCTCAACCACGCCGTCACGCTCACGAAGGTCGCGTCGCCCTCACCGCTCGTGGGCCAGCAGTCGTTCGCGGACGGCGTGTTCTTCCAGACCAAGGCGCCCGGCTACCTCCCGGACAACATCGCGGACCTCAGCCTCACGGCGGACCTCAACGGCCAGATCTGGTTCAACTGGAAGAACGGGGGGGCCGACTTCTCCGGAGCGCTGAGCTCGGCGGTCGGCATCGACCTCAACTCCGCGTCCGGCACGGTGAACGTCTTCACCACGGACTCGAACGGCATCACGACGGTGACGTCCGGCGCCGCCGGGCCGGCGTCTCCGCAGCCCGACTATTACTCTCCCGCGGCGACGGGTCAGGGGACGTCGGGCTGCCAGATCTACGCGATGGCGAGCGGAAGCCTCTACGAGACGAGCCCGACCGTGTCGGGCTGGAACGTGAACCGCAGCGGCTCTCCGCCGTCCCCCTACGACTCCTCGCTGCCGGTATTCACGCCGTACCTCTACGTCGGCGTCGGCCCGAACAAGATCGGGGACCTCGCGTTCGGAGCGGCCCCGCTCGGCAAGGACCCGAACCAGCAGTACATCCTGAAACAGCGCATCGGCGGGGAGGTCCCGGACGCGATTCCGCTCCCGCCGGGCGATCCGGCGCTGGCGACCGGCCAGACGAAGCTCGGGCCGCGCACGCAGGTCACGTCCTCTCCGATCATGGTCGTGGACAGCACGGGCACGGGAGCGGAGAACGCGATCTTCCTGCTGTACGACCCGGACACGGGCTGCAACGGGACGTCGTACGTCGTGATCCTCACCTTCCAGTCCGGCACGGCGTGCACCGCGCCCACGATCGGGCCCGCGTCCGGCTCGCCCAACACGACGGGAATCGTGGTCCTGGGCGCCGGCCCCGGCGCCGCCAGCGGCATCACGTTCACGAACACGGGTCTCGTCGCCGCGCAGAGCGGCGTCGGTCCGACCGCGAGCGCGAGCCTCGTGTCCATCGGCATCGACATCAAGGCGCTCGCCGGGGTGCCGACCTTCCAGCCGGTCTGGTGGAGGGACGTGAAGTAATCGCGCCGGGCCGGTCCCGATAAGATCCCGCGCATGGACGCGGGACCGGCCCGCCGGCGCTCCGCCGGCTTCTCCCTGGCGGAGCTGCTGCTCACGCTCGCCCTTCTCGCCCTCGTCGTGTGGGTCGTCCTGCGCATCGTGGACCGCGGGACGCGGATCCGGGACGCGGCGCCGCCCATGACGGGCCCCGAGGCGGTCCTCGACGCGGCCTTCCGGATGGTCCTGAAGGACGTGCAGGCTGCCGGAACCGGCGGCCTCCCCGCGCGCGACGCGTTCCGGCCGGTCGCGGACAACACTCCGGCGGCGGGCCGCGCCGCGTATCGGACGGTCCGGGGCGAAGCAGTTGCGGTCCGGCCCGGCACGGACCAGCTCGGCCTGAGGGGCGTCATCCGGTCTCCACTGGTGCCCCTGGAGCCACGCGTCCCCGGGACGGACGAGCCCGTATCCACCCGCATGCGCGAGCGCCCGGACGCCGTGCCCGTCCGAGCCCCCTCCGGCGCCGGGACGGCGGCGGCGCGCGCCCGCCTCGCGGAAGTCTCCGCGTCGGGGAAGGCGTTCTTCCTCGTGGGCGACACCGCGGGACTGTGGGCCGTTGCGCGGGTCGCGTCGTCCGCGCCGGGCCCGGGCGAGGGCCCGCTCGACCTCGTCCTCGACTTCACGGACCCCGACGCGCGCGCCCTGAACGGGGACGGCGGACCCGACGCCTGCGCGCACCTCGGGGACGCCGCCTCCGGCGGCGTCTTCGACGATCTCGTCTGGTTCGTCGCGGAAGGGCCCGCGGGCGTCCCGCCCGACTACGTGAGAGGGAGCGATCCGGACTCGCTCCGCCATCCTCATCCGTACCTCGCCGTCGGCGTCGCGGCCGGAAACGGCCGGTGGGAGATCCGGGAAGCCGGCGAGGACGTCGAGGACCTGCAGGTGGCCTGGGGGTTCGCGGGCGCGACGCCCGGCCTCGAGTGGCGCGGCGACGCGCCGAAAAGCGCGGTCCCGGGCCCGGACGATCTCGCGGACCTTCCCGGACGCCCCAGACTCGAGGCGCTCCGGATCGCCCTCGTCGCCCGGTCGCCCCTGCGCTTGCCGCGCAGCAGCGGATCGCCCGCGCCGGAATTCACGGTCCCGCTGAACGGGCCCGCGCCGGGCTCGGTGTTCGGGGGGGCGCCGATCGGATGGGACGCAGAACCGCGACGCCGGATTCGTTTCGACCGCGAGGTGCGCGAGGAGCTCGTCAAGCTGCCCGCGCTCGCCGGGGCGCGGCTGGGACGCGCCGCCCACGGGGTGTAAAATCCGTCGTGCGGATCGTGCGGAGGGAGGGCCCATGCGTCGGCTTCTGATGATCGCCACGGCGGTCTTCGCGGGTGTTGCGGCCGTCGCCGGGGCCGACGAGATCTGGCTCAAGGACGGACACTCGATCACGACGAAAAAGCCGGTCGTCA
This sequence comes from uncultured Acidobacteriota bacterium, assembly GCA_963798215.1. Classification (GTDB taxonomy): domain Bacteria; phylum Acidobacteriota; class Thermoanaerobaculia; order UBA5066; family UBA5066; genus Fen-183. The sequence goes on from CAWCSP010000004.1 coordinate 175,337, forward strand.
CGAAAGGGGCGAACGCCCTCATCACGACGGTGGACGGCGTGCTCCTCTCGGTTCCGCTCTCGGAGATCGACCAGGCGAAGACGGCCGAGGAAAGGGCGCGCGCGACGATCCCGACGCCGGAGCCGACCCCGAACCTCATGAAGGCCATGACACCCGCCGACGCCGCGCGCCAGAATAGCGGCCGCAAGTCCGTCGTCACGCTGACGGACGACTCCGTGGCGCACGGCTTCGGCGACGAGACGGCCGAACAGAAGCCCGGCGATGTCGAAGGGCGCGTCGAGGTCACGAACACGACCGCGACGCGCACGAAGGACGGGTATGCCTTCACGGGCAGCGTCCTGAATGCCGGGGGCGGTCCCGTCAGCGCGGTGTCCGTGACGATCGAATTCGTCGGGAAGGACGGGAAGACGTTCTCCTCCACGTACGCGAACGTCGCGAAGGATTCGCTCGGGCCCGGCGAGAAGTCCGCGTTCACCGCGAGCGCACCGCTCGAGGGCGAGGCCGCGTCGTTCCGCTACCAGGCGCGCTGGCAGAGCGTCACCCCGGTCCGGAAGGCGGACGACAAGGGGCAGCCGGGCGCCAAGGGGAACGCGGCAGCCGAAGCCGAGCCGACGCCCGTGCCGACGCCGTCGCCCGTGCCCACGCTCGTGCCGATCCCGCGCCCCGACGTGGCGCCCCCGCCGGCGGCCGCTCCGATCGGCAACCCGGCGAACGGCGTGTTCCTGCCGCCGCCCGACGTCCCGCAGACGACGGCGAAGCCGCCGTCCTCGTGACCGCGCGGCCGGCCGGCCCCGCATGAGCGCGGAGATCCTGCTCGTCGAGGACCGCGAGTCGCTGCGCGCGATGCTCGCCGAGACGCTCGCGAACGAGGGCTACACCGTCGAGCCCGTCGCGACGGGCGAGGAGGCGGTGCGCCGGCTCGGCGAGGGGCGCCGCTACGGCCTCATCCTCACGGACCTCAAGATGCCGGGCGCCGACGGCATCGCCGTCCTGAAGGCGGCGGTCGCCGCGGACCCGTCCGTCCCCGTCGTCGTCCTCACGGGCTTCGGGACGGTCGAGACCGCGGTCACGGCGATGAAGTGCGGCGCCGCCGACTTCCTCAGCAAGCCCGTCGACCCGGACCTGCTGCTCCTCCTCGTCGAGCGGCACGTGCGCGCGCGCCGCTCGGCGGTCGCCCGCGTCCTGCTCGCCGAGGAGGCCGGGCTCACCGGCATGCCGCGGATCGTCGGCTCCTCGCGCGCGCTCGCCGAGGCCCTCGAGCGCGTCCGCCACGCCGCGCCGTCCGACGTCACGGTCCTCCTGACCGGGGAGTCGGGCACCGGCAAGGAGCTCTTCGCCCGCGCCCTCCACGCCCTGTCGCCGCGCGCGCCCGGACCGTTCGTTGCCGTGAACGTCGCGGCGCTTCCGGAAAGCCTCGTCGAGAACGAGCTCTTCGGCCACGAGCGCGGCGCCTACACGGGCGCGACGGACCGCCGCGCGGGACGCTTCGAGCTCGCGGACGGGGGGACGCTCTTTCTCGACGAGATCGGGGATCTCCCGCCGGCGGCCCAGACGAAGCTCCTGCGCGTCGTCGAGGAGCGGACGTTCCTGCGCGTCGGCGGGACGGTGCCGATCAGCGTGGACGTGCGGCTCGTCGCGGCGACGAACCGCGACCTCGGTCAGCGCGTGAAGGCCGGCGCCTTCCGCGAGGACCTGTTCTACCGTCTCGACGTGTTCCCGGTGCACCTTCCGCCGCTGCGCTCGCGGCCGGAGGACATCCCGGCGCTCGCGAAGAGCTTCGCGGCCGCCGCCGCCCGGCAGATCAAGAAGAGGGAGCCGGCGCTCTCGCCCGGCGCCATCGAGAGGCTCGTCGCGCACGACTGGCCCGGGAACGTGAGGGAGCTGCGCAACGTGATGGAGCGCGCCGTGCTGCTCGCCCCGGGAGAGGTCGTGCGTCCCGCCGACGTCGTCGTGGGCCTTCCGGGCGAGAGCGCGCCCCCGCACCCGACACTCGACGGGACGCTCGAGGAGACCGCGGAACGCTGGAAGCGCGCCGGCGAGGCCGCCCGCATCCGGCGCGCGCTGGACGAGACCGGCGGGGACAAGACCCGCGCCGCGGAGGACCTCGGCGTGAACGTCCGGCGCCTCGTCCAGCGGATGAAGGAGCTCGGGCTCTAGCGGGAGGGCGCGGACTCGAGCGCGGCGCCGAGGTCGGCGTCCTCCTCTTCCGCGACGCTGCGCAGGTCGAGGAGGACGCGGCCGTCCTCGATCCGCGCGACGACGGGGAGCGCGCCGGCGCGCAGGGCCGCGGCGAGCGCGTCGGCGGAGAGGCCGGGGCGGCGGAGCGCGACGGCCGCCGAGGGCAGCGTCGACTCCGCGCCGGCGCCGCCTCCCGCGACCGCCGTCGACGCCACGGCCTCCGCCTCGAAGCCCGACGAGCGCGCCCGCGCGGCCAGCTTTTCTGCACGGATTCGCAGGGAGTCCAATGAAGCCCCGAGCATCCGGAAGAACGGGACCTCGCCGCTCCGGTCCGAGAGGTGGAGGTCGAGCGTGGCGGCGAGGGCGCCGAGGACGAGCTTGTCCGGGCGCAGCGCGCGCGCGAGCGGGTTTTTCGCGGCCCTCGCGACGAGGTCCGCCCGGCCGATGAGGATCCCCGCCTGCGGGCCGCCGAGCACCTTGTCGCCCGAGAAGCACACGAGGTCGGCCCCGGCGTCGAGAGCCTCGAGCGGCACGGGCTCGTCCGCGAGTCCCGGCTCCTCGAAGCGGCGCGGCGCGCCCGCGCCGGCGTCGTAGACGAGCGGAATGCCGCGCGAGCGCGTGAGCGCGGCGAGCGCCGCGAGGGGAACCTCCTCCGTGAAGCCGACGATGCGGTAGTTGGACGGTCGCACCTTGAGGACAACCGCGGCGCCCGCGTCGAGCGCCTCGAGATAGTCCGCCTCCGCCGTCCTGTTCGTCGTCCCGACCTCGAGGAGCGACGCCCCGCTCCTGGCGAGGATCGACGGGACGCGGAAGTCGCCGCCGATCGCGACGAGCTCGCCGCGCGACACGGCCACGGGCCTGCCGTTCGCGAGCGTGTCGAGGGCGAGGAGGAGCGCCGCCGCCGCGTTGTTCACGGCGAGGGCGTCGACGCCCGGCCGGCCCTTCGCGAAGAGCTCGAGGAGCAGGGGGCGGACGTGCTCGCCGCGCCGCCCGCGCCCGCCGGTCGCGAGGTCGAGCTCGAGCGTCGAGAACCCCGCGGCGCGTGCGGCGGCCTCGACGGCGGCCGTCGCGAGCGGGGCGCGGCCGAGGTTCGTGTGGAGGAGGACGCCCGTGGCGTTCAGGACGCGCACGGGTCCCGCCGCGGGACGGGCCGCGAGGCGCTCCCCGGCATCACGGAGGATCTCCTCCTCGGCGGAGCCGGCGGGCGCCCCGCGCCAGCGCGCGGCGGCCTCGCGCAGGGCGGTCTTCGCGCGCTCGCGGCCGTGCCGCCCGGCCAGGGCGCGCCCGGCGGGGGTGTCGAGGAGGCGGTCCATCGCGGGCGGCCGCGGGCCGGAGTCCATGGTCACGGAATGTAGACTACTTCGTGGCCATGCCGGTTTCGATCGAGCGCGACCTCGACATTCTCGAGAAGGGCCTCACCTTGCTCAAGGTCGAGTACGAGCGCTTCTTCGCGGGTGGCCTGAAGACGCCTCCCGCCGCGTCCCGCCGGAGGCTCGACGAGCACCTGCGGCGAGTCGGGAACGTCGAGCTCGACCGGGCCGCCGAGAAGTTCCGGCTCCAGGCGCTCGAGAGCCGCTACACGGCGATGAAGGAGCTCTGGGACAAGCGTCTGGCCGCGAAGGAAGAGGGGAGGAGCCTCCTCCGCGTGACGCGGACCGCCTCGGCCCCCCCGCCGGCCCCCCCGGCGCCGCCGCCGGCCGCGGCGCCGCCGCCAGCCCGCCGGTCGAAGACGGTGTCCTCCGACGGGGAGGCCTCGACCTCCGTAAAAGCGATCGGACGGGGCGACATGAGGTCGCTCTTCGACCGTTTCTGCGCGGCGCGTGTGGCGGCCGGGGAGGACGTGTCGAAGCTCCGTTACGAGCGATTCGAGGACCTGGTGAAGAAACAGGCTGCCGAGATCCGAAGGGCGACGGGCGCGACGCGTCTCGCGTTCGAGGTCCAGACGCGCGACGGGAAGGTCCGCCTCGTCGGCCGACCGCTGTCCGCGCCCGCGAAAGGGAACCCATGACGACTGCCCGAAGCCTCCGCTCCGCCGCCGTTCTCTTCCTTCTGGCGCTCGGCCTGCCTGCGGCGGCCAAGGACGTCTACAAAGGGTTTCTCGATCCCGGCAACCCGCAGCACCGGGCGACGCTCGACATCCTCGCACGCCTCGAGAAGACGCCGAACGACGCGTCGCTCCACAACGACCTCGGCTGCCTGATCGCGCGGGACGGCTTCTGGCGCGACGCCCTGCGCGAGTTCGAGACCGCCGAGAAGCTCGACAAGAAGGACGGCCGCGCGCCGTACAACGCGGGCCTCGTCCAGATGACGCGCGGCGAGTGGGGCTCGGCGCGGTCGGCGTTCAAGAAGTCCGTCGACCGCGACCCGGGAAACTGGCCCGGGTGGTGGATGCTCGGCTTTGCCGAGGAAAAGCTCGGGAACGCGGATTCCGCGGTCAAGGCCTACGCGCACTCGCTGCGGGTGGACACGTCGCTCTTCGACGTGAAGCGCAATCCGTATGCGGTGCAGTCGCGCCTGAAGGCGCGCGTGTTGCTCGTGACGTACGACGCGCGCATCGCCCGCGCGGCGCTGCCCCTGACCGAGCAGCTCGCCCAGCCCGAGATCCTGACGGCGTTCCAGTCCGGCCACGTCTCCGTCGCGACGGCGCCCGGCTCCGTCGTCCCCGAAGACCCGCGCGTGCACGCGGCCGTCCCGGTGGGACCGGGCGGCGGCCCGGCGGGTCCTGCCGTGGCGGCGCCGGCCGGGGGCGGCGCGGTCGTGACGTCCGTTCCTCCCGTGAGCTCGAGCCGCCCGTCTCCTCCAGCGCCCGCGTCCGGGGCCGTCCGGCCCGCGGGCTCCGGCGGCCTCGAGGAAGCGCCGCCGTGGTTCCCGCAGACGTCGCCCGCCGGCCCCGCCCCGCCGAAGGCGCCTCAGGCTCCGAGCACGACGAATCCCGGCAGTACGCCTCCGCCGGCTCCGGGCCCCGGCGTCGGCTGAGATCCCGTCAGCCCTTCCACTTCGGGACGAACAGGGTGGGAGAGCCCGCGCCGCCGCCAGCGGCCGGGATGAACTTGAGGTCGTCCCCGACCGCCCCGATCCCGCGCAGGAGGTCCGACAGCCGGCCCGAGAGCAGCGTTTCGGAGATGGCGTCGGTCGCCCGCCCTTTCTCGACCCAGTAGCCCGCGGCGTGCAGACGGAAGCGGTCGGCCGCGACGTCCACCTGCGGCCGCGAGAGGAGCACGGCCGCGTAGAAGCCCCGGACGAGGGCACGGAGGAGGTCGAGGGGCGGGACGCCCGACGACGGGTCCGCGAAGAAGTTCGTGACGCCGATCGCGGGCGGCTCGGAGAACGCGCGGCGGAACGCGTTGCCCGTCGGCCGGGTTCCCAGCCGATGGGCGGCCGCGGCGTCCGTGAGACGCGCGGCGAGACGGCCCCGTTCGAGAAGGACCGTGCGGCCCTGCGGCGTGCCCTCGCCGTCGTACGTCGTCCGCACGGGCCCTCCGGGCGCGCCCGCGGCGTCCACGAGCGTGAGGGCCGGCGACGCGAGGGCGTCGCGGCCGTCGCGCGTGCGTCGCGCGAGGAGCCCGTCCTCGTCCTCCCCGAAGAACGCCGGCGCGAGACGCGCGAGGACGGGAGCGGCGACGAAGGGATCGAGCAGGAGGTCGAAGCGTCCCGGGTCGAGCGGCCGGCCCCGTAGCGGGAGGAGGACGCGGTCGACCGCGTGGTGCGCGAGACGTGCGAGGGCAAGCTCCTCGGGGCGGGCGGCGGCCGCGACGACGCGGGCGGACGCGCGGCCGACTCCGGTTCGCGCCGCGACGGTCGCGACGAGCGTCGCGGCAGCGCTTCCGAAGGAGACGTCGCGTCCCGCCGTCGTCGCGACGCGCTCCGTCCGCGCGCCGAGGGCGAGGGCCGCCTCGCCGAGGACGACCGCGCCGTCGCTCGCGGCTGCGAGAGCGCGACGGAAGGCGACGAGGAGGCCGCGCGCCGCGATCTCGTCGGGGCGCGGAGGCGCCCCGAGCGGGGCGGGCGGCGCCACGCCCTCCGGTGCGGGCAGCTCCCGCGCGCCGCGCCGCGCGCGGGAACGTGCGAGAAGGAGGCGCGCTTCCGCGGGCAGGCGCCGGGCGCTGCCGGCTCCGGACGCCGCGAACGAGACGCGGCCCGCCCGGAAGAGGCGCACGGCGAACCCGCGCTCGGTCGAGACGCTCGCGAGGAGGCCGCGCTCGTCCTCGGCGAGCTCGAGGGACACCCCGCGCCGCTCGTAGACCTCGCCGCCCTCGCCGTCGTGCGCCCACGCCGACGCCGCGGCGAGCAGCTCCTCGAAGAGGCCGTCGCCGGGCGCGGTCACGCCCGCCCCGGGACGGCCGTCAGGCCGCGCAGGAGGATCGCCGGCGAGGCGCCGCCCACGGGCAGCGGCTCGCCGCGCTTGACGCAGAGGCCGAGCCCGCTCGCGGGCGCGGAGACGTCTCCCGTCTCGCCCCAGAGGTTGCGCAGGGCGGTGAGGACGTCGGAGGTCAGCAGGAACGGGGCGACCGGGGCGCCGAGGCGCCCCCGGCGGACGACGTTGGCGCTCTCGACGAACAGGGAGAACCGCCCGGATTCGGGATCGGCGTGGCCCGCCGAGATCTCGCGGACGTAAACACCGGCGTCGCAGGCATCGAGGAGCTCGTCGCGGCTCGCGCGGCCGGCGGACACGAGGAGGACCGAGAGGCGCGGGCGCGGCGGCCGGCGGTAGTCGCCGCAGCGCCCGTGGCCGTTCGAGTCGGCGCCCGCCGTGCGGCGGTCCGTGAGGACGCCCGCGACGCGGCCGTCCTCGAGGAGCGGCACGGCGCGCGCGGGCGTGCCTTCGTCGTCCGCGAGGTACGAGCCCGGCAGGTCGCGGCGCGTCGGATCGCACGTGACGAAAGTCCCCGGTGGCGCGACGGCGGCGCGCGGGACGCGGGCGAGAACCGACGTGCGCTCGCCGCCCTCGGCCTCGAGCGGGTGGCCGACGGCCTCGTGCCAGAAGACGGACGCGGCCTCCGGCGAGAGGACGGCGTCGACCTTTCCCCCGGGCGCGCGATGCGCGGGCACGGGGCGCGTCGCGTCCGCGAGGGCCTTCGCAAACGCGTCGCATGCGGCGGGAAAAGGCGCCGAGGACTGGAACGCGAACGAGCGGCTCGAATCCGGGCGCCGGAGGACGCCCGTCGCCTCGAGCCGCGTCGCCTCGCCGCACGGAACGAAGGCGCGGGCCGTCACGACGGCGCGCGAGACCGTCACGCGCGCGATCGCGAGCGTGAGCGAGAAGCCCCGCGGGTCGGGGAGGGCGCGCGCGAGCGCGGCCTGGAGCTGCGTCGCGCGGCCCTCCTCGTCGGGACCGGACGGTCCGAGATCCTCGGCCGTCCGCCGGGCGGCCTTCGCCTTGAAGAACGGTGTGCCGCCCGCGCGGCGCGAGGCCTCACGCACGGCCTCCCGGAGGGACTCGGGGCCGTCGCCGTCGGACGCGACGAGAAGCGAGTCCTTCCCGCGCGTCACGCGCACGGCGGTTCCGCTCTCCTCGACGATCGACGGGGACTGGAGACCCGCCTCGGTCGCGCTCCACGTGATCGCGCGGCGGCGCTCGCGGAAGGCCTCGCCCCCCTCGCCGCGGCGGAGCATCCCCGAGACGATGCGAACCGCGTCCTCCGCGTCCTCGCGGAAGACCGTGACGTCGTTGCTCAACGAGGGGGATTGTAGGAGCGCGCGCGGCGTGGGATATCCTCGAATGTCCTATGGCCTTGTCAGACGCCCGGCTGGCCGCACAGGCCGCCTACGTGGCGCGCCGCATCCTCGCCGAGGGGCTCGTGAAGACGGCCGCGGCCGCGGAGCTGCGGCGCGCGCTCGAGACGGTCCTCGTGGACGACCGGGACCGTGAGCGCGCCCTCGACGAGGAGGTCAAGAAGCTGCTCGCGCAGAACGCGGCGACGATTCGGGGCGCGGGCGTGGACTACGCGGAGATGTTCCGGAAGGCGAAGAAGATGCTCGCCGACAAGAAGAAGATCCCGCTGTGAGGAGCGCATGACCCGGTCCATCGACGAACGCCTCGAGTTCCTCGAGTCCCTCCGGGAGAAGTCGCGGCTCGGCGGCGGCCCCGAGCGCCGCGAGAGGCAGCACAAGGCTGGAAAGCTCACGGCGCGCGAGCGCGTCGAGCTCCTCGGAGACCCCGGCTCGTTCGACGAGATCGACCCGTTCGTCGTCCACCGCGCCCGCGACTTCGGCATGGACGACGCCGCGAACGAGATCCCGGGCGACGGCGTCGTCGCGGGCTCCGTCCGCGTCGAGGGCCGGCCCGTTTTCGTCTTCGCGCAGGACTTCACGGTCTTCGGCGGGTCCCTCTCCGAGACGAACGCCGCGAAGATCTGCAAGCTCATGGACATCGCGATGAAGGTCGGCGCGCCCGTCGTCGGGCTCAACGACTCGGGCGGCGCGCGCATCCAGGAGGGCGTCGTCTCCCTCGGCGGCTACGCGGACATCTTCCTGCGCAACACGCTCGCCTCGGGCGTCGTCCCGCAGATCAGCGCGATCCTCGGCCCCTGTGCGGGCGGCGCCGTCTACTCGCCCGCGATCACGGATTTCGTCCTGATGGCGCGGGGGACGAGCTCGATGTTCGTCACGGGGCCCGACGTGATCAAGACGGTCACGCACGAGGACGTCACGAAGGAGGCGCTCGGCGGCGCGGACACGCACGCCTCCGTCTCGGGTGTCGCGCACGTCGTCGCGGATTCGGACGCGGACTGCCTCCACAAGATCCGCGCGCTCCTCGGCTTTTTCCCGTCGAACAACCAGGAGGACCCGCCGAAGCGCGAGAACGGGGATCCCGTCGACCGCGAGGACCCCGAGCTCGACCGCGTCGTCCCGGCGAACGCGAACCAGCCTTACGACATGATCGGGCTGATCAAGCGCGTCGTGGACGAGGGCGAGCTCTTCGAGATCCACGCGGACTACGCGAAGAACATCGTCGTCGGCTTCGCGCGGCTCGGCGGCAAGCCCGTCGGGATCGTCGCGAACCAGCCGGACCACCTCGCGGGCGTCCTCGACATCGACGCGTCCGTCAAGGGCGCGCGCTTCGTGAGATTCTGCGACGCGTTCAACATCCCGCTCGTCACGTTCGAGGACGTTCCCGGCTTCCTCCCCGGCACGAAGCAGGAGTTCGGCGGGATCATCCGGCACGGCGCCAAGCTCCTCTATGCGTTTGCCGAGGCGACCGTTCCGAAGCTCACCGTCATCACGCGCAAGGCCTACGGCGGCGCCTACTGCGTCATGTCGTCCAAGCACATCCGGACGGACTTCAACTACGCGTGGCCGACGGCCGAGATCGCCGTCATGGGCGCCGAGGGCGCCGTCAACATCCTGTACAGCCGCGAGCTCAAGGCCGCGAAAGACCCGGCCGCGGCGCGCAAGGTCAAGATCTCCGAGTACGAGGACGCGTTCGCGAACCCGTACGTCGCGGCCCGGCGCGGCTATGTCGACGACGTGATCGCGCCGCGGACGACGCGCCCGCGCCTCATCCGCGCGCTGGACCTGCTGGCCAACAAGCGAGACGTCATGCCTCCAAAGAAGCACGGGAATATCCCTCTATGAGCCGGGAGGCGATGCGCGTGGGGCAGGGTGTTGATTTCTTCGAGTATGAGAAATCGCGCGGTGCAGGCGATGCCGACGCGCAGCCGGCACGAGCACGGCTCCGGCTTCCCCCTCCGACCCCTTCTAAGAAATCTCCCGGTCTCAATTTCTTCTCATGAACGCGCCCCGTCTCCTCATCGCGAACCGCGGCGAGATCGCCGTGAGGATCATCCGGGCCTGCCGCGACCTCGGGATCTCGCCGGTCGCGGTCTATTCCGAGGCCGATCGCGGGTCGCTCCACGTGCGCCTCGCGGACCACGCCGTCGCGATCGGGCCGCCCCCGGCGCGCGAGAGCTATCTCGTCCCGGAAAAGCTCATCGCGGCCGCGCGGAAGACCGGAGCGTCGCTCGTCCACCCCGGCTTCGGCTTCCTCTCCGAGAACGCCGCGTTCGCGCAGGCCGTGATCGACGCCGGGCTCACGTGGGTCGGGCCGCGCCCGTTCTCGATCGGGGCGATGGGCAGCAAGACGGAGTCCCGCCAGCGGATGCTCGCGGCGGGCGTCCCCGTCGTCCCGGGCATGACGACGCCCGCGGCCTCGGCCGCTGAGATCGCGGCGTTCGGCCGGGAGAACGGCTTCCCGCTTCTCCTCAAGGCGGCGGCCGGCGGCGGCGGCAAGGGCATGCGCGTCGTCAGGGCCGAGTCCGAGGTCGCCGAGGCGTTCGCGCGGACGCAGAGCGAGGCGAAGTCGTACTTCGCCGACGACCGCGTCTACGCGGAGCTTTTCGTCGAGCACCCCCGCCACATCGAGGTCCAGATCCTCGGCGACGCGACGGGCAAGGTCCTCGCGATCGGCGAGCGCGAGTGCTCGCTCCAGCGGCGGCACCAGAAGGTTCTCGAGGAGTGCCCGTCGGCGGCCGTCTCGCCCGAGCTCCGGGCGAAGATGGAAGCGGTCGCGGTCGCGGCCGCCAGGGCCGTCGAATACGTCTCGGCCGGCACCGTCGAGTTCCTCCTCGCGAAGGACGGACGGTTCTTCTTCCTCGAGATGAACACCCGCATCCAGGTCGAGCACCCCGTCACAGAGTCCGTGTACGGAGTCGACCTCGTGGCCGAGATGATCCGGATCGCGCTCGGCAGGCCGATGTCCTTCGCTGAGAAGCCCGCGGCGCGCGGCCACGCGATCGAGTGCCGCGTCTACGCGGAGGACCCGGGTCACGCGTTCGCGCCGTCGCCGGGCCGCATCACGGCCCTGCGCTGGCCCGGCGGCCCCGGCATCCGCGTGGATGCGGGACTGACCGCCGGGGACGTGGTCCCCCTCGACTACGACCCGATGGTCGCGAAGATCACGGCCTGGGGCACGAACCGCGACGAGGCGCGTCGCCGGATGCTCCGAGCGCTCGCCGAGACGCGGATCCAGGGGATCCAGACGTCCGTGCCGTTCTTCGTTTCCCTCCTGAACGACCCGCGCGTCGTGAACAACGACGTTTCGACGCAGTTTCTCGACACGTACCGGTTCGTGCCGCCCGCCCCGGAGGAAGGCCAGCAGGACCTCGCCCTCGCGGCGGCCGTCCTCGAGGCGCTCGAGCAGACGCAGACCGTCCGCCCCCGGACGAAGGGAGCGGCCCCGGCGCCGTGGCGGACCGCGCGGCCGACGCACGGAGTGCGAGGATGAACCGGAGAGCCGAGGGACGCCCGAGGCTCGGAAGTCCCTGCGGGCTCCGAGTCGCCAGACGAGGATCTCGATGAAATACCACGCCCGGTTCGCCGGGGCCGGACCCTCCGGCGTCGCCCTGAGAGTCGAGGCGCCCTCCCCGTCCTACGAGATCGAGACGGAAGGCCGCACGCTCGCGGGCAACGCCCGGCGGCTCGGCGAGGGCGTGTGGTCCCTCGTGACGGCCGACGGCCGCCAGGCCGAGGTCCGGATCGAGCGGACGCCCGACGGCGGGATGCGGGTGCGCATCGGCGCCGTCACGTTCGAGTTCGACCTGCTCGACGAGCTCACGGCGCGCGCCCTCCTCGCGACGGGCGGGCGCGCCGTGTGCAAGGCCAAGCACGTCGCCGCCGCGATGCCGGGCCGCGTCCTGCGCGTCCTCGTCGCCGCGGGGGACGCGGTCACGGCGGGGCAGCCCCTCGTCGTCCTCGAGGCGATGAAGATGGAGAACGAGGTGAAGTCTCCCCAGGACGGCGTCGTGTCCGCCGTCGCCGTGGCGGCGGGGCAGCCCGTCAACGCGGGCGAGGTCCTCGTCCGTTTCGCGGCCGACCCGGCCTGACCTCCCGGAGGTTCACGGAGAGGGCCGGATCGCTTAATCTCCGCTCCATGAAGACGCTCCTCCGCACGACCTTCGCGCTTCTCTTCGTCATGGGGCTCTCGTGCCGCGCCGCCCAGACCGCCTCGCCGCCCACGGCGACGGCGAAGCCCGCCGCCGCGAAGCCGGAGGGCCTGACCGAGTGGGCCGACGGCCTGTTCGCGTGGGGTGCGGGGAAGACGACGCTCGAGGAGATCACGACCCTCAAGATCCCGGGCACGCGGATCTACCTCGCGAAGCGGACATACGCGGCCGACCCCCGGATGAACGACCAGGCCCACCTCTTCGTCGAGGAGGGCGGCAAGATCCTCGTCGGCGACGTCTTCTACGACGAGGACCGCGCGAAGAATCCCTCGCCCGTCCGCACGGACGCCGACCTCGAGAGCATGCGCTCAAAGGTCCGGCAGTTCCTGATCGGCGGCTTCAGCCTCGTCCTCGACCCCGCCTCCGACCGGAAGAACTGGAAGGGCGTGACCGTGAAGATGGACACGGGCTACGGGATCACCCCGATGGCCGCGTTCATCAAGGCGGACGACGGGACGCTGCTCGTCATCGGCCGGTTCTGGGACCGCAACCGCTCGATCGCCGAGCAGCGGCGAGAGGGCATCAAGCTCGCGGGCGCCCCGATGACGGGTCCCGCGGACGCGAGGGTGACGGTCGTCGAGTACTCGGACATGGAGTGCGGCTTCTGCAAGAAGCGCACGGCGGACTTCGACGCCCTCGTCGCGAAGATGTCGAAGGAGCTGACGATCAAGCGGTACATCAAGCTGTTCCCGCTCACGACCGCGCATCCGTGGGCCTACCGCGCGGCATCGGCGGGACGATGCTTCTTCGACCTCAAGGGCGCCTCGGCGTTCTTCCGGTGGAAGTCGGCGGTGTACGCGAGGCAGGACGAGCTTTCCGTGCCGGGCGTCGACTCGTTCGCGATGGACTTCGCCTACGCGAACGAGATCCCGGACGCACAGTTCCGCGCCTGTTACCTGCAGGCGAAGTCGAACGACAAGATCCACGCCGACCTCACCGAAGGCTGGGCCCTGCGCGTGCGCTCGACGCCGACCTACTACATCGACGGCGTCTACGTTTCGTGGTTCTCGGACAACATCATGGAGGAGTTCCTTCGCACGACGTACCTCGGCGGCAAGGGACTCCCATTGCCCGCGGCGCCCACGGCGGTGCCGGCAGGCGCCGCGAAGCACTGAGGTGGAGAAAGAGTAAGGGGAAGATTTTCTTAGAAAGGTGTGCGAAGCCGGAGCGGGTGCTTCGCCGGCGCTCGCGAGCACCGCCGGTGCGCCGCCCTCTTCACCTTCTAAGAAGTCTCTCTCTCCTTCTCCTTCCTAATTCTTGAAGGGCACCTGGACGGCGATCCAGGTCTTCACGTTCACGCCGTTCTTCGTCGCGGGCTTCCAGCGCCACTCATCGAGCGCGTGAACGCTCGCGGCGCCGAGGCCGACGCTCGGGGTCACGTCCCTCAGGATCTCGACCTTGGCCGGCCTGCCGGTCTCGTCGACGAGGACGCGCAGGAGGACCGTGCCCGAGACCCGCTGCTGCCTGGCCATCGGCGGGATGACGGGGCTGACCTGGCGTGTCGGGGCGGGCGGCGTGTCGCAGACGTCGACATCGACGAAGTCCCCCTCCTTCACGGGCGCCGCGGGCGGCGCAGCGGCGCCCGCCGCTGCCTGGGCTTCCTCGCGCCGCTTCGCGGCGGCCTCGCGGGCCAGACGCGTGGCCTCCTCGCGGTCCGAGCGGTTGCGGGCGGCGCGGGCCGCGTCCTCGCTCTCGCGCGCCTTCCGTGCCTCCTCGGACACCTGCTCGATGTCGGCCAGCTTCTTCTTCGCGGCGGAGTCCTGCTGCTTGGCCGCGCGCGCTTCCTGTTTCTTGAGCTCCTCGTCGAGCCTTTTCTGGACCGCGGCCTGGAAGAGCGGGTCGTCTTTGCCGACGACGACGGGCTCGAGCGTGGGGACCGGCGTCGGCGGCGCCGCGGTCGGCCGGGGCGTGGGCGCGGGCGCGGGGGCGGGCGCGGGAGCGTGCGGACGCAGCGCGAGGAACGCGCCGGCACCGAGGACGGCGGCCGACCCGAGTGCCACGGCCCAGACCGGGACTCCGCCCAGCGGCTTCTTCGGCGCGCCGGTCATCGTCCGCACCGGCGCGGCGCCCTTCGCGGGCGCGGGCCGGACGGGAGCGGGCGGGACGACCGGTCCCGGGCTGGAAGGCATGCGGCGCGAGCCGGTGGACGAATCCACCTTGCGGGCGGGCGGGGCCGGGTCGGGCCTCTTCGTGCCGCCGCTCGACTCGAGGCGGCGGCGGCCGGTCGTTTCGGCCGCCGCGAGCGCGGCGGGGTCGAACTGCTCCTCGGCGGCGAGCTCCGATTTCTCCCGCTGGATCGCGCGCTCGAAGTTCTTCTGAAGGAAGAACGCGAGGTTGAACGTCGACGGCGCGTACGGACCCCCGAACAGGAGGGCCGAGAGGTCGCGCCGGTAGTTCGCGACGCTGCGGTCGCGCGTCGCCGGGTCCGGGTGGAGGGCGCGGCGCAGGAGGCGCCGGATGTCCTCGGGCACGGGCGAGCCGTCCACCGCGAGCGTGGACGTTTCGACCGCCTCGAGGGCGACGCCCGGGAGCGGCGGCTTGCCCGTGAGCGCTTCGAAGAGGATGGCGCCCACGCTGTAGAGGTCGCCCCCCGCGCCCGGCCTGCCGGACGCGAGGACCTCCGGGGCGATGTAGGGCGCGAAGGCCTGCCGCGCGCGCGGCACCGAGAGCGACGGGAGAAGCCCCGCCCCGAGACCGAATCCGAAGACGCGGGCCTCGCCCTCGTTCGAGATGGAGACGAACGCCGGGATGAGGAAGCCGTGGGGGGCGCCCGTGTAGCGCTCGACCGCGGCGCCCGCCTCGAGCGCGGTCAGGAGGCGTTCGGCGATCAGGAGGCCGTGCTCGGCGGGCAAGACGGCGCCGAGCACGCGCGCCGCGAGAAGCGTGTCGAGCGTGCGGCCCTCGACGTACTCGACCGCGAGGAACGGCGTGTCGTCGATGACGCCGAGGACCGTGCCCTTCGCGACCGCGGCGCCCTGGACGTCGTCGATGAGGTGGACGGCCGTTTCCATCGCGGCGTGGAGAGCGGCCCGGTCGACGGCGGCCGACGTGAACGTGCGGAACAGGTGGAACGGCCGCAGCCGGGGCGCTCCGGCGGTCCCGCCGCGCCACACCTCTCCGAGCGGATCGCTTCCGATCGCGCGCGTGAGGACGTACGGCCCGAAGGACCGCGGGCTGGATGCGGACGCGCTCATGGGATTCCGGTCGGTGCGCCTCAGTCTAGCAGCCGCAAGACGCCGCCGTCAGGGAGCGGCGCGGTCCTCGCGTGCGGCCCGCTTCGCCTCGTGGTACCGGGCCGCGTTGCGCTGCTGGTCCTCGTAGTCCCGCGAAAAGAGGTGCGATCCGTCGCCCGCGGCGACGAAGTAGCGGTAGTCGACGTCGGCGGGCGAGACGGCCGCGCGCAGGGACGCGAGCCCGGGGCTGCAGATGGGCCCGGGCGGCAGGCCGGCACGCACGTAGGTGTTGTACGGCTCGTCCAGCGTGAGGTCCGACCGGGCGAGCGTGCCCCGCCAGAGCCCGAGACGCTTCAGCGCGTAGATCGTCGTCGGGTCGCACTGCAGAAGCATCCCGGCCTTGAGCCGGTTGCAATAGACGCCCGCGACGATCGGTCGCTCGGCGGGGAGGGCGGTTTCCTTCTCGACGAGGGAGGCGAGCGTCGTCGCCTCGAGGACGCCGAGGTTCATCGCCTTCGCCTTCTCCGCGAAGTCGGGCGGGGCGCGGCGCGCGAACTGGCGCGTCATCGCGGAGAGGATCTCGCGCGCCGTCATCGAACGCGTGACCGTGTACGTGTCGGGGAAGAGAAAACCCTCGAGCGTCGGGGCGCCCGCAGGGACGCCCTCGAATTCCGCCGGGCGCGTGAAGAGGAAGTCGTAGTCCTTCTGCGCCGCGAAGCCCTGGGACGAAAAGAGCGAGAAGATCTCTTCGGCCGTGAAGCCCTCGGGCACCGTGATTCGATACGTCACGACGTCGCCCGCGACGAGCGAGAGCACGATCTGGTCGGGGGCGCGAGGCCCCGCGAAGCGGTACTCGCCGGCCTTGAGCGTCTTGCCGCGATGCAGCACCTTGAGCGCGACCATGCCGAGCCGCCAGTCCCTGAGGACTCCGAGGCCCTCGAGGCGAGTGAACACGGCGGCCGAGGGCGTCCGCGGCGCGATCGAGACGATGACCTCGTCGCCTTCGTAGCCCTTGTACGGGGCGCGGATGCCATAGAGGATCAGGCAGAAGCCGACCGCTCCGGCGAGCAGGACGAAGAGCGCGACCCACACGAGGAGCGGGAAGAGGTGGCGCTCGTGGATCGCGGAGCGGCGGGTCACCGCCGCCTCTTCACGCGACGTCTCCCGCGTGCGCGGAGAGCCAGTCGCGGAGAAGGACCGCCGCGGCCTCGGCGTCGCGCGCGGCGTCCCGGCGGCCCCGCGGGAGCCCGGCGGCGCGAAGGTCCCGCTCGGCGTCCGCCGAGGTCAGACCCTCGCCGTGGAGGTCGACCGGGAGCCCGGACGCGGCCTCGAGCCGGCGCGCGAAGTTCCGCGCGCGCCGAGCAAGGAGGCCCTCCCGGCCGTCGAGGTGGCGTGGAAGCCCGACGACGATGCGGGTCGCATCGCGTTCCTTCGCGGAGGTGGCGACCTCCGCGGCCGCCTGCGCGTCGCTCGCGCGGGCGACGGCGCCCACCGGCACGACGACGCGACCGGTCTCGTCCGACACCGCGAGGCCGATGCGCTTTTCGCCGAAGTCGACCGCGAGGACGCGCACGAGTCTCATCGTAGGAGGGCGCCTCGGTGAAGTCCACTCCGGATACAATTGCAGACCTTCGGCGGCTCCCGCCGCCCCGGAGCTTCATCACGATGAGCCAAGACGTCTTCATCCTCGCCGCCGCCCGCACGCCGATCGGGTCCTTCCTCGGCTCGCTCTCCACGCTCTCCGCGCACGCCCTGGGCGCCGTCGCGATCCGCACCGCCGTCGAGCGTTCCGAGGTCCCGGCCGCGCGCGTCGAACACGTCTGGATGGGCAACGTTCTCCTGGCCGGCCAGGGCCAGGCGCCCGCGCGCCAGGCCTCGCTCGCGGCAGGCCTTCCGAAGAGCACCGGCTGCATCACGCTCCACAAGGTCTGCGGCTCGGGCATGCGCGCCGTCATGGACGCGGCGAATGCGCTGCGGACGGGCGAGTTCGAGGTGGCCGTCGCGGGCGGCATGGAGTCCATGTCGAACGCGCCGTACCTCCTGCCGAAGGGGCGTCTCGGCCTCCGGATGGGCCACGGCCAGCTCCTCGACTCGATGATCTCGGACGGCCTGTGGGACCCGTACAAGAACATCCACATGGGCGTCTGCGCGGAGATGTGCGCCGAGAAGTACGCGTTCACGCGCGAGGCCCAGGACGCCTTCGCGCTCGAGAGCTACCAGCGCGCGCGCCGCGCGAACGAATCGGGCGACTTCAACGCCGAGTTCGCGGCCGTCACGGTCGAGGGCAAGAAGGGCCCGACCGTCGTGGACCGCGACGAGGAGCCGTTTGCGACGCCGCCCGAGAAGCTCGAGAAGATGGGGTCGCTGAAGCCGGCGTTCCAGAAGGAGGGCACGGTGACGGCGGCGAACGCCTCGAAGATCAACGACGGGGCGTGCGCGCTCGTCCTCGCGGGCGACAAGGCCGCCGCGGGTGGCAAGCCCGTCGCACGTCTCGTGTCGCAGGCGTCCTTCGCGCAGGAGCCCGAGTGGTTCACGACGGCGCCGATCGCCGCCGCGAAGAAAGCCGCCGAACGCGCCGGCGTCCCGCTCTCGTCGATCGACCTCTTCGAGGTGAACGAGGCGTTCGCGGTCGTCGCGATGGCGTTCATCAAGGACCTCGACCTCGACCCGAACAAGGTGAACGTGAACGGCGGCGCGGTCGCGCTCGGCCATCCGATCGGGGCCTCCGGCGCCCGGATCATCACGACGCTCGTGCACTCCCTGAAGGCGCGGAAGAAGAAGTACGGGCTGGCGTCCATCTGCATCGGGGGCGGCGAAGCGACCGCTGTGGTCGTCGAAGCCCTCTGACGCCATAATCGGGCCGTGATCGACAAGGTCGTGCGTGCGGGGAGCCCGGCGGAAGCGGCGGCGAAGGCCGTCGCCGACGTGCCGTCGGGCGCGACTCTCGTCGTCGGCGGCTTCGGCCTCTGCGGCATCCCCGAGAACCTCATCCTCGCGCTCGCGTCCTCGGGCGTGAAGGACCTCACCTGCGTCTCGAACAACTGCGGCGTCGACGACTGGGGCCTGGGGCTCCTCCTCGGGAAAAAGATGATCCGGAAGATGCTCTCGTCCTACGTCGGCGAGAACGCGGAGTTCGAGCGCCAGTACCTCTCGGGCGAGCTCGAGCTCGAGTTCTGCCCCCAGGGCACGCTCGCCGAGCGGATGCGCGCCGGCGGGGCCGGGATCCCGGGCTTCTACACGCCGACCGGCGTGGGGACGATCGTCGCCGAGGGCAAGGAGACGAAAGTCTTCGACGGGAAGGAATATCTCCTGGAGCGGGGCATCGTGGGGGACTTCGCCCTCGTCGCCGCGTGGAAGGGCGACCGGCTCGGCAACCTCGTCTACCGCAAGACCGCGCGCAACTTCAATCCGATGGCGGCGACGGCGGGGAAGATCACGATCGCCGAGATCGAGCACCTCGTCGAGCCGGGGGAGCTCGACCCCGACGCGATCGACACGCCGGGCGTGTTCGTGCAGCGGGTCGTCGTGGCGCCGCGCGTCAAGCGCGTCGAGCGGCGCACCGTGAGGAAGGGCTGATGGCGAAGCTCGACCGCGACGGGATCATCCGGCGCGCCGCGCAGGAGCTGCGCGACGGGATGGTCGTGAACCTCGGCATCGGGATGCCGACGCTCGTCTCGAACTTCATCCCGAAGGGCATGGAGGTGGTTCTCCAGTCCGAGAACGGCATTCTCGGGATGGGCCCGTACCCGACGGAGGCGGAGCTCGACGCCGACCTCATCAACGCGGGCAAGGAGACGGTCACGGTCATCCCGGGTGCCTCGTTCTTCTCGTCGGCCGACTCCTTCGCGATGATCCGCGGCGGCCACGTCGACCTCTGCATCCTGGGCGCGATGCAGGTCGACGCCGAGGGCTCGATCGCGAACTGGATGATCCCCGGCCGGCTCGTGAAGGGGATGGGCGGCGCGATGGACCTGGTCGCGGCGACGCGCCGGATCGTCGTCACGATGGAGCACGTCGCGAAGAACGGCGAGAAGAAGATCCTGAACCGCTGCACGCTGCCGCTCACCGGGCGTGCGTGCGTGCACCGCATCGTGACGGACCTCGCCGTCCTCGACGTCAAGCCGGGCGGAGGCCTGAGGCTCGTCGAGCGCGCCCCCGGCATCACGGTCAACGAGATCCGCGCCGCGACCGAGCCGCTGCTGGACGCCGCCGCCGACGTGCCCGAGATGAGAGTCTGAGGGGCGCGCCGATTGCTCTTGCGCGACACGTGCGACGTTTCGGCACGGGCGACGGTCTGCAAATTTCTTCGAAGGTGAATGGGGCCCGGGGCGCGCCGGTGCGCCGCATCCGCGCCGGGGCGGCGCACCACGCCGAGACGCTCCTTCACCCTTCTAAGAAAATCCACCGTTCCCGCCTGTTGCGCGTGTTGCTCGTGTGGATCGCCGTCGCGGCCTGCACGGGAGCAAAACTCTCCCTCTCCCAGTCCTCGTTCGACACCGACCCCTTCGCCGCGCGGTTCAAGGAGAAGGGCGGATTCGAGCCGAAGTTCAAGGTTCCGGAGAAGGGAGGGACGATCACGATCCGGATCGACGCGGGCGACGAGGGCGGCGCGCAGGGCAAGCAGACGATCGTCGACGAGGACCTCTTCACCGCCGAGGCGCCGCCCGGTAAGTTCGTGCGGGTCGAGTACCAGGACATCCGGCTCACCGCGCGGCGCGTCACCGGGAGCTACAAGCGTCACACGGTCGTTGCGGAAGGCGACGTCCTCCTCGTACAGGGGGCCTCGCAGATGTCGGGCGCGCGGCTGGACCTCGACCTGAACGACAAGGTCGGCGTCCTCCTCGACGGCAGGGTCGACCTCGAGGGCGGCCTGCACCTCACGGGCGCCCTGCTCGCGAAGGTCGGGCCGAAGAGCTTCACGATCACGGAAGGCACCGTGACCGCGTGCGAGGGCGACGACCCCGCGTGGAAGTTCGTCGTGAAGAGCGGCCGCGTGACGCTCGAGGACTACGCGCGGCTGAAGAACGCGACGTTCAAGATCGGCGGCATCCCGCTCCTCTGGACGCCGTACATCCTCTGGCCCGCGCTGCGCGACCGCGCGTCGGGGTTCCTCGTCCCCGGACTCGGTTACAACTCCACGCGCGGCGGCTACTTCGGCATGTCGTACTACTGGGCGATCGACCGCTCGTGGGACGCGACGTTCTCGGGCGACTTCTACACGGAGAAGTACTACGGCCTCGGCGCGGAGGTGCGCGGGCAGCCGTCGCTCGGCACGAAGTTCGAGGGGACGTACTACACGATCTGGGACCCGACGGTCGATCAGTGGCGCTGGCAGACGGTGGGCCGGCTCGTCGCGGACGACATCGCCCCGCAGGTCCGCGGCGTCGTGACGTGGCTGGACTTCTCGGACCCCACGTTCTTCCAGGAGTTCAACCGCAACTTCGCGCTCGGGTCGACGCAGTCGATCAAGAGCGAGGGGTTCCTGACCTGGGGCCCGGACCCGTGGGCCCTCAACCTGCGTCTATCGCGCGAGCAGGCGATCGGGTTCGCCGACGGCAGCTCGGTCGTGAGCGAGCGCCTGCCCGCCCTCGAGGTGCGGCTGCGGCCGACGCCGGTCCTCGGCCAGAACGTCTTCGTCGAGTTCACCGGGCAGGGGGGGATGCTCCACGTCGACCGCGGAGAGGGCCAGCCGTCGGGCACGTACGACCGCTTCGACCTCTTCCCGCAGATCAGCGCGCCGCTCTCGATCGCGCCGTGGCTCTCGCTCAACGCCTCCGTCGGCGGGCGCGTCACGACGTACGGCATGTCCCTGTCCCCGGACGGCACGACGCTCCTGCCCGAGCGGTACACGCGCGAGGCGCTCGTGACGGATCTTCAGGTCACGGGGCCGTCCTTCTCCCGCCTTTTCGACTGGTCGATCGGCCCGTTCCGGAAGTGGAAGCACGTCATCGAGCCGCGCGCCGAGTGGAGCTATCTCGCGGGCCGGGACGACTTCGCCTCGACGCCGCTCTTCGACGAGATCGACTCGCTGATCCCGACGAACTCGCTCCGCTACTCGCTTCTCCAGCACCTTCTCGCCAAGGGAGAGACGGGCGGCTCCCGCGAGATCGCGTCGTTCGAGATCGCGCGCTACTACTACTTCCGCCTTCCGGGCGAGGGCACGGCCTACGGCCCGACCCCCGGCGTCCAGCGCACCTCGCCGACGGACTTCATCCTCCGGGTGAACGCGGCGCAGGGGCTCAACTTCGACAGCCGGGTCACGCTGGACTCGCACTTCTCCCAGGTGACCGCCGCGAGCGTGACGGCGATCCTCACGGGCGGCGAGCGCTCGCTCGCGCTCTCGCTCTTCGACAGCCATCCGGTCGTGCTCCCTCCCGCGGTCGACCCGGGCGCGTCCGCGCAGCTCCGGATCTCGGGCGGGGTGCCGATCCTCCCGAAGCGCCTCCGGTTCGACGTCGAGGCGAACTACGACCTCACGCTGGGCAAGATGCTCGAATCCCGCTCGCTGTTGACCCTTCAGGCATCGTGTTTCAAGATCCTCGTCGAATACCGCGATCTGCGCACCGGAACGGCGCCCTCGCGGGATTACCGGATCGCCCTGACTCTCAGGAACGTCGGGAGCTTCCTGGATTTCACCGGCAGCCTGCCCTGACGAGAGATCGGCGACTCCGGGGACACTTCCCGACAGAGCGCCTCTCCCGGCGTCCAAAAAACCGTACAGGAGACTCGCCATCCACCGCTTCCGGATTTCCCTGGCCCTCGCGGGCGTCGTCACGGCCGCCCTGGGAGCCCTTCCCCTGGCTGGCCAGACATCCAGCCCGGTTTCCTCCGTTCCGGCCTCCTGCTCGGCGCCCGTCGTGATCGACCCGTCCTCCCTCCCGTACGCCTCGCCCGGGATCGACACGCGCTCGATGACGTACGACGCCCAGGTCCCGGCTTTCCCGTGCGACGGGAAGCTCGTGCTCCCGACCGGCGGCCAGGTGCGGCCGTCGAAGATCGTCTGGTTCTCGTTCACGCCCGCGGCGTCCGACACCTACCGGATCGACACCCTCGGATCGACGCCCGCGGACTACGACACCATCCTCGGCGTCTACACCGGCGGCTGCGGGTCGCTCGCTCCCGTGTCCGGCGTCTGCGGAAAGAGCGGATTCAACCCGGACGACGTGCCCGGCTCCCTCCAGTCGTCGGTGAGGCTCAACCTCGAGGCCGGGACGACGTACACGATCGCGGTCGGTTCGATCGGCAGCGTCAACTCCTACACCGGCCTGGTGGACGCCCCGGCTGGCGGCATCCTCAAGCTCGACGTCGCCCGCGTCGCTGCGTCCTACCCGTATACGTACGTCGTGCCGTCGGTCGTCCACTCGGGCGGCGCCACGAGCGACATCTTCGTCACGAACCTCGAGAACTCGGACGCGCAGTTCGTCGCGCAGTATCTCTCCCACGGAAGCGACGGCGACCAGACGATGCCGTCCCGGCAGGTGCAGCCGCCAGCGCAGATCGTCCCGGCGGGCGGGACGCGCCTGTACACGGACGTCGTCGGGCTCCTCGGATTCGCCGACGACTGGGGGGCGCTCCTGCTGCAGTCGACCCGCCGGCTCGCCCCGGGCGGCCGCACTTGGGCGCCGGCCGCGGGAGGCGGCACGGTCGGCCCGTACACGGCCGCCGTCGAGGTCTCGCCCGGCCTCGCCTCGCCGGAAGCGCTCGCGACGGGGGAGACGGGCCGGTTCACCGGAGTCCGCGAGGACGCGGCGGCGCGGACGAACCTCGTCTTCGTGAATCTCTCGACCGTGCCCTGCGTCCTCAAGGCCGAGGTCCTCGACGCCGTGGGCGCCGTGCTCGGAGCGGCCAGGACGGTGTCGGTGCCGCCCTTCACGGCGATGCAGAAACAGGGCCTCAAGAACACGTTCGCGACCTCCGCGGACGTCCGGGACGCGTCTGTCGCCGTCCAGAACGTGACGGCCGGCTGCTCGGTCGTCGGCGTCGCGTACGTCTTCGACGGGAACACGACGCCCGGGACGAACGACTCCTACGCGGTCCCCCTCCGCAAGTAACGCCGCCCGGTTCGGCTCTTCCGGTACACTGCCTCCTTCGTGCAGACGGTGATCCTCGGAGCGGGCGGCATGCTGGGCCGCGCCCTCGGGCGCGAGTTCCCGGCGGCCGAGCGCTTCACGCGTGCCGCCCTCGACATCACGGACGTTCCCGCGGTGCACGCGGCCCTCCAGCCGGGAATCCGGCTCGTCCTCAACGCCGCCGCCGATACGCGCGTAGATGCGGCCGAGAGCGACCCCCGCCACACCCGTGTCAACCACGTGGCCGTCGGCCTGCTCGCCGCCCGCTGCAGCGAGATCGGCGCGACGCTCGTCCACGTCTCGACGGACTACGTCTTCAGCGGCCGGTCGATCCGCCCGTATCGCGAGGACGACCCGGTGGACCCGGTGAACGCCTACGGCCGGGGCAAGCTCGCCGGCGAACGGAGGGCCTTTGAGGAGGGCGACGAGGTCCTCGTCGTCCGCACGTCGTGGGTCTTCGGGACCGGCGGCTCGAACTTCGTGGACACGATCCTCAAGCGCGTGGAGGCGGGCGGGCGCGAGCTCTCCGTCGTGAACGACCAGGTCGGCCGCCCGACGTACGCGGGCGACCTCGCCGCGGCGATCCGGTCGCTCGTCGAGCGGCGCGTGACGGGGATCGTCCACTTCGCGAACGGCGGCGACGCGACGTGGTACGAGCTGGCCCGCGAGGCGCTCCGGCTCTCCGGGCGTGAGGACGTCGTCCTGCAGCCCGTCGCCACGGAGGACTTCCCGCGGCCGGCGCGCCGCCCGCGGCATTCGGTCCTCGACACGGCGCTCTACGAGCGCCTCACGAAGATCGCGCCCCGGCCCTGGCGCGAGGCCCTCGCGGCGTACCTCGAGGAACGGAACGCCGCCGTCCCGCCGGCTCCGTTCGCATGACGCCGCTGCCGCGCGGGGAGGCGCTCCGAAAGGCCGTCCACGTCGGCATGGCGGGATTCGCGCTCCTCCTCAGGACATTGACCTGGTGGCAGGCAGCCTTGGCCGCCTTCGGCGCCCTCGCGATGAATGTCTGCGTTTTGCCGCGGGTCGCGCCGAATGTTCTTCGAATGGATGAGCGGGCGAGGCGCTTCTCCGTCGGCATCGCGCTGTATCCGCTCATCGTGCTTCTGCTCATCCTCACCTTTCGAAGAAATCTCCCTCTCGCCGCCGCCGGCTGGGGCTTCCTGGCATTCGGGGACGGCTTTGCCTCGATCGTCGGGATGACCGTGGGTGGCGCCCGCCTGCCCTGGAACTCGAAGAAATCCTTCTCCGGTTCTCTCGGTTATCTCATCTTCGGATTTCCCGGTGCCGCACTTCTCTACGGCCTCGTCGCCGCGCGCGTCCCGTCCGGCTGGGAGCTCGGCTGCCTGTTCGCGGGCGCGCTCGCCGGCGCGGCGGTCGAGAGCCTGCCGTCGGAGCTGGACGACAACATCCTGCCGCCGCTCGTCGGAGCGGCCGTCCTCGCGCTTCTCTTGCCGTGCCGCGCCGGCGTCCTCGACGCGCTCGAGCCGGCGGGGCTCCGCGGGTTCGCCGCCGCCGTCGCAATCAACGCGATCGTCGCGGGCCTCGCGGCCGCGCTGCGCATCGTCCGCCCCTCCGGCGCGATCGCCGGCTGTGCTCTGGGCACGGTGGTCCTCGGCTTCGGCGGCGCGGGGCTCTACGTCCTCCTGTGGGTCTTCTTCGCCGGCGGCACGCTCGCGACGCGCCTCGGGAAGGCGCGCAAGGAGGCGATGGGGAAGGCGGAGGAGAAGGGCGGCCGGCGCGGCGCCGCGAACGTCCTCGCGAACGTCTCCGTGGCGGCGTTCTGCGCCCTCGCGGCCGGCCTGGGCCCGCACGGCGGCGCGCTCCGGCTCGCGGCGGCCGCGGCCCTCGCGACGGCCCTCATGGACACGGTCGGGACGGAGGTCGGCCAGGCCGTCGCCTCGCCGACCGGGCTCCTCCCGGACTTCCGCCGCGTGCCGCCGGGCACGGACGGCGCCGTGTCGGTCGCGGGGACGATCGCGGGATTGGCGGCGGCCGCCCTTCTTGCCGCGGCCGGGATCGCGACCTTCGTCCTCACGGGCGGGGCCGCCGCCGTCGTCGTCGCCGCGGCGTTCCTCGGCACGGTGCTCGAGAGCCTGCTCGGGCGCGACGGCGCGCCGTGGCGGGTCTCGAACGGGCACGTCCTCAACTTCGTGAACACGCTCGCCGGCGCGGCGGCGGCGCCGGCTCTCCTCGCGCTCCTCGGAGGCCTCTCGTGACGCCGGGGACCGCGGTCCGCCTGACGCGGCCGTTCACGCTCCTGCCGCCGCTCGTCGGAGTCCTCTCCGGCTCGGTCTGCGCGTTCGGGAGCGTCCACAACGCCTCTCACGACGTCACGCCGGCGCTCCTTTCGGTCGTGGCGCTGGGCGCCCTCTGCGCCTCGCTCCTGAACGCCGCCTCGAACGTCCTGAACCAGATCACGGACCTCGAGGTGGACCGCATCAACAAGCCGGACCGCCCGCTCGTCACGGGCGAGGTGAGCCTCGCCTCGGCGCGGCGTCTCACGTGGCTTCTGTACGCTCTCGCGATCGTTCCGACGTGGTGGATCGTCGTGCCCGCGCTGTCCGGCTTCCGGGCGCGGGCGTCGGCGCCGCTCGCGTCGCACCAGGCCTTCGCCCTCTATCTCGCCGGCCTCGTCGCGACCCTCGTCTACTCCGTGCCCGCTTTCGGGAGGACGAAGCGTCTGGGCATCTGGGCGAACGTGACGATCGCCATCCCGCGCGGGACGCTCCTGAAGGTCGCCGGCTGGACTCTCGTGGCCTCCGCAGGCTCCGCCGAGCCGTGGACGATCGGGGCGTTCTTCGGGATCTTCCTGCTCGGCGCGTCCTCGACGAAGGACTTCTCGGACGCCGCGGGCGACCGCGCGGGAGGCTGCGAGACGCTGCCCGTGAAGTACGGCAACCGGAAGGCCGTCGCGCTGATCTCGCCGTTCTTCGTCGTCCCATGGCTCCTCCTCGCGATCCTCGCATGGGTGAGGGACCCGTTTGAGCCCTCTCACCGGCTGCTCTCCGGCAATCCCTGGCTCCTGACGGCGCTCGGCCTCCTTCTCACGGGGTGGGGGAGCTACACGGTCCAGCTCCTCAGGCGCAACCCGGACGAGCTCGCGACGACCGAGAACCACCCGTCCTGGACGCACATGTACCTCATGCTCATGTGCGCGCAGGTGGGGTTCGCGCTCGCGTACGTCCTCTAGAAAGTGGCGTACGATCGGAGAGTGTTCGAGCCCGCCGCGCTGCCCCCGACACCCGACCTGCCGGCCCTCACCGTTCGGTGGGAGGGGCTCGTGGTCGCGATCGACGCGACGACGCTGAACACGTTCGCCCGCCAGCTGATCCGCAATGTCCCCGAGGTCCGCGAGGTCCTCATCGACCCCGAGGACGGCCGCCTGCGCATCACGGTGCGCGTCAAGAAGGGCATCCCCGTCGCGTTCCGCGGCGAGATCCGCGACATGCGCGTGAAGGACGGCTACCTCGGGTTCGCGATCGCGGACCTGCGCGTCTTCAGGCGCGTCCCGATCCCGAACTGGGTCGTCGGCAAGATCGTCGACATGCAGCCGCCCGGCCGCGCGTTCTTCTATCCGGAAGACCGCATTGTCGTCGTGGACCTGAGCGGCGTCCTCCCGCCGGAGCTGTCCGTGCAGGTCAAGGACGTCGTCTGCGAGAACGGCGAGATGCGCCTCGTGTTCGGGCCGAGCCAGTACCGGCTCGACAAGCTCCTCGCGGACATGGGCCGCGACCCGTTCGCGGACGAGTAGCTACTCCACCCAGATCCTCACGTGCGCGTCGGGCGCCGTGACCTCGAGGAGGTCGCCGCGCTGCGCGTCGCGGAGCTGGGAGACGAGGCCGTTCACGTCGAGGTCCTTCTCGTCCGTCGCGAGCGCGTCCGCGAGCCGCCACGGCAGCCTCAGGGTCACGGTCTCGCCGTCCTTCTTCCGGACGACCATCGTGACGACGCCGGCGTCCCTGCGGAGCGTCAGCGTCTCGTCGTCGTGCTCGCGGACGACGTCCGTGCCCTCGGGCTTGTCCTTGAGCTCCTGGACGATCGTCCGGACCTCCGCGGCGTCGACGGACTCGTCGAAGTGGAGGTCGAGCTCGCGCCGGACCTTGCCGAGGGACGCGAAACGCAGCGCTCCTGAAACGAGGCCGTAGGGGACGGACATCGAGACCTTCACGGGGTTCCCGGCCTCGTGCGTGTCCTCGACCTGCATCCTCAGGAAGCGTGGCCCGCGGACGCTGCCGCGGGCATGGCCCGGGACGACTGCGGAGTACATGAGCAGGAAGATCGCGAAGAGAAAAAGGGCGTTGACGGCGGATCGGAGCTCTTTCATCGGCGTGCCTTCCGGAAGGTATAACGAGACCGGAGCGGAAAAGTTCGGGCCGTCCGCCCATTCTCCGCCTGCCCCGGGCCAGGCCGCGTTGAGACGGAGTCTTGCGAGGGCCCCGGCCGGGGTGCTACGGTGGAGCCCGGACGCACATGCCGCACTTCATCCACGACACGTGCATCGGCTGCGGGGTCTGCGAGATCAAGTGCCCGACGCACACGATCACGGGCGGCAAGAACGAGAAGTTCGTGATCCACCAGGACCGGTGCATCGACTGCTCGGTCTGCGCGCGCTACTGCCCGGTGTCCTGCATCCAGGACCAGAACGGCGAGATCGTCCAGAAGGTCAAGCCGAAGGACATCCCGAAGGCGATCGTCGACCGCGACCTGTGCACGGCCTGCGAGTTCTGCATCGACATCTGTCCGTTCGACTGCATCGCCCTCGTGGCCGACCCGCTCGCGCCGAACCTCCACTACAAGGTCGCCGAGGTGGACGCCGCGCCCTGCGTCTCGTGCCGTCTCTGCGAAACCGTGTGCGACAAGGACGCCATCTACGTCCCGAACCCGATCACGCAGGCGAAGCAGTACCTGCCCGTGCTTTGAGTTCGGAAAAGAAGAGGAAGAGAAGATTTTCTTAGAAGGAATAGAGACGAGAGAAGAGAAGATCTTCTTAGAAGGTGAAGAGGGGCGGGTCGCGGCGAGGCGGCCCGCGGCGCCATGATGGAACGCACTCCGCCGCCGCACCCGCCGTCCGAACCATTCGAAGAATCTTCCTCTTCCTCTTTGTCTCCAGACTCTCCTGCGTCCGCCACGCCCGCGGGACGGCTCCTCGTCCAGTTCTTCCTGATCCCCGCGTTCGTCGTCGGCGTCGCCGTCTTCGTCTTCTGGCTCTTCGGCACCCTCGCGGTCGACCGCAAGACGCCCGCCGAGCTCCTTTCGGACGTGCGGACGGGCAGCCGCAACCAGCGCTGGCAGGCCGCGTTCGAGCTCACGAAGAAGCTCCCGGCGCTGACGGACCCGGTCGAGAAGGCCGCGTTCTCGGCGGCCGCGATGCAGGCGTTCGAGGGCGCGGGGGCTGACGACCCGCGCGTGCGCCGCTACCTCGCGCTCGTCCTCGGCCGCCTCGGCGACCCGAAGGCGGTCCGGCTGCTCGAGGGCGCGCTCGAGGACTCCGATCCCGAAACGCGCCTTTACGCGCTATGGGGGCTCGCGCTCATCGGGGACCCGTCGTCCGCGCCGAAGGTGCGTCCCCTCCTCGACTCCGAGGACCCCGGCGTGAGGAAGACCGCCGCGTTCGCCGCCGGGCGGATGGAGGACGGCGACGCCGTTCCCCGGCTTCGCCGGCTGCTTTCGGACGCCGTGCTCGACGTCCGGTGGAACGCGGCGCTCGCCCTCGCGACCCTCGACGACGCGTCCGGGAGGGACGTTCTTCTCGGGATGTGCGACCGCGCGGCGCTGCGGCGGACGCCGGGCCTCACGGCGGACCAGCAGGAGGATGCGCTCCTGAACGGGCTCCGCGGCCTCGTCATGCTCAAGGACGCCGACGCGCAGTCCCTGGGACGGCGCATGGTGGACGCGGACCCGTCGCTGAGGGTGCGGCAGGAGGCCCGGAAAATCCTCGAGGAACCGCGGCATTAACGCGGCCCACGTCGAATCTTGACGCGGCCGCGTATTTCTGAGACTTTCGAGGGCGTTCCGGAAGAGGGGGGCCATGGCGGGCATGAACGAGACCGGGACCGCGCCGGCCGCAATCGCGGCGACTGAGGCTCCGTCGCGCCGCAGCGTTCTTTCCTGGCTCGCGGTCGCGTGGCTCGCGTTCGCGGCCGGCGTCGGCGCCTTCGTCGTCACGATGGTGCGCTTCCTGTTCCCGAACGTCCTCTTCGAGCCGCCGTCGTCGTTCAAGGCGGGCTTCCCCTCGGACTACCAGGTCGGGGAGGTCGACGAACGCTGGAAGGAGAAGTTCCAGATCTGGGTCGTGCGGACGCCGGAGATGATCTACGCCCTCATCACGATCTGCACGCACCTCGGCTGCATCCCGAACTGGCTCCCTGCGCAGAACAAGTTCAAGTGTCCGTGCCACGGCTCGGGCTACTACCGGTCGGGCATCAACTTCGAGGGGCCGACGCCGCGGCCGCTCGAGCGCGCGGCGATCTCGATCTCGCCGGACGACGGGCAGATCTTCGTCGACAAGTCGCGGAAGTTCCTCTACGAGAAGGGCCAGTGGACCGACCCGGCTGCGTTCATCAAGATGACCTAGAAAGCCGAGATGAAGAAGATTTTCTTGGAAGGTAAGAGGGCAGCGGCGTGAGTCTCGAGCGGACCTGGCGGAGAATTCAGAGGTCGGTCGTCGAGACGCAGGTCTGGAAGAGCATCTTTCGCGTCGGCATCCCGAACACGAACCGCAAGCGTGTCCTCGCGATGCTCGGGAACGTCGTCCTCCACCTGCACCCCGTCAAGACCCGCAAGTCCGGCGTGAAGATGCGCTACACGTGGTGCGCGGGCGGGATGACGTTCTTCCTGTTCCTCGTCCTGACGTTCACGGGCCTCCTCCTCATGTTCTATTACCGGCCCACGATCGAGTACGCCTACGGCGACATGCTCGACCTGCGGGAGCAGGTCCCCTTCGGCGATCATGCGCGAGATGCACCGCTGGGGCGCGCACGCGATGGTCATCGCGGTCTGGATCCACATGTTCCGCGTCTTCATGACGGGCTCGTACAAGCCGCCGCGGGAGTTCAACTGGATCGTCGGCGTCATCCTGCTCGTCCTGACGCTGCTTCTCTCGTTCACCGGGTACCTGCTGCCGTGGGACCAGCTCGCGATCTGGGCGATCACGGTCGGCTCGAACATGGCGCGCGCGACGCCGCTCGCGGGCAACGAGGGCCCGTTCTCGGCGCAGATCGCGGTCCACGGCGTCAATCTCGTGACGGCGGGGAGCGACGCGCGATTCGGCCTGCTCGGCGGCCGGATCGTCGGCGCGAACGCGCTGCTGCGCTTCTACGTCCTCCACTGCGTCGTTCATCCCGCTCATCGCGGCGTTCCTGATGGCGGTTCACTTCTGGCGCGTGCGAAAGGACGGCGGGATCAGCGGGCCGCTATGAGCGCGATCAAGAACGCCATCAACTGGCTCGCGTCGCCCGCGATCGCGGTGACGCTGTCGATGGTCGGCCTCGTCTCGGCGATGTTCTGCCGGCCTCTCTGGACGAAGAAGGGCGGCCTCGTCCTCTTCGCGACGCTCGCTCGGAGGCTTCGCGCTTCAGCTTCACGGACCCGAACTTCCGGATCGTCGCGACGACGCCCGACAACGTCCCGATCCTCGGGATGCTCTTTCTCGTCGGGTTCTTCTTCTGGTTCGCGATGTACCAGGCGCACCTGAACGACGCGCGCCTCGCGAAGGGCCTTCCGCCGCTCGAGAAGGACGACAGCGACAAGAAGGTCTTCACCTGGCCGGACCTCGTCTACGTCGAGCTCGATCTCCCTCGTCATCTGCTCGATCGTGATGATCGTCTGGTCGATCGTCCTCAAGGCGCCGCTCGAGGAGCCCGCGAATCCGGGCGCGGCGCCGAACCCCGCGAAAGCGCCGTGGTACTTCCTGGGGCTGCAGGAGCTGCTCGTCTACTTCGACCCGTGGATGGCGGGCGTCGTCCTCCCGACGCTCATCATCGTCGGCCTCATGGCGATCCCGTACATCGACACGAACCCGCGCGGGAACGGGTACTTCTCCTTCCGTGAGCGGAAGTTCGAAGATCGTCATGTTCTGCTTCGGGTTCATCATCCTGTGGGTCGTCCTGATCATGCTCGGGACGTTCCTGCGCGGCCCGAACTGGAACTTCTTCGGGCCGTACGAGTTCTGGGACCCGAACAAGCTCGTCCCGCTGAACAACGTGAGCGTCTCGGAGATCTTCTGGGTCAGGTGGCTGAAGACGGCGCTCCCGACCTTCTGGCTCAAGCGCGAGATCCCCGGGATCCTCCTCGTCGCCCTCTACATGGGCGCGCTGCCGGGGCTCCTTTCGAAGACGCTCTTCCGCCGCTTCTACGAAAAGATGGGGATCGTGCGGTACTTCGTGGGCGTGAACCTGTTCCTGATCATGCTCGCCGTGCCGATCAAGATGTACCTCGGTGGATCTTCAACCTCAAGTACATCGTGAACATCCAGGAATTCAGCTTCAATATCTGATCGGAGGGTGCGTGTTCCGTCTCGACGACATTCAAGGCCGGGTTCGCACCCCCCGTGTCCCCCTGTGCCCTCTCTGAACCATGGCTAAAGCGCCGCCGCCCGAGCCGATCGACCACCATTACGACATCGCGAAGCTGACGAAGGTCTTCGCGATCGTGTCGATCCTCGTGCTCCCGGCGTTCGGCTGGATGACGTGGCAGGACTACGGGCGCGACTGGAAGCGCTGGCAGAAGAAGTTCATCGAGAACGACCGCCAGAGGACGCGCGAGGCGCTCCGCGCGGCCGCCGACAAGATCGACCCGGACGCCGAGCAGAAGTACCTCGACCAGAAGCGCGAAGGCGCGCGCGAGCTGCGCCGCAACCGCGCGGCGTTCGCCGAGGCCGAGGAAGCGAACCGGAAGGCCGAGGGAGCCTGGTACGAGGCGGACCAGGACTTCCGCTTCAAGAAGGCGGAAATGGACACGGCGCGCTATGTCTTTGAGACGCGCCGGGAGGAAGACCCGAAGTCCTCCGCGACGTCGAAGGCGAAGGCCGCATACGAGCGGCTGAAGGCGGCCTACGACGAGAGCCAGGTCAAAGAGCAGGCCGCGCGAAAGGCCTGGGACGGGACGAAGGCGTCCGTTGCGGCCCTCGAGAAGACGAAGAAGGACGCCGAGGACGCGCTCGCCAAGCTCGACGGCGACTACGACCGCACCCAGGCGAAGCTCAGGACGCTGAGGCAAAGCGACGCGTTCTATTTCGTCCGGAACGCGCCGATCGCGGACATGCTGGCCCCGTCGCTCAAGATCCAGCAGGTCCAGCTCGACGGCCTCACGAACGACGTCAACTTCCTCCGGAGCCAGCGCGTCGACCGGTGCATGACCTGCCACATCGCGGCGGACAAGCGCGGCTTCGAGGACAAGGTGAAATACCCGCAGTCCGTCCTGAGGACGCACCCGCGCCTCGACCTCTTCGTGGACTCGAACTCGCCGCACCCCTACGCGACGTTCGGCTGCACGTCCTGTCACGGCGGTCGCGACCGCGCGACGGACTTCATGCGCGCGGGCCACATGCCGAACGACTACGCCGAGTACGAGAGGCTCGAGGAGCAGATCCGCGAAGGACGCGACGAGAAGGGAATGCCCGTCGACGAGGACGCGAACCGCGAACTGATGGGGGAGACCGAGACCGGCCGCTGGATGAAGGACTACGGGTGGGAGCTCGACAAGTTCGACGACCTCCCGATGTACCCGATGAAGGCCGTCGAGGCGGGCTGCTTCCGCTGTCACCGCCAGGACGCCGGCCACCCGAAGGCGCCGAAGCTCGACGAGGGTCGCAAGCTCGTCGAAGCGCTCGGGTGCTGGGGCTGCCACACGATGAAGGGGTTCGAGAACCTCCCGAAGCCGGGGCCGAACCTCGCGCGGCTCGCGTCCAAGACGACCCCGGACTGGGCCGGCCGCTGGCTCGTGAACCCGCGCGCCTTCCGCAGCAACACGAAAATGCCGCGGTTCTTCTACCTCGAGAACTTCGACACGCCGTCCGGCCACAAGCTCACGGACACGATGATCGCGGGCGTGACGGCCTACCTCTTCGAAAAGTCCGGCAAGGACACCTACGCCGCTCCCGCAAGAGGGGACGCGGTGCGGGGTAAAGTCCTCTTCGAGAACGTGGGCTGCCAGGGCTGCCACATCTCCGAGCCCGGCGCCGAGCGGCACGTGATGGACGGCTGGCGGCAGCACGGGCCGAACCTGATCGGCCTTTCCGAGAAGACGACGCCGGGCTGGCTCGCCGCGTGGCTGAAGAACCCGAAGGGCTACAACCCCGAGACGCGCATGCCGAACCTGCGCCTCGCCGACGACGAGATCGCGGACCTCGTCGCGTACCTCATGAGCCGCCCGGTGCAGCCCGAGTTCAAGGCGTCGCACGCACCGAAGGCCGACGAGGGCGAGCGCGACGCGCTCGTCACCGACTATCTGACGCAGACCCGCTCCGTCGTGGACGCGAAGGCCGACCTCGCGAAGATGTCGGCTCACGACAAGGACCTCTTCGTCGGCGAGAAGATCATCGCGAACTACGGGTGCTACGCCTGCCACAACATCCCCGGCTTCGAGAAGGCCAAGCCGATCGGCGTCGAGCTGTCCGAGTGGGGCAACAAGCCGGTCCACCTCCTCGACTTCGGCTTCCTCCACCTCCCGCACACGCGCGCGGACTGGCTCGCCCAGAAGGTCTCCGACCCGCGGAGCTTCGACCGCGAGAAAGTCAAGACGTTCCAGGAAAAGCTCAAGATGCCGCAGTTCTCGCTCTCGCCGGCGGAGGTCGAGACTGTCCAGACCGCGATCCTCGGGATGCAGAAGGACGACATGTCGGACGCGCTCGTGGCGCGGGGGGCCGCCCGCGGGCTCGTGGAGGCCGGCCGGCGGATCGTGAAGGACTACAACTGCCAGGGCTGCCACATCCTCGAGGACAGGGGCGGGGCGATCCGCGAGGCCATGACCGCGAACAAGATCGACCTCGCGATGGCGCCGCCGATCATCCGCGGCGAGGGCGCCAAGGTGCAGAGCGAGTGGCTCTTCTCGTTCCTGCACGGCCCGCGGACGGGCCAGATCCGGCCGTGGCTCAAGGTCCGGATGCCGACGTTCCCCTTCTCGACGGACCAGATCAACACGCTCACGGCCTATTTCGCAACGCAGGACAAGGCACGCTACCCGTTCGAGGACCGCGTCGCGTCGCTCGACCCGCGCTCGCGCGCCGCGGGCGCGGCGACGTTCACGTCGCTCAAGTGCGCGCAGTGCCACCCGACGTCGCAGGACGCCTTCGCACAGGCCCTCAAGGAGGGCAAGACGCCGGCGGACCTCGCGCCCATCCTCGCGGCCGCGCACACGCGCCTGCGCTACGACTGGATCGCGGACTGGATCAAGCGGCCGGACGAGTGGATGCCGGGCACGCGGATGCCGACGAATTTCCCGAAGCTGGACGAGAAGTCCGGCACGCGCATGTCGCCGCTCGCCCCGGCGCTCGACACGCCGGCCTTCGCAGGCCTGAAGAAGGAGCTCGTCGCGATCTGGGGCTCCGAGGCGGAGGCGAAGGCCTACATCGGCGACCCGGACCGCGTCACGAAAGCACTGCGCGACCACGTCTGGTCGCTCGGGAACGACTTCCTGACGGCGCCCTCCGCCGCGCGGCCGAAGGCCGCGTCCACGGTCGCGTCTCACTAGGCGGAATGTGCGAGGAAGACCCGTGCGCTTCGTGCACGCGTCACTGCTCGTCGGAGCCGTGGTTTTCTTCTTGGAAGGTAATAGGGGCGGAGGAGCGCGGGCAGAGGGTGGCGCTTCAGCAGCGGGCAGCAGCGCATCGCCTTCTCCCTCTTCACCTTCTAAGAGATCTTCAAACAGCGGTGCCTCTTCCGCGAAGCCAGAGGCAAGAGACGGTGTCTTCGGCGTCGTGACGCTCTCCGGCCCCGTTCCGAAGCTCGCGCCGCGGCCCGTGATCTCCGACGTCGCGGTCTGCGGCCGGGCGAACCGGCCGTCGCCCGCGCTCGTCCTCGGCAGGGGCCGGGAGGTCGGGAACGTCTTCGTGTGGCTGGAAGGCGCGAAGGGCGGTCCGCTGCCGAAGGGCCCGTTCCGGATCGACCAGAAGGGCTGCGCGTTCGAGCCCTACGCGCAGGTCGTGAGCGAGGGGGCCCCCGTCACGATCCTGAACTCGGACCCCGTCCTCCACAACGTCCACGCGACGACCGTGACGGGCGACGCGCTCTTCAACCAGGCGATCCCGGTCAAGGGCCAGAGCTTCAAAGAGACGTTCACGACGCCGGGCATCGTGCGGATCAAGTGCGACGTCCACGCGTGGATGAACGCGTGGCTCTTCGTCGCCGACTCGCCGTTCGCGGCCGTGACCGACAAGGAGGGCCGGTTCGCGTTCCCGGGCGTCGCGCCGGGCACGTACCGCCTCCACGCGTGGCACGAGCTTTTCGGCGAGAAGGTGCAGTCCGTGACCGTGCCCGCCGGCGGCGTCGTGAAAGCCGACGTGACGCTGTCGCTGGCCGATTAGGACTTCGCGGCGCCCGCCGCGCGGCTGAACTCGGCCGCGAACTCGCGAAGTCCGGGGTCGCTCCAGTCCTGGGCGCCGACGACGTGCCGGAGAACCTCGCCCGTCGGCAGGATGAACCACGTCTCGGGGTACTTGTCCGTGCCGACGACGTGCGCCGTGTCGCCGTTCGGGTCCAGAGCGAGCGGGAGGTCCCTGATGCCGTGCTCCTTGAGCCACGCGTCGACGACCTTCCAGTCCGTGTCGACGGAGACCGCGAGGAACTCGACGTTCCGGTCGGCCTTCGTTTCCTTGACGAACTTCACGAGCGCGGGCATCTCTTCCTGGCAGGGGCCGCACCACGTCGCCCAGAAGTGGAGGATCAGGCCCTTGCCGGACCTCGCGGCGAGGTCGCGCGCCGCGCCCTCGCGGTTCTTCACGAGGAGCGGGCCCGCGGGGAACATGACCTTCGCGGCCGGGACGGCGAGCGTCCCGACGTGGACGGCGGGCGGACGGAGCGCGTCCTTTGCGAAGTACGCGAGGGTGCCGCAAACGAGAACGGCGATGCCGAGGCCGAGGGCCTTCTTGCGGTCGAGAAAGTCGTTCATGCGGCAGTGGCTCCTTGGGCGGGGATCAGGGACGCGCGGCAGACGGGCCGGACGGCGCAGCGTTCGCAGTGGCGGCGCGTCCGCTCGGTCACGCACTCGGCGAGGATGCCGAGGCGCGAGAGCGCCCAGTCGTACGCGACGGGGTCACCGGGGTTGAGGGCGCGCAGCCAGCCCGTCGCCTCGCGCGCGGCCGCGAGGTCCGCGGACTTCCGGCGCGTGAGGCCGAGATAGGTCGCGATGCGGTGGACGTGCGTGTCCATCGGGAGGAGCAGGCGCGCGGGCGTGAAGCGCCCGCCGGTCCAGAGGCCGAGGTCGAAGCCGTCCGTCCGGATCATCCAGCGGAGGAAGAGATGCTGGCGCTTGCACGCGGAGCCGCCGGCGGGGGAGGGCAGCAGGAAGCGAAGGCCGCGCGAGGGGGCCGTGGGGCGCGGGGAGAGGAGATGAAGATTTCTTAGAAAGGTAGAGAGGGCGGATACGTAGTCCGCGGGGGCGGCGCCCAAAGTGGCGCCGGCGTCGGCGCGCCGCCCCTCTTCACCTTCTAGGAAAATCTCCTCTTCCTCTTCGTTCTCCTGGTCCCCCTGTGCGAACAGGGCACCGAGAGAGCCGTGGGCGTGCCGCGCCCTCTGTACCATTCGAAGAAAATCTTCGACGTCCTTTCCCGAAACCCAACGGTGCCGAAATGCTCCGAGGGCGGGAATGCCCTTCTCGTCCCATTTCTCCAGGAACTCCGCCGGTCGTGGACCCATTGCGGACAGAACCTTCTCGACCGACGCGCGAATCGACGCGACGCGCCCGAACGCGAGCGAGGCCGCGAGGAACGCGGCGACCTCGCGGTCGCCCGGGTCCGTGAAGCCGTGCGCAAACGCGAGGGGGTCCGAGTCCAGCCGCCGGGACGCCCAGTCCCGCCGCAGCGCCTCGAGGCGCTCGCCGAGGAGGGAGAGGTCGCGGGGGCCGGCGCGCCGGAAGGCCATCGCCTCATACGCTAGCATCCCTCCCACGTGAGCCCGCCCCGCGCCCCGAAGGACGCTCCTCCTCCCCCGGAAAAGCCCCCCGACTCGAACCGGACCATCCTCGTGGGGGTCTACGGGCGCGAGGTGCCGCGCACCCTCGCGGAGGACCACCTCGACGAGCTCGAGCGTCTCGTGGACACGGCGGGCGGCGTCGTGGTCGCCCGTGCGCTCCAGGAGCGCAGGAGCCCAGACCCGGCGACGTACGTCGGCTCGGGAAAGGTGGAAGAGATCGCGGAGGCCGCGCGGGCGCAGGGCGTCGGCTGGACGATCTTCGACGACGAGCTGACGCCGACCCAGTCGCGCAACCTCGAGAAGGCGCTTCCCACGAACGTCCTCGACCGCGCCGGCGTGATCCTCCGGATCTTCGCGGCGCGCGCCCGCTCGCGGGAAGCCATGACGCAGGTCGAGCTCGCGAGTCTCCAGTACCAGCTCCCGCGTCTCGCGGGAAAGTCCGAGGGGCTCGCGCAGCAGCGCGGCGGCGGCGCGTTCCGCGGTGGCGCCGGCGAGCGGAAGATCGAGCTCGACCGCCGGCGCCTGCGCCTGCGGATCGCGAAGCTCAAGGAAGAGCTCGGCAAGATCGAGACGCAGCGCGACGTGAGGCGCAAGGGCATGAAGCGCGTCGCGACCGTCTCTCTCGTCGGCTACACGAACGCGGGAAAGACGACGCTCTTCAACCGCCTCACGTCCTCGAGGGAGTTTGCCGAGGACCGCCTCTTCGCGACGCTCGACCCGCGGCATGCACGCCTCCACGGCGTCGGCGGCCGCGCGATCGTCCTCGCGGACACGGTCGGCTTCCTCCGCAAGCTCCCGCACGACCTCGTGGCCTCCTTCAAGTCCACGCTCGCCGAGGTACGCGACGCCGATCTCCTCGTCCACGTCGTGGACGCGTCCTCGCCTGCCGCGTCCGAGCAGAGGGCCGTCGCCGAGCAGGTCCTCGAGGAGCTCGGCGTCGAGAAGCGCCGCGTTCTCCTCGCCTACAACAAGACGGACCGGCCGTCGCCCGGTGCACTCGACGCCGACGGGCTCCGGATCTCGGCCGCGAGCGGCGACGGCCTGCCCGAGCTGCGCGAAGCGGTCGTCGCGCGCCTCTCGGCGCTCGGCACCCGCCTCCACGTCTACGGGGTTCACGGAGATTGATTCCCCGTCGTAATACGATCCGGAGAGTGAGGGAGGGCACCCGATGACCGCACCCGTCGCGTACCGCCGCCGCGGCCAGGCCGTGTGGCTGGACAGCATCTCGAACAAGATGATCCGGACCGGCCGGCTGAAGTCCCTCGTCGACGCGGGGACCATCTACGGCGTCACCTCGAACCCGACGATCTTCGGACAGGCGATCGAGAAGAACGAGGGCGACTACAACGCGGGGATCGAGCGGCTCGCGCGCGACGGCAGAGATGCCTTCGCGATCTACGACGCGCTCACGCAAGCGGACATCGGCGAGGGCGCCGACACGTTCCGCCCGATCCACGACCGGAATCCCGTCGACGGCTGGATCTCCCTCGAGGTTCTGCCCTCGCTCGCGCGCGACACCGGGAAGACGGTCGCCGAGGCCAAGCGTCTCGCGTCGGCGCTCGGCCGTCCAAACGTCTTCATCAAGGTGCCTGCGACGCCGGAGTGCGTCCCGGCGATCCGCCGGCTCATCGGAGACGGCCTGTCCATCAACGTCACGCTCATGTTCAACCGCAGGCACTACCGCGACGTCGCGAACGCCTACCTCGGCGGCCTCGCGGATCTCGCCGCGAAGGGCGGCGACCCCTCCCGCGTCCACTCGGTGGCGTCTTTCTTCGTATCGCGCGTCGACACGCTGATCGACAAGCGCCTGGACGAAAAGGCGGCGGCCACCTCCGGCGCGGAGAAGGACCGCCTCCTCGCGCTGCGCGGGAAAGCCGGCCTCGCGAACAGCAAGGTCGTCTACCAGGACTTCCTCGAAATCTTCGGCGCCGAGCCGTTCACGGCGCTTCGCGCGAAGGGCGCGCGCGTCCAGCGGCCGCTCTGGGCTTCGACGGGCACGAAGAACCCCGCCTACTCCGACCTCCTTTACGTCGAAAACCTCGTCGGCCCCGACACCGTGAACACGATGCCGGAGAAGACGCTCGACGCGCTGCTGGACCATGGGAAGACGTCGCCGACCGACACCGTCCTCGAGGGCCTCGCCGAGAGCCGGAAGACTCTCGTCGACCTCGCCGGAGCCGGCATCGACGTCGAAGCCGTCGGCGAGGAGCTTCAGAAGGACGGCGTTGCTCTCTTCGAGAAGTCGTACGACCAGCTCCTGGGAACGATCGAGCAGCGCCGCCAGGCGGCCGCGGGGGTGCGCGCGTGATCCTCGGAGACCTTCGAGGCGCCGAAGAGCTGACCGACGCGCAGGCTGCGCGACTGGCCGCTCTCGGCGTCGCGGCGCGCGGGGACATCCTCCAGATGACGACGCTCGCGGCGTCGGGCCATCCCGGCGGCTCGATGTCGTCGATCGACTTCGAGCTGATCCTCTGGGGCTTCGCCGCCTGCGATCCGAAGAACCCGTTCGACCCGAAGCGCGACCGCGTCGTGATCAGCCACGGGCACACGTCGCCCGCCGCGTACGCGGCGCTCGCGCACCTCGGGTGGTTCGACCGGTCGCTCCCGCTCGTCGGGTTCCGGCGGGGCGGCTCGCCGTTCGAGGGACACGTCGAGCGCGACGTCCCGGGGATCGAGTGGGGCACGGGGAACCTCGGGCAGGGCCTCTCGGCGGCCGCCGGGTTCGCGCTCGCGGCGAGGATCAAGGGCGACGCCTCGAAAGTCTTCTGCGCGATGGGCGACGGCGAGCAGCAGAAGGGACAGCTCTCCGAGGCGCGCCGCTTCGCGGTCAAGTACGGCCTCACGAACCTCGTCGGCGTCCTCGACTGGAACCACGAGCAGCTCTCCGGCACGACCGACGCGATCCTCAGGCAGGACATCGTCGCGGACTGGAAGGCGGACGGCTGGGGCGTGATCGAGGTGAACGGGCACGACGTGCGCGCGCTCTACCGTGCGATCCGCGCGGCCCTCAACGCGGAGAGGCCGACGCTCGTCGCGGCGCACACGGTCATGTCGAAGGGTGTTCCCTTCATGGAGAAGGACGGGTTCAAGTGGCACGGGGCGGCGCTCTCCGTCGAGAAGTGCCACGAGGCGCTCGCGGTCCTCGGCGCGAAAGACGACCTCGACCTCTGGATCGAGGAGCGGAAGAAGCCGGCGCCCGACTGGCGCCGTGCGCTTCCTCACCGGCCGGAAGAATCCGTGATCCTGTCCTCGGCCGGAACTCCGCGGGTCTACCCGCTCGACAAGCAGACGGACAACCGCAGCGCCTTCGGAAACGCCCTCGCCGACCTCGGGGCGCTCTCGGCCGCCGCGGTCCCCGGCGGAATGCCGCTCGCGGTGATCGACTGCGACCTCTCCGTGTCCACGAAAACCGAGACGTTCGAGGCGAAGTTCCCGCGGGCGTTCTTCCAGTGCGGGATCGCCGAGCATCACGCCGCGGTTCTCCTCGGCGCGCTCTCTCTCGCCGGCGTGCAGTCGTGGTGGGGCGAGTTCGCGATGTTCGGCGTCGCCGAGACGTACAACCAGCAGCGCCTGAACGACGTGAACGCGGCGAACGCCAAGCTCGCGGTCACGCACGCGGGGATCGACGTCGGCGAGGACGGCAAGACGCACCACTCGATCGACTACTTCGGTCTCCTGAACTCGACGTTCGGGTGGAAGGTCTTCACGCCGGCGGACCCGAACCAGACGGACCGCGTCGTCCGCTGGATGGCGACGCACCGCGGCAACCACGCGCTCGTCATGGGGCGGTCCAAGGTTCCCTTCGTGCTGAAGGAGGACGGGACGCCGTTCTTCGCGGGCGATTACGCGTTCGACCCGTCGCGCGCGGACCGCCTCCGGACCGGAGGCTCGGGCCTCGCGCTCGTCTGTGCGGGCAACATCCTCCCGAACACGATGGACGCGTGGAACGCGCTCGCGAAGGACGGCGTGCGCGCCGACCTCGTCTCCATCTGCGCCTGGAGCGACCTCGCCGACGAGGACCTCGCATTCATGGCCCGTCACGGCCTCGTCGTCTCGGTCGAGGACCACAACACGAAGACCGGCCTCGGGACGCTCCTGCAGTCGCGCTTCAACGACCTCGGGCTTTCGGCACGCGTGCGCAAGCTCGGCGTCACGTTCTATTCGTCCTCGGGCCCCGCGAAGGAGCTCACCCGGCTCATGGGCCTCGACGGCCCTGCCATCGCCGCGGCCGCGCGGGAGGAGCTCTCGAAGAAGGCCGCGGGCGCCGCGGGGACGCCGTGAGCGCCGCGCCTCCCGGGCCCGCCACCATCGTCATCTTCGGCGGTTCCGGCGACCTCTCGAAGCGAAAGCTCGTCCCCGCGCTCTTCGAGCTGGACTCGCAGGGGCAGCTCCCGCCCGGGACCTGCATCGTCGGCTACGCGCGGACGGGGGAGTCCGACGAGACGTATCGCGCCGAGATGAAGGCGGCCGTCGCCGAGTTCGCGCGGATCAAGCCGGTCGACGACGGGAAGTGGACGAGCTTCGAGTCGCGCCTTTTCTTCTTCCGGGGCGACCTGAACCAGTCGGTGAACTTCGCGGGTCTCAAGACGCGTCTCGAAGCGATCGAGAAACAGCGGGGCATCCCCGGAAACCGCATCTTCTACCTCGCGATCCCGCCCTCGATGATCGGCACCGTCGTGAAGAACCTCGGCGACACGAGCCTCGTCTACCCGGTCGACGGCGGGCCGTGGTCGCGCGTCATCGTCGAAAAGCCGTTCGGGCGCGACCTCGAGACGGCGCGCGCGCTCAACGAAGAGCTCTCGCACGTTTTCCGCGAGCGCCAGATCTTCCGCATCGACCACTACCTCGGGAAGGAGACGACGCAGAACATCCTCGTTTTCCGCCTCGGGAACGGGATTTTCGAGCCGCTCTGGAACCGGCGGTACGTCGACCACATCCAGATCACGGTCGCCGAGTCGATCGGCGTCGAGAACCGCGGCCGCTTCTACGAGGAGGCGGGCGTCCTGCGCGACATCATCCAGAACCACGTCCTGCAGCTTCTCTGTCTCGTCGCGATGGAGCCGCCCGTCGCCTTCGACCCGAACTCCGTGCGCGACGAGAAGGTCAAGGTCCTCAAGTGCATCCAGCCGCAGACACCGGACGAGATCCTCCTCGACACGGTCCGCGGCCAGTACGGCGCCGGCGCGATCGGCGGCCAGCCGGTCGCGGGCTACCGCGCCGAGAAGGACGTCAACCCGATGTCCCTCCGCGAGACGTACGCGGCGTGGAAGGTGCAGGTCGAGAACTGGCGCTGGGCGGGCGTCCCGTTCTACCTGCGCGCG
The DNA here is from genome assembly GCA_963798215.1 of uncultured Acidobacteriota bacterium. GTDB lineage: Bacteria > Acidobacteriota > Thermoanaerobaculia > UBA5066 > UBA5066 > Fen-183. The sequence continues at coordinate 218,148 of CAWCSP010000004.1, forward strand.
GGCAAGCGCCTCGCCAAGCGCGTCACGGAGATCGCGATCCAGTTCAAGACGCCTCCGATCTCGCTCTTCCGGCAGGTCGGCGTCATGAAGCAGGAGCCGAACGCGCTCATCCTGCGCATCCAGCCCGACGAGGGCATCGCGCTGAAGTTCGGCGCGAAGGAGCCCGGGCCGACGATGAAGGTGGACCCGGTCACGATGGACTTCCGGTACTCGGAGTTCTTCGGCGCCTCGCAGCCCGAGGCCTACGAGCGCCTCCTCATGGACGCGATGCACGGCGACTCGACGCTCTTCGCGCGCCGCGACGAGGTCGAGGCCGCCTGGGAGCGCGTCACCCCGCTCCTCGACGTCTGGCGCGACAACCCACCGATCGACCACCCGAACTACGAGGCGGGCACGTGGGGGCCGGACGCGGCCGTCGCCCTCCTCGCGCGGGACGGGAGGCGCTGGCGCCGCCCGTGAGCGACGTCCGCCCGTTCGCGACGGCCGACGACGTCGCGGACGCCGCCGTGTACCTCTTCGTAACGCTCGCGGCGAAGGCAGTCGCCGAAAGAGGAGCGTTTTTCTGCTCCCTCGCAGGGGGCAGGACGCCCCTCTCCTGTTACCGGATTCTCGCGGCACCGGTGATTTCTTCGAAGGTGAATTGGGGAAGGACCCACGTCTTCTGGGGCGACGAGAGGTGCGTCCCGGATGGCCATCCCGACCGCAACGACGAGGCCGCCCTCGACGCGCTCCTGCGCAAGGTCCCGTTACCTTCGAAGAACATTCACCGGGTTTCGGTCACCGAACCGAACGCGGCGCAGATGTACGAGGCCGATTTGCGCCGGGCGTTCTCCTCGTCCGCTCTTCCACTCAGAGAATCTTCGGTCTCTTCGGACATTCCCCGATTCGATCTGATCCTCTTGGGACTTGGCCCCGACGGCCACACCGCGTCGCTCTTCCCCGGGCACCCGGCCGTCGAGGAGAAGACGCGCCTCGTCGTCCGGGTGGACGGCGCGCCCAAGCCGCCGCCCTCGCGCGTGACGTTCACGCTGCCGCTGATCAACGCCGCCCGGTACGTGGCGTTCCTCGTGACCGGCAGGGAGAAGAACGTGGCGCTCCGGCGCGTCCTGAACGGCGATCCGGCCCTGCCGGCGGCCCGCGTGTCACCCGGGGACGGGACGCTCGTGTTCCTCGCGGACGCGGCGGCTCTGACGGGGGAGGCGCGCTGAAGCGGAGATCGGAGACAATGGCTTCGAAAGGAGCCCCCTGTGATTCGTTTGTTCCGTTATTCGCTGCTCGCGTGCGCCGCGGCGTCGCTCGTCGCGCTCGCGGCCGCTCCCGACCCTTCAAAGGACCCCGCGCCGAAACCCGCCGCCGAGACGGCGGCCAAAGAGGAGAAAGCGTCCAAAATGATCAAGACTCCCTCCGGCCTCCAGTTCGAAGACACGGTCGTCGGCACGGGCGCTTCGCCGAAGCCCGGCCAGACCTGCGTCATGCACTACACGGGCTGGCTCTGGGAGAACGGGGCGAAGGGCAAGAAGTTCGACAGCTCGGTCGACCGCGGCCAGCCGTTCGAGTTCCAGATCGGCCTCGGCATGGTCATCAAGGGGTGGGACGAGGGCGTCATGACGATGAAGGTGGGCGGCAAGCGCACCCTCCTGATCCCGGCGAGTCTCGGGTACGGCTCGCGCGGCGCGGGCGGCGTCATCCCGCCGAACGCGACCCTCGTGTTCGACGTGGAGCTGCTGGGGCTCAAGTAGGGGGTCAGGGGGGAGGCGCGGGGCGCCTCCCCCCTGAAAATACGCCGCCTGAAGCATTGGAATCAGGCTGGAGGCGCCCGGTCCTCCTAAATTCTCCAAGCGGGGGTGTCCTCCCGCGGAGGGTTTTCATGCAGAGCCCCGTGAGGCGTGTCGTCATCCTCGGCGCCGCCGGCCGCGATTTCCACGACTTCAACACCGTCTTCCGCGACAAGCCCGGCCACCAGGTCGTCGCCTTCACGGCGACGCAGATCCCGGGCATCGACGCGCGCCGGTATCCCGCGTCCCTCGCGGGCTCGCTCTACCCGGACGGCATCCCGATCGTTCCCGAGGACTCCCTCGAGGACGTCATCCGGAAAGAGAAGGTCGACCTCTGCGTCTTCTCGTACTCGGACGTCGCGCACACGCAGGTCATGCACATCGCCTCGCGCGTGATCGCGGCCGGCTCGGACTTCCTGCTCCTCGGCGCGGACCGGACGATGCTCAAGTCGAAGGTCCCCGTCATCGCGGTCACGGCGGTCCGGACGGGTGCGGGCAAGAGCCAGACGACGCGCTTCCTGTCACGCATCCTCAAGGAGCTCGGCCTCCGCGCCGTCGCGGTCCGCCACCCGATGCCCTACGGCGACCTCGGCGCGCAGGCCTGCCAGCGGTTCGCGACGTACGCCGACCTCGACAAGGAGAAGTGCACGATCGAGGAGCGCGAGGAATACGAGCCTCACCTCGACAACGGCTTCGTCGTCTATGCGGGCGTCGACTACGAGAAGATCCTGCGGCGCGCGGAAACCGAGGCCGACGTCATCCTCTGGGACGGCGGAAACAACGACCTGCCGTTCTACGTCCCCGATCTCCACATCTGCATCGCGGACCCTCACCGCCCCGGCCACGAGACTGCCTACCACCCGGGAGAGGCGAACTTCCGCCGCGCGGACGTGATCCTCGTGAACAAGTGCGACACGGCCGACGAAGGCAACATCCACGCCGTCGAGATGGCCGCCGCGAAGCTGAACCCGAAGGCGCGCGTGATGCGCACGAACTCACCGGTCACGTGCGAGCGCCCCGAGCTCGTCCGGGGCAAGCGCGCCCTCGTCGTCGAGGACGGCCCGACCCTCACGCACGGCGGCATGAGCTTCGGCGCCGGCCTCGTCGCGGCGAAGAAAGCGGGAGCGGCCCGCATCGTCGATCCGATGCCGTACGCCGTCGGCTCGCTCGAGGCGACGTACCGCAAGTACCCGAACGCGGCCGGAATCCTCCCGGCGATGGGCTATGGCGAGGCGCAGATCGCGGATCTCGCCGGGACGATCGCCGCCACGCCGTGCGACGTCGTCGTCGTCGGGACGCCGATCGACCTCACGCGGGTCGTGACGCTCGCGAAGCCCGCCGTCCGGGTGCGTTACGAGCTCGAGGAGGTCGTGCGCGGCTCGCTCGCGGCGGAAGTCGCGCGCGTCGTCCCGGTTCACACGGGGGCGCACGTCTAGCCCCGGAGCGGGTTCCGGGTCCGCCCGCGCGGCCTTATAGTCCGGCGCGATGGTCCTCCTTTCGCGGACGATCCACTTCAACGCGGCCCACCGGCTCTTCAACCCGGGGAAGAGCGAGGAGTGGAACCGCGCGACATACGGCGACGCGGCGAATCCGGCGGGGTACGGCCACAACTACACGCTGGACGTGTCCGTCGCGGGCGAGGCGGACGCCGTGACGGGGATGCTCGTGAACCTCACGGACCTCGACCGCATCCTCAAGGAGGAGGTCGACCGCCCGCTCGACCACCGGCATCTCAACGCCGAGATCCCGGAGTTCGCGAAAACGGTTCCGACCGCCGAGAACCTCGCGCGCTGGATCTGGGACCGGCTCGCCGCGCGCCTCGCGAAGGAAGCCTGGCCCTGCAGGCTGCAGAGTCTGCGACTGACCGTGACCCCGAACTTTGCGGTCGAGCTGGTTTCGGAGGACAGGTGAGAAAGGGTTGAGGGGGAGAGAAGAGAAGATTTTCTTAGAAGGTGTGAGTGGGGCCGCGACGCGCCCATCGCCTCAGCGGTCACTCGAGCGACTCCAGGGCCATTCACCCTTCGAAGAAATTTGCAGGCCATTCGTCCAGCGCTCGAAGGCCTCTCGTGCGCGCCCGCGCCCATTCACCTTCTAAGAAACTTTGCAGACCGTTGCCCTTGCGGGGACACCTGCATTTCAGAGAGGGTGCCTGCTTCTCTCTCTCTTCCGAAAACTCAGATGTTCTCTGGCGCCCGCGGCGAGGGCCGCGGCCTCGATCGCCTCGCGTCCCCAGGCGACCTCGGCCGGCGCGTGCGCGTCGGACGAGAAGACGATCGGGACGCCGGCCGCGACGAGGCTCGCCAGCAGCGGGGGAGCGGGGTACTCCTCGGCGACGGCCTTCCTCAGGCCCGCGCTCGAGACCTCGACGGCGACGCCCGCGGCGCGGGCGGCCTCGACTGCCTCCGCTTCCGTCCGTGCGAGGGACGCCGGCATCCGGTGGCCGAACTTCTTCGGGAGGTCGAAGTGCGTGAGGACGTCGAAGAGGCCCGTCGTGGCGGCCTTCGCGAGGAGGCGGTAGTACTCGCTCCACAGGGCCTCCGTGCCCTCGCGCTCGTGGCGCGCGCCGGAATCGGGCGCGTCGATCCAGTCGCCCTTCACCCAGTGGACGCTCCCGAGGACGACGTCCCAGTCGTGCGCCGCGAGAATCTCCTGGAGCGCGGCCTCGTGCCCCTCGGCGAAGTCGGCCTCGAGGCCGAGGAGGACGTCGATGCGTCCCGCGAACTCCTCGCGCAGGGCGAGGACTTCGTCGACGTAACCGGGCAGCTCGGACCGCGTCATCGCGATCCCGGGGTCCGGGTCGTCGCCGGGCAGGAAGTAGAGCGGGACGTGGTCCGTGAAGGCGATCTCGGAGAGCCCGCGGGCGATCCCGGCCTCCACGTAGGCCCGCATCGAGCCGCCCGCGTGCCCGCAGCGGGCCGTGTGGACGTGGTAGTCGGTTCCGGTGCGGAGCATGCGTTTCGACACGGGCATGGGATCCCGGCGGAGTGTAGTCTCGGCAGCCGGGGGATTGATGGCGATCCGGATCAACCGGGTGTACACGCGGGGGGGCGACGCGGGCGAGACCAGCCTTGTCGGCGGACCGCGCGTCGCCAAGGACGCCATCCGCATCCAGAGCTACGGCACGGTCGACGAGCTCAACGCCGTCCTCGGCCTCGTCCGGACCGCGAACCGCGAGACGCCCGGGGCCTCCGACGAGGACCGCGCGCGCCTGGACGCCCTCCTGACCCGCCTTCAGAACGAGCTCTTCAACCTCGGCTCGGACCTCGCGACGCGGACGCAGGACCGCCACCCGGCGCAACCCGTCATCGAGGAGCGCCACGTCGTGCTCCTCGAGAAGACGATCGACGAGATGAACGAGGGGCTGCCCGAGCTTCGCTCGTTCGTCCTGCCCGGCGGCGGCTGGGTCTCGGCGTTCCTCCACCAGGCGCGCACGGTGTGCCGGCGCGCCGAGCGCCTCGTGACGACGCTCGCGCGGGAGGAGTCGGTCGGACCGCACGTCCTCGCATACCTGAACCGTCTGTCGGACCTCCTCTTCGTCCTGGGCCGGTGGGCCGCGCGCGCCCGCCGCGAGAGCGAGCCGCTCTGGGAGCCGGAGAAGGGTTGACGCGCGCTTCGGTCCCGGCCCGGTGCGGCCTCCTGGCCGTTCTCGCGGCCGCTCCGGTCGCCGCGCAGGAGCGGCCCGCGATCTCCACGGTCGAGATCCGCCCGACGAACGTGTTCACGGACGCGGAGGCCGCGCAGAAGTTCTTCCTCTACCGCTTCGCGAACGCCCTCCACATCACGACGAAGGCCTCCTTCATCGAGACGCAGCTCCTCTTCAAGCCGGGCGATCCGCTCCAGCCCGAGATCCTCGCGGAGACCGAGCGCAACCTTCGCGCCTTCGGCCTCTTCCGCAAGGTCGCGATCAGGGCGGAGGGGACGCGGATCGTCGTCGAGACGGCGGACGCCTGGACGCTCCTGCTCCGCGGCTCGCTCTCGAACAAGGGTGGCGTCACCACGTATTCGGCCGGGGTCGAGGAATACAACCTCCTGGGGCTGGGCATGCAGCTCGGCATCGGCTTCGAGCAGGAGGTCGACCGCACGTCCCGCTCCATCTTCTTCGTGGACCCGAATGCGCTCGCGCCGCACGCCGTGTTCACGCTGAACGCGTCGGACCTCTCGGACGGGCAGCGCTTCGCGGCCTCCTACGGGCGGCCGTTCTACGCCCTCGAGGTCCCGTGGTCGCTCGGGGGCGTCATGAACCGTTCCGACTTCGACACGAGGATTTACGCGGGCGGCGAGGAGTCCGCGACGTGGAAGGAGCGGCAGCGCCTCGCGACGATCACGAGCGGCTTCCGGATCTCCGGCGACCTCCTGCAGGCGGACCGCCTCCTCGCGTCGATCGAGTGGAGCGAGGTGCTCCTCCGCCCGACCGGGGAGGGTCCGCCCCCGCCGCCCGGGCCGGCGTCCAACCGCAAGTTCCTGTTCGTATCGGCCGGCTTCGAACACGCCGGTTCCGAGTGGATCACGCGCCGCCAGGTCGACCAGATCGAGCGCGACGAGGACTTCAACCTCGCGACGGGCCTGCAGATCATGGCGGGAGTCTCGCCCGGCTTCGACACGCGGGGCGTGAGCGGCCAGGTCAGCGCGAGCTTCCAGACGGGCACCTCGTTCCCGCGCGGCTTCGCGCTGTTCACGTCGACGGGCTCGACCCGTCTCGAGAGCGGGTTTCAGAACGCGACGGTCGGCGCCGACGCGCGCGGCTACGTCCTCGCGGGCCCGTGGACGTTCGTCGGGCGGATCGGGACGCTCGTCGGCTGGAACCTCGATCCCGAGAACCAGATCGTCCTCGACGGGACGACGGGCGTGCGCGGCTACCGTCTCTACGCCGTCGAAGGGAACCGGCGCCTCGTCGGCAACGGCGAGGCGCGGGTCCTCGTCGTGCCCGAGATCTGGTCGCTCCTGTCGTTCGGCCTCGCGGCGTTTGGAGACGTCGGCTACTCGTGGGGGCAGCCGGACGGCTTCTGGCACCTCGCCGACGCAGGCGTGGGACTCAGGATCGGGATCACGCGCGCGAGCAAGAACACCCTCGTCAGGATCGACGTCGCGCGGGTGCTCCACCCGGACCCGCTCGGGCGGACCGGGTGGCTCGTGTCGTTCGCGTCCGGCCAGGCGTTCTGACCCGCCGGCCCGGGTCTCAGTGGATGCCCTGCTCTCCCAGCCAGCGCTCGGCGTCCATCGCGGCCTTGCAACCCTCTCCGGCCGCGGAGATCGCCTGCCGGTACTGGAAGTCCGCGACGTCGCCCGCGGCGAACACCCCCTCGACGGACGTCCTCGTGGTCGGGTGGGCGATCGTGAGGTAGCCGACCTCGTTCATGTCGAGCTTGCCCCTGAAGATCGCCGTGTTCGGCTGGTGGCCGATCGCCGCGAAGTAGCCGGAGACGGCGAGCGTCTTCGTCTCGCCGGTCTTCGCGTTCTTCACGCGCACGCCGGAGACGCCGGCCCCCGGCTCGCCGAGGATCTCCTCGACGATCGTGTCGAGGTGGACCTCGATCTTCGGGTTCGCGAGGGCGCGCGCCGCCATGATCCTCGAGGCGCGGAACTCCCCGCGGCGGTGGACGAGATGGACCTTCGTGCAGAACTTCGTGAGGAAGCCCGCCTCCTCCATCGCGGTGTCGCCGCCGCCCACGACGACGACCTCCTTGCCGCGGAAGAAGAAGCCGTCGCATGTCGCGCAGGCCGAGACGCCGTACCCGAGGAGCTTCTTCTCGCTCTCGAGCCCGAGGTATTTCGCCGACGCGCCGGATGCGACGATGACGGCGTCGGCCGTGATCCGCCCGCCGGCCTCGAGCGTGAGGGCGAACGGCTTCGCCTTCACGTCGACGTCCACGACGGTGTCCGCCGCGATCTCCGTGCCGAAGCGCTCGGCCTGCTTGCGGGTCGCGTCCATGAGCGCGGGGCCCTGGATGCCGTGCGGAAAGCCGGGGAAGTTCTCGACCTCGGTCGTCGTCGTGAGCTGCCCGCCCGGCTGGACGCCCTCGAGGACGAGAGGCGCGAGGTTCGCGCGGGAGGCGTAGATCGCGGCCGTGAGGCCCGCCGGGCCGGACCCGATGATCACGACCTTGTAATGCGTTTTCTGGGTCATGGGCGCGATTCTTTCACCGTTACTTCGGCGCCGAGAAGTACTCCTTCGACTTCTCCCAGTCGGCCTTCATGGTCTTCGTGCCGGGCTTCCAGTCGGCGGGGCAGACCTCGCCGTTTTCGCGCACGAACTGGAACGCCTGGAGGACGCGGAGCGTCTCGTCGACGGAGCGGCCGACGCTCGTGTTGTTGATCGTCGCGTGCTGGACCACGCCGTCCGGGTCGATGAGGAACAGGCCGCGCAGCGCGACCCGGCCCTTCTCGTCGAGCACGCCGTACTCCTCGGCCAGCTCCTTGCCGAGGTCCTCGAGGAGCGGGTACGCGAGGCCCTTGATGCCTCCCTCTTCGCGGGGCTTCTCGGTCCAGGCGAGGTGGCTGAACTTCGAGTCCACGGAGGCGCCGAGGATCTCGGCGTTCAGCTTCCGGAACTCGCCGAGGCGGTCCGAGAAGGCGAGAATCTCGGTGGGGCAGACGAACGTGAAGTCGAGCGGGTAGAAGAACAGGACGACCCACTTTCCCTTGTAGTCTGAGAGACGGGTGGTGGCGAAGCGCCCGTTCAGGACGCCCTCGAGGACAAAGTCGGGGGCCTGGCGGCCGACGATCTGGGGCATTCGGGTACTCCTTCGGTTCTGGGGTTTTTTCTCGGGGCGGGACCGCCCCACCCTTGTAGTTTAGACAAAGTCCAGATAAAGTCCAGCCAGGTTGCACGGGGCGGCCCTGGGACAGAGATTCCACGGGGACCCCGAAGAAGAAGGAGGCCACATGGCGGAACTCAAGGGGACGAAGACTCACGAGAACCTCAAGCACGCGTTCGCGGGTGAGAGCCAGGCGAACCGGCGCTACCTCTACTTCGCGGACAAGGCCGACATCGAGGGCTATCCCGAGATCGCCGGCAACTTCCGCGACACGGCCGAGGGTGAGACGGGCCACGCCCACGGGCACATGGACTACCTCAAGGCGGCGGGCGACCCGGCCACCGGCCTTCCGTTCGGCTCGACGTCGCTGAACCTCAAGAGCGCGATCGAGGGCGAGACGTACGAGTACACCCAGATGTACCCGGGCTTCGCGAAGACCGCGCGCGAGGAGGGCTTCGCCGAGGTCGCCGACTGGTTCGAGACGCTCGCGCGCGCCGAGAAGTCGCACGCGAACCGCTTCAGCAAGCTCCTGACGACGATCGGCTGAAGACCGCGAAGGCGCCCCTGAAGCGCGCGAACCATGGCGCTGGAGGCGGAAGGGGCGCATTTTCTTAGAAGGTGAATGGAGGCCGGGACGCTCGACCGCCGGTGGGGCACGCCGAAGGGCATCTCGGCTCGTTTTCTTCGAAGGGAGAATGCGGCTCGAAGCTCCCGATAGCCGCGGAGGCCCTCCGCCGCGCTCCGACCCCACTCACCCTTCTAAGAAATCTTCGTCCGAATCCGAATCTTCCTCCGAATCTTCCTCCGAAAGCAGAGTGAACATGGGCGCCGTTGGAACTCCGATCGCCGTGAAAGACGCGGCGAGCCTCACCGCCGAGCTCACCCGCATCGCCGACATCTGCCACGGGTGCCGGCGGTGCTTCTCGCTCTGCCCCTCGTTCGAGGTGCTGTTCAAGGCCCTCGACGTGCCCGAGGTGGACGGCGAAGCCGACAAGCTGCCGAAGAAGGTCCTCGACGATTTCGTGGACCTCTGCTACGAGTGCAAGCTCTGCCTCCCGCACTGCCCGTACATCCCGCCGCACCGCTGGAGCGTCGACATTCCGCACCTCGTCCTCGACGCGCGAAGCGTGAGGATGAAGGCGAACGGCGGCCTTCCGCTCCGCGAGCGGCTCCTGTCGGACCCGGACGCCCTCGGACGGATGGCGTCGACCGTGGCGCCCGTCGCGAACTTCATGAACACCCTGCCCCTGGCGCGGTGGGCGATGGAGAAGACGATCGGTGTCGCGGCGAAGAAGGACCTGCCGCGCTTCGTCTGGCAGACGTTCACGCGCTGGTTCGAGACGCGCGAGGCGCCGAAACGAACGGAGCCCGCCGTCGCGAAGGCCGTCCTCTTCCCGACGTGCTCGGTCGAATGGAACCGGCCGGAGATCGGGATGGCCGCCGTCGCGGTCCTCGAAAAGAACGACGTCGAGGTCGCGGTCGCCTATCCGCAGTGCTGCGGGATGCCGCTCTTCGACGTCGGCGACGTCGCGGGCGCCGACGAGGCCCGTCGCACCTTCGTCGCGGCGATGAAGGGCTGGGTCGAGAAGGGCTACACGATCGTGACGCCCGGGCCGTCCTGCTCCCTGATGGTCAAGAAGGAATACCCGTGGCTCGCCGCGCGCGGCGGCGCGCCCGACGCGGACACGATCCTGGTCGCGAAGGCGACGCGCGACCTCTTCGAGTTCCTCGCCGAACTCAAGGCGAAGGGCGCGCTCTCCCTCGACTTCCCGAACGCACCGAAGTCCATCGCCTACCACCTGTCGTGCCACCTCAAGGTCCAGAACATGGGCTTCAAGTCGCGCGACCTTCTCGCGGCGACCGGAGCGGCGGTCACGATGGTCGAGAAGTGCTCGGGCCACGACGGAACGTGGGCGATGAAGGCCGAGTACTTCGACGAGTCCATGAAGGTCGGCCAGAAGCTCTTCGACGCCCTCGCCGCCGCGGGCGCCGAGGTCGTCGCATCCGACTGCGCCCTCGCCGGCGTTCAGATCCACCAGGGGATGCACGTCCCCGTCCTTCATCCCATCGAGGTCCTCCGGGATGCGTACGGACTGCCGCGATGAACAAGCTCCAGCTCTCCGACGTCAAGAACCTCCACGAGTACGAGCTCATCCGCGACGCCTGGCGGAAGGACGTCATCGCCGTCAAGGCGAGGCGCCGCGTCCTTCTCGGGGACAGCATGTCGCTCCTCTTCGAGTGCCGGCTGACGGTCCTGAATCAGGTTCAGGAGATGTGCCGGGCCGAGCGTCTCGCGAAGCCGGAGGCGATCCAGCAGGAGCTCGACGTCTACAACGAGCTCCTGCCCGACGCCGGGGAACTCTCGGCCACGTTGCTCGTCGAGATCACCGAAGAGGCGCGGATCCAGCCCCATCTCGACCGGCTCATCGGCCTTTCCTCGGGCCGGCACGTCTGGCTCGAGCTGAACGGCCGCAAGGTCTTCGCGCGCTTTCTCGAGGGACAGGGGCGCGAGGACCGCATCGCGGCGGTGCAGTACCTGAGGCTCCCGATCGGGACCGATCCCGCGGACGCACGGGCGCTCGCGGCGGGAGCCGCGCCGGTCGTCGTCCACGTGGAGCATCCGGGCTACCGGGCCAGCGCGGTCCTGTCCGCGGAGACCCGCGCGGAGATCGCGCGCGACCTCGTCGGCTGAGGGCCCGGCGAGCCGAATAGAATCCGGCCGTGCTCATTCATCTTCTCCGCCACGCCGAGGCCGAGGACGTCTCTCCATCGGGCCGCGACGGAGACAGGCGCCTGACCGAGGACGGGCGCCGGCGGATGAAGGTCGTGGCCCGGGCGGTCTCGAAGCTGGACCCGGGGTACGACGAGATCCTGATTTCTCCGCTCGTGCGCGCCCGGCAGACGGCCGAGCCCGTCGCCGAGGCCTGCGGGTTCCGGAAGCCGCTCGTCGAGACGAAGGCCCTCTCGCCGAACGCCGATCCCGTGGACGTCCTGCACGAGCTCGCGCGCCTGAAGCCCGGGACCGCGCTCCTCGTGGGGCATCAGCCGCACATCGGGCGCCTGTTCGGGCTTCTCCTTTCGGGCCGGTCCGACCTCGAGGTGCCGATGAAGAAGGCTGGTCTCGCGGCCTTCGATGCGGGAGCGGACCCCTCCCTCGCCCGCGCCGAGCTGAAGTTCTACCTGCCCCCACGTCTCCTGGAAGAGTTGTCCTGACAGACACTTACCGGGACTTGACCGGATCTTCGCCAGTTTCCTGATAGCATCTCCCGTTCTTGGAGGAACGGATTCGAATATGGGTAAAAGCGTTGCTTTGGGCTGCATTGTCCTCATCCTTGTCGGTGTTCTCGTCGTCGGGGGCATGGCGGCTGGGGCCTATAACAGGCTGAACGCAGCCGATCAGGCTGTTTCGTCGGCCTGGGCCCAGGTCGAGAACGTCTACCAGCGCCGGGCCGACCTGATCCCGAACCTCGTGGAGACGGTAAAGGGCGCGGCCAACTTCGAGAAGGAAACGCTCACGCAGGTCATTCAGGCCCGCGCCTCGGCGACCCAGGTGAAGCTGGACGCCAACTCGATCAAGGACCCCGCAGCGTTCGCGCAGTTCCAGAAGGCCCAGGACGGGCTCGGCAGCGCGATCGGCCGCCTCCTCGTCAGCGTCGAGAAGTACCCGGAGCTGAAGGCGAACCAGAACTTCCGCGACCTGCAGGCCCAGCTCGAGGGCACCGAGAACCGCATCTCGGTCGAGCGCGGCCGGTTCAACGACGTGACGCAGGCCTACAACACGCTGCGCCGCTCGTTCCCGACCGTGATCGTCGCGAACTTCGCCGGCTTCAAGGAGCGCCCGTACTTCAAGGCCGCCGAGGGCTCCGACAAGCCTCCGGCCGTCAAGTTCTGACGCGGAACGATCGAAGAGAAGAATTCGGATTTTCTTAGAGTGAGAAAAGGCGGAGGCCAACGGCTGATCGTTGCCGGACGGCGCTGCGCTGCCCCTCTTACCTTCAAAGAAATCTCTCTCTTTCTCCTGGTCCTCGTTTCCGCTTCGGGACGAGCGCTGGCGGCCGGCCCGGCGATTCCGCCCGCCCCGACTCGCTTCGTGACGGACAAGGCCGGGGTGCTCTCGCCCGGCACGGCGGCGGGCCTCGAGCAGCGCCTCCGGGACTTCGAGAAGGAGACCTCGAACCAGTTCCTCGTCTACACCGAGAGCGTCGTGCCCGAGGGCACGACGCTCGAGGAGTACACCGTCGCGTGCTCCCAGGCCTGGAAGGCCGGCCAGAAGGAGCGCAAGAACGGGATGATCCTGTTCGTCTTTCCCGGGTCGAAGAAGGTGCGCCTCGAGGTGGGCTACGGGCTCGAGGGCGCGATGCCCGACGCGCTCGCGATCCGGATCCTGGACGAGCAGGTCCTCCCGCGCTTCCGGTCCGGCGACTACGACGGCGGCATCTCGGCCGGCGTCGAAGCGGCGATCGCAGCGACGAAGGGCGAATACAAGGGCACCGGCCGCACGCAGGCCCGGAACCGGGGAGAGAGGCTGCCCTTTCCGCTCATCCTCTTCCTGGGGTTCCTCTTCTTCTTCGTGATCGTGCCGGCCCTCCTCGGGCGCGGCCGCGGCTACTCGTACATCAACCGTGGCGGATGGGGCGGCGGCGGTTTCGGAGGCGGCTTCGGCGGATTCGGCGGGGGCGGGTTCGGCGGCGGCGGCGGCTTCTCGGGCGGCGGCGGGTCTTTCGGCGGCGGCGGCGCGAGCGGAGGCTGGTGATGGGCAAGGAGCACGTGAAAGCGTTCTTCGAGGGCCTCGACCGCGCCGCAATCGTCGAGGCGATCAGGCAGGCGGAGGCGAAGAGCTTCGGCGAGATCCGCGTGCACCTCCACCACGGGCGCGTCGCGAACGCGAGGGCCGAGGCCGAGAAGACGTTCCTGAAGCTCGGAATGGACCGGACCGCGCGCGGATCGGGCTGCCTGATCTTCCTCGCGCCGGCTTCGCGCTCCTTCGCGGTCATCGGCGGGACGGGCATCCACGGGAAGGTCGGCGACGCCTTCTGGCTCGAGGCTCGCGACGCGGCGCGCGAGCGGTTCACCGAAGGAAAATTCACCGAAGGCATCGTCGCCGCGGTGTCGAAGCTCGGCGACGCTCTCGCCCTCCACTTCCCGAAGGACGGGACCGAAGACCGCAACGAGCTGCCCGACGACGTCAGCGAAGACTGAAGTACGTCGCGACTCCGCGCCTCAAGCGGTGGCTCGACGAGAGAACGCGGGGGAGCCGTCGGGCTGGTGACGGTGCCGGGGGCCCGTTTCCGGACGTTTTGACAGGGTGCGAGCCCTCTGGTATTTTTACCGGCCCTCTTGACCTCCACGAGGTCGGGGTTTCAGGAGAAGCCATGTACGCAGTGATCCGCACCGGGGGCAAGCAGGTCCGCGTCGCCGAAGGCGACGTGGTCCGCGTCGAGCGCCTCACGAAAGAGACCCTGAAGAAGGGCGCCGAGGTGTCCCTCGGGGACGTTCTGGCCATCGGCAAGGAGGACGGCCTCTACCTCGGGTCGCCGCTCGTCGCCGGCGCGAGCGTGACCGCCGTCGTCGTGCGAGAGACGCGCGGACCCAAGCTCCTCGTCTACAAGAAGAAGCGCCGTAAGGGCTTCCAGCGCACGCACGGGCACCGGCAGGATCTCGTCGAGGTCCGGATCGCTTCCATCAAGGCCTAGGTCAGCGGAGACGAACAGATGGCACACAAAAAAGGTCAGGGCTCGTCCCGCAACGGCCGCGACAGCAACGCGCAGCGCCTCGGCGTCAAGCGCTTCTCGGGCCAGCTCGTCAGCGGCGGCTCCATTCTCGTCCGGCAGCGCGGCACGCCGCTCAAGCCGGGGCTGAACGTGGGCCGCGCCAAGGACGACTCGCTCTTCGCGAAGGTCGACGGCATCGTGAACTTCCACGACAAGGGCCGCCTCGGGCGCTACGTCTCGATCACTCCGGTCGAACAAAAGCCCGCCTAAACCCCATGTTCATCGACGAAGCCGCCATCCACGTCGCCGGGGGCGACGGGGGGAACGGCTGCGTCGCGTTCCGCCGGGAGAAGTTCGTCCCGCACGGCGGTCCCTCGGGCGGCGACGGCGGCGACGGCGGCTCCGTCACCCTCGTCGCGGACGCTTCGCTGAACACGCTCTACCCGTTCCGTTTCACGAAGCGCTTCATCGCGGGCCGCGGCGGCCACGGCTCGGGGAACAACCGCCACGGGAAGAACGGCGCCGACCGCGCGGTGTCCGTCCCGGTCGGCACCGTCGTCCGCGACCGGGCGACGGGCGAGATCCTCGGCGACCTCGTCGAGCAGGGCCAGACGCTCCTCGTCGCCAAGGGCGGCCGCGGCGGCCGCGGCAACGCCCGTTTCGCCACCTCCACGAACCGCACGCCCCGCCGCGCCGACCCCGGCGCGGAGGCCGAGGCCCGCGACCTTGCCCTTGAGCTCAAGCTCCTCGCGGACGTCGCGCTCGTCGGCCTCCCGAACGCGGGGAAGTCGACGCTCATCGCGGCGATCTCGGCGGCGCGGCCGAAGATCGCGGACTACCCGTTCACGACGCTCGTCCCGAACCTCGGCGTCGTCTCGTGGGACCGCTTCCGGACGTTCGTCGCGGCCGACGTGCCGGGCCTCATCGCGGGCGCGCACGAGGGCCACGGGCTCGGCATCCGGTTCCTCAAGCATGTCGAGCGCTCGCGCCTGATCGCGCACCTCGTCGACGCGGCCGCCCTCTCTCCGGAGGACGCCGCAAAGGACGCGGAAGCGGCCGTGGCGACGATCGAGAACGAGCTCGCGTCCTTCCAGCCCGAGCTCGCGCGGCGCGAGCGTGTGCTCGTCGCGACGAAGTCGGACGCCGCGACGCCCGCGCAGATCAAGGCCGTCGCGCGCGCCGCGAAGACGCGCGGCCTGGCGTTCTTCGCGATCTCGGCCGTGGCCCGGCAAGGCCTCGAGCCCCTCGTCACCCGTCTCGGGACCCGCCTCGACGTGCTGGCCGCCCCCGCAGCCGCCTCGGCTCCCGCGACCGGGGGTCCGGAGATCCCGTGACGCTCCGGATCGGGGTCTACGGCGGCACGTTCGACCCGGTCCACTTCGGGCACCTCCGGCCCGTGGAGGAGACGCGCGCGGGGCTCGGGCTCGACCGGGTCCTCTACGTTCCGGCCTTCCACCCGCCGCACAAACCGACCTCGCCCTCGGCGTCCGCGTACCACCGGTTCGCGATGCTCGCGCTCGCGCTCGAGTCGTACCCCGACCTCGTCCTCTCGGACTTCGAGGTCGCGCGGGGCGGGACGACGTACACGATCGAAACGCTCCGCCAGTTGCGCGCGCGGCGGGAGGACGCCGAGATCCTCCTCGTGCTCGGCTCGGATTCCCTCGCCCGGATCGAGACCTGGAGGTCTTTCCGCGAGCTTCTCGAGGAGTTCCGGCTGGCGGTCGTCGGGCGCGAGGGATTCACCCGCGAGACGCTCGCCGGGACGCTCCCGGCCGACGTCGCCGCCCGGTTCGCGCCGGAAGGCGCGCGGCCCGGCGCGGAGCCCTCCGAATACTCGATCTACTGGGGCGGCAACGCTCCGGTTACAATTTCGTCCACGTGGTTAAGGCGCGCGATCCCCGCGGGAGAAGACCTGAGCGAAAGTCTCCCGGCGAACGTGGCCGCGTACCTGCGAAAGCACGCCCTCTACCGCCTCCCGTGAAGCACCCCGTCCCGCCGATCGGGGACGTGGACGACCTCATCGCGGCGACGCTCGCGCGTGCGGGCGGACCGGCCGCCGAGCGCCCCTCGCGGGCCGGCGACGCCGAGCTCGACGCCCGGCTCACGGCGCACCTCAAGAAGGGCGTGGCCGCGCTCCTCGACAAGAAGGCCGAGAAGCTCGTCGTCCTGAACCTCCAGGGCCTGACCGCGATGGCCGACTACTTCGTCCTCGCGACGGCCTCGAGCGACCGGCAGGCACAGGCGCTCGCGGACGCCGTCGAGATGGCGCTCAAGGCCGAGGGGCGCCGGCCGCTCTCGATCGAGGGCTACTCGTCGCCCTGGATCCTCGTGGACTACGGCGACGTCGTCTTCCACATCTTCCACGACGAGGCGCGGCGCTTCTACGGGCTCGAACGCCTCTGGGGCGACGCGCCGGACGCCACCGCGTCGTTCCGCTGAGGCCCGTGGCGCGCGCCCGCGCAGGCGCCCCGGCCCCCGCGCCGCTCTTCGCGACCCGGCACCGGGGCCTCCGCGAACAACTCCGCCGTCTCGCGCGGGCCGCGGACTCGGCGAACACCGTCCTTCTCCTCGGCGCCGCCGGCACCGGAAAGGACCGCCTCGCGCGGCTCCTCCACGAGCGCTCGCGGCGCGCGGGCGAGCCGTTCGTGCGCGTCGACCTCGCGGCGGTCTCCGACGACCTCTTCGAGAGCGAGCTCTTCGGCCACGAGCGCGGCGCCTTCACGGGCGCGGTCTCCCCGAAGCCGGGCCTTCTCGAGGGCGCGGGCGGCGGGACGCTCTACCTCGACCGGATCGACGCCCTGTCCCTTCGCGCCCAGGGCAAACTCCTGCGTGTCGTGGAGGAGCGCCTCGTCCGCCGCGTCGGCGGCACGCGGCAGGCGGCCCTCCGGGCGCGGCTCGTCGCGTCGGCGGGCCCTGATCTCCCGCGCCGGGCCCGGAACGGCGAATTCCGCGAGGACCTCTTCTACCGTCTCGCGGTCGTGACCGTGACGCTCCCGCCGCTCGCCGAGCGCCGCGAGGACCTGCTGCCCGCCGCGCGCACCGTGGCCCGCGAGGCGGGCGGGCCGCCCGCGTTCACGCCGGCCGCCCGCGCCCTGCTGCTCTCCCACGCGTGGCGCGGCAACTTCCGCGAGCTCGAGAACGTCGTGAGGCGCGCGGCGGCCTCGGCGTCCGCGGCGAAGGTCGCGGCCATCGACGCCGCGCACCTCGAGCTCGCAGGGCCGTCGGACCCCGCGGCGCTCCTCACGGCGGCCGCGCACGCGGGCTGGACGCTGCGCCAGCTGACGGACGCTTACCTCCGGCTCGTCCTCGAGGACTCCGGCGGGAACGTCGCCGAAGCGGCCCGGCGCCTCGGCATCGCGCGCAAGACACTCTACGAACGGCGGGGCTGAGTTGCGCATCCGTCTTCTCTTCGTCGGCAAAAATGACGAATCCGAGTACGCACGCGGCATCGAGCGGTACGTCGCCCGGATCGCGCGCTTTGCGCCGTGCGAGGTCACCGTCGTCAAGGAGGAGAAGCCGGGCGCGAAGGCGGACGTCCTCAAGGTCCGCGTGCGGGAGGCCGAGCGCCTCCTCGAGGCCCTGAGGCCGCGCGACCTCCTCGTCCTCTGCGACGAGCGAGGGAAGGAGCGGACGAGCGACGAGTTCGCCCGGGACCTGCGGGGGTGGCTGGATTCGGGGCCCTCCGCGGTCGCCTTCGCGGTGGGGGGGGCCTTCGGTCTCGACGTGTCTCTGGCCCCGCGGGCGCGTGCTATCCTCTCGCTTTCCCGGATGACCCTGCCCCACCAGCTGGCACGGTTGCTCCTGGCGGAGCAGGTCTACCGGGCGACCGCGACGCTCTCCGGCGTCGCGTATTCCAAGTGACCCCGAGGAAAAACCGCATGTCTCCCAAGTCGGCGCTTGCCCCCGCGAAATTCTCCAAGAAGGAATCCGGCGAAAAGGCCAAGAAGCGCCTTCTCGCCAAGCGCGACGAACTCCTGAACGACCTCGCAAAGAATCGCGAGGTCTCCGATGAGACGGTCGACGAGTCCGCCCAGGACATGGCCGACCGCGCCACATCGGCCTACACGAAGGAGTTCGCGTACTCGCTCTCCGAGAGCGACCGGAAAATCCTCCTCCTGATCGACGAGGCGCTCGGCCGGCTCGAGACCGGCACGTTCGGCACGTGCGTGAACTGCGGCCAGCCGGTCCAGGAAAAGCGGCTCGAGGCCGTGCCCTGGGCGCGCCATTGTCTCGACTGCCAGGAGCTCCAGGACAAGGGCCTCCTTTAAGCGGTTAGGATGGGGCGCGTGAAGCGCCCGGAGCCCTTCGCCGAGATCGCGCCGCTGCTCCAGGCGGCACGCACGGCACCCCTCCCGCCCCTCCTGCTCGTCACCGGCGACGACGACTGGATCGTCGCCGAGGCCGTGCGCCGCGTCACGGCCGCATTCCGCGAGGGCTTCCGCGAGGGCGAGGTGACGTCCTACGAGGCCGCCGGCGGCGGCGTCGCCGAGGCCGTGGCGGACGCGGCGACGATCGCGCTCTTCTCCACGAACCGCCTCGTGACGCTCGACGCGTCAGACCTCCTGCGCGGCAAGGGGCTCTCCGCCGACGAGCTCGACGCGCTCCTCGACGAGGCCGCCGAAGCGGGGGACGACGCTCGCGCCCTCGTCCGCCTCTCGAGAAAGGCGCGCGCGCTGGCGGCGGCGGCGGGGATCGCGGCCTCCGACGTCGCCGGCGACCCGGAAGACGCCGCGCGGCGCGTCGCGGGGCGCGTCAGGCGCGGGGGCCGCGCGGGTGAGCTCGCGGCCCTCCTCGGCCTCCCGGGCGCCGAGGACGAGGGCGCCGAGCCGGCGCTGGACCGCCTCCTCGACTTCGCCCGGCGCGCGACGCCCTCCGACAACGTCCTGCTCGTTCACGCGGTCGCGCCGGACGCCGAGCACGCGGCACTCCCCCTCCTGCGGAAGGCCGGCCGCGCCGCCGACCTCGGCGCATCGAGCAACGACGCGCGCGCCGAGCGCCTCCACAGCCTCGGCCTCGAGCGCGCGATCGAGCGGAAGGTCATCGTCGATGCGGATGTTTTCAGCCTGCTGACCGGGCGCGGGCGCTTGCAGGCGCGGCCGTTCCTCTCGGACCTCGACCGGCTCATCGACTCGGCCGAGGGCCCGCGCGTCACGGAGGAGCACGCCGCGCGGCAGATCGAAAACGAGAGCCGCGAGTACGGCTCGGACTTCGTGGAGGCCGTCGCGGCGCGCGACGTGCTCGAGGCGCTGCGCCTCCTCGGCAAGCTCCTCGCGTCGGGCGCGACGTTTGCGGCCTTCCGCCCGTGGGGCGGCAAGGAGGAGTCCGCCGTGCAGAACCAGAAGGGCCCGCGCGGCGAGGCCGCGTTCTTCCCGCTCCTCGGCCTCCTCGCGGGCGAGGTGCGGCGCATGCTCGCCTTGCGTGCGGCGCTGGAGGAACGCGGTGCGTCGATGCGCCGCGCGGACTTCCAGACGTTCCGGGACCGCATCCTTCCCTCGCTCAAGGTCCCGCGGCCGGGGCTGCCGCCCCTTCCGCTCGAGGGGCATCCGTTCGTACTCCACAAGGCGTACCTCGCGTGCCTCAACTGGACGGCCGACGAGCTCGCGGACGCACTCGTCGGGATCGAGGCGATCGACCGCGGCGTCAAGACGGGGGCGGGCTCGGGGAGCGAGCTCCTCGAGGCGTGGCTTCTCGCCCGCGCGCGCCCCTCGGCGCAGAGGGCCGCCGGATGAGCGCCCTGCCGCCCGTTCCGCCGCCCGCTCCCGCTGCGCCCGTCCGGTTCGACCGGCGCGACCGGATCTTCGTCGCGCTCTGCCTCGCCGTGATCGTCGCCGGCGCGGCCATCGGGCGCGCGGGCTTCTCGCGTGCGTTTCCGGAGGCCTCGATCGACTTCAAGGTCACGCGCGAGGAGGCCGTCACGCGCGGCGCGGCGGCGCTGAAGGTGCGCGGGTTTTCCGTGGCGGGGATGCGCGCCCTCGCGACGTTCGACGTGGACGACGAGGCCAAGACGTTTCTCGAGCGGACGCTCGGCCTTCAGAAGGCAAACCCGCTCTTCGCCACGGACGTGCCCGTCTGGCGCTGGTCCGTCCGCTGGGTGACGCCGCTCCAGAAGCTCGAATACCGGGCCGCCGTTGCGCCGGACGGGCGCGTCCTCGCCGTCCGCCGGCTGCTTCCGGAGAAGGACGCCGCGCCCGATCCGGGCGACGCGGCGGCGCGCGCCCTCGCCGAAGCCGCGATTCGGCAGGACCGCGGCCTCGACGCCGGGTCGCTGCGGTTCATCCGGGCCGTCGTGGAGAGGCGCCCCGCGCGCACGGACCGGACGTTCGAGTGGGAGTCGAACACCATCCGCTTCGGTGACGCGGCTTTGCGCTACGTCGTCGAAGTGCAGGGCGATCGCGTGGGGTGGTCGTCGCTCCACCTCGAGGTGCCCGAGAAGTGGCGGCGCGACTACGAGACGCTGCGCTCGAAGAACTTCACGGCCGGGACCGTCGCGACGTTCGGGCTGATCCTGACGTTCCTCGCCGTCCTCGTCGTCTTCCTGCAGCGCGTACGCCGCAAGGACGTGAAGTGGCGGCTCGCGCTGACGTTCGCGGCCGTCGGCGCGGTCCTCCAGCTCCTCGCCTCGCTCAACGAGCTCCCGATCCGCCTCTACGACTACAAAACTGCCGACGCGTGGGCCGGCTTCCTCGCGACGTCGCTCCTGTCCGACCTGGCGGGGGCGATCGGGCTGGGGGCGATCCTGTTCCTGCTCGTGGCGGCGGGCGAGCCGCTCTTCCGCGAGACGTATCCCGGCCAGCCGGCGCTCGGGAGGATCCTGTCGCGGCGCGGCCTGCGCTCGAAGCGGTTCTTCCGGGGGCTCCTCCTCGGATACGCGATGACCGCGTCCTTTTTCGCGTACCAGGTCGTCTTCTACATCGTCGCCGAGCGGTTCGGCGCGTGGGCGCCGGCGGACGTCCCGCAGTCGAGCCTCCTCGCGACGCCGTTCCCGTGGCTCGGGGTCCTCCTCATGGGCTTCCTGCCCGCGACGACGGAGGAGTTCTCATCGCGGATGTTCTCGATCCCGTTCGTGCGGCGCTTCGCGCCCGGCTGGGTCGCGGTCGTCCTGCCCGCGTTTATCTGGGGTTTCGCGCACTCGACGTACCCGAACCAGCCGTTCTACATCCGCGGGCTGGAGGTGGGGTTTGCGGGCGTCATGATCGGGATCGTCTTCCTTCGCGAGGGGATGCTCCCGCTCCTCGTCTGGCACTTCACGGTGGACGCCGTCTACACGGCGCTCGTCCTCGTGCGCTCCACGAACCCGTACGTCGCCGTTTCCGGCGCGGCCTCCGCGCTGGTTCTCCTCCTGCCGATGGCCGTCGCGCTCGTCCTCTACGTGCGCGGCGGCGGGTTCGCGCCCGACGACGACCTCTCGAACGCGGCTGTGGGAACCGCGCCGGCGCCGCCCCGCGCCGCCGAGAGCGCGCCCGAGTCCTGCGCCGCGCCGCGCGCGCTCGACCCGCGCCGGCTCGCGTTCGCCGTGGGGCTCGCGCTGGCCGTCCTCTTCCTCGCGCGCGTCGTCCTCCCGCACGCCACGCCCTGGGACGGCGTCGAGATCCGCGTCGACCGCGCCGGGGCGAAGGCGGCCGCGGATGCATTCGTGAAGGCGCAGGGCGAAGACCCCGCGGCGTACCTCACGGCCGTCACGCACGCGACGGCGCTGCCCGCCCTCGAGAACCCCTCCGACACGGGCGCGGGCCTCATCCCCTACGACGCGTCGGACCTCGCGGCCCTCTGGCTCCTCCGGCGCGGCGGGATGCCGCTCCTGACGCGCTGGGCGACACAGGTGATGCCCGGGCCCGTCTGGCACGTGCGCTACATGCGCCCGCTCGACGAGCACGGGACGACGGCCGCCGTGGATGCGCGGACCGGAAAGGTCGTCGCCTTCAGACGGACCTTCCCCGAGGCCGAGGCGGGCGCCTCGCCCGACGAGACTGCCGCCCGCGCGAAGGCCGCGGAGGCCCTTCGGGCTTTCGGCGAGGACGCCGCGCGCTGGAACGTCGTGTCGGTATCGGGCGAGAACCGCAAGGCGCGGCGCGACACGCGCGTCGTCTTCGAGTCGAGGACGGACCGTGCGGGCGAGGCCGCCCGCCGCCTCTTCGTCTCGCTTGCGGGGGACGTGCCGTCCTTCTACGCGACCGCGCTCAAGCTCCCCGAGGAGTGGGTGCGCCAGCGCGAGAAGTCCACGCCGCCCACGTACGCGGCGCTCGTCTGGAAGGTCCTCGGCCTCGGGACGCTCGTCGGCCTCCTCGTCGTCGAGGTCGTCAAGATCGCACGCGCGGGGATCGTCCCGTGGCGCCGGGCGCTCGTCCTCGGCGCCCTCCTCACGCTGCCCGCGCTCGTCGCGCGCGCCGCGGGCCTCCCGGTCGTCCTCGCGAATTACGACACGCAGTACCCGATTCCCATGTTCCTCGTCGTCGCAGGCGTCGGCCTCGCCGTCGGCCTCCTCGTGTCGTACGTCTTCGCCCTTCTCGCGGTGGCCCTCGTCCTCGCCGTGAAGCCCGACGCGCCCGCGGCGTTCCGCCGGAACGCGATCGACGGCCGCCGCGCCC
Organism: uncultured Acidobacteriota bacterium; assembly: GCA_963798215.1. Lineage (GTDB taxonomy): Bacteria > Acidobacteriota > Thermoanaerobaculia > UBA5066 > UBA5066 > Fen-183. The sequence continues at coordinate 240,974 of CAWCSP010000004.1, forward strand.
TCCTCGCCGCGGCCGCCGCCGTCCTGCTCGTCGTGGCGGCGCGCGCCCTCGCGCGCTCGATCGGTGCCGCCTTCCCGCTCGATGCGGGCGTCGGCGGATTCCCGTTCCCGCCGGGAGTCCAGGGCCTGCTCCCCGCCGCGTCCGTCCTCGACGCCGTCACGTCGCGTTTCCTGCTCCTTGCGGGCGGCGGCGCATTCGGAGTGCTCCTGCTCTCGGACGTCCTCCGGAAGCCGGCGATTCGTGCGGGGTTTCTCGTGTTCTCGGCGGGCGCGTTCGCGCCGTTTGACGCGCGAACGTGGGGGGAGCTCCTCGTCCCGGTCCTCGCGGGGTCGATCGTCGGCGCCGCCTTCCTCGCGGCGCTCGCGGTCCTCCTCCGTGACGACCCGCGGGCGTACGTCTTCGCGGCCGCGGGCCTCGGACTCGCGGGCGGGGCGGGGGACCTCCTCGCGAGCGGCGTTCCCTCGTGGACGTGGAACGGGGCGCTCGCGGCCGGGCTGCTGCTCGCGCTCTTCGCGTGGCGGGGTCTCGACCGCCCGCAGCCGGCCGCCGCGCCCTGACGCCCGGCAAGGTCCGAGAACCTGTCTCAGAACCGGACGGGCCCGGCGTGCGTATCAACCTGTTGGACCACACACATTGAGGAGGAATCCATGAATCCGTCGACCGTCCGAGCCCGCACGGGCAGGCTCCTGCTCGCGCTGGCCCTTTCCGTCCCGGCCGCGCTCGCCGGCGTCGCGACCGCCGCAGCGCCTCCCGTCCTCGACCGCGAGCTTTTCTTCGGCAACCCGGAGATCGCCGGGGCGCAGCTCTCGCCGGACGGGAAGTACATCGCCTTCCTGAAGCCGTGGAAGGACACCCGGAACGTCTGGGTGAAGAAGACGGGCGACGGGTACGACAAGGCCCATCTCGTTACGGCGGACCCGAAGCGGCCGATCCCCGGCTTCTTCTGGACCCGCGACAGCAAGAAGATCCTCTTCGTCCAGGACAAGGACGGCGACGAGAACTACAACGTCTACGCCGTCGATCCGGCGGCGGCTCCGGAGACCGGCAAGGAAGCCCCGCCCGCGCGTAACCTGACGGACGCCAAGGGCGCGCGCGCGGTCATCTACGCGGTTCCGAAGGCCGACCCCGACACGATCTACGTGGGCCTGAACGACCGCGACGCCGCCTGGCACGACCTCTACAGGGTGAAGATCTCGACCGGCGAGCGGACGCTCGTGAGGAAGAACACCGAGAGGATCGCCGCCTGGGTCTTCGACAACGCCGGAAAGCTCCAGCTCGCCGCCCGCACGTCCGACAAGGGCGACACCGAGATCCTTCGCGTGGACGCCGACGGCTTCAAGCTCGTCTACACGTGCACGGTCTTCGAGAGCTGCGGCCCCGTGCGCTTCCACAAGGACGACACCCGCGTCTACATGGAGACGAACAAGGGAGAGCCCGACTTCACGCGCCTCGTCCTCTTCGACCCGGCGACCGGCAAGGAGGAGCTCGTCGAGACCGATCCGATGAAGCGCGTCGACTTCGGCGAGGCGATCTTCTCGGAGGCGACGGACGAGCTCGTCGCGACGGCGTACGAGGACGACAAGACGCGCTTCTACTTCCGCGACAAGGCGTTCGAAGCCGACTACAAGCTCCTCCGGAAGAAGATCGGGGACAAGGAGATCGCGCCGAACTCCTCGACGAAGGACGAGAGCCTCTGGCTCGTCTCGGCACACAGCGACACGGACCCGGGGACGGTGTACCTGTTCGACCGAAAGACCAAGAAGCTGTCGGTCGAGTACGTCGTGCGCGAGCGCCTCCCGCGCGAGCACATGGCCGCCATGAAGGCGATCCGGTACAAGTCGTCGGACGGCCTCGAGATCCCGGCGTACCTCACCCTTCCGAAGGGTGTTCCGGCGAAGAACCTGCCGCTCGTCGTCTTCCCGCACGGCGGACCGTGGGCGCGCACGAGCTGGGGCTTCTCGAACGGCGCGGAGTTCCTCGCGAACCGCGGCTACGCCGTCCTCCAGCCGAACTTCCGCGGCTCGACGGGCTACGGCAAGAGGTTCCTGAACGCGGGCAACCGGCAGTGGGGCGACCTCATGCAGGACGACCTCACGTGGGGCGTCAAGCATCTCGTCGCCGAAGGCGTGGCGGACCCGAAGCGCGTCGCGATCCTCGGCGGATCGTACGGCGGCTACGCGACGCTCGCGGGCGTCGCGTTCACGCCCGACCTTTACGCGGCCGCGGTCGCGATCGTGGCGCCGTCGAACCTCCTGACGCTTCTCGAGACGATCCCGCCGTACTGGGAATCGGGACGCGTCATCTTCCACGAGCGCATGGGGAACCCGAACACGCCCGAGGGCAAGAAGCAGCTCGAGCGCCAGTCGCCGCTCAACTCCGCCTCGAAGATCAAGACGCCTCTCCTCATCGTCCAGGGCGCGAACGACCCGCGCGTCAAGATGGCCGAGTCCGAGCAGATCGTGATCGCGCTCCGCGACCGAGGCTTCGCCGTGCAATATCTCCTGGCGCCGGACGAGGGCCACGGCTTCGCGCGGCCCGTCAACAACATGGCGATGTGGGACGCGTCCGAGGCGTTCCTCGCGAAGTACCTCGGCGGGCGATTCCAGGAAGGCGGCACGCCAGAGGTCGCCCTTCGCCTCAAGGAGATCACGGTCGACCCGAAGACGGTCGTCCTCGCGAAGAAGGTGGACGCGGCCGCCGTCGGCGCGCCGAAGCCCGTCGCGGACCTCATGACGGGGACGTATCGGTACGCGGGCGCGATCCAGGCCGGCGGACAGACGATCCCGATCAGCGGCGTGAATACGGTGACCGAGGAGACCGGGACGTACGTCGTCAACTACACGATGAAGCTGCCGATGGGCGAGGCGAACGACGCCGTGACGCTCGACAAAGTCACTCTCCAGCCTGTGCGGCGGTCGGTCAAGCAAGGGCCGGTCTCGATGGAGCTGGCGTTCAAGGACGGCAGGGTCACGGGTACGATCGCGATGGGCGGCGAGCCGAAGCCGGTCGACGTCGCGACGGGCGGCGTCCTCTTCGCGGACGGCTCGGCGGCGTGGGAGTCCCTCGCGTGCCTGCCGCTCGCCGAGGGCTACTCGGTGACGTACCGCAACTTCGACCTCCAGAAGCAGAAGCCGGCGCTCAAGCAGATGAAGATCGTCGGCGCCGAGGCGCTGACCGTGCCCGCCGGGACGTTCCAGACGTGGAAGGCCGAGGTCACGTCGGCCGAGGGCGAGCCCGGCTCGACGACGCTGTGGGTCGACAAGGCCTCGCGCAAGGTCGTCAAGACGAGCTCGGTCGTCCCGCAGATGGGCGGGGCCACGGTGACGTCCGAGCTGCAGCCGTAAGAAGGGGATCGAAGATTTCTTAGAGGGTTTAGGGACAACCCAGAAGCGGCAGGATTCGCCTCCGCGCGGCAAGTTGCCTCTTCACCTTCTAAGAAATCCCCCGGGGTGTCCCGCTCAGCCTCTTCACTCAGCCTCTTCCCCCGGCGCGCCGCCACTCCCAGTCGGCGAGGCGCTCGCGGGCGCCGAGGCCGATCGCGCGGTGCAGCTCGAGGAGGAGCCGCGACGCCTCGGGATCGTGTAGGGGCGGCGGGCCGAGGCGCGTGAGGACGGCCTCGGGATGCTCCGGCGGTGCGAAAACCGCGCGCAGCGCGGCCGCGGGCTCGCCGGGCCTGTAGAAGAGCTCGGGTTTCTCGAGCACCGCCGCCGGTAGCGGCTCGGACGGTTCCTCGGGCCGCCGCGCTGCGGCGGGCTCGTCCTCCGTCCGCGCGGCTCCCGACGCTGCCGGGCGCCGGCGCGCGCGCTGAAGGCCGAGGAGCAGATCCTCGCGGGGCAGCCCGCGCAGCAGGAAGATCAGGAACGCGTCGTCCGCGAGCGCGTCGCCGAGAAGGACGGCGGCCGCGCCCGCATGGACGCAGGGGAGCGGCGCGTCGCACGTGCAGTCGACGGCGACCTCGTCGGCGCCGGCCGGGAGGAGCGTCCGCCCGGTGCCGGAGAACGCGGCTTCGACGTCGTCCGGGATCCGCCCGGCGAGGAGATCCGCCGCGAAGCGCGCGCGCGCGGCCATCGCCGACAGGGCCTTGCGGAGCGCGGCGGGCGGAATCGCCTTGAGCGAGAGACGGGTCTCCTCGCGCCGGCCGTCGGCGCGGCGGATCTCTGCCCGGACCCCCGTCCTTGCGACCTCGAACGAGACGACGGCGCCGAGATGCGCGGCGGCGCGACCGTCCACGAGCGCCTCGTCCCAGCCGAACGAGGCGAGGCGGGCGAGGAAGCGGAACGCCCATCCCGAATCGGGCGCGGTGGCGCGCGGGACGCGGACCTTCCGGCGGCGCGGCATCAGTGACCCTCCGAGACGGCCGTGTCGGCGTCGAGCGCGACGAGCGCGGCGAGCTGGTCGTCCGAGAGCCCGGCGATCCACTGCTCGCCTGCCCCGACGATCGAGCGCGCGAGGTGCTTCTTGTCCTCGATCATCCGGTCGATCCGCTCCTCGAGCGTCCCGCGGCAGACGAACTTGTGGACCTGCACGTGCTGCGTCTGGCCGATCCGGAACGCGCGGTCCGTCGCCTGCTCCTCGACCGCCGGGTTCCACCAGCGGTCGACGTGGAAGACGTGCGAGGCGCGCGTGAGGTTCAGGCCCGTCCCGCCCGCCCGGAGCGAGAGCACGAAGAACGGCGGAGGATCGTCGTCTTCCTGGAAGCGGCGGACCATCTCGGCGCGCGCGCGGCGGGGAACGCCGCCGTGGAGAAACAGGACCTCGCAGCCGAAGCGCTCCTTGAGCGCCGCGACGAGGAGGTGGCCCATCTCTGCGAACTGCGTGAAGAGGAGCGACGGGCTCTTCTCGGCCAGCGTCTCCTCGCACATCTCGAGGAGGCGCGCGATCTTCGCGCTCCGCCCGTCCAGCCGGCCGTCGCCGAGGAAGAGCGCCGGGTGGTCGCAGATCTGCTTGAGGCGGAGGAGGAGCAGCAGGATCTTCGCCTTGCGCGTCCGCTTGTTCGCGCGTCCGATCCCCGCGAGGAGCGAACGCGTCGTCGCGCGGTAGAGCGCGGCCTGCTCGCGCGTGAGGCCCGTGTACTCCTTCGTCTCGATCTTTTCGGGGAGGTCGGGCACGACGCCCGGGTCCGTCTTCGCGCGGCGGAGGAGGAACGGCGCCGTGACGTTGCGCAGGCGGGCCGCGGCCTCCGGCTCGCGCCGCCGCTCGATCGGGACGACGAAGTGGCGGCGGAAGGAGTCGTCGCTCCCGAGGAGGCCGGGGTTCAGGAAGTCGAAGATGGACTTCAGCTCCGCGAGGCGATTCTCGACCGGCGTGCCCGTGAGCGCGGCCCTCCGGGCGGCCCGGAGCCCGCGCACGGCGCGCGACTGCGCGGCCGCCGGGTTTTTGACGTTCTGCGCTTCGTCCAGCGTCAGGTACTCCCAGCTCACCTCGGAGAGCAGCGCGCGGTCGCGGTGGGCGAGCGCGTACGTCGTCACGAGGAGGTCGACGTTCGAAAGGAGGTGGCGGAAGGCCTCGCCGCTCGCGCGGCCCGGGCCGTGGTGGACGGCGACGCGGAGCGACGGCGCGAACCGGGCCGCTTCCGACACCCAGTTCTCCGCGACGGACGTCGGGCAGACGAGGAGCGACGGGCCGATGCGCTCTCCGGCCTCCTTCGCCGCGAGGAGCGTCGCGAGGAACTGGATGGTCTTGCCGAGGCCCATGTCGTCGGCGAGACAGGCCCCGAGCCCGCGCGTCAGGAGGAAGCGCAGCCATGCGACGCCGCGCATCTGGTACGGGCGGAGCGTCCCCGTGAGCTCGCGGGGCGGCGTGAAGGCGCCGATCTCGCGGCGCGCGACGTCGGGGTCGAGCAGCTGCGAGAGCCAGCCCTCGCCCGCGACGCCGTCCACCGAAGCGCCCGCGCCGTCGGGGTCGAGGCCGCCCGCGAGGCGCAGGAGCTCGCCGAGCGTCGTCCGGCCGCCGGGGCGGCGGTCGAGGATGCGCCGGGCCTGCTCGAGGTGCTCGCGGTCGAGGAGCACCCACTCCCCGCGTACCTCCACGAGCGGCATCTGTCGCGCGGCGAGGTCCTCGAACTCGGCCGACGACAGGAGCGCGTCGCCCACGGCGACTTTCCAGTCGAAGTCCACGAGTGTGTCGAGACCGAAGCGCGTGACGCCCGGATCGGAAACCAGGCCGGCGCCTTCCTTCGCGACGAGACGCAGCGACACGCGCTGGAGCGCGCCGCCGCCGGGCAGCCGCACGGCGACACCCGCTTCGCCGAGGAGCGGCGCCTCCTCCGAGAGGAACGCCCACGTCTCCTCGGGTGTGAGATCGATCCCCGTCGGGTGGCGCTCCTCGAGGCTGCGGCGGACGGCGGACGAGAGCGACGCGGCGGAGCCGAGGCGCGCGAGGAGCGTGTCCTGCAGGTTCGAGAAGAGCCGCCCGCGGCGCCTCACGGCCGTCTCGGGCGACTCCCAGATTTCCTCGGCCGTCAGCGCGATCTCGTCCTTCTCGGTCGACTCGAGGGCGTAGGCCAGCGCGAAGGCCCCGCCGACCGAGACGGGCGGGACGACGCGGATCCCGAGGCGCAGCGAGCCCTCGGGCAAGGGGTCGAGGACCGGAAGGCTCCACTCGGCGAGGCGGGAGAGCACGGCGGGGTCCGCGGCCGGGGCAGGAATCTCTGCGAGCCCCGCCACCGCGAACGCCTCGGGCCCCGGGCCGGCGCGCCGGCGCTCGGCCGGCAGGACGTCGCGCAGGACGTCGCGCGCGGCCGCGTCCACGGCCGCGTCGAGGAAGCCCTGCAGGACGGCTGCGGCGGGCGGAAGGCCGCGTTCGGGCGCAGCGCCCTCCTCGGAAAGCGCTCGGGAGGCGGGGGGGAGCGCGGCGGCGAACCTCTTGAAGCGCTCTTTCTCGTGCGGGTCCGTCAGAACGGGTCGCCAGCGCGGGCGGCCGCCGTCGGCCGTAGGCGCGACGCGGCAGCGCAGGAGGAGGTCGTACGTCCAGCGCGCGACCTCGGCCCAATACTCGAGGTCGTCTCCCGCGGTGAGGGCGAGGGGCTTGACACGCAGGACGGACGGGAGGGCGAGGAGCGCCTCGAGCGCGTCGACGGGCCCGAGGACGAGGCCCTGAAGGAGAAACGTCCTGAGGACGGGCGCGCCCGGGGCGGCGGCGTAATCAGCGGGCTCGCGCAGGGCCGGGACGGACGGCACGGGCCGCCCGTGGACGGCCGGCGCCACGAGGGCGAGTGAGGCGGCGCGGGTCCGGGCGGCCGGGAGGAATCCGCCGAGGCCCTCGTCGCGGAGAGCGGCCTCGAGCTCGTCGGCCGGGACGGCGCGCGGGTGCGCGTCGCGCGCGTCGCGCGCGACGTACGGGCCCTCGGCCCAGAACGCGAAGCCCGAAGGCAGCGGGGCGCCGTGAAGGGCGATCAAAGCCGTCCATTGTCGGGTATCCTGCGCCCCCGATGAAAGTCCCCAGATCGCACGAGATTTTCCGGCTCCTTTCGGCCGCCGAGGTGTCCGCGCTCGTCGCAGCCGCCTGCGAGGACGACGAGCTGCCCGAGAAGATCGCCGGCGGCGTTCTCACGTACCAGCAGATCCCCCTGAAGCGCTTCTCGAGGCTGCCCGAGGAGACACGCCGCGCCTACGTGAGGCGGACGCTCCGCGACAAGCGGGCCGCCGACCTGTCGCTCTACGTTCTCTCGGCCGCGCTCACGCGCCTGCACAAGGGCCTCATCTCCGCGTTCCTCGACGCCGTGAAGCTCCCGCACGACGGTCCGAGCCTCTCGACGGAAGGCGCGATCGCCGAGCCGACCCGGACGGTTCTCGCGAAGGGCATCGACGCCGTACTCGCGAAGTGGCCGGCGCGCGACGTGTCGCTCTACCTCCACGCCTTCGCGGCGCAGCCCGACGTGAACTGGCCTCTGCTCGACGAGACGCTCGCCACCGACGCGCGGCTCGCGCTCACGGACCAGTCGGCCGACTAGCCTGGCGCTCGAGAAGCCGGGCGCGCCCCTGCGCGGGGGCCTCGGCGAACCCGTCCGGGGTCCACGCGTCGAGGGCCGGATTCCGCTCGACGAGGACCGTCGCGACGTCTGGCGGCGGCGCGGCCTTGCGCGGGTCGAACGGCACGCCGAAGAACTCGACGACGGACGTCGCAGTGCCGTGCGCGAGGTACCTCACGACGTTCGCGTCGCGCGAGACCACGCAGAGGACGGGTCCCCTCGCGGAGGCGAGCCGCGCGCGCTCGCCGATCTCCGTCGCGGTCTGCGCGACGAAGGGCGGCGGATCGGGTCCCGCAAGGGCCCTGAAGTACGTCCCGACCCCCCACGCGCCCGCGAGTCCGAGAACGAGCGGCACGGCCGCGCGCGAGGGGACGAGCGCCGAGACGGCGGCCGCTCCCCGCCCGGCGAGGACGAGGAGGACCGGGAGGAGCACGAGCAGCCGCGAGAGGCTCGGCCCCGCCGGCGCGAGGACGGCGAGAACGATCGCGAGCGTGCCGAGGAGGTAGACGGACGGTGGGTCGAGGCGCCGCAAGAGGGTCCTTGCGAGGCCCAGTGCGGCGAGGAGCGCGACCCAGGGCGGGATCGGATCGAGGCCGGCGGCGGTGAACGTGGCGCTCACGCCGTCGGCGTCGAACGCCGCGCCATTTCCCGCCTGGCCGCGGTAGGCGGCCGGGTAGCCGAACGGAAGCTCGAGCGTTGCGAGCGTATTCGCGACTCGGTCGTGCGCGCTTCCGACGTACACGTAGCGGCCGCGCCCGAGGAACTCGTGCGGGTGCGACGCGAGGAACACGAAGTTCGGCACGGAGACGAGCACGATGCCGAAGAGAGCTGCCAGCGCGGCCATTCGTGCCGCGGGCCTGTCCGCCGGCGAGGCCCTGAGGACGAACCAGAGAACCGCCAGGAGGACGGCGACGGGCAGCGCCCGGCACGCCGTGTAGGCATACGTTCCGAGCGCGGCGGCCGCGCCCGCGAGAAAGAAGAGGCGCGGCCGCGCCGGCCGCCGGCAGGCGCGGGCGAGCAGGAGCCCCGTGAGGGCGCAGAAGAGAGCCGCCGCGACGGCCCTGAGTCCCGAACGCCCGTAGTGAAAAAGCCACGTCGACCCTGCGGCGAGCAGGAACCCCGACGCGAGCGGCGGGTCGGGCTCGAGTTCGCGGACGAGGAGCGCGACCGTCAGGGCCGTCAGGACGGCGGCGGCCGCGCCGGGAACGACGATGGCGAGAACCGTCGGCCCCAGGATCTTCGCCGAAAGGCCGAGCACGTAGAGCCAGAGCGTCTCGGCGGAATTTCCGAGCACGAACGTGAGGACTTCGAGCCGCCGCTGCTCGAGGAGAAGCAGACCCCGGAGCGCTTCCTCGGCCGTGTCGTTGACGAGGCCGTCCGGAACCGTGCGGGCGCGGTACAGGAGGAGCCCGCCGTATGCGAGCGCGCCGGCCGCGAGCGCGAGACGGCCCCGGCGCCTGAGATCCGCGTTCCGTCATGCGGACGGCGGCGCGACCGCGAGGACGATCTCGCCCTTCACGCCGGGCCGCGCGGCCAGCGTCTTCGCGACCTGGGACGCGCTCCCGCGCAGGACTTCCTCGTGCAGCTTGGTGAGCTCCCGGCCGAGAGCCACGGCCGGGTTGCCCCACGCGTCCGCGAGCGCCTCGAGCGACTCGACGACGCGGAACGGCGATTCGAAGAGGACCGCGGTCCCGGCCCGCCCCGCGTGCGCGGCGTACCAGCGCTCCCGCTCGCCGCGGCGGGAGGGCGGAAAGCCGAGGAACGTGAACGGAACCGCGGGGAAGCCCGACACCGAGAGGATCGCGAGGACGGCCGAAGGCCCCGGGATCGCCTCGACACGGTGCCCGGCCGCGGCGGCGGCCGCGACGAGCCTCTCGCCCGGGTCCGAGACGAGGGGCGTGCCCGCGTCCGAGACGAGCGCCAGCGTCTCGCCGGCCTCGAGGCGGCGGAGCGCCTCGTCGACGCGCGCGTGCTCGTTGTGGCCGTGGCAGGAGACGCGCGGCGTCGTCAGGCCGTGGCGCGCGAAGAGGTTCCCCGTGCGCCGCGTGTCCTCGCAGTAGACGGCGGAGGCGTTCGCGAGCGCGTCCCTGGCCCGCGGCGAGAGGTCGTCGAGGTTTCCGATCGGCGTCGCGACGACGAGGAGGCGGCCCATCGCCCCATTGTCGCAGCGCGGCGCCCTGCTAGCATCCGGCGCGTGTCCGGCGGTCTCCTCGCGCCGTTTCTCCTCGCGGTTTCGGCCTCGGCGTGGGCCGCGTCCGCGCCGCCGCCGGTTCCGGCCGCGACGCCCGCGGTTTCGGGCGTCGTCCTCGACCGGATCGCGGCCGTCGTCGGCGACGACCTGATCTTCGAGAGCGAAGTGACGAAGCTCGCCGGCGTCGGCTATCTCCCGCGCGAGGCCGGGGAAACGGACGCGGCGTACCGCGACCGCGTCCTCGCGTCCCGCATCGTCGAGGTCCTGCGCGACCGGCAGCTTCGCAGGACGGGCGGGATCGAGCCGAAGCGCGAGGAGGTCGAGGCCCGCGTCGCGGCCCTCGAGGCCCGCGTCGTGAAGGAGCGCGGCGAACCGCTCGACGCGATCCTGGCCCGCGCCGGGGCGACGCGCGCGGACCTCTATGCGTTCGTGAAGAGGGGCATGGCGCTCGAGAGCTTCGTGAGGGAACGCCTCTCGCCCGCGATCAAGACGACGGACGCCGAGCTGCGCGCCTACTACGACGGCCCGTTCCGCGAGGAGGCCCGCGCAAAGGGGCTTTCGACCCTTCCGCCGTTCGAGGACGTCTCCGAGCAGATCCGCGAGCTCGTGCGCGAGCGGAAGCTCAACGCCGAAATCGAGCGCTGGACCGAACAGCTGCGCGCCGAGACGCGCGTCCTCATCTACCGGCGCTGACGGGCGCGGGCGCCGGGGACGGCGCCGCGACCTCGGTCATCCGGTAGAGGATCCGGTTCGCGAGGACGCGCCGCACGTATGTGCGCGTCTCGGGGTAGCTGATCGACGCGAGGAGGGCCTCGACCGGCCGCCGGGCGCCGCCGGCCCAGAGCGCGGTCTGGCCGGCGCCCGCGTTGTAGCCCGAGGCCGCCATCGCGGCGTCCCCGCCGAAGCGGACGAGGAGGTTCTTCAGCGTCCGCGCGCCGAGGCGCAGGGAGCGGGCGGGGTCGTACAGGTCCGCGTACGCGGGCGGGCTCTCGTTCAGCTCGCGCGCCGCCTCTCCCGCGGCGGGAAGCGTGAGCTGCATCAGGCCGCGGGCGGCGGCCGGCGAGGCGGCCTCGCGGTCGAACCGGCTCTCCTGCCGCATGACGGCGTAGAGGAGGTCCCGCGGGACGCCACTCTGGTCGGCGTTCTCGGCGACGAGCCGGTCGAACGGGCGCGGCGCGAGGCCGCGCAGGATCGCGTGCGGGGCGATGTCGAGGAGGAAGTCGTCCGGCACGATCCGGTCGAGGGCCTCGGCCGCCTCGAGCGCGGCGGGGCCCGCGTCGGCGGCCTCGGCGAGGCGGGCGGCGACGAGGCTCCCGAGGATGGTGTCGAGCCGGGCGGCGTCGCGCACGATGGGTTCGGCCTCGACCGGCAGGCCGAGCTGGAGCAGGCGGCATGCGGCGGCGTCGCCGCAGACCGTCGGGAGGGCGTCGTCCGGGAGGTCCGGCGCGAAGAGCACGTCCGCGTAGAGAGGCAGCGCGCGGTACGCGACCTTGAGGAGGTCGCGCGAGGCGGTGTCGCCGAGCAGGGCGGACGGGAGGAGCTTCGCTTTCGCCTCCGCGGCGCGGCCGCCCGCGAGGAGCGCTTCCCCGCGCGCGCGCCCGGCGCGGAGGTAGGCGCTGCGCGCCGCCTCAGGCAGGGCGAGCATCCGCTCCTTCGCGAGCTCGCCGACCGCCGTCCACGGACGCGAGGCGAGGACGTCCCCGTAGCCCCGGAGCGCTCCGGAGACGTCGCCCGAGGCCTCCGCGACCCGGCCGCGCCAGAAGGGCAGCTCGCCTTTCCACGGTTCCGGCAGCCGGCGCGCGCGGGCGAGCCCCTCGACGACGCCCAGGGCGCGCTTCGCGCCGGTGCCGTCGCCCGATTCGGCACGGCGCTCGGCGAGGTGAAGAAGGCCCTCGATCCGGCCGGGCTCCTTCGCGAGCGACGGCCGGAAGAGGATCTTCTCGGCCTCGTCGAGGCGGCCGCGGCGCAGCTCGAGGCGCGCGCGCTGGAGGGCCGCGAGGCCCGACGGGCCGACGCGGCCGGCCTCGACGCGCTGGAATTCCTTCGCCGCGGCGTCGGGCTCGTTCAGCTTCTCGAGGACCGCTCCGAGGTTGAAGCGCGCGCGCGCGAAGAACGCCGCCGTGCCCGGGGAGTCGTCCTTCTTCCGGGCGGGCTTCTTCTTCCGGGCGGGCTCGGTATCGAGGATGGAGCGGAACGAAGCCGCCGCCTCCGCGAAGTGACCGCGCGAGGCCTGGACGCGCCCGAGGTCGAAGCGCGCGCCCCAGCGCGCGAATGTGTCGACGCCCGCCTCGGCGCGGCGGTCGCCTTCGGTGAGGAGCCTCTCGGCGAGGTCGAGGTCGCGCTGGGCCTTCGCGGTCTCGACGAGGAGCGGCAGGAGCCGGTCGGGGACGTCCTTCGGCTCGCGGCCGCGCATCTCACGAGCGAGGACGATCGCCGCCGCGTCGTCGCGCCGGGCCTCGCGGAGAAGCGCCTCGCGGATCCCCTCGGCCCCCGCGAGGTCGCCGGACTGCTCGAGGCTCTCGGCGCGCAGGGCCGCGAGGCGCCGCCTCTCGCGCGGGGCGGCGGGCGGGTGGGCGGAGACGAGGCGCTGGAGGGCGGCCGCGTCGAGGCGGGTCTCCAGTGCGTCCAGCGCGATCCGCATCGCGCGCCGCGAAACCGCGCCGCCCTTCCGCTGGAGGAGCGGAAGAAGGAGCTCCATGGCGCCGAGCCCGTCCCCCGCGTCGAAGCGCAGGGCGCCCGACGCGAGGCGGGCGGGCACGTCGAAGAGGTCGTCGGGCGACACGTACCGCTCGAAGAGCCCGATCGCCGCGTCCCTCCGGCCCGTCGCCGCCAGGGCGCGCGCCGCGAGGTAGTCGAAGCGGCCGTCCGCGTAGCGCTCGGGTGCCTCGGCCTTCAGGGCCGCCAGCTTTTCGAGGACCTCGCTCCATTGGCCGGCGCGCGCGGCGGCCGCGAGGGCCTGCTCGCGCCCCGCGTCGGCGGCCGCGAGCGGCGGCACGGCGAGGAGCGCGGCGAGGACGGCGGAGGGAAGGGACGCCCTCAACCGGGCGGCCAGGCGAACGGCCGCCCGCCCATGAGGTGGAAGTGCACGTGGAAGACGCTCTGGCCGGCGTCCGCGCCGTCATTCGCGACGACGCGATAGCTCGAGAGGCCGAGCGTCCGCGCGATCTCGGCGACGGCGGTCAGGCACGAGCCGAGAGCCGTCGCATGCGACGCGTCCGTGCCCGACAGGCCCGATACGTGGACCTTCGGGATCACGAGGACGTGCGTCGGCGCCTTCGGCGCGACGTCGTGGAAGGCGAGGGCGTGGTCGTTCTCGAAGACGATCTTGGCGGGGATCTCGCGCCGGCCGATCCGGCAGAAGAGACACGTGGGGTCGGTGAATGTCTGGCTCACGCGCCCGATTATCCGTCGATCCTCTCGACGCGCGCCCCGAGGCTCCGGAGGCGCCCGTCCATGTCCGCGTAGCCGCGGTCGAGGTGGTAGATGCGCCGGAGGCGCGTCTCGCCCTTCGCGACGAGGCCCGCGAGGACGAGCGCCGCCGAGGCGCGGAGGTCCGAGGCCGTGACGGGCGCGCCCTCGAGCGGCGCCGGGCCCCGGACGATCGCCGTCCTCCCGTCGAGGCGCACGTCCGCGCCGAGGCGGAGGAGCTCGCCCGCGTGGAGGAACCGGTTCTCGAAGATCGTTTCCGTGATTCGGCTCGTGCCCGAGGCCTGCGTCATGAGCGCGAGGAACTGCGCCTGCAGGTCCGTCGGGAAGCCCGGGTGCGGCGCGGTCTCGACGTCCGTCGCGGCGAGCGGCCGCGGGGCGCGAACGCGGACGCCGTCCGGACCGGACGTGACGTCCGCGCCGGCGCGGACGAGCGCGTCGAGGAACGCGCCGAGGTCGGCCGCGCGCGCGCCCGTGACCGTCACGTCGCCGCCGGTGATCGCGCCCGCCGCGAGGTACGTCCCCGCCTCGATCCGGTCCGGGACGACCGCGTGGGCCGCGTCTCCCGTGCCCCCGAGGCGTTCGACGCCCTCGACGGTGATCGTCGGCGTGCCGGCGCCGGAGACGCGCGCGCCCATCCTCGCGAGGAGCCGCGCCGTGTCCTCGACCTCGGGCTCCCGCGCGGCGTTCTCGATCATGGTCGTCCCGCGGGCGAGGGCCGCGGCGAAGAGCACGTTCTCCGTGCCCGTGACGGTCGGCGCCGGGAACCGCACCGTGGCGCCGGTCAGGCGGCCGCGCGCTGGCGAGACGCGCGAGACGTGCGCGTGGATGTAGCCCTTCTCGACGGCGACGCGCGCGCCCATCGCCTCGAGCGCCATGAGGTGGAGGTCGACGGGCCTCACTCCGATCGCGCAGCCCCCGGGGAGCGACACGCGGGCCTCGCCGAAGCGCGCGACGAGCGGTCCGAGGACGAGGATCGACGCGCGCATCGTCCGGACGAGGTCGTACGGCGCCTCCGTGGACGTGACGCGCGACGCGTCGAGGACGACGCGCCCGGCCGCGGGCCGCGCGATCGAGACGCCCATCCCCGAGAGCAGGCGCTCCATCGTGCGGACGTCCGCGAGGGCCGGCACGCCGTCGAGGGCGACGGGCGCGTCCGCGAGGAGCGCGGCCGCCATCTCCGGGAGCGCCGCGTTCTTGGCCCCGCTCGCGGCGACGGAGCCTTCCAGGCGCACGGGCCCTTTCAGCAGGAACGCGTCCACGAGGGCGGAGTCTAGGGCAGGGCGGCCGCTACGTCCGGACCGCCGTCGCGGTGCGCGGGATGCCCGCCGCGTCGAGGCGGACGCTCTCGAGGCGGAAGCCGGGTGCCGCCTCGACGAGCGCCGAGACCTCGTTCGCCTGGCTGTAGCCGAACTCGAAGACGAACGGAGCGCCTCTCTCGAGGTGCCGCGGAAGCGCCGCGAGGATCGCGCGCAGCGGGTCGAGACCGTCCGCGCCGCCCCAGAGCGCGACGCCGGGCTCGTACTCGCTGACGGTCTTCGAGAGGTGGGGCTGGTCCGCGAGCGGGACGTACGGCGGGTTCGCGACGACGAGATCGAAGCGCGCGCCGGTTCCGAGAGCGGAGAGCCAGTCGGAGGCGACGACGCGCACGCGGTCCGCGACGCCGTGGCGCCGCGCGTTCGCGGCCGCGAGCGCGAGCGCGGCGAGGGAACGGTCGAGCGCGACGACGCGGGCCCGGGGCCGCTCGAGCGCGAGGGAGACCGCGAGGATGCCGCTGCCGGTGCCGAGGTCCGCGAGCCGCACGGCGCCCGGCGCGGCCCGCCGGGCCTCCTCCACGATCCCCTCGGTCTCGCCGCGCGGGATGAGGGCGCGCGGGTCGACGGAGAACGTCCGGCCGATGAACTCCCATTCGCCGAGGAGGTACTGGAGCGGCTCGCCCGCCTCGCGCCGGGCGACGAGGTTCTCGAACGCCGCGACGGCGGCCGGGACGGCCGCCTCGCGCCGGCGGGCGAGGAACCACGGGCGGGGGCGGCCCGCCGCCCGCGCGAGCAGCTCCTCGGCCTCGTACGGCGCGTGGTCGCGCCCCGAGAGCCGGGCGCGGCCGCGCGCGAGGAGTTCCGCCCAGGTGACGGGGAGGTCTTCGGATTCGGCCATCGCGTCAGAGGTTCTAAACTTGCCGCCGTGTCCGGCCCGAGGATTCTCGTCCTTTTCGGGTTGCTGCTCGTGGCCGGGGCTTTCCTGGCCTCCCCGGCTGCGGCGCTCCTCCCGGGAGCGCTCCTCGTCGTGCTCGGCGCCGCCCTCGTCCTCGCCGGCTCGTTCCGGGGCGCCTCCGGTCGGCCGCGCGGGGCGGAGACCGGCCCGCGGGCGGTGTTCGGTCCCGCGATCGACGCGCTCGAGACACTCGCGGTCTTCACGGTGGACCGCGACGGCAAGGTCGGGTACGCGAACCGCGGCGCCGCGCGCGTCTTCGGCAAGCCGGCGCGCGAGCTGGAGGGCCGCCCGGCGGGCGTCGTCGCGTACTCCGAGACGGAGGACCCCGAGTTCGCCACGGCCCTGCGCGAAGTCTTCGAGACCGGGCGCCCGACGCCCGCGCGGCGGCTGCTCCTCCACGCGGGCGGCGGGCCACGCGTCGAGGCCGTCGTGACGATGGCGCCCGTCGTGCGCTACGGGAAGGTGGTCGAGGTGGCGGTTTTCCGGACGGACACCCGCGGAGGCGCCCCGCTCGAGCGGCACGGCCGCCTGCTCGACTCGACGCCGGCGGCGCTCCTCGGCGTGGACTCCGCGGGCCGGATCGACGCGGTGAACCGGCGCCTCGCCGACCTCCTCGGCCGCCGCGAGGATGCCCTCGAGGGGCTCGACGTCGGCCGAACCGAGGCGCTCCCGGAGGGTGTGCGCGCACTGCTCCGGGCGCACGCCGTGCGCGCGGGGGCCGCCACGCCGCTGCCCTCCGTCGAGGAGGATCTCGTCCTCGTCACGTCCGGCGGCGTCTCGCGCCCTTACACCGTGTTCGTCTCGGCGCGTTCCGGAGGCGGGGCCGACGCCGTGTTCGTCGACGGCGCGTCCCGCCGGCGCCTGAAGACCGAACTCGAGGCCGCGCGGCAGGCGCTCGCCGAGTCGCGGGAAGCCGCAGCCGAGGCGATCGCGTCGACGACGCACGACCTGAGGGAGAAAGTCGCGCGGATCGTCGAGGCGGCGCGCCTCTCGGCCGACGAGAGCTCCGGTCCGATCGCGAGGCGCGCGGCCTCGGACGCGTTGAAGGAGACGACGGACGAGCTCCTCGCCCACGCGGGGGCCGACGCCGCCGACGCGCTCACCCCGGAGGCGTTCGGAAGCGCGAGCGGCCGGCCCGCCGTCCTCCTCGTCGAGGACAACGAGGAGAACCGCGAGCTCCTCGCGCACATGCTGAGGTCGCGCGGCGCCGACGTCCTCGCGGTCGGCTCGGGCCGCGACGCCGTCGACGCCGCCGCGCGTCTGAGGTTCCGCTTCGTCCTCCTCGACCTCCAGATGCCGGAGATGGACGGCTTCCAGGTCCTCCGGCGGCTTCGCGCGCTCCCGGGCGGCGACCGCCTGCCCGTCGTCGCGCTCACGGCGCTCACGTCCGACCTCGTCAAGGAGCGCTGCGAGGCCGAGGGGATGGACGACTTCGTGTCCAAGCCCGTCACGCTCGCGCGCGTCGGCGAGCTCGTCGCGAAGTGGGGGAATCGGGCGAACGCCTGACCGAGGCCGCTACCAGGTCATCCGGTACAGCATCACGTAGACGACGACGCCGGTGACCGAGACGTAGAGCCAGACGGGGAGCGTCCAGCGGGCGAGACGGCGGTGCTTGTCGAAGCGCCCCTTCCACGCGAAGACGAGCGTCGTGACCGCCATCGGCGCGACGGCGGCCGCGAGGACCGTGTGCGTCAGGAGGATCCCGAGGTAGAGGGTCCGCGCGGCGCCCGTGCCCGGGAACCTCACGCTCCCGACCTGCGCGTGGTAGGCGAGGTAGGACGTCAGGAAGACCGTCGAGCAGACGAAGGCGGCGATCATCGCGCGCCGGTGCGCCTCGCGGTTCTTCCGGCGAATGAACGTCCAGCCGAGGAGGAGGAGCGCGGCGCTCGTCGCGTTCAGAAAGGCGTTGAGGGTGGGGAGGTCGCGGACGGTCATGCCGCGGATCTTCCCGCCTTTCCGCCGCGCCGCTCGGGGCCGGACGGCATCTTCGCGACGACGGCCGTCGCCGCGGCGAACATGACGGCCGCGAACGCGGCCGTCACGGCGAAGGAGAGCCCGAGCGACGGCAGGGACTCCGAGGCTCCGCCGAGCGCGCGGCGGAGCGCGGCGACGCCGTACGTGAGCGGGTTGACCGCCATGGCCGCGCGGAGCCACGCGGGCGCGCCCTCCACGGGGAAGAACGACCCGGACAGCAGCCACATCGGGATCAGGAAGAGATTCATGATCGCGTGGAAGCCCTGCGTCGACTCGAGCGACCACGCGATCGCAAAGCCGAGGGACGTGAGGGCGAAGGCGAGAAGGACGAGGACCGCCGCGGCGCCGAAAAGTCCGCGCGCGTCGGTCGAAAGGCCCGCGAGGGGCACGAGGACGAGGAGTGGCAGGCCCTGCAGCAGGCCGAGGACGCTGCCGCCGAGGACCTTCCCGAACGCGATCGACGCGGGCGCGACGGGCGCGACGAGGACGCCCTGCAGGAAGCCCTCGCGCCGGTCCTCGATGACGGAGATCGTCGCGAAGATCGCCGCGAAGAGGACGACGAGGACGACGGTGCCCGGGAAGAAGTAGCCGAACGAATCCCCGCGGAACGAGCCCTTGAAGCCCGAGCCCACGAGGAGCCACATGACGATCGGCGGCGCGACGGCGCCGACGACGCGGCTCTTCTGCCTCAGGAACCGGACGATCTCGCGCTTCGCGAGGGCGAGGCCGGCGTTCACGCGGCGCCTCCCGCCGGGACGGGCTCCTCGGCGTCGGCCTCGCGGAACGCGCGGCCGGTCCGGTCGATGAAGACGTCCTCGAGCGACGGCGCGCCGAGCGTGAGCGAGCGGAAGCGGCCCGGGAAGGCCTCGACGAGCGCCGGGACGAAGCGGTGGGCCTCGCGGCGCTCGACGCGGACCGCGTTCCCGACCGCCGAGACCCGGCCGGCCTCCGCGCCGAAGCGCGTCTCGATCTCCCGGGCGAGCGCGGGCGCGCCTCCGTCCTCGCGCGCTTCGACCGTCACGACGTCGCCTCCGACCTCGGCCTTGAGCGCCGCGGGGGCGCCGAGGGCGACGAGGCGCCCGCGGTCGAGGATGCCGATCCGGTGGGCCGCGTCGGCCTCGTCGAAAAGATGCGTCGTCAGGAGGACGCCCGTGCCGCGCGTTGCGAGCTCCTTGAGAAGCGCCGTCAGGTCGCGGCGCGCACCGGGGTCGAGGCCCGTCGAGGGCTCGTCGAGGAGGAGGACGGGCGGCTCGTGGAGGAGTGCCTTCGCGATCTCGACGCGGCGCGCAAGGCCGCCGGAGAGCGTCTCGACGAGGTCGTGAGCACGATCTTCGAGACGGAACGTCCGGAGGAGATCACGCACACGCCCGGAGAGGACCGGCGCGGGAACGGAAAGCAAAGCGCCCTGGAGCGCGAGGTTCTCCTCGACGGTGAGCTTTCGGTCGAGGCCGGGCGACTGAAAAACGACGCCCAGCCGGCGGCGCACGGCGCGGACGTCCAGAGCGGGATCGAGGCCGTCGACGCGGAACGTCCCGGACGTGGGCCGGAGGAGCGTCGCGAGGATGCGGAAGAGCGTCGTCTTGCCGCCCCCGTTTGGCCCGAGGAGGGCGAAGATCTCGCCGCGCGCCACGGACAGCGTCGCGCGGTCCAGCGCGAGGCGCGCGCCGTAGGCGCACGAGAGCGCGGAGGTCTCGACGGCGGGAGCGGTCACGCGCGGCCGGTCAGACCCGGTCCGCCACAAGGAGCGCGAGCACGGCCGGGAGCCACGCGATCGAGGCGAGGAAGAGCGACCGCGCGCGGGCGTCGGAAACCTCGCGGGCGAACTTCACCGACGCCGCGAGGAACAGGAGCGTCATGGCGAAGGCCCCGAACGCGTACGCGAAGCCGGCGGCTCCGACGAGCGACGGGAGGAGGCTGATCGGGAGGAGGACGGCGGTCCACAGCAGCGTCTGGCGCGCCGTGGAGGCCCCCGTGGGGTCCACCACCGGGAGGATCACGACGCCGGCCTTCGCGTAGTCCTCGCGGTGGCGCCAGCCGATCGCGAAGAAGTGCGGGAGCTGCCAGACGAAGAGGATCGCGAAGAGCGCGAGGCCCGGGAGGCCGATCGCGCCGCCGGCCGCGGCCGTGTAGCCGCCGAGCGGCGGGAGGGCGCCCGGGATGGCGCCGACGACCGTCGAGGCCGGCGAGCGCGTCTTCATCGGCGTGTAGACGAGGACGTACGAGACGAGCGTGAACGCGGCGAGCGCGGTCGTCATGGGGTCCGTGAAGAGCCAGAGCTCGGCGAGCCCGGCGACGGACAGCGCGCCGGCGAAGAGCGCGGCGCCCGAGAGGGGAAGACGGCCCGAGGGGAGCGGACGCGAGGCGGTTCGCGCCATCCGGCCGTCCAGCTCCTTTTCCCAGACCTGGTTGAAGGCGCTCGTCCCCGAGGCGACGAAGGCCGTCCCGAGGAGCGTGTGGAGGAGGAGTGCGAGGTCGATCCCGGAAAGGGGACCCCGCGTTCCGGCCACGAAGCCGACGCACGCCGTCATCACGACGAAGACGGTGATCCGCGGCTTCGTCAGGGAGACGTAGGCGGAGAGGCGGGACTGGCTCAGAGACGCATCCTCAATCGCGCCCGAGCTTATCCGAAAACCCGGCCGCGAGCGCGACCGAGGCCAGGACGCCCGTGACCCAGCAGAGGGCTCCCACGGCGAGGTGGGCGACGGTCAGGGGCACCGCCTTCGCGGACCAGATCGAGGAGGCGCCGAGGAAGGCCTGCAGGAACACGAGGCTGGCCCAGAAGGACCCGAGCGTCGCGAGGAAGGGCCACGGGTTTCCGGCGAGCGCGAGAGCGGCGCGCGTGACAAGGACGAGGACCACGGCCGCCCCAAGGCGGTGGGCAAGGTGGATGGGGACGCCCGGCCGGGAGATTTCTTCGAAGGACGGCAGAAGACGGCCGAACGAGGTGGGGAAATCCGGGATCGCTAGGCCCGCTCCGGTGTGGCGCATCACCGCACCCAGGATGATCTGGATGTAAACGGCCGCGGAAGCAGCGACGACCCAGCGGAACGCGCTTCTCCCTTCTTGACCCTTCGAAGAACTCAGGGGATTTTCTTCGAATGAGTAAGAGGGAGGGCACGCGGCGGCCTCCGTTCGCTGCGAGCCCGCTGCCGGTGCGTCCGCCTTCGAAGAAATCTCCCTCTTCGAAACCTCTTTCCACGTCCTCGAGCACATGAACGCGACGACGGCCGTGAGGGCGAAGACGATCTCGGCGAGGGCGGCGTGGGCGGAGGAAACGGCAGGCGGAAGGAGAAACAGGACGGTCAGTCCGCCCAGCAGCGCCTGCAGCAGGATCGCACCGAAGGCGACCACCCCGAGAACCTTCACGGTCTTTCTCCTTTCGAAGAAAAACAGCATGGCCATCTCGAGGCCCACCAGCGTGGAGACGGCCGCCGCAACGAGCCGGTGGCCGTGCTCGTAGAGAATGCCGCCGACCATCGGCGGCATGAACTTCCCGTAGGACAGCGGCCAGTCCGGGACTGCGAGCCCGGACTGGGTCGACGTGACGAGGGCGCCGGCGATCAGGAGCAGGAAGACGCAGACCGCGACGGTCCGCGTGCCGATCCTGAGGACCGCTTCAGGCACCGGCCTTGAACGTGAACGGCACGGCCTTCGAATCCGTCGCGCCCACCGTCACCTGCTGCGTCTGCGTGCCGAACTTCTCGTGCCACGCCTCGATCGTGTACGTGCCCGCAGGAAGGTTCTTGATCGTGTACGTGCCGTCCGCGGCCGTCACCGCGAAGAACGGGTGCGCGACGACGCCGCAGAACGCCGACATCCACCCGTGGACGTCGCACTTGATCCGGACCATGACCTCGGGCTTGTCGAACCTCTTCGTGTACTTCATCCCCTGGACGGGCATGCCGAGATTGAACGCCTCGTTCTTCTCCGGCAGGGCGTGGATGTTGTGGAGCGTCGGGTCGCTGTTGAGGATCTCGATGTCCTGGCCGGCCACGACGCCGAAGACGTGCGGGTGGTACGTGCAGCCCCTCTGGTCGATCAAGGCGGCGGTGGCGGGCGGCGGGTAGGTCCCCGTGATGCCCGACTTCACGTAGACGAAGACGTCCTTGATCCCGCGGTCGGGACCGATCTCGATGTCCGGCCGGGCGACCTCGCCGGGGTTCGCCTTCGCGCAAAAGGCGTCGGCGGACATCTTGAATTTCTCGGGCGCGGGGATCGAGCCCTCGAAGACGATCTTGCCCGTGATCGTGGCGTTGCCCATCGCGCCCGCGGCGGGGGCCGCCGCCCCAGAGCTCGCGGCGGACGCGGCGGACGGAGCGGCGGCGTCCTTCGGGGCGCCGGCGGCGCGTGAGGCCTTCGGCCGGTCCTCGTCGTCGTCGTTGCCGCCGCAGCCCGCGAGCGCGGCGGCGCCGAGGAGAACGGCGGCCGCGAGAGGGGCAAAACGGGAGCGGTGCGTCAAACCGGTCATGCGGTCCTCCTTCGGGGCGCGACGTTTCGCGGCGATCCCCTCTCTCGGAAGGGAAACGGATGATAGACAATCACCCCATGCGCGTCGAATCCGCAGTCCTCCGCCACGTCGAGATGCCGCTCAAGTTCCGTTTCCGAACCTCCTTCGGCGAGACGTCCGTCAAGAAGTTCCTCCTCCTCGAGCTGCGCGGAGAAGGGCTTTCCGGATGGGGGGAGTGCGTCGCCGAGGAGGCGCCGTTCTACTCGCCGGAGACGCTCTCGACCGCGGCGCCGATCCTCACGCGCTACCTCCTGCCCCTCGTCCTCGGCAGGGACGTCGCCTCGGCGCCGGCCTTCGACGACGCCGCGCGGCGCGTGCGCGGCAACCGGATGGCGAAGGGGACCGTCGAGTGCGCGCTCCGAGACCTTCACGCGCGGATCGGCGGCGTCCCGCTCGGGAAGTCGCTTCGGGGGACGCGCGAGGCGATCGAGGTCGGCGTCTCGCTCGGCATCTCGCCGACCGCGAAGGACGCCGTGGAAAACGTGCGGGCGCACGTCGCGCAGGGCTACAGGCGGATCAAGCTCAAGATCGAGCCGGGCCGCGACGTGGATCGCCTGGCGGCAGTCCGCGAGGCATTTCCGGACGTGCCGCTCACCGTGGATGCGAATGCGGCCTACACGCTCGCCGACACGGACGTGCTGCGCTCCCTCGACGCCTTCGCGCTGGACTACGTCGAGCAGCCGCTCCATCACGAGGACCTCGTCGCCCACGCGGAGCTCGCGAAGACGATGAAGACGCCGATCTGCCTCGACGAGTCGATCCGCTCGGAGGCCGACGCGAAGGCGGCGATCCGGCTGGGCGCCTGCAAGGTCATCAACGTGAAGATCGGCCGCGTCGGCGGCCACGGCGAGGCCGTGCGGATCCACGACGCGGCGCGCGAGGCCGGCGTCCCGGTCTGGTGCGGCGGCATGCTCGAGTCGGGCGTCGGGCGCGCGCACAACGTCGCGATCGCGAGCCTGCCCGGCTTCAGCAAGCCCGGGGACACCGCGTCCTCGTCGCGGTACTTCGAGGAGGACATCGTGGAGCCGGCCCTCGAGGCCGTGGACGGGCTCATGCCCGTCCCGAAGGGCCCCGGCACGGGCGTGACGGTGCGCCACGACGTCCTCGCGCGGTACACCACCCACGTCGCGGAGCTCCGCGCGTGAGCCGGGCCGGCGTCCTCACGGCGCTCTTTTCCGCGCGGAAGGAGCGGCTCCTCGGGGACGTCGAGGCGCTCGTCGTCCGCGAGAGCCCGTCCGACGATCCGGCCCGTGTCTCGCAGGTGGCGCTCTGGGTCGCCGAGCGCCTGTCGCGCGCGGGCCTTTCGGCCGCGTGCGTCCCGTGCGACGGTCGCGGCGACGCCGTGCGCGTGCGCGTCGGCGAGGAGCGCGGCGGCACGCTCCTCCTCGGGCACCTCGACACGGTCTGGCCCGCGGGCACGCTCGCCGACATCCCGTTCACCGTCGAGGACGGCGTGGCGCGGGGGCCGGGTGTCTTCGACATGAAGGGCGGGATCGCCGTCGCGATCGCCGTCCTCGAGGCGGTCGCGAAAGACGACGTGAAGGCCGCGGGCGGCGTCTCCCTCGTCCTGACCCCGGACGAGGAGGTCGGCAGCGGTGCCTCGAGCGGCCTCCTCGTGGAGGAAGCGCTCCGGCGCGACCGCGTCCTCGTCCTCGAGCCTGCGGGCGACGGCGGTGCGGCGAAGGTCGCGCGGAAAGGCACGGGTCTCGTCAAGGTTCGCTTCGGCGGCATCGCCTCCCACGCGGGGCTCGAGCCCGAGAAGGGGGCCTCGGCGCTCCTCGAGCTGGCACGCTTCGCGCTCTACGCCGACGCGCTCGCGGACGGGCCGGCGGGGACGTCCGTCGTGCC
This sequence comes from uncultured Acidobacteriota bacterium, assembly GCA_963798215.1. GTDB lineage: Bacteria > Acidobacteriota > Thermoanaerobaculia > UBA5066 > UBA5066 > Fen-183. The sequence goes on from CAWCSP010000004.1 coordinate 265,100, forward strand.
GACGGTCGCGGCCTCGGGGAAGGTCACGAACGTCGTGCCGGAGCGGGCGGAGCTCACGGTGGACTTCCGCGTGTGGACGCGGGCGGAAACCGACCGCGTCATGGCCGGGCTCCGCGCCTACCGGCCCGCGGACCCCCGCGTCGCGGTCGAGATCGACGGCGGCGCGAACCGGCCGCCCATGGAGCCGACGGAGGCCTCGCTCGGCCTCTACCGGAGGGCCGCGGCCCTCGCGCACGCGCTCGGCTTCGAGCTCGCGGCGGCCCGCGTGGGCGGCGGCTCGGACGGCAACCTCACGGCGGCTGCGGGCGTCCCGACGCTGGACGGGCTGGGGCCGGCCGGCGGCGGCGCGCACGCGCGCACGGAGCACCTCCTCGTCGACGACCTCGCGCGCCGGGCGGCGCTCGTCGCGGGCCTCCTCGAGGACGTGGCGCCGTGAGCGGGCGGAAGGACACGCTCGTCGTCCGCGAGCTCGAGACGCCGGAGGAATTCATCGAGACGACGCACGTCTCGAAGGCAGCGTGGGGCTTCTCCGAGCGCGCCGTCTCGCCCGCGAGCGACCTCGTCGCGGCGACGCACGCCGGCGGCCTCACGGCCGGCGCGTTCCTCGGCCGGAAGATGGTCGGCTTCGTCCACGGCTTCCCACGCACGAACCTCGGCGAGCCCTGCCAGTACTCGCACCTCCTCGCGGTCCTCCCGGAAGCGCAGGGCCGGGGCCTCGCAGTCGTCCTCAAGCTCTACCAGCGGGAGTGGTGCCTCGAGCGCGGGATCCGCCTCGTGACGTGGATGTACGACCCGTTCCTCCTCCGGAACGCGACGCTGAACCTCGAGCGCCTCGCGGGGGTCGTCCGCACGTTCCACCCGAACCTCTACGGGCTTCTGGGGGGCATGTACGCCGGTCTCCCGACCGACCGGTTCGAGCTCACGTGGCGGCTCACCGCCCCCGAGGTCGTCCGCGCGGCCGAGGATGAGGCGCGGAAGCGGCCGGACGTCTCGGGCCTGCCTGCCGCGACGAACCCGCGGGCGCTGCCCGCCGCCCCGCGCGTCCTCCTCCCGTTCCCCGCAGGCGCTCCGCGCATCTACCGGACGGACCACGATGGCACGCTGAAGGCGCGCCGCCGGTTCGCCGCCCTCGCCCGGGCGCTCTTCGCGGGCGGCTACGAGGTGACGCACGTCGTCGCCGATGCGGGCGGGACGCCGGCTTATGTCCTCGACCGAAAGGGCGCCTGAGTCCGGCGATCAGCGCATAATTCCCCCGTCCGTTCATCGGGCCCCGTGGGCCCATCAGAAAGAAGGAGATATCATGAAGAAGAACCTGTTCCGCGTCCTCGCCCCCGCCGCCTTCCTCCTCTTCTCCTCGGCCGCGTTCGCCCTCGACGACTTCCAGGTGACCGGCGAGGTCAAGGAGAAGACGGCCGACACGATCACGGTCATGAAGGGCAAGGAGCGCTTCCAGATCGGGATCGCCGCCGACACGAAGGGCGCCGCCGACGCGAAGGTCGGCGACAAGGTCACGATCAAGTACAAGATGAACGCCTCGTCGGTCGAGGTGAAGAGCGCCGCCAAGGCGCCAAGCCCACGAAGACGAAGTAGCCTGCCTCCGAGGACCACGGGGCGGCTGTGCGCCGCCCTGTGTTCACCTTCTAAGAAATCTCTCTTCTTCGTCTTCGCTCTTCAGGCCTTCGCCAGTTCCTGCTTCAGCTTCTCGGCCTGGAAGTGAGCGACGAGCGGATCGACGAGCTCGTCGAGGCGGCCGTCCATGATGTCGGCCAGCCGGTGGGACGTGAACCCGATCCGGTGGTCCGTGACGCGGCTCTGCGGGAAGTTGTAGGTCCGGATCTTCTCGGACCGGTCGCCCGAGCCGACCATCTTCTTGCGGTCCGCCGCGTAGGCGGCTTCCTTCCGCTCGCGCTCGGCGTCGACGATGCGCGCCTTGAGGACGCGCATCGCCTTCGCCTTGTTCTTGATCTGCGAGCGCTCGTCCTGGCACTGGACGACGACGCCGGTCGGCAGGTGCGTGAGCCGCACGGCCGAGTACGTCGTGTTGACGCCCTGGCCGCCGGGGCCCGACGCGCAGAAGAGGTCGACCCGCACGTCCTTGTCGCTGACGACGACGTCCACGTCCTCGGCCTCGGGCAGGACGGCGACGGTCGCGGCCGAGGTGTGGATCCGCCCCGCGGACTCCGTCGCGGGAACCCGCTGGACGCGATGGACGCCGCCTTCGTACTTCAGGCGCGAGTACGCGCCTTCGCCCTCGATGATCGCCTGGACGTCCTTCAGGCCGCCGACGCCGCCGGAGTCGCTCCGGTCGATGACCTCGACCTTCCAGCCGCGGCCCTCGGCATAGCGCACGTACATCCGGAAGAGCTCCTCGGCGAAGAGCGCGGCCTCGTCGCCGCCCGTGCCGGCGCGGATCTCGAGGACGACGTTCTTCGCGTCGTTCGGGTCCTTCGGGAGCAGGAGAAGTCGCAGGTCCTCGTCGACGGCGGCGCGCCGCGCGGTCAGGGCCTCGAACTCGGCCTGGGCGATCGCGCGCAGCTCGTCTCCCGCTGGCAGCGTGTCGAGCATCTCGCGGGCGCCCGCGAGGTCGGATTCGATCTTCTTCCGCTCGCGGTTCTTCGCGACGACGGGCGCGATCTCGCGCATCGCGCGGGCGGTCTTCGTCGCGAGGGCGTGGTCCGCGAGGACCTCAGGCGAGGCGGCGCGGGCTTCGAGGTCCGCGTACCGCCGTTCGATGTCGTCGAGCTTCTGGAACATGGCGGGTGGAGGCGGCTCTTAAAGCCGCGCCGGTCACCGGCTCAGGCCGGGGTCGCGGGAGCCTTGGCCTTCGGGGCGGGCTTCGCCACGTTCGCGTAGCGCTTCTGGAAGCGCTCGACGCGGCCCGCGGTGTCGACGAGCTTGCTCTTGCCCGTGAAGAACGGGTGGCAGTTCGAGCAGATCTCGAGCCGGAGTTCCTTGTTGGTGCTCTTCGTCTTCCACGTGGTCCCGCACGCGCAGTGGACGTCGACCTCGTGGTAGTCGGGGTGGATCTTTTCCTTCATGGGAGAGCCCTTTCGTCGGCCGGCCGCGTCGTGAGCCGAACCGGAACCGGGGAGGATAACACGGCCGACGCGAGACGGTGCCCCGGCGCGGAAGGCCGGGTACACTCCCGCCGTGCTCATCCTGAACGTGAGGGTGCCCGGCGAGCCGGCGCGCCGCATCCGCCTCGACCGGCCCGTGCTCACTCTCGGGCGCTCCTCGACGAACGACGTCCCGCTCGCGGACCGGACGCTCTCCCGCGTCCACGCGCGCCTCGAGGTCAGCGACACGGCCGTCCGCCTCGTCGACCTCGGGTCGCGGAACGGGACCTCGCTGAACGGCGCGCGCATCTCCGAGCCCACGGTCCTCGCCGCGGGCGACCGCATCCAGCTCGGCGAGACGCTCGTGGACATCCTCGAGGAGTCCACGACCCGCGTCGTGATCGAGGGCCTCGACGAGACTTCGCGAAAGACGACGTTTCTCCAGTCGTCCAAGGACCTCCTCCGGCCCCACAAGCAGGCCTGGGACGCGAAGCTCGGCGCCGAGGAGCTCGCGCGCCTGAACGCGTCGCTCCGGATGCTCAACGAGATCTCCGTGGAGCTCCTCGGCGACATCCCGCTCCAGAAGCTCCTCGAGCTCATCCTCGAGAAGACGTTCACGTTCCTCCAGCCCGACCGCGGCCTCCTGATGCTCGCGGACGAGTCGGGCGAGCTGAAGGCCGAGAAGGTCAAGTACGCCCCGGGCGTCGACCCGTCGGACATAAGGCTCAGCAAGACGCTGATCCAGTCGGTCGTGGACAAGAAGAACGGCGTGCTCCTCATCGACGCCGCGACGGACGCCGGCCTCGGCGCCGCCGAGTCCATCCGGATCCAGGGCATCACGTCGTGCATGGCGGCCCCGCTCTTCGTCGAGGACAAGGTCATCGGCCTCATCTACCTCGAGGTCCGCCTCGGGAGGAAGAGCTTCAGCGAGGAGGACCTCCGCCTCCTCACGTCGCTCGCGAACACCTCGGCGATCAAGATCCAGAACCTGCGCCTGCAGGAGAGCAACGCCTCGCGCCAGCGCATCGAGCGCGAGATGGCGCTCGCGTGGGACATCCAGCGGCGGATGCTCCCCGAGGCCGAGCCCGTGCTCGCCCGCACCGAGATCCTCGGCCGCACGATCCCGTCGCGGACGGTCTCGGGCGACTACTACGACTTCTACGAGCGCGGCGACCGGACGCTCGACGTCGTCGTCGCGGACGTCTGCGGCAAGGGCATGGGGGCGTCGCTCCTCGCCGCGTCCGTCCAGTCCGCGTTCCAGGTCTGGGCCGGGGAGAACTTCCCGCCCGACAAGCTCTGCTCGCGCCTGAACGACCTCGTTTACCGGAGGACGAGCCCGGAGAAGTTCATCACGTTCATCCTCGCGCTCTACGACCCGGAGTCCGGCGCCGTCGTCTACACGAACGCCGGACACAATCCCGGAATCCTCGTTCGAGCGGGAGGCGACGTCGAGATGCTCGGCGCCCACGGCCCGCCGCTCGGGCTCTTCCCCGGGAAGACCTACGCGTCGGGGGCCTTCACGATGCAGCCCGGCGACCTGCTCGCCCTCTACACGGACGGCGTCACGGAGGCGGCGAACGCAGAGGACGAGGAGTTCGGGACGGAGCGGCTCGTCGCGACGCTGAAAGACCTCCGGACGAAGCCCCTGGCGGATCTCGAGGCGTCGCTCGCGGCGACGCTCCTCGCGTTCACGGGCGGGACGCCGTTCGGCGACGACCGGACGCTCGTCCTCCTCAGGCGCGGCTAGCGGGCTCGGTCTCGGCTTCCTTGGCGTCGCGCGGGAGCATCCCGTGCCGCTTGAGCATCTCGTTGAGCGTCGTCGGCTTGAGGCCGAGCAGCTCGGCGGCGCGTTTCTGGACGCCGTTCGCCCGGCCGAGCGCCGCCGCGAGGAGCGCTCGCTCGTACGCCCCGACCGCGTCCTTGAAGTTCAGGCCGTCGGCCGGGAAGGCGGCCGCGCGCGGGACGGACCGGCGCACGGCGTCGGGCAGCTGGTCCAGGTCGATGACGCCGTGGCCGAGGACGAGGGCGCGCTCGAGGACGTTCTCGAGCTCGCGGACGTTGCCGGGCCAGTCGTGGTCGAGGAGGGCCTTCATCGCCGCGGGCGTCACGGACGGAACGGCGCGCCCGTTCTCGGCCGCCGCCCGCGCGAGGAGCGTCTCGACGAGGAGGGGGACGTCGTCCTTCCGCTCGCGCAGCGGCGGCAGGTTCACCGTGATGACGCAGAGCCGGTAGAAGAGGTCCTCGCGGAAGCGCCCCTCGGCGACGGCCTTCGTGAGGTCGGCGTTCGTCGCGGCGAGGACCCGCACGTCGGAGTGGATGGGCTCGACGGCGCCGACCGGCGTGAACTCCCGCTCCTGCAGGACGCGCAGGAGCTTCGCCTGCGTCTCGAGCGGCACCGTCCCGATCTCGTCGAAGAAGATCGTTCCGCCGTCGGCGGCCTTGAAGAGCCCCTTCTTGTCGGCGACGGCGCCGGTGAACGACCCGCGGACGTGGCCGAAGAGGTTCGATTCGAGAAGGTCGGACGGGAGCGCCCCGGAGTGGACCGTGACGAACGATCCGGCGGCCCGCGGCGACAGCCGGTGGAGCGCCTTCGCGACGAGCTCCTTGCCCGTTCCGCTCTCGCCCGTGATGAGGACCGTCGTGCGCGCAACCGCCGCCTGGCGGACCATCTCGAAGACGCGCTCCATCGCGGCCGAACGGCCGACGAGCTCGCGGAAGCTCCCGGCCGGCTCGAGCTTCGCGCGGAGGGCGCGGTTCTCGGCGACGAGACGGCGCTTCTCGAGCGCCTGCGTGACGACGTGGACGACTTCCTCGTTGCGGAACGGCTTCGGGATGTAGTGGAACGCGCCCTCGCGCATCGCCGCGATCGCGCTCTCGACCGAGGAGTAAGCCGTCACGACGACGACGGGGATCTCGGGATGGCGCGCGCGCACGTCGACGAGAACCTCGAGGCCGGGCCTGTCCGGCAGCATGAGGTCGAGGAGCAGGAGGTCGATGGGCTCCTTCTCGAGGCGTTGCAGCCCTTCGGCGGCCGTCGCGGCCTCACGCGTCGCGTGCCCCGCCTTCGCGAGGACCGCGCCGAGCACCTCGCGGATGACGGGCTCGTCGTCGAGGATGAGGACCGTGGCCATGACTCAGGTCGTGGCGGGAAGCGTGACCGTGAAGCGGGCACCGGAAGCCCCGGACGTCGCGGTCAGCGTGCCGCCGTGAGCGCGGATGATATCCCGCGCCATCGAGAGGCCGAGGCCGGTCCCGCCCTGCGCCGTCTTCGTCGAGAAGAACGGCTCGAAGACGCGCGACGCGTCGTCGGCGAGGCCCGGACCGTTGTCCGTCACGTCGAACCTCACGCTCCCCCCGCAGGCCGACACGGCGAGGACGACTTCGGGCGCCGCGGGATGCGCGGCGCCCGGCGCGGTGGCGGCCTCGATCCCGTTCTTGACGAGGTTCACGAGGACCTGCACGAGCGCGTCGCGGTGGCCCGCCACGGCGGGCACGGGTCCCCCGGGTGCGAGGCGGACGGAGGCGCCGCGCGCGGCGCCCTCGTCCTCGAGCGCGCGCAGGGCCTCCCGCGCGACGTCGCGTGGGTCGAGCGGCGTAATCTCGCGCGGACGCCCGCGGGCGAGGTCGAGGAGGCTGCCGACGAGGCGCGAGGCGCGGAAGGCCTGGCGCTCGATCTTCTCGACGAGGGGCCGGCGCGGGTCGTCGCCCGCCGTCTCGTCCAGGAGGAGTCGCGCGAAGCCCGCGACGCCCGCGAGCGGCGTGTTCACCTCGTGGGCGACGCCTGCCGAGAGGGTTCCGAGAGCCGTCAGGCGCTCGCGGTCGGCGAGGGCCTTCTCGAGCCGCGCGGTCTCCGTCGCGTCGACGAGGACGAGGACGCGGGCGTTCGAGCCCTCGGCCGCGCCGGGGAAGGGCGACACGGCCACGTTCAGGACGCGCGCGCCGGAGCCGAGGTCCGTCTCGACCCGCGCGGGCGGGTTCGGGGACACCAGCGCGGGCGGGAGGACGTCCGCGGCGCGCGCGCCGAGGAGCGAGGCCGCGCTGCGGCCGAGGAGCGCCGCGAAGGCCGGGTTGACGGACGTGAAGCAGCCGCGGCCGTCCGTCGCGGCGATCGCGGCGGCCGAGCCGGCGACGACGTTCTCGTGGAATTCCTGAAGGCTCCGGTAGCGGTCGGCCTGCGTCCTCAGCTCGTCGAAGAGGCGTGCGTGGTCGAGGGCGAGCGCCGCCGGAGCGAGGACGGTCTCCAGGAGCTCGGTATCCTCGGCCGAGAGCGGCACGCGGCCCGCGCGGTCGGCGACCGCGAAGAGCGCGAGGAGACGCCCGCTCACCGTGAGGGGTGCGAGCGTGCGGAAGCCCGCCCGCCTGAGGCGCGCGACCGCGGGCGTCGGGCGCTCCGCGAAATCCTGGCGCGAGAGCCGCGTCGTGAGGAGGCGCGCCGAGGCCGGGAGCTCGGCGAGCGGGAGGGTGCCGCCTCCGTCCACCGCGCTGCCGTCCGCGGCGTCGTCGGCCACGCCCAGCAGCGCGGCGCGGGGCACGCCGAGGCCGCGCGTGACGCGGGCGACGAGGAGGTCCGTCAGCTCGCCGAGCGGCCGCGGGGACGGCAGCTCGCGCACGAGCGCGAGGAGGCCGTCGCGGTCGCGCACCCCGTCGCGGTATTGCAGGCGCAGGAACGCCGCCGACAGGCCGCGGCGGACGGGCACGAAGCTCAACGCCATCAGGAAGCCGGCGGACGTCTGGAGCGCGCCGCGGGCGTGCGGGACCGCGACCGCGAGCGGATTGGCGAGGAGCACCTCGGCGAGCGTGAAGAAGCCGGCGCCGACGAGGAGCGCGCCCGTGACGGACGCCGCTTCGCGCCCGAGGACCTCCACGTCCCAGAGCCGGTAGCGCGTCAGCGCCGCGAGGAACGCGGCGGGCACGAGGGCGAGCGGGAGGAGCGCGAGCGTCGAGAGGATCGGGATCGACCCGCCGAGGAGGTGGGGGACGAGGTTCAGGAGGACGAGCGGGAGAAGGCCGACCGCGGTCCCCAGGAGAAGGAACCGGACCTGCTTTTCCGTGAGGAGGTCGGTCGGGCGCCGCGAGACGAAGACGAGACGTGCGGCGGCGAGCGCGGCCCCGGCGGCCATCCACGCGATCTGCGCGCGATCGAGCGCGGCGACGGCGGACGGCGCGTCCGCGACCGTGCCGAAATAGATGCGGGCCGTCGCCGCGAGGAGCGCGGCCGCAGGGACGAACGCGAACCACGCCCGCACGCGGCGGGCGCGGCGCGGGAACGTGAGGACGAGGGCGAGAAGGAACGCGGGGAAGAGGGCCCGGGCCGCGTCCTCCGCGAGGACCGAGACGCGGTAGAACCCGTCGAGAGGCGGCGCGGGCGTCAGCGTGAGGACGAGGCCGACCGAGATCGCGAACGCCGCGTAGAGGAGCGCCTCCCGCGTCGGACGCATCGGGCGCAGCGCCGCCAGCGCCGAAGCGAGGAACGCGGCGCCGACGGCGAACAGGAACAGGTACCGGATGTCCCACGGCGCGGGCACGGGCGTCGTCCGGAGGCGGCGCATCGCGGCGCCGCGCAGGAAGACCACGTCGGCGGCCCGATCCGCGAAGAGCCTCGCAGGCTCGAGGGCCCCGCGGGCGCTCGCCCCGTCCACGAGGAGGAGGAGGTCGCCGGGCGCGAGTCCCGAGGCGGACGCGGACGGGCCGACGCGGTGAACGCGCAGGCCGCCGCCTTCCGGGGCGACAAGGATGTCGGCGCGGCCGACGGCCTCGGCCTTCCGCACGAGGCACACGGCCGACGGGATCAGGCCGGCGAAAAGAAGCGACACAAGACCGGCGCGCGCCAGAGCGCGTCCCGTTGAGCCGCTCGAGTCCATCTCAACGCTTGCAGCAAGGCGAATGCCAGTGATCCGGTAGTTTGAATCGCGAGAAAACCTTCTATTTCAAGCGGTTATGGAATCGCGACCGCTCCGCTCCCGAAAGCGAGAACGGAAACTTGAACGGGACTCTAGGGGAATGGAGATCAGAACGAGAGCGCGAGGCCGCCCGCCAACCGGCGGTCCGTCTTCTCGGCGTCCTCGCCCTGGCGCCGCTTGCCGCGCTCGACCGAAAAGAGAGCCCGCCAGTCGCTCCCGACCGCCCGGAGGACGGGGACCGGGAGACCCTGGGCGAGCGTAATGCCGATGGTGTCGATGTCGTTGTGGAGTGTCGTGCCCGAGCGGACGAGCGACTGGTTGACCGTGCGGTAGCCGACGCCGATCGAGGTGTCCGTCGCGCGCACGTGCAGCCCGGCCTGCGCGGCGCTCCAGGTTCCCTCGTCGGAGCTGACGGCGCCGTCCCGCGCGCCCGAGATCGTCCCCGCACGCACGGCGACGTGCCCGTCGAAGCCCGCCCCGAGGCGCGTCGAGACCGTGACGGACGCGTCGGTCGCGACGTCGTTCGGGAAGTAGTAGAGCGAGTCGAGCTGGTCGACGAAATCCGCGTCGAAGAGGAGGCGGTACGTCCCGTCGAACTCGCGGCGCGAGACGTCCACCGTGACCCCGTCGCCCTCGCGGTTCTGCCAGCCCGCGCCCGCGCGGTAGAAGGAGCGCGAGAGGCGTGTCAGATCCGCCTCGTCGGCCCCGGCCTCGCCGGGCCGCAGGACGACCGCGTCCGAAGGCCGATCGTAGCGGCGGGACGCGAACCCGTACACGCGCCAGCCGTCGTGCGTGTGCAGGGCGACCGTCAGCTCCGGCGTGACGCCGCGGCCGTAGATCGACGTGTCGCCCGTCGCGCCCCCCTCGACGACGAAGACCTCGCCGAGGCGGAGGCCCGCGACGCCGCCCGCGCGCGTCTCGCGCTCGAAGGGGACGACGGCGCCGGCGTAAACGGCCGTCGTCGACCGGTAGCCGACGGTCACGCGCGCGTAGCTCGACGCGCCGAGGTCGGTCTGGTAACGGGCCGCGACGTTCACGGCGTCGGAGTAGCGCGCGAACTGGTCCGGAACCGGGCCGGTCGAGAGGAGGTTCGACTGCGTGATCACGCGCGCCGAGACGGCGCCCTGGGCGTTCGCGGAGACGGAGCCGCTCCAGTCGAGCGCGTGGGCCGAAAAGTGCGCCGGGTCCGTCTCGGCCGTGAGGCTCTGCTGGCGCGTCGAGATGTGGACGGTCTGGGACGAGCCGGCGTTGACGTCCACCGCGATGCGCGAGGCGTCGCCCGTCTTGTCGCCCGAGAGGTCCGCGAGGCGCGCGTACTGTCCCGAGGCGCCCCAGTTCACGCCCGGACTGAGGGCGCCCGAGATTTCGAGCTGGGTGCGCGACAGCGAGGAGGTGCCGAGCGCCCCGAAACCCGCCGTCGTCGTGACGGCGGCATGGACCGGCAACGCGACGCGCGTGTCGCGCGCCGAGGCGAGGACCCCGGCCGGCGCCGGGGGAGCGGGCGTCGCGTCGAGCGCGGCCAGGATCGCGGGCACGTCGCGCAGGACGTCCCCCGACACGACCGCCCGGGCGCTCCACGGGTCCAGGGCGCCGTCCGGGCTCTCCGGCAGGACGCCGGTCGGACGCTCGAGGTCGATGCGCATGAACGAGAGCGTGCCGTCGTCGGCGGCGGGCCGGTGGAAGAGGCGCGCGACGGCGGGGCGGAATCCCGGCACGACCGAGAGGACCGTGTAGAGACCCTCGGCGGCGTTCGGGATGACGAACGTCCCGTCGGGTTCACTCTTGATGAGGCGCAGGAACGTCGCTCCGCCGGCCGTCACGCCGCGGACGACGAGCGACGCGCCGGGCATCGGGCGGCCGTCGGCTCGGACGATTCCCGAAAGGGGAGCGACGGCGGCGGCGGGGATCGCGGCGGGCGACGCCGCGAAGGCCGCGCGCCCCGGCAACGACACGGCCGCGAGGCCGGCGAGAAGGGCGGCGGTGGGGCGAAGCGTTCGCAGCACGGATCTTCCGGCCCGGGTATCTTCCGCCCGTCTTCTGCGCGGCGTCAACGGTCTTGGAAGGGGGGATCGGCGCTCAGGAGGCGGCCGGCCCCAGGCCCGCCATCGACCTCAGGACGTGCCGGGCGATCGACGGGTTCTCCTTGAGCCGCCGCGTGGAGTAGGCGTACCAGTCCCGCCCGTACGGCACGTAGACGCGCAGCCGGTGGCCGGCGTCGAGGAGGCTCTTGCGAAGGACCGGGTCCACGCCGAGGAGCATCTGGAACTCGTACCGGTCGCGGGGGACCTTCAGGCGGTCGATCGTCGCGAGGGCGAGCTGGACGCAGGCCTCGTCGTGCGTCGCGATCGCGGCGTAGGCGCCGCCGGCGAGCTGCTTGTCCACGAGGGCAGAGAAGTTGCGGATGATCGTCTGCCGGTCCTTCCAGGCGATGGTGCGCGGCTCGACGTAGATGCCCTTGCAGATGCGGACGTTCACGTTTCGTTCGAGGAGCCGGCCGAGGTCGTCGAGGCTGCGCCTGAGGTAGGCCTGCAGGACGCCGCCGACGTCGAAGCGCTCCTTGAGCGCGAGGACGAGCTTCACGGTGGACTCCGTGTACGGGCTGTCCTCCATGTCGAGCCGCACGAACATCCCGTGCTGCCGGGCCCGCGTGCAGATCGCCGTGCAGTTCTCGAGGGCGAGCGCGGGGTCGATCGCGAGGCCCACGGCGGTCGGCTTCACGGAGACGTTCGCGGGCAGGCCCGACGCGGCGAGCGCGTCGATCGTCTTCAGGTACTGCTCGCGGGTCGCGACCGTCTGGTCGCGGTGCGTGACGCTTTCACCGAGGACGTCCAGCGTCCCCATGGCGCCTTCGGCGGCGAGGGCGCGCACCGTATCGAGCGCCGACTCGAGCGTGTCGCCCGCGACGTAGCGCGAGGCGACGCGCTTCACGATCGGCCTGGGGACGAGGGGAAGGGTCGCGACGACGAAACGGTCGAACAGTGCGGTCATGAAGGCTCCGGTTCCGGCGTGCGGGCGAGGACGAGCCCGCGGACCTCGGCGGCGCCCGCGCGCGTGAGCGCGCCGGCGGCGGAAAACAGGGTGGCGCCCGTGGTCGCGACGTCGTCCACGAGGACGAGGACGCGGCCCCGCGCGGACGTCGACGCGGCGAACGCTCCGTCGACGTTCGCGCGGCGGTGGGCCGCGGGCAGTCCGGACTGGGGCATCGTGTCCCGCGTGCGCGCGAGGAGGCCGCGGGCGGGCAGTCGCAGGCGGCGCGCCGCGGACTCCGCGAGGAGAGCGGCGGGGTCGTAGCCGCGCGCGCGATTGCGGCGGCGCGTCGAGGGCACCGGGACGAGAGCGTCCGCGCCTTTCGCGAGACCCGCGGCCCAGGCCGCGTCGGCGAGGCGCGCGCCGCAGGGCGCGGCGAGGAGGTCCCAGCCGTGGAACTTGAACGCGTGGAGGAGGGTCTTCAGGCCGCCCGCGTAGAGGCCGAAGGCGACGCTCCGGGCGACGGGCGGCGGCTCGCGCCGGCAGGAGGCGCAGAGGCTGCCGTCGCCGGGCAGCGCGCAGCGCGGGCACGCGGCGTCCGGGGCGAGCCGGGGCAACGCGGCCCAGCACGCGGGGCAGACGCCGCCGCCGCCGGTCTCGAGGCGGGGCGCGTCGCACACGGCGCACCGCGAGGGCACGAGCAACGCGAGGAAGGAGGCGATTGCGGGCGCGCCGGGGAGAAGGGGAGGCGGCTCCGGACCGGGCACGCCGCCGATTCTAGACGAGCGTCACGCCGCATTCGTATGAACGATATGACTCATGGCGCCGACGCAACTGACGTATTCTCGATCCCGATGCGTGCCATTTTTCGCTTCGCCGCGTGCCTCGCCCTCGCCACCGCCGCGTTCTCCGCCCCGGCCCAGGCCCAGATCGGGCCGCCGCGGACGATGGGCTATCCGTTCGCGGTCGGCGCGGGAGGCGAGTGGGTGACCGACACCGGTCAGGCGTCGGACGTGAAGTCGTTCTCGAGCGGGGGCTTTCACGTCTTCGGCGAGGTCGTCCTCGAGAAGGGGGTCTTTCTCCAGCTCCGGTACATGACGTTCTCGCTTCCCGGCACGCCTTACGTTCCGCCGTTCGGGACGCCGACGTCGGCGCCGGACGTCAAGGTCAACGCGGGCCTCGCGTCGGTGGGCTATCTCTTCCGCGAGCCGTGGTGGGACGCGGGCTTCTTCGGCGGCGTGGGCGTCTACGGCCTCGACCCGAACGCGCCCACGGGCGACCAGCAGGGGACGGACGTCAAGGAGACGGTGATCGGCTGGCACGGCGGGGTCATGGCGGCGTTCCACGTCGCGACGCGCTGGGACGTCCGTCTCGAGGCCGCGGGCTACCTGCTGCGCACGGACGCGAACCACAAGCCCATCACCCTGGGCGGGTCGGTCGCCTACCACTTCTAGGCTCGCCAAACGGTGGGCTCCCACCCGACCTTGCGGTCGGGCGGGGATTGCGGCGGTGGGATGGACTAACTGAGGGTTTCTGTGTGGAGGGAAGAAAATGTGGAGGGCCCGTCAGCCGGGAGGCCGGCGGGAAAAAGGGGGGATGTGAAGACCGTCGTATTCATTTGACTTTGCATCGAATGCTCGTTTCGATCTCCTTCCCATATATACGCAAGTGCGATGCCTTCGGTTTACAAGCGGCGGCATTTGAATCTAAACGGAGTCCCCGCAATGATTAACGATTACGCAACGTATAAGCCCGCGCCGGACCGGCACTCCGAAACGCGCCTTTCTGGGGACGATTTGGTGCGGAATCGACACTCGGAGGCTCACCCAGAATGGTGAGATCTTATCTCAGGTCCCGTCGGCCAGGGGCAGGAGCGTCGAGTCCTTCTTGATCGAGAGGGAGAGCTCGACGCGGGTCCTCACGACGCCGCGCAGGGTTTGGAGCTTCTCGCGCAGGATTCGCTCGAGGTGCTCGACGTCCCGGGCGCGGATCTTCAGACGGTAGCCGAAATCGCCCGAGATCGCGTAGCACTCCTGGACGTCGAGGAGATTCTCGATTTCCTCGAGAAACGGCCTCTCGAAGCGCGGGTGTTCCAGCAGGACGTCCACGTGCGCCACGAGGGGCATCCCGACGAGAAGCGGGTCGAGGAGCGCGGTGAAGCGCCGGATGAAGCCCTTGGTCTCGAGCTTCTTGATCCGCTCGTTCACCGAGGGCGTCGTGAGGCCCACGGTCTCGGCGATCCGGGCCTGCGAGATCTTGGCGTCCCGCTGGAGGATGTCGAGGATCCGGCGATCGATGTCGTCCATATAAAATTCGGCTCTGGGGTCTGGAACCCGAACTTTATACGGTCAGCGACGTCGAGGCAACCGGGAATGGGGCCCGGGGTCAGTCGGGTTCGGTGAGGACCGCCCCTTTGGGCAGGACGACGACGCCTCCCTCGGAGACGTGGAAGCGCTTCTTGTCCTCTTCGAGGTCGAAGCCGATCTCCATTCCCGGCGGGATCTTGACGCCCTTGTCCACGATGACGCGCTTGAGCCGCGCGTACCGGCCCACGTCCACGCCGTCCATCAGGACGCACTCCTCGACGTGCGAGAAGGAGTTGATCCTCACGCGCGGGAAGAGGATCGACCGGTGGATCGTGCCGCCCGAGATGATGCAGCCCGACGCGACCATCGAGTCCGTCGCGAGCCCGATGCGCTGCGAGACGGCGTCCGCGAAGACGAACTTCGCCGGGGGGAGCTGAGTCGAGTGGCTCTTGATCGCCCACTTCGTGTTGTAGAGGTTGAGCGGCGGCGTGACCGAGATGAGGTCCATCGACGCGTCCCAGTAGGAGTCCACGGTCCCGACGTCCCGCCAGTAGGGCGCGAGGTCCTCGTTGCCGGGGACGCGGTTCAGCGAGAAGTCGTAGGCGTACAGGCGCGCGCCGCCCTTCAGGAGAGACGGGATCAGGTTCTTGCCGAAGTCGTGCGTCGTGTCCTGCAGCGCGTCGTGCTCGAGCGCCTCGATCAGGACGCTCGCGCGGAAGACGTAGTTGCCCATCGACGCGAGCGCGAGCTCCGGCTGCCCCGGGATCGGGCGCGGCTCCTTCGGCTTCTCCTCGAACCCGACGATCCGCCCGTCGTCGGCGACCTCGAGGATCCCGAAGCGGGTCGCCTCCTTGAGCGGCACGGGATACGCGGCGATCGTGAGGTCGTGCCCGCCGTCCTCGTGGAACGCGAGCATCGGGTTGATGTCCATCACGTAGATGTGGTCGCCGCCGAAGACGCAGACGTGCGAGGGCTCCTCGTCGAACACGAGGTCGAGGTTCTGGTACACGGCATCGGCGGTGCCGCGGAACCAGTGCGGGCCGCGGCGCATCTGCGCCGGGACCGGGTCGACGAACTGCCCGATGTCGAACGTGAGGCGCCAGGTGCGGATGATGTGCTCGATGAGCGAGTTCGACTTGAACTGCGTGAGCACCTTGACTTTCGTGAGGCCGGAGTTCACGAAGTTGTTGAGGACGAAGTCGATGATCCGGTATCTCCCGCCGAAGGGGACGGCCGGCTTGGCGCGGTCCCGGGTGAGCGGGAAGAGCCGCTCCCCCATGCCGCCCGCGAGGACGACGGAAAGCACGTCTCGATGCTGGAGGATCTTCACGGCGGCGCCCCTGAACCTTCGCGGACATGGTACCGCGCCTGCGCCGCGCGCTTGGGACCTGCCCGCAGCCCGCGTCTTAGGGGTATCGTGACGCGGCGATGGCGACCCGCGACCTCTACTCCGCACTCGGCGTGGCGCGCGGCGCCTCGGACGCCGAGATCAAGAAGGCGTACCGCCGCCTCGCGCGGAAGTTCCACCCGGACGTGAACCCGGGCGACTCCTCCGCGAAGAAGAAGTTCCAGGAGATCGCGTCCGCCTACGAAGTCCTCAAGGACGCCAAGCGGCGCAAGCACTACGACCTGACGGGGGACACCGGCGAGCCTCCCGAGCCGGGCGCATGGCCGCCCGGCGGCGGCGCGGCCCGCGCCCCGCACGCGGGCGGCTCGCCGTTCGGCGGCTCGCCCTTCGGAGGCGCCCCGCAGGGCGGCGGCCCCGGCGGCGGCTTCCGGTGGACCGGCGACTTCGGCGACCTCTTCTCGGACCTCTTTTCCGGCGGCGCGCCGGGCGTCGGCCCGCGCGGCGTCGCCGAGGAGGACGACGACGCGGCCGCCCAGCTCACCGTGCCGTTCCGCGAGGCGGTTCTCGGCGGGACGGTCTCGTTCCGCGCGCGTCTCCCGCGGCGCTGCGCGCGCTGCGGCGGCTCGGGCCGCGCGGGCGGCAGCCCCTGCCCCGTCTGCCGCGGCCTCGGCGAGGTCGTCGCGAACGAGAAGATCACGATCCGCATCCCGGCGGGCGTCTCGACCGGCTCGAAAGTGCGCGTGCCCGGCAAGGGCCGCACGGAGGAGGGCGACCTCTACGTCGCGCTCACGGTCGAGCCGCACCCGTACTTCGGGCGCGAGGGAGACGACATCCTCACCGAGGTGCCGGTGACGGTGCCCGAGGCGTACCTCGGCGCCGAGATCGACGTCCCGACGATCCACGGCCCCGTGCGCGCGAAGATCCCGCCGGGAACGGCGGCCGGCCAGCGGTTCCGCCTGAAGGGGTTCGGCGTGAGGAGCGGGCGCGGCGCGGACGGCGACCACTACTACCGCGTCACGATCGCGATGCCCGAGCACGTCACGCCCGAGGGGCGCGACCTCGCCGGCAGGTTCTCCGCGCTCTACGGGCGCGACCCGCGCGCGAACCTCCCGTCGGGACTGTAAGCGTCAAGTCGTCTCGCGGGAGGGCGCAGGCGCACAGCGCCTTTTCCTTCTACTGCTTGTCCGTCATCGACCGGACGGCCGCAAGCGCGCTGTCGAGCTGGAAGTCCGGGCGGAGCGGGATCGTCTGCGGGCCCTGCGCGAGGGACGCGGAGTCGCCGGACAGGTAGCTCAGCGCGCCGTTCTGGGACCACCAGTACGTGGGCGTGTCGGAGGGCGCGACGATCGTGCCGACCGCGACCATGAAGGGCAGGTCGATCCGCGTCGGGAGAGCGAAGTCGCGGCTGCTGCGCCCGATCGGGGTCGTCCGCGAGCTCGCGGTCCTGGTGGAGGCGTTCCAGGCGGCCGTCGTGTAGTCGTCCGGGAAGCCGATGTGCAGCACCTTCTGCGTCCCGGTCGCGAGGTCCGCGAAGGACGCGATGACGCCGCCGTTCGTCGCCGGGTCCCGCTGCAAGGCGGGGTACATGTACGAGGACGTCGGGAGGTTCTGGTTGTTCGTCGGGCCCGAGGCTCCCGCGAGGTCGTTGAGGTTGAGTGCAACGACGGTGTCGACGTTCAGCGCGCCGTCCTCGATGAAGAGCGACGCGTAGCGTGCCTGGGAGAGGGCGCTCTCCTCCCACCACACCAGGGACAGGATCGAGCGCGTCTTCGTCACGACGTTGCCCGAGGAGTCGAAGTCGTTGTAGGTCTGGCGCGTCACGAGGATCCGGGGGTTCACGGAGAAGTACATCCCCGAGTTCGGGAGGAACTGGCCGTCGGCCCACCCGCCGCCGCGCCAGATCGAGACGTGGACGTCCGCGACGAACCCCTGGACCTGGAGGCTCGTGTAGACCACGAAGATCGTCTGCGTCGAGTCGTCGAACTCGAGCGCCGCCCCGAACTTGATGAGGGAGCTGAAGCTGCCGCCCACGACCTCGACGGTCGGCGCCTGTCCGGGAACCGTCCGGCGCAGCGCGACGACGGGGGTCGCGGCATCGGCCTGGTTCGCGCCGCTCACGACGTCGCCGTATTGCGCCGCGAAGACTTCGTAGAGCGTCCCGTTCTTCGCGAGGACCGCCGAGGCCGCGTCCGCCCGCGGGGCCGCGACGCAGGCGAATACCGCGAGCCCGAGGAGGGCCGCGCGGAACCGGGACGCGAACGGGCGGTGCGAGACGGTCATCGGGTCAGCTCCGGAGGTTGATGACGTTGCGGAAGTCGAAGACGTCGAGGTACGCGCGCAGGTTCCGGAAGTCCGGGTAGAGGCGCGCGAGGCGGTCGAAGTAATCCTGCGACGCGGCGGCGTCGCCCGAGAGGTGCGAGGCCTCGCCGAGGAGATAGAGGAGGTTCTTCTCGGCCTCGAGGTCGCCCGCGACCGCGACGCGCGAGAGGCCTTCCTCGCCGAACCAGCGGGCCTCCTCGTAGCGGTCCTGCTTGAGGTAGCCGAAGCAGAGGTCGAGCAGCGGGTAGACGGTGAACCCGCGGGCGGATTCCTTCTCGAGCGTGTCGAGCGCGGCGTGCACGAGCGTGAGCCCTTCGGCGACGCGGTCCTCGGCGATCAGGCAGTACCCGAGATTGTCGGACCACTGCGCGCGAGGCACGGAGAGAAGTCCGGCCTCGGAGGCCGTGCGCTCCAGCGCGGAGCGGTACGCGGCGGCGGCCTCGCCGAAGCGGCTGTCGGCCGCGAGCGCGTTCCCGACCTCGTTGAAGCACGCGCCGATCAGGCGGGGCTCGCCGATCTCCTCGGCGTGGCGCCGCGCGAGGTTCGCGTAGAAGAAGACCTTGTTCCGCTCCTTCCGGAAGCGGTAGATCGCGGCGCTGTAGTACGCCGCCCGGAACGCCGTCTGGCTGTCGCGGGTCCGGAGCAGGATCCTCTTGAGCTCGACGAGCTCCGTCTCGGCAGGCCCGAGCTCGGAGGCCGCCGCGGCGCGGCAGACGTAGATCCAGTCGACGAACGCCGGGTCCGCCATCTCGCGCGCGGAGGCGAGCGCCGCGTCGTAGCACGCGAGAGCGGCCGCGAACGCGCCCTTCTCGAGCTGCGGCGAGGGCGTCGCGGCGCGAGGCCTCGGCGGCGGCGCGGGCCGTCACGGCGGCGTCGGGCATCGCCTCAGCCATTGGTGTCGTCTCCGGGGTCCTCGTCGTTGCGAGACTTCTCGACCTGCATTCGCTTGAAGGCGATGAACTCGCTCACCTCGCGGCGGGTCTCCGGCGGGAGGGCGGCCCAGTCCTCGAACGGGGCCGCGACGGTCGCGTTCTCGCCCGCGGCGTCCGGACCGGCGGGCTCCTCGAAGAAGTGGCTCATCGACAGCTCGAACACCTGAAGGATCCGGAAGAGAGTGTCGAGGCCGACCTTGTACTCACCGTTTTCCATCCGGGAGAGGTCGGACTGCGTCACCCCGATGCGCGCGGCGAGATCCGCCTGCGTCAGATGCCGGCTCTTCCGGATCTGCCGGATCTTCTGCCCCACGAGGAGGATCTGGGACGCACGCGGCACGGCACTCATGAGCGCTGACCAAGTAAGATAGACCTCCGCTCCGGCCTTTTCAAGCGGTTTCCGGAGACTCCGAGGGACGCTACTTCATTGAAGAACAAGATCTTCCTGCTCTCCGAGCTCCTGCGCCGAGACCTCGCGGCCCGGTACGCCGGGAGCTTTGCGGGCCCATTCTGGGCGGTTCTCAATCCGGCCATCATCTGCGCCCTCAACGCCTTCGTTTTCACCTACGTCCTCAAGATCCCCACCCCGAAGGGATTCGGGGGGACTTACACCGAGTTTCTCCTCGCGGGGATGCTCCCGTGGCTGGGAGTGCAGGAAGCAATCGTCCGGGGCACGACCTCGATCACCGACCAGGCGCATCTCGTCAAGAAGCTGAAGTTCCCGGTCGCCCTGCTGACGCTCTCGTCGGTCGGGGCGGCCCTCGTGATCCAGACGATCGGGATCGTCCTGCTGTCGATCTTCCTCGTGGTCTCGGGACGCGGGCACCTGCAGCCCCACCTCCTGCTCCTTGCCGTTCGCGTTCGAACTCCTCGTCCTCGCGGGACCCGCGCTCATCCTCGCGTCGCTCAACCCGTTCTTCCGCGACCTCGCGCAGATCCTCCCGCCCATCCTCATGATCGCGTTCTACGTGACGCCGATCCTCTACGCCGAGGAGCTCGTCCCGGCGTTTGCCCGGCCCGTCCTCGCCCTGAACCCGCTGCGAGACGTCGTCGCGCTCTTCCGGGCGGCGCTCTTCGGCATGGAGCTGCCCCCGGTACGCCGTCTCGGCGCCGAAACGGCGGCATTCATCGTGCTAGGCTTTCTGGGACGTCAGCTGTATCGCCGGCTCAGGCCGGCCTTCGCCGACCTACTCTAGGCCCGAATTTCACGCTCGCCCGCCGGCCGAAGGCCGCCGGGTTCCGTTGCGTCAACAGGAGATCTCGTGAAACTGTCCCTGCCCGTCCTCCTCGTGGCTGCCGCGCTCGGCGTCGCCGGATGTTCCTCCGCTCCGAAGGCCTCGTCCTCCGTCTCCCAGCCCGTCGCCGACGCCGACTTCGAGAGACGCCGAGGTCAAGACGAACAAGCGGGCGGAAGAGCTTCTCGGGCTGAATGCTCCCGCGCAGGCCAGGGACGAGAACGGTGAGGAGGCCGCCCCCGGCGCCCCCATGACTCCGTACGTCGACTCCGAGACGGGCCGGCGCGTCATGCGGGTCCCGAAGGGCAGCCCGGGCAACCAGTTCTACGAGAAAAACGGCCGCCTCTTCCTCGCGATGGTCAGCAGCGCCGGGATTCCGATCCTGCGGCAGGACGACAAGGCGTGGATCGTCGAGGCGCCTCCGGAGCCGAAGAAGCGCGATCCGAAGGCCGCCGCCCGCCGCCGAGGACCAGGCCCGCCGATCTTCGAGGTGCCGAAGAGCGAGGCCGAGGTCGTCACGCCGAAGGTCTCGCAGGAGCACCCTGCGTTTCGAGGAGATCTCGGCGGGCCTGCCCCGGGCGGGGATGTGGCGCGAGAACTTCGATCTCGGCGACGTTCTCGGCGACGGGCACCCGCAGATCGTCGCGCCGCCCGCCCGCCTGACGGGCCAGTCGCTCATGGTGTTCAGGCTCGGCAAGGACGACAAGGGCGACTGGCGCTGGAGCCACGTCGATCTCGATCTCGACAACCCCGAGCAGATCTCGGCCGAGTACGGCTTCGCGGCGGTCGCGGACATGGACGGGGACGGCAAGCCCGACATCGTCTTCGGCGGCCACGGCTCCGGTCCGGCGATCGCGTTCAACAAGGGCGGCGGGAAGTTCCGCATCGAGTCGCGCGGTCTCCCGCGGGAGATGTCGACGCGCTCGGCCGCGATCGGCGATCTCGACGGGGACGGCAGGAAGGACCTCCTCGTCATCTCGGACATGGGGGAGTGGGGCACGCTGGGCGGCGAGCCCGCCCTCGCGAAGGACGGCACGTACCTGCGCGGGTACGACGTCCGCGCGTTCCTGAACGACGGCACCGCGTTCCGCGAGGTCCACAAGGGGCTCGAGGGCGCATGCTTCGGGTACGTGATCGCTCTCGCGGTCCCGAAGGACGCGAGCGGCGGCCTGCCGTTCTACAACTCCGCGTGCCGCTACATCGGCGGGGCGCCGAACCTCTACGAGTTCGACGCGAAGGCCGGCGAGTTCCGCTACGCCGGCGCCGACGTCGTCGAGGGCTTCGGCCAGCAGGCGGGCGCGGCGGCCGGCACGTACCGCGGCCGCCCCGCGATCTTCGCGACGTGGTTCAAGCGCACGCCCGACGAACGGCGTGCCGAAGATCGACGGCGCAGGGCGTGACGGTCTACTACCGCGGCGAGGACGGGAAGATCGCGGCCAGGCGCATCGTCAAGACGCTCAAGTTCGACAACGGCCTCGCCGGCGATCGCGGTGGGCGACCTCAACGGCGACGGGCTGGACGACGTCGTCTGGGCCGACGAGTCCGCGCACCGCGCTTCGCGTCTTCTTCCAGACGCCGGCGGGCGAGTTCGAGGAACTGGCCGACGAGCCGCGAACCCGACGTTCGTGAACCACCCCACGTGCCTGAAGATCGGCGACGTGGACGGGGACGGACACGCCGGACGTCGTCCTCATGTACCAGTACCTGACCGGGGACGAGACGCGGGCGGGCGGTTTCCGGGTGTTCCGTGGCCTCGCGAGGTGAGGTTCCGGCGCTTTCCGACACTCAGGGGGTAGATATGCGGCCCCAACATAATTTTCCGAAATGGCCTTGACATCTCGGAATTTCACCCCTATCGTTCCGCCAGTGTTCGGGATATCTCTATCCGATTCGGTGCTCCCTTTGCCCCAGGGCAACGGGGGCGTTGCCTCTAAAAAAAGTGCGGGAGGTGATTCGATATCGCAGGCGGCGAGTGCCCGGATTCCTTTTGCCATGATCGACGACTTCACACGTTTCAATCGAAATCACCGGTAGGAGAAAAAATGAAGAAGTTTTCCGTTCTGATCGTGCTCGCGCTGCTCGCGGTTGCGGGTACGGGCTACGCGGTCACCTGCGCGTACGACAACGTGCCCGCGGCGACCCTCCTCGTCCCGTACTTCAAGGTGTCGCTCAACGGCGCCACCGACTTCCCGATTCCGACGGGCGGCACCGACACTCTCGTCTCGATCGTCAACGTGTCCACCCCCGGCGTGATCGCTCACGTCACGGTGTGGAACAAGTACTCCAAGGCCGTCATCGACTTCAACATTCCGCTCACGGGCAAGGACGTCGTGTCCTTCTCGATGCGCGACATCATGAACGGCAAGCTCAGCCCGAACCTGCCGCAGACCAGCGCCTACAAGGTCGACCCGTGCGGCCTCAAGAACCCGGGCGCCACGAACGCGATCTATCAGCCCGTCCGTCGGCTGGGGCGCGACGCAGTTCATCCGCTTCTCGAACCCGGATGCGTACCTGCCCCCGTCCGTCACGTCCGACACGTACCGCTCGATCTCGCAGTACAACCTGCACGACGGCGGACGCGATCACGCCCGCTCTTCCGCCCGACCGTGTGGCACTCGCTCGACCAGTCCGGCGACGTCACGACGTTCACGACGTCGTCCGGCGCGAACATCCTCGACACGGACAACCCGCAGTGCGGCTGGGCCGCGTCGGACGCCGTCTACAAGGACGCTCTCTCGGGCTACCTGACGATCGACGTCGTCAACTACTGCACGAACTTCTTCCCCGATCAGCCCGACTTCTACACCAAGGACGCCATCGCGACGGTCGGCTGGACCGGCGCCGGCTACACGTACACGCCGAACGTCCTGATCGGCGACGTCTTCTACGTCGACTCCGCGGCCAACGGCGGCAACATCTCGGGCGACCCGGCCGTGGCCGTCGAGTTCGACAGCCGCCTGCCCTTCACGCCGTTCACGAAGACCTTCTTCGGCAAGTTCGTCGCCTCGACCACGGGCACGCCTTGCCCGGCCGAGCTGACCTCGGGCTGCGCGAGCTACATCAGCGGCTACGCCCCGCAGTTCCAGTTCCCCGGCGACGGCCGCGAGCCCCTCGGCGACCACTACGGCTTCCGCTACCTCGCCGACTCGGTCAACGGTCTCCAGTCCTGGATCCAGGTCTGGCGCTCCGACTATTACGACGGCGGCACGGACGTCAACCTCTGCTTCTGGGCTGATCCGACCGCCAAGGCCAACAACGGCGGACCCGGCTACGGCCTCTACGACGCCGACCACCAGGTCCAGGTTCTCACGTACGACAACGACGAGAACGTGTACCAGGGCCAGGGCATCCCGCCCGGACCGTCCGGTCCCGGCCTGACCCCGCCCCCGAACACGTACATCTTCCTCGAGTCGCAGCGCATCAACCTCCTCACGGCGACCGGCTGGAACCCGCAGGGCTTCGTCGGCGGCTGGGTCGACCTGACCCTCCGCAGCGCGACGATGACGGGCGCCGACGCGGCGCACGGCCTCTACAACATGGGCTGGGTCGGCGTGATGCACACCGCGCCCGGCGCGTTCATCAGCGTCGGCCACGCGACCTCGAACCTCAACAACCAGTTCCAGTGCTCGCCGGCCAACTTCCAGGGCACCGGAACCGTCAACTAGGTTTTCCCTGACGTCTCAGGGAGAGCGGGCGGCTTCGGCCGCCCGCTTTTTTTGTCCCCGTCCCGGTGAAAGGTCGGCTCGTCGCGGCGGCACTCCCCTCAGGAAGCTCGGACCTCGGGCGCCTCTGATTCCTGTGCGTCTTTACAGGCGCCGTTCGGGAGGATACGATCGCTATGTCGCGCTTTATCAGCTCCTTGGCCCGAGAGGAGCGCAATTCAGTCCGAATGCGGAGACTGCTCCAAAAGGAAACCCCTCAACCCGATGAACCCGTCCTCGAAGACCCATTCCCGCGCCGCGCGCGTCCTCGGCGCCGGCTTCGCCCTGCTCGTTCTCGCGGTCGCGGCCTCGCCGGCCCCGCTCGCGGCCCAGTCGGCGTGCACGCTGGCGTCGACGCCTTCGTCGTTCGAGCCGAACCCGCCGGGCGCCCAGCGGACGACGATGCAGGGCTCGTACAGCACGCTCTCTCGTCCTGTACCAGACCTCGGCCGGCGCGAACCGGATGATGATGAACGAGACGTTCGGGTACTCGATCCTCGACCTCACGAACCCGGTCGAACCCGACCGCGCTCCTGTACGACGACTTCCGCATCGGACCCGAGCAACACGAACACGAACCCGCTCCAGCAGCACGGGGACGGCCAGAGCGCGATCCAGACGTTCGGCGTCTCGCCGGACGGCCAGCGCGCGACGTTCTCCGTCAACGGCCCCTTCGACCCGCCGTGGCACACGCTCGCGGGCCCGGAACTACGGGGGCGAAGGCTTCGGTCTCTGGGGCGACTTCGCCCCGAACCGGGCGCTCGGCACCGTCGTCCAGCACGTCAACGGGCGCTACATCGCGTACGCGATCCACGGGTCGATCAACATGACGGCGGCGGACATCACGACGCTGCCCTCGACGCTCGCGTCGTACACCAGTTGCACCCCGGGACGAGCTGTCAGGCGTACGACACGACGGGCTTCCCGCCGGCGTACGCGTCGCCGCTCCTTCTCGCGGGGAACTACCTCGTCTACGAGACGGGCACGTACCCGAACCCGACCATCACGGTCATCGACGCCTCGAACCCGGGGCCCGCGGGCAGCATCACGTCGGCGTACAAGTCGGTCACGATCCCGTACGTCCGTCCGAGCAATTCCACCTGCTACGCCGATGAACTTCACGGCGGCGCTGGACCCCGGCGATTCGACGAAGCTCTGGATCCTCGTCGAGGTCGCGCGCCGCGAGCGGCGAGAAGTCGCCGAGCTACGGTCTCGTCGCGGTCACGAAGGACGGCAACGGCAACCTCACCGCGACCGCGTCCCCGGGCCTCTTACACGGTCCCGGTGGCGCGCGGCGAGACCTGGGGGACAGCGGGGGACGGCTCGTCGCTCGTCGCGGTGAACGGAACGCTCTTCGCCGTCATGTGGGCGCAGCGCAGCCTGCCGTCGTGCGCAGATCGGCTTCTACGCGACCACGGCCGCCACGTGGCCGAATGCCGTGGGCCTGCCGTTCCAGCCGGTGAGCGCCTCGGGCTTCCAGCCTCCCGGCGACGCACGCGTCGGTCTCTCGCGGGCAGCGGCACGTCCGCCTACCAGTACTTCCCGACGGGCACGAGCTGCCTTCGTCGTCCCGCTCACGTGCGCGCCCGTCAACCCGAAGGCCACGAGCACGATCACGGTCGACGAACGCCTCGATCACCGGCAACCCCACGATCTCGAACGGCGGCACCGCCTGGATCGGCGACCAGGTGACGATCACGCCGGCCGTCAATCCGCCGCCGTCGCAAACGCCGCTCCCGGGCGGCACGGGCTGGGGCTCGGCCGGGTGGAACATCGACGTCGACTTCCACGCCGGCGCGTCCGCCGAGGACGCCGGCGCGACGCCGCAGATCAAGCTGCCCAACAACGCGCAGGTTCTCTCCGCGAACGCTCCGCCGACCGCCTTCACCATCTACGGGGTGTGCGACCCGACATACACCGGCGTTTCCGTCAACCCGTTCACCGGAGCGGGGTGCTGGACGAGCGTGACGTCGAACGGCGCGTACACCGCGAGCGGCCAGCCGGACTTCTCCGCGAGCGCCCCCGTTGCCGACGCCGCTCGTGATCGCCATGGAGGCGAACAACCAGTACGGGTCGTCGGGCCTCGCGACGTTCACGATCAACTGGCAGGTCCCGGCCGCGAAGGTCGCGTCCACGCAGATCCTGTCGGGCGCCCCGATGGTCGACGCCTCCGACGGGCACCCGACGCAGACCGGGTACAAGTGGTACTTCGGAGACTCTCCGACGACCCTCTCGCTGGCCTGCTCCCCGGGCTCGCCGGACACCTCGTGCCTCCCAACGAACCCCAGCGTCGGGCACGCACTACTACTGGCTGACGACGACGTACGCGAACGGCTTCTCGACGCCGGACTACGTGCCGGGCACGACGAACGGCCTGCCGTTCACGATCGCGAACTTCGTGCCGGCCTTCACGGTCGGCGGATCTGCGACCGGCCCGATCACGGCACTCATCGGCTCGAACGTCAACGTCGTCAACAACTCGCAGCGCGGCACCGGGATCTCGGCGACGTACCAGTACAGCCTCTGCACCCCGGCGGCGTCGTGTGCGGACAACTACCAGACGTTCAATATCGCCGACAGCTCCGGCGCGCTCAGCTCCATTTCCCTTCCGGGGACGGTCGGCACCTACGCCCTCAAGATCAAGGCGACGTACACGGGCGGCGGGGGCGGGACGGTGTACTGGCCCGACCCGGCCGGCACGGGTTACTTCACGATCAACGCCGTGAACATCCCGGTGACGACGGCCACCGCGAGCCCGAACCCCGTCACTGCCGGCAACCCCGTCACGCTGACGTGCTCGGCCGTCGGCGGATCCGGCACGTTACACGGCCTAGGCGTGGTACATCAATGGAAACCAGGTCAGCACGCAGAACCCGTACACGTTCACGGCGACGAACGCCGGGAGCACGGACGTCACGTACCCGGTGACGTGCACCGCGACGGACAGAACGGCGCAGACGAGCGCGCAGAGCCCCGCGGTCAACCTGACGATCCAGCAGTCCGTCAAGCCCGTGGTCTCGGCATCCGTCTACCCGACGCAGATCGTGGGCGGGCAGTCCGCCACGTTCTCGTGCAGCGCGACCGGCGGGACCGGCACCGTACTCGTACCAGTGGTTCGCGGCCGTCGGAGGCATCGCTCTCGACGCAGAGCAACTACACCGTACGATCAACAACACGTCGGGCTCGACGATCACACGAGCAGCTCACGTGCAGCGTGACGGACACCGCGGGCGCCGACCGGCACGTCGCCGTCGCCCGCCACGCTGACGGTCACGTCGTCGACCTCGGGACCGCCGAGCGGCTCGCTGACGGTCGACCGCGTACGCGAGTCCGAACCCCGTCTCGACCGGCCAGCCGACCGTGTTCTCGTGCTCGGCGAGCGGCGGGAGCGGCTCGTACACGTACGCCTGGTACGTAGCCGGCGTCGGGGCGCCATCAGCAGCTCAGCAGAACTACACGTACACGCCGGCGAGCGCCGGGCACGACTGTCGCCTCACGTGCAGCGCGACGGACATCTCGCACGCAGAAGACCGGCCAGTCCACCGTCAACCTCTGACGGTCGTGAATGCCGGTCCGTCGTGCCCGAGCGTGGACTTCAAGGTCTACGCGTCGAACGGCACGCAGCTCCAGGTGACGCAGGGGCCGCTCGGGACTCACGATCCCGATGTCCGCGAGCCTCGGAGACAACCTCGGCTTCTCGATTTCGAGGGCGCCAACTCGTCCGCAGTTCGACTGGAATTTCGGCGACGAACCCCGCACAAGACCGGTCTGGTCTACGACCCCGCCGTCACCTTCGCGAGGCACGCGTACACGTCCGGCGGCAACTTTCACGGCGACGCTCCGGCCGATCTGCTCGCGACGGCACGTTCTGCGGGCAGCGGCATGTCGTACCCGATCAAGGTCGACGGCCCGACGGGGCAGTTCTCGGCGGCGCTACGACGACGCCTCCCCGATCACGTACACGCAGGTGACGGCCTTCAAGAACATCGTCTTCACGTCGCTGGACTCCCCGAGCCTCGTGGACGCGGGCTCGTACGCGTGGGACTTCGGCGACGGCGTCACCACGAACGGCTCCTCCACGGCGACGCACGCCTACGCACCGGGGACGTGGACCGCGAAGCTCACGCTGACGAAGAACGGCTTCCCCGTGTCGACGACGCTCGCGCTGACCGTCCCGGCGCCGCCCGAGCCCCCGAAGTGGGTGGTGCCCGGCATGGCGTACGTCCTGGGGCAGGTCGCGGGGACGACCTGGCAGTCCGACGTGACGATCATGAATCCGTCGGCGCTCTCGGCGAAGTACTCGGTCGCGTTCCTCGACGCGCGTAACCCCGTCACGGACTACTCGCAGCTCACGTGGACCCCGATCACCGTCGATCCGCTCGGCGTCATCGACTCCGGCAACCTCCTCGCCGGCCCGCCGTTCAACCAGCCGCTCGGGGCCTACGGCGCCCTCATGGTGCGCGGCGACGTCGCGCCGCTGCCGCCGGTCATCACGGCGCGCACGTTCAACAACGGCGATCCGACGAAGGGGACGTTCGGGCTGTCCGTGCCGCAGTCGTCCGTCTCCGGCGGCGTCTCGACGCAGGCGGCCGCCGCGGCGTCGGTCCTGATCGGCCTGAGGCAGAACGCGACCGCGTACACGAACATCGGCCTCGTGAACCTCCACAACGACTGGGCGACCGTCGAGCTGGACTTCTACGACGGGGCCACGGCCGCGGACCTCGGCACGCTGACCGTGCAGATCAACCCGTACCAGTCGTACCAGATCAACAAGGCGCTGCAGGATCCCCGGTTCGTGCCGGCGGCGGGCTACTCCGGGTCGAGCGACCTCTACTCCGTCCTCGTGAAGGTGACCGAGGGCACCGGCGTCTACCCGTACGCGACCGTCATCGACGCGCGGGACGACCGACCCGATCGTCGTGACGCCGACCGCGTCGCCGTCGAACTCGTACCGGATCCCCGGCATCGTCCGGCTGACCGGCGCGAACGGCGAGCTCTGGCGGAGCCGGGTCACGATCGCGAACCCCTCGACCGCGTCCCGCAAGGTCCACATGGTCTTCTACTACGAGGCGTGCATCGCGGGCGGCTGCTCGAGCCTGAACAGCACCGCAGGCGACGTCAACTTCGCCCCCGGACAGACGCAGTCCTGGGACGACTTCGTCAACATCTGGCTCGCTGTACAAGGGCTTCATCACCGTCAGCGACACGACGAGCTACCAGAACACGTTCCTCGACGTGAGCCCCGGCGACACGGACTCCGACCCGCTCGTCGTCCTCGGCGAGACGTACAACGCGACGCCGGCCGGCCACGTCGGGCTCCAGATCCCGGGCTACACGCCGCTCGACGGCGCGAGCTCGACGGGCGCGTACAAGCGTCTCGCGCTGACGGGGCTCGCGTCGTCCGCGACGAACCGGACGAACCTCTCCCTCTTCGTGATCGCCGGCTCGACGGGCAAGTGGGCGACCGTCCACGTGCTGTCGCCGCAGGGCACGGAGCTCCGGAGCCTCGCGGTGCCGATCGACGGCTCGACGGTGCCGAACGCGACGCTCTTCGGCGGCCTGCCCGGCGACCTGAGCAGGCTCTCGATCGTGATCGACAACATCGACGCCGGCGTCACGGTGGGCGGCTACGCGACCATCATCGACAACACGTCGGGCGACTCGACGTTCGTCAGGGCGACGCCCGTCCCCTGATCCTCCCGGGAATCGCCACGCCCGTAAAGGCCCGGACCCCGCGTCCGGGCCTTTCGTTTTCGGGGCCGCGGCGGGCCGGGTGCGGCTAACATTCCGGCGACCGATGCCCGAGACCTCCACGGCGTACTCCTTCACGAACCTCTCGAAGGTCTACCGCCTCTACGCCGCGCCGCGCGACCGCCTGCTCGAGGCCCTCACGGGCCGCCCGCGGCACGCCGAGGTGCACGCCCTGCGCAACGTGTCGGGCTCGATCGAGAAGGGCGCCGTCCTCGGCGTCATCGGCGAGAACGGCTCGGGCAAGAGCACGCTGTTCAAGATCCTCGCGGGCACGACGGCCGCGACGTCGGGCTCGGCGCACCTCCCCGGTCGGATCGCGTCGATCCTCGAGCTGGGCTCGTCCTTCCACCCGGACGACACGGGCCGCCGGAACGTGATCCTGCAGGCGGCGCTCGCGGGGCTCTCTCGCGAGGAGGTCTCGGACGCCCTCCCCGGGATCGAGGAGTTCGCCGAGCTGGGCGATTTCTTCGACCGGCCCGTGAAGACGTACTCCTCGGGCATGCAGATGCGCCTCGCGTTCGCGGTCGCGACCGCCGTCCTCCCGGACGTGATCCTCCTCGACGAGGCGCTCGCGGTCGGCGACGGCCGCTTCCAGAAGAAGTGCGTGGACCGGATCTTCGAGCTCAAGGCGTCCGGGAAGACGATCTTCTTTTGCAGCCACGCGATGTACTACGTCTCGACGCTCTGCGACCGCGCGCTGTGGCTGAACGCGGGCCGCGTCGAGGCCGAGGGCAGCGCGCAGACCGTCGTCCTCGAGTACGAGCGGTTCCTCGCCCGCAAGGACCGCGCGGTGGCGCCGCACGGCGCCGAGGCGGCCGTCCCTGCCGGGACGCACGGCAAGCTGCGCGACGTCGTCGTGACGGGGGCGGACGGAACGCCGAAGGAGGAGTTCCGGCCCGGCGAGCCCTGGGCGGTGGAGCTGGAGTTCGCGCCCGACGACCCGTCCCGGCCGCTGCAGATCCACATGGCCGTCTCGTCGCGCGACAACGTCGTCTGCTTCTCGGCGGACTCGCGGCTCGACGGGTCCGGGCCGTTCGCCGGGAAGAGCGTTTACCGCGTCCGCATCGGCATCGACTCCCTGCCGCTCGGCAAGGGGGAGTTCGTCGTCTACGCGTACGTCGGCGACGAGCACGGCCTTGCGCTCTACGACGCGCGAAGCGACCGCACGTTCCGGGTCGAGTCGGAGACGTGGCGGAGCGGCCTCCTGACCCTTCCGGCGGTGTGGACCGCCCTTGCTCCCCGCGGCGGCGTCGCATGAAGATCGTCTACGTCGTCGAGTCGCTCGGGCTCTCGGGCGGCGTCAAGGTCATCGCCGAGCACGCGGAGGGCCTCCGTGCGCGCGGCCACGACGTGACGATCGTGACGCGCGAGGCGGAGCACGGATGGCTCGACATCGCCGTTCCCGTCCTCGAGGTCGCCGCCTTCGACGGGGCGACGCTGCCGGAGGCGGACGTCCACGTCGCGACGTGGTTTCCGACGGTCGCGCCCACCGTGCGGGCCCGGCGCGCCCGCCGGGTCTTCCACTTCTGCCAGGGCTACGAGGCGCCGCACCCGCACACGTTCCACCGCCTGGGCGAGATCGACGAGGCCTACCGCCAGAGGATCCCGAAGATCCTCGTGTCGGCTCACCTCGAGTCCATCCTCGCCCCGCGCTATCCCGGGACGTACCACGTGATCCCGCAAGCGATCCCGGCCGCGGACTTCGCGCCGCCGGACCCCCAGCGCGCCGCGCCGCACCGGCCGCCGGTCGTGGGCGTCACCGGCCTCTTCGAGGCGCCGCTCAAGGGCATCGCGGTCGCCCTGCGCGCCGTCGCGAAGCTGCGCGAGGCCGGCCGCGACGTGCGCCTCTTCCGGTCGAGCTCGCAGCCGCCGTCGGACGCCGAGCGCACCCTGCTCCTCGCGGACGTGTACGGCCACATGCTCCCGGCCCGCGTGATGCCGATCTGGTACCACGCGTGCGACGTGCTCCTGCACCCGTCCTTCGACGCCGAGGGGTTCCCGCTCCCGCCGCTCGAGGCGATGGCCGCCGGAGTCCCGGTCGTCCTCACCGACATTCCGTCCTTCCGGGTCTTCGCGGACGACGTCGTCTCGCGTGTCCCCCCGGGCGACGCGTCGGGAATGGCGCGCGAGACGGCGCGCCTCCTCGACGAGCCGTGGCTCTGGGCGACGCGCCGGGCGAAGGGGATCGAAGCGGCGCAGGCGTTGACGCTCGACCGCGTTCTCGACCGCCTCGAGCGCATCTTCGCGGAAGGCTAGAAGATCTCGTGATCGCCGAAACGGTAGTCGAAACCCGAGCTCGCGCGCTCGAAGTCGACGCCCGGGACGAAAGCGCGCATCACGATCGTCGTGTCGGAGGCGCGCGGCGAAAAGCCCATCTCCGGCGCGCGCGCCGCGAGCCCCGAGCGCGACGCGGCCCTCAGCGAGAGCGTCCTCACGCCAGTGCCGCGCAGGGAGTCCGAGATGGCGTCCAGCAGGTCGACGAGGACACCGGACCGTTCGTCGCCGGCCTGGACGTCGACGAGAAGCGCCCGGCCGGCGACGACGCGGACGACCGCGTACGCGCGGGAGCGGCCGCGCCGGTCGAGAACCTGCCACGTCCGGTAGGGGACGCCGGGCCTGTCGCCGAACCGCCAGTTCAGGACGGCTCGCGAGCGGTCGGTCCTCCAGCCCTCTCGCGCGTGGAGGACCTCCGCGAGCGCGTCGTGCGGCGCGCCGAACGGCTCGCCGGCGACGATCCGGAGGAAGCGCCGCCGGAGGCGCGCGAGCGTGGACGCCGGCGCGAGTGGCTTCTCCCACTCCGTCACGGGTTCGACGATCCGGTAGTCGCCCGTCCGCACGCCGACGAGCACATGCCGCTGGTGGGGAAACCCGAAGCCGAACGGGATCCCGGCCTCCGCGCACTGGCGGTACCACTCGAAGACGAGCGTCTTGAAGATGCTCTGGCGGCCGAGCCTGCGCGCCCTCGGGTCCGTCATGACGTCGGTGGCCGAGACGCCGGGGTACGACCCCTCGGCGCCGCGGTACCGCGTTCCCCAGCTTCCGTAAAAGCCGACGAGACTCCCGTCCGCGAACGCGACGATCGACGGGGCCTGGTTCGGGTTGCGGCCGTACTTCCAGTCCCATGTGTCGACGTCGACGGGGCTCCCAAACGCGGCCGGGAAGAGCGCGAAGACGGCGGGCCGGTCGGATTCGGCGGCCCGGCGGACGGAAACGGCCATGAGCCGACCGAGTGTAGCGCGGCGAGCGTGCGCCCGTGATCTCGTTCATCGTCGTCGACTACCGCTCGGCCGCGCTCGCGCGGCGCGCGGCCGCGTCCTTCCGGGCGACCGCGCGGGAGGCCGGCGTGGACGCCGAGGTCGTCGCCGTGGACAACTCCGGCGAGGCGGGAGGGCTCGCGGCGCACGTCGACCGGCTCGTCGCGCCGGGCCGGAATCTCGGGTTCGCCGGCGGTCTCAACGCGGGCGTCCTCGCCTCGCGCGGTGAGACCCTGCTCCTCGGGAACCCGGACCTCGTCTTCGAACGCGGCTCGGTGGCCGCGCTCGTCGACGCGCTCGCGCGCGAAGGGGACGGCGCGGCGGCCGGCCCGGCTCTCTTTCACGACGAGGGGATGACGATCCTGCTTCCGCCTGCCGAGGAGCCGACGCCGATGGATCTCGCCCGCCGCCGGCTCTCGATGGACCCCGCGACGGCGGAGGGCCCTTTCCGCCGCCGCCTGCGGCGGGTGCTCCGGGTCCACGCCGCCCTCGCGCGGGGGGACGCCCTCCGCGCCGAGGCGCTGTCGGGCGCGCTCGTCGCCACGACGCGGCGCACGCTCGAACGCGTCGGCCCGTTCGACGAACGGTACCGGCTCTACTACGAGGAGAACGACTGGCAGCGTCGCCTGCGCTCGCGCGGAGGACGGCTCGTGTTCGCCGCCGGGTCCCGCGTCGTCCACGCCTGGTCCCAGAGCGCGCGGCTCGAGCCGCGGGCGGGCGCGTGGTTCGCCGAGTCCGAGCGCCTGTTCTTCGGCGAGCACTTCGGGGCCCGGGGCCTCGCCGGGCTCGAGGCGCTCGCGCAGGCGCCGCCGTGGACGCGGCCGGCGCCGCCGCCGCTCCGCGGAACGCTCACGTGGCCCGCGGCGGGCGAGGCCGGAATCGCGATCTCCCCGCTGCCGTGGTTCGCGCCGTTCGGCTGGGTCGAGCTGCCTGCAGGGGCCTCGGCGTGGGCGCCGCCGCCCGAGTACGCGCAGCTCCTCCCGGGGACCCTGTACGTGCGCGCCGTGGACCCGTCGACCGGCGCGGTCCTCGCCGAGGCGACGATCGCGGCCGCGCCGGCGACCTGACCGCCGGCCCCGGGGATCGTCCCGAGAATTCGTCTCAACGTTAGGCAAAAGGGGAGTACCGCACTCCCCGCGTAACGTGTCCGCTTCCCGGGCCCCAGGAGTACCGGCGGAGCTCCATCTAAGGGAGAGTATATGGTTAAGAAGTATTCACTTCTCCTCCTGGCGGCCTCGGCCGGGCTCCTCCTCCTCGCGTTCCGCCCCGGAGGCGCGGCCGGGCCGACCGGCTGGACCGTGGTCGCGTGGAACAACCTCGGGATGCACTGCATGGACGCGGACTTCGGCGTCTTCGCGATCCTCCCGCCCTACAACACGATCCAGGCGCAGGTCGTGAACGCGGCGGGCGCCCTCGTGACGGACCCCGCGCAGGCCGTGCTGACGTACGAGGCCGTCGCGGACGCGACCGGCTCGATCAACCGCACGTCGGCCGGTAAGACGAACTTCTGGGCGAACGTCCAGAGCCTCTTCAAGGCGTCCCTGCCCGTGGACACGGGCCTCCTCGGCCTGAAGATGCCGGGCACGGCCAACGTGCCGCAGGCGATGGGCTGGGACGCGGCGCGCCAGTGGTGGATCGCGGAGGGAATCCCGATCACGCCCTACGACGACAAGGGGGCGAAGAACACCTATCCGCTCATGAAGGTCACGGCGAAGAGCCCGGCGGGCGCCGTCCTCGCCTCGACGAGCATCGTCCTGCCGGTGTCGGACGAGATGGATTGCAGCTCCTGCCACTCCTCGACGTCCGGCCTCGCGGCGCGGCCGTACGCGGGCTGGGTCTACGACACGGACCCGCAGCGCGACACCCGCCGCAACGTCCTCCGGCTCCACGACGACATGAACCTCCCCGACCCGGTCTACGTCGCGGCCCTCGCGGCGAACGGCTACTCCGCGTCCGGCCTCGAGGCGACGGCCGTCGGCGGCCGCGCGATCCTGTGCGCGTCCTGCCACCTCTCCGAGGCTCTCGCGGGCAGCGGCCGCGCCGGGATCGAGCCGCTCACGCAGGCGGTGCACGCGCGCCACGCGCGTGTCGTCGACCCGACGACGGGCCTCACGCTCGACTCGACCGCGAACCGCTCGTCCTGCTACCGCTGCCACCCGGGCGCCGTCACGAAGTGCCTGCGCGGCGCGATGGGGTCGGCCGTCATGGCCGACGGCTCGATGCTCATGCAGTGCCAGAGCTGCCACGGCTCGATGAGCGCCGTCGGCGCCGCGGGGCGCACGGGCTGGCTCCAGGAGCCCTCCTGCCAGCAGTGCCACACGGGGACCGCGACGCAGAACGCCGGGCAGATCCGCTACACGTCCGTCTTCGACGCGTCGGGCGCGCCGCGCGCCGCGGCGAGCACGGTCTTCGCGACGACCGCGAACGTGCCGGCCGCGGGCTTCTCGCTCTACCGCTTCTCGGCGGGGCACGGCGGCCTGCAGTGCGCCGCCTGCCACGGCTCGACGCACGCGGAGTACCCCTCCGCCGAGGCGAACGACAACCTCCAGAGCATCGCGCTGCAGGGGCACGCGGGGCCGATCGCCGAGTGCTCCGCCTGCCACGCGACGATCCCGTCCCCGTGGAACGGCGGCCCGCACGGCATGCATCCCGTGGGCTCGAGCTGGGTGAGCCAGCACGACGGCGTCGCGGGCTCGAACCGGGCGGCGTGCCAGGCCTGCCACGGCACCGACTACCGCGGGACCGTCCTTTCGGCCACGTTCACGAGCCGCTCGTTCTCGACCGAGCGCGGCACCGTGACGCTCGCCGCCGGGACCCTCGTCGGCTGCTACACGTGCCACAACGGGCCGTCCGGCGAGGGCGCGCCGCCCACGCCCACGCCGTCCGGGACGCCGGCCGCGACGCCGACGCCCACGCCGCGGTCGACGGCCACGCCGCCGACGCCGACGCCGGGACGCACGCCCACGCCGCCTCCGCCGACGGCGACGCCCACGCCGCGTCGGACGTCCACGCCGCCTCCGCCGACGGCGACGCCGACCGCGCGGCCGACGTCGACGCCCACGCGCCGGCCGACCGCGACCGCGACGCCGGTCCCGACGCGGCGGCGGGTGGAGGAGAGCGACGACTACCAGCCGGTCGTGCGCCGCAACTAGGCGGGGCGGCAGGTCCGGATCGCCCTCCCTCTAGCGGGGGAGGGCGCCCCGGAGCCGCGCCGTGGACCCCTCGAACGGCGCGATCCTCGCGGAGGCGACGATCGCGGCCGTGCCGCCGTCCTCCTAGCGGGGCCGCGGGAACGCACCCCGGACACGGTCCCTGAGGCCGCGGAAGCGCTGCGCGGCCTTCCACGCCTTCGAGTTCGCGATCGCGTGCAGCGTCGTCCCGAGCGCGTGCCGCTCGGCCACGAGGGCCGTCCGCGTGCGGTGCTCGAACGCGAGGAGCTCGAGCGCCGCCCGCTCGCTCGCGGGAACCGAGCGGGCCGGCGGAAGGGAGTCCATGAACGCGCGGAAGCGGGCCGCCGTGAGCGCCCACGTGAAGCCGCGGGCCGTCTCGTTCCCCCTGGCCGCGAGGCGCTCGCGCAGCGCCGGGTCGTCGAGCAGGCGCCGGATGCCGGCCGCGAGCGCGGCGGAGTCCCCCGGGGGGACGATGAGCGCGTTGACGCCGTCGACCGCGTACTCGGACGCGCCGCCCGAGTCCGTCAGGACGCACGCGGCGCCGCTCGCCATGCCCTCGAGCCCGATGAGGCCGAAGCCCTGGAAGAGCGAGGGGTCGACGACGACGTGCACCGTCGACAGGAGCTTCGGCACGTCCCCGCGCTGCAGCGTCCCGAGGTGCGCGTGGCGGAAGCGGGGCGCGTCGGCCGGCATCGACGCGTGCCCGAAAAGGACGATCTCGACGTCCGTCCGGCCCGCGACCTCCGCGAGCGCCGGCAGCAGGAACCGCATCCCGCGGCGCTCGTCCTGCCGCAGCATCGCCGCGATGCGGACGGGCGGAGCCGCGGGGCGGTCGCCGCGCGGGTAGTAGACCTCGGGGTCCGCGCTGATCGGGATCGGCGTCGCGGCATGCTCGTGGCGCGTCTCGATCTCGCGTGCGATCCAGGACGAGATCGTGACGATGCGCGGGATGAGGTCGTACGTCTTCGCGACGTACTCGGGCGGGTCGAAGCCGAACCAGCCCTCGTAGTCCTGGACGTAGTAGGCCGTCTGGACCCCCCGGGACGCGGCGGCCGCCGCGACGTGGGCGGCCGTCTGGTAGCCGGTGGCGACGAGGAGCTTCGCGGGAGGGCAGCGCTCGAGGAGCTCGGCCGACGAGAGACGCAGCGGCCGGAAGAAGAGCTCCAGGTCGATCTCCGGCGGTACGGTCTCGAGGACGACGACGCCGGCGCGGACGCCCTGGAGGACGAGCGCGTTCGCGAGCTCGAGGACGTCGGCGACGCCGCCGTAGATCCCCATGAGCGGCAGGACGAAGAGGACGTCGTACGGCGCGGGAGGCTCGGGATCGGGCAGCGTCCACTCGAACGTGGTCGAGTCGCGCACCGCGCCGAGCGCGTTCTTCGCGTTGAACTCAGCGATCTCCTGCTCGTGCCGGTCCTTCCAGCGGGACATCAGGATCCTGAGGTTCGCCGCGATGCGCTCGTCGGAGTCGGAGAAGCTCGCGCCCTGGCGGTGGTGGATCCACGTGTCGTCCGCGACCACGCAGCGCCAGCCCGCGGCGCGCGCGCGGTAGTGGAGGTCGGTCTCCTCGCAGTAGCCGCGCCCGAAGACCTCGTCGAAGACGCCGAGCGTCGCGATGACCTCGCGCTTGACGAGGAGGCAGTGGCCCACGACCGTCGTCGCGTCGGGATAGAGCGCGGGGCTCGTGCGGGCGACGCGGCGCGCGAACGAGAAGACGTCCTCGCCCGCGGGGAGCTTCACGGAGAGGTTCACGGCGCCGTTCGCGATCGGGCAGCAAAGGCCGATCGAAGGGTCCTTCTCGCAGCGGGCGACCATCCGCTCGAGCGCCCCTTCCGTCAGGAGCGTATCGCTGTTCAGCAGGCAGACCCAGGCGGCGTCGGAGTACAGGAGGCCGCGGTTCGCGGTCTTCACGAAGCCGACGTTTGTCTCGTTCTCGAGGAGGATGATCCCGTCCTGCGCGCGCAGAAACTCCGTCGTCCGCGCGTCGCTCCCGTCGTTGACGACGACGACGCGGGCCCACGGCGGGGCGAAGCGGCGCACGCTCTCGAGGCAGTCGCGGGTCGAGCGCAGCGCGTTGTAGACCGGGATGACGAGGTCGCAGCGCACCCCGGCGTTCGCGTCCGTCATCGTGTCAGGAATTCCTTGACCTTCCACCAAGGCGTGAAGAGGCGCCACACGCGCGAGCGGGTGATCTGGTCGATCGTCGCCTGGAGATTCGCGACGTCGGCCTTCAGGTGGGCGTTCTGGACGGCGAGCGACTGCTCCCGCGTCGCGGACTCGGAGGACCGGCGCTCGGCGTCGACCGCCGAGGAGTGAAGCTCGGCTTCCCGGGCGCGGGCCGCGGCGATGGCGGCCCGGGCCTCCGCGAGCGCCTGCCGGAGGGTTTCGGCCTCCGCACGGGAGGCCGCCGCCGCGTCGCGGAGGGCGTAGAGGTCGGTCTCGAGGCTGTCGACGAGGGCCATCTCCGTCGAAGCGGACCGCCGGCCCGCGTGCTTCTCGAAGAGGCGGCGCCGGGCCGTCTGCGCGTCCCCGGAGTGCCAAGGCTGGGAGGCCGTGATGTTCGACGCGTCGTTCCGAAGCCGGTAGACCGCGGTCACGGACGACAGGTGGTGGAACCGCGTCCTCTCGGAGAGCCGGATGAGGAAGTCCCAGTCCTCGAACTGGTCGAAGGTCTCGTCGAAGCCGCCGATCTCCAGCGCGAGCGCGCGGCGGTGGGCGAGCGCGATGAGCGGGATGTCGTTTTTGTAGAGGAGGCGGGCGGCGTCGAACGCCCGGCCGTAGACCGTGATCTCGCGCCCGTCCGTGTAGCGCCCGTCGGCGCCGAGCACCTGCTCGATCTGGCGGACGGAGGTGTAAGCGGCCTTGTACTCGTCGCTGCCGTCCAGGAAGCGAACGAGAGTCTCGAGGTGCTGGGGCAGGTAGAGGTCGTCGTCGTCGAGGTACGTCACGTACGTGCCGCGGGCGGCCGCGAGGCCCGCGTTCAGGGCGCGCGTGCGGCCTCCAGGAGCGGGCGGGACGATCACCCGGAGGGCGCGTCCGGGCGGGGACTCGAGGAGCGCGGCGGAGATCTCTCCGCCGTCGTTCACGACGACAGCCTCGAAGTCCGTAAACGTCTGGGCGCGCAGGCTGGCGAGGGCCTCGAAGAGGAAGCCGGGTCGGTCTTTCGTCCGGAGAAGCACGGAAACCCGCGGTGCATCCGCCTGGTGATCGGCCACGGATCTCATTGTAGGCGGTAAGCTTCCCGGATGCGGCCTCCGGAACTTCCCGACGAGAGGACGCTGGTGCCGTATTCGGCGTCGACATTCGATGCCCGACGCGTCCTTGTCCTCGCCCCGCACCCAGACGACGAGGTGTTCGGCTGCGGGGGCGCGATCGCGGGCCTCGCCGCGCGCGGCGCGGCGGTCGACGTCCTTCTCGTGACGGACGGCGCTGCGAGCGCCACGGACGAAGAGGGGCGTCGCGCGATCGCCGCCCGGCGGGCGGGGGAGTCGCGCGAGGCCCTCGCGATCCTCGGCGGAGGGACGTTGCACGAGGGCGGGCTGAGGGACCGCGGACTCGGCGGCCGTCCCGCGGAGCTCGAGGACCTGATCGCGTCCTTTCTCGCGAAGACCACGCCGGACCTCGTCTTCGCGCCGTCGCCCGTCGAGACGCACCCCGACCACCGGGCGGTCGCGTGCGCGCTCCTCGCCCTCGCGCGCCGGACCGCCGCGGACGCGGGCGCCGCGGCGCTCGCGCGCGCGACGGTCGCCTTCTTCGAGGTCTCGCAGCCCTTCCGCCCGAACTTCCTCTTCGACCTGACGCCGGTTCTCGGGCGAAAAAGGCAGGCCGTGCGGGCCTTCGCGTCCCAAGCGGCCGAGCGCGACTACGCCGGGTTCGTCGACGGCCTGAACGCCTACCGGCGACTGACGCTGCCGCCCGGCGCCCTCGCGGTCGAGGCCTTCGCCGTGTTTCCCGGCTCGCTCCTGGCCTCACCCGCGGGCGTCCTCGCCGCGCTCCTGCCGGTGGCGCCCCGGGCCGACCTGAGCCTCAGAGAGCGCGTCCGGGTCCTCTTCTCGGGACGCCTGCCCTGAGGCCGCGGCGGGACCTATGATGCGGGTTGCCCAGCCGTAACCGGAGGCCGTCCGAAAGGGGGGACGGGGGCGCGGCAGGGGGCTTGCTTCTTGCTAGGCTGGGGGACGCCCCAAAGGGGTCCCTGGGAGTCACGAAAATGTGTCAG
Source organism: uncultured Acidobacteriota bacterium (assembly GCA_963798215.1). Taxonomy (GTDB): domain Bacteria; phylum Acidobacteriota; class Thermoanaerobaculia; order UBA5066; family UBA5066; genus Fen-183. The sequence goes on from CAWCSP010000004.1 coordinate 305,255, forward strand.
AACATCGCTCCTCGCGCGTTTCGCAGGGCCGGCCTTCTCAGCGCCCTCGCGCTCGCCGGGACCGCTCTCGTCCTTGCCCCGGCCGCCTGGGCAGGTCACGGGGGAGGCGGTGGTGGCGGTAGTCACGGCGGAGGCGGTGGTGGCGGTAGTCACAGCGGAGGCGGTGGTGGTGGCGGCCATTTCAGCGGCGGCGGTGGTGGCGGCAGCCACTTCAGCGGCGGCGGAGGCCACTTCAGCGGCGGCGCCGGCCATTACAGCGCGGGCAGCTCCGCGTACCGCGGCTCGGCCCGGAGCAGCGGCTGGGTGACGCATTCCTCCGGCATGCACTACTCGGCGTCCGGCGCGCACACCGCGGCGGGTCGACCGGTGGCGGCGCACGGAAGCGGGCATCCTGCCAGCTCGCACTACACCGGCGGCCACTACACCGGCGGCCACTACACCGGCGGTCACTACACCGGCGGTCACTACTACGGCGGTCACTACCACGGCGGCCACTATTGGGGTTACCCGGGCGCGTGGTACAGCCCTTACTACTGGGGCTGGAACAGCTGGGGGTGGGGTTGGGGCTGGGGATGGGCGCCGTACTGGTCCTCATGGTGGTGGGGCGGGCCGTGGGGCGGCACGAGCATCTACATTTCGCCCGGAGCGGCCGCGGACAGCGGCGACGGCAGCGGCCGGTACGCGGTCGTGAAGACGGACGTGACGCCAGAGGAGGCGCAGCTCTACCTCGACGACAAGTACATCGGTACGGCCGACGACTTCGACGGCTTCCCGGACTACCTCTACCTCGGGCCGGGCACGTATCACCTCGAGTTCAGGCTCCCGAACTACCAGACGTACGCGACCGACCTCGAGGTCACGCGCGGCCAGCAAGTCCGCGTCGCGCAGGAGCTCAAGCTCGAGCCGGGCAAGAGTGCGCTCGACGCGTTCCCGCCGGAGAGCAAAGGCACGCCGCTCGGCCGCGTCTTCACGAAGGGTGGCGACGCCGCCGCCGGGGCCGCGCCGCGCGGCGACGACGGCTGGAGCGACCGCGACTCGGCGCCGGCCTGGCGCGAGCCCGCCGACAAGGACCGCACGGACGTGCAGGTCGCGCCGCCGCCGCGCCCGTCGAGCCGCGCGCGGATCAACTTCCAGGTCACGCCGGACGACGCCGCCGTCTACATGGACGACCGGTATCTCGGCGCCGCCGACGACCTCGCCGCGAGCACGGGCGGCGTCGTCGCCGACCCCGGCACGCACACGATCACGGTCACGCGCCCCGGCTACAAGAGCAAGACCCTGGAGGTCACGGCGCACGCCGGCGGCCAGCCGGTGGACGTCGTCGTCGAGCTCGAGAAGTAGATCCCCGCCGCGGACGCGGCGAAGGACGAGGGGCCCGGGAAACCGGGCCCTTTATCTTCGGGGAGAATCCTGGGCGGATGAGCGCACGGCGCCCGGCCCTTACAATCCCGCTGCTTGAGCCAGGATTCTTCCGACGACCTTCGCGAGGAGCTGGAGCAAACGCGCGCGGAGCTCGCCGCGGCGCGGGCGCGCATCGCGGCGATGGAGATGAGCTTCTTCTGGAAGCTCCGCAACGCGTGGTGGCGGGTGAAAGACGCCCTCGCCGGCCGCGCGACCGCCACGGCGCCCGCGCCGCCTCCCGCCGCAGACCCCGGCCTCGTGCAGCTCCCGGGTTTTTCGCCCGTGCGCTTCCGCGGCCCCGCCCTCGACCGCTCTCCCGCAGCCGTGGACATTGTCGTCCTCGGCCACGCGGACCTGCCCGTCCTCGAGGCGTGCCTCGACGCGCTCGTCCGGCACGCGCGTCCGTCGTACGCGCTCTTCCTGGCGGAGCCGGAGACGGGGGCCGCGGCGCGCGCGTGGATGGAGGGCTTCGCGCGGGACCAGGGGGCGCGGCTCTCGTCCGGCGCGGACGCGTTCGCGCGGGCTCTCGCCTCAGGCTCCGTCCCGGCACGTCTTCCTTCTCGACGGCCGTGCGCGCGTCGCCGAGGATGTCCTCGACCGGCTGCTCGCTTGTCTCGCCACGGACGAGGACGCCGCGGCCGCCGTGCCCCTCGCGGCGGACGTCCCGGGCGCGGGGCCGGCCTTCGAGCGTGCGTCGCGCGGGATGGCGCTCGGGGACTCGGACGCCGCGACGCTCGTCGCTGCCGAGTCGGCGCGCCTCTTCCCGAAGTTCACCGACGGCGGCGGGTGCGCCATCCTCGTCCGGCGCGGGGCGCTGCCCGCGGTCGCGGAGCGTTCGCCCCGGCAGGTGCTCGACGTGCTCCGGGAAGCCGGCCGGCCCGTGCTTCTCGCGGACGACGTGTGGGTCGCGGGCGCATCCCACGCGGCGGGCGCGTCCCCGGATCGCGTCGCCCTCGGCCTCGAGGCCCGTTTCGACGTCCTGCCGGATCGCGTGGCCCTGCGGACGAGCGCGCACGCGCGCTGGGAGGGCAAGCGCGTCCTTTACGTCCTCCCGGTCCTCGAGCGCGGCGGCGGGTCGAACGTCGTCCTGTCGGAGGCACGGGCGATGACGGTGATGGGCGTCGAGACGCGCGTCTTCAACCTCGCGGCGCACCGCGCGGTCTTCGAGAAGAGCTATCCGTCGCCCGGGGTCCCAATCGTCTACGGGCGCGAGGGCGACCTCGTCGAGGTGGCGCGCGGCTTCGACGCGGTGATCGGCACGGCGCACTACTCGGTCCCGTGGATGGTGCCGCTGGCGGCGCTCCCGAAGCCTCCCGTGCTCGGCTACTGCATCCAGGACTACGAGCCGCTCTTCTACGCGGAGGGCTCGGAGGACTGGAAGCGCGCGTTCGCCTCGTACGGCCTCGTCCCGGGCATGAAGCGCTTCTCGAAGTCGAAGTGGAACGCGGACGAGGTGACCGCGAAGACAGGCCTCGACTGCGCGCTCGTCTCCGCGAGCTTCGACGCCGAGGTCTTCCGCCCGCGCCTGCCGGCTCCCGCGGCGAGCCCCGTCCGGATCGCCGCGATGGTGCGCCCCTCCACGCCGCGGCGGCAGCCGGGCCTCACGGTGGACGCGATGCGCACGCTCTCGCGGAAGCTCGGTGACCGCGTGGAGATCGTCCTCTTCGGCTCGGAGGCGTCGGACCCCGCGCTCAGGGCGTTCCGCCTCGACTTCCCGCACGTCTTCGCGGGCGTCCTCGACGACCGGCAGCTCTCGGCGCTGATGTCGCAGATGCACGTCTTCGCGGACCTCTCGGCCTACCAGGCGCTCGGCGTCGCGTCCCTCGAAGCGATGGCGTCGGGAGCGGCGGTCGTCGTCCCCGTCGCGGGCGGCGCGGGGACGTTTGCCGCCCACGAGGTCAACGCGCTCGCGGTCGACACGTCGTCGCTCGACGCGTGCGTCGCGTGCCTCGAGCGTCTCGTGACGGACCCGGCTCTCCTCGCGCGCCTCTCGGCGCGGGCGATCGCCGACGCCGGCCTCCATACGCCCGACCGTGCGGCGGCGGGCATCCTGGAGGTCCTGTTTGGCGAAGCGTAGGGTCCACGTCCTCCACGGCTTCTATGGCGCGGAGATCCCGTACAGCTGCACGTACATCCGCCTCCTGTGCCCGCTGACCCATCCGGCCCTCGCGGACGCGGTCGAGCTGACGCACGGGACAGCGGAGGCGATCCCCGACTGCGACCTCCTCGTCGTCGAGCGCCACACGCTCTGGCCATACGAGAGGCAGCGGGACGGCTTCGCGCGCCTCGTGACGCGCTGCCGGCAGCGCGGAATCACGGTCGTCTACGAGCTCGACGACAACCTGCTCGACCTCCACCGCGGCGAGCCCTGGGAGGTCTACCCGGGCCCGTTCCTCCGCGCGGTCGTCTCGTTTCTGACGCGGGAGGCCGACGGCGTGATCGTCTCGACGCCGGCGCTCGCCGAGCGCCTCCAACGCCTCAGGTCACGTGTCCTCGTCGTGCCGAACGCGCTCGACGAGCGGCTCTTCGAGGCCGGGCCGGAGCCGTCCTCTCCGCGCGGTCCGGCGGTGACGATCGGCTACATGGGGACGCTGACGCACGAGGCCGACCTCCGCATGGTGCTCGCGCCGCTGCGCGCGCTCCTCCGGCGCCACGCAGGCCGCGTGCGGTTCGAGCTCGTGGGCGGGGCCGCCGAGGGCCGTGTCGCGTCGCTCTTCGAGGGCCTGCCGTTCCGGTGGCTGGATACGGGCCGAGACCACTCGTACCCGAAGTTCGTCCCGTGGATGCGCCGGCACCTCAGGTGGGATGTCGCGATCGCGCCACTCGAGGACGACGCGTTCACGCGGTGCAAGTCGGACCTGAAGTATCTCGACTACGGCGCGCTCGGGATCCCTGGCGTCTTCAGCGACGTGCGGCCGTACCGGGAGACCGTACGGCACCGCGAGACGGGGCTCCTCGCCGCGAACGAGCGGAAGGCGTGGGCGGATGCGCTCGAGGAGATCGTGAGCGACGCGGCGCTGCGCGCGCGGCTCGCGGAGCGCGCGACGGCCGAGGTGCACGGGACGCGGATGCTCCGGACGAATGCGCCGAGCTGGCGGAAGGCGATCGAGACGATCGTCCCGGGATTCTTCTAGCGCGACGTCCGGAGCCAGTCCATCGCGGCCTTCGGGTCGCCCCCGGGATCGCGTTCCAGGGACACGTCGACGCGCTCGAGCTCCCAGCGCTTCCCGTAACGTTCGAGGGCGAGCGCCCGGACGGGCCGCGTCTCGAGCGGCGTCTTGTCGCGCCGGACCTCGAGCCGCACGCCCCATTCCTTGACGACGCCCTTGTAGTACCGGAGGGCGTGCTCGATGGGGACGTTCCGGCGCTGCAGGTCGACGGCGACCTCGGGCCGGAGCACGTACGTGATCTCCCGGAGGATCCAGCGCGCCTTCAGGACCGTCTCCCAGAAATCGGCGTACCACACGCACATGTGGAAGTAGTGGTCTTCGTTCAGGAACGACTTGTGGTCGATGACGAATGCGGAGTTCTCCCACGCGTACGGTGTCCAGAACTCGAGCACCGCGCCGTTGGCGGCTACACGCGACACCTCCGAGAAGATGATCGCGAGGTTCTGGATGTGCTCGAGAAAATGCGACGAGTAGACGTAGGAAACGCTCTGGTCCGGGAATGGGAGCGGCGCGGTGACGAGGTCGACGACGTGGTCGACGCCCGGCCCCGGCACCACGTCGATGCCGATCGTGCCTTCCTTCTTCGCGGTTCCGCAGCCGATGTCGATGCGCAGATCCGTCATCGCGGCATCGTATACCGGGCCAGTCGGTCAGCGTCCGAGGCGCAGCTCGATCTTCGGCGCCTCGAAGACGAGCGGCCGCCGCCCTCGGCTTCCTCGGCGGACAGCCTCAGCGTCACGGTCTGTCCGGCGAACGTCGCGAGGTCCAGCGACGAGCGGCTCCTCACCGCCGCGCGGCACGAGCGCACGCGCCTCGTCGCTCGCCCGCGACCGAGACGCGCGCACCACGCGCGAGCATCGGGTCGTCCGCGGACGCGCGCACACGCGTCGCGAACCGCGCCGACTTCAGGGTCGGCGGCAGGTCGACGCGCCACGTGACGGCGGCGCCGGGCCCGAGGACGAGGTCGAGACGGTGGAAGTCGTCCGGGTCGCCGGGCGTCCTTCCGTCGCGCGAGAGGAACGCCGCCGCGTGCCTGTTCTCGAGTCCCACACGTCCGACGAAGACGTCGCCCTGCAGGAGGTACGTGCGGCGCGGACCGAAGACGGAGAGCCCGGCTTCCTCGAGCGGCGCGCGAGAGTCGCGAGCTCGTCGTGCCGGGAGTAGTCGTTGCCCCACTGGAACACGCGGTCGTGGCAGTCCGGCGGCGCCGTCCGCCACTCACGCAGGCACGCGGCCGAGGCGGGTGCGCGCGACGCGAGGTAGAAGGACTTGTCCTCCCACGTGCGGTTCGAGTAGAGGAGCCCGGCCGCGATCGTCGCGAACGCCCGCGATCGCGATCGGGCGCGGGGCGGCGGCGAGGAGGCCGGCGAGCGCGAGCCAGAACGCGGTCATCGGCACGATGTACCAGGGCGCGACGTCCGGACGCGAAAGACGGAGATCTGACCCGCGAGGAGGAGGCTCCAGCGCGAGGAGGACGAGCGCGGGGAGCCTGTCGCGGAGGGTGCGGCGCGCGGCCCACAGCGACGCCGCGACGAGGACGAGGCCGGCGCGCCGAAGAGGAACGCCACGGGGAGGGGGCCGAAATGTCTCCCGTGCCGTTCGCGAACGGCCGCCCGAGAAGGTCCGGGGACGTTCCAGAGCCCGCGCCGCCCCGGGCTCTTCACGGATCGCGGAGGGGGCCGACGACGAGGTACCAGACGTACTGCGACGAGGCCGAGGGCCGCCGCGGCCGGGAGGAAGCGCCCATCGCCGGAGGCTCCGCTCGCCCGCGGCGAAGAGCGCGGCCGCGAAGACGGGCCACGCCATGACGCCTCCACCCCACGACCACGAGGCGAGGAGGCCGCAGGCCGCGAGGCTGGCGGCGCGCGGGCGGGCCGGTTCGAGAGTCGCGCGAGGGCGAGCGATCGCCCGCCGCGAGCGGCGACCTGCGCGAGCTGCATCTGGAGAGCCGATTCGCCGAACGTGAAGGTCGTAGATCTGCGCGACCGAGAAGGCCAGCGTCGAGAGCACGGGAAGGAGGAATCCACCGCGCTGCGCGCGGACGAGCGCCGGTGCCACGGCGAGCCAGATGAGGATCGTCTTGAGCGCCGCCAGGAGAAGGCCGATCCCGAGCTCGACGCGCAGGTCCCACGCGAAGAACCGTGCGTCGAACCAGTAGAAGGGCAGGAGCCCGAGCCAGGAGTGGCCCCCCCAGATCCACGTGTCGCGGAAGAGACGCCCGAACGAATACTGTCCCTCGAGTATCGCGACGACTACCGGCACGCGAGCCACGTAGTCGTTCGACAGGTTGTTCTCGCCGAAGGTGTAGACGATCCACGCCATCCGCGCCGGCGCGAGGAGGGTGAGGACGATCGAGAGGGCCTTCGCGGTGCGCGGGACGGGCCGGCCGTCCGCGCTCACAGGCCCAGCGCGAACGCTTCCGCGGCGAGGCGGACGTTGCGGCGCGAGTCCGCGAGGCTGCCGGCGAGCGCGAGCGCGGCTTCGGCGGCGTCCAGGAGGTGCGCGCCGGACGCGGCGCCGAGGCGCGCGAGATCGGCGAAGCGCTCGCGGAAGACGACGTGCGCGCCCGCGGGGTCGACGGTCGCCGCGGACGCGTCGCGCAGGAGCTGCCCGAGGAGCTGAAGTCGCCGTCCGGCCTCGGCTGCGTCGTCGGCGGCGAGGAGGCCCGCGAGGGCGAGCGCCCACGAGCGCGAGCGCGACAGGAAGATCCCGGAGACGGCCTCGAGCAGCGCGTCGCGCGTCGCCCGCGCCTCGGCGAGGTCGAGCGCCGCGGCCTCGTCGGCGTCGTGCGGCACGAAGGCCGCGCGCGCCTCCGCGTCCTCGCGGGCCAGGCCTCTCGCCGCGAGAGCGGCCGCGGTCTCGGGGCGGGATGATCCGGGCAGCGGCTTGACCACGACGCGCGAGAGGATCGTCGGGGGCAGGAGCCGCGGCCGCGTCGCCGTGAGGAGGAAGCGGGTCCGGGTGGGCGGCTCCTCGAGGATCTTCAGGAGCGCGCTGAACGCCGCGCTCTCCGTCCGGTCCACGTCGAGGAACACGATCGCGCGCCGCGGCGCCTCGTACGGGAGGCGCGTGGAATCCGCCGCGACGGCCCGCACGAGCGCCGTCGGGATGCTCGTCTCCTTCGTCTCGGTCTCCTCGAACGCGGGCGCGTTCACGCGCCGGCGCCGCTCGGGCGCCGCCACCATGAGATCCGGGTGCTCCTTGCGGAAGACGCGCCGCGCGGCGTTGGACTCGGGATCGAAGCCGCTTCCGCAGATCGCCGCGGCGGCCTCCTCGAGCGCGGCCGCCTCGAGGCGTGCCGAGCCGGGGCCCGCGAGCAGGAGAACGGGTGCGCCGCTCACCGCCGCCCCCGGGCCGGGAAGAAGAGAGACCGGAGATTTTCTTCGAGTGAAAGAAAGACGGAGTCGGCCGAGGGCGACGCATCGATGATCACGAAGCGCTTCGGCTCCATTCGGGCGCGCCGGCGGTACGCCGCGCGCACCTTTCGATGGAAATCTTCGTTTTCGCCTTCGAATCGATCATAGGAAGCTCCGCGGCGCTTTGCCACGCGCGCGAGGGCCGTCTCGACCGGCAGATCGAGGAGGTAGGTCCGGTCCGGGTCGCGGCGGCACCAGGCGTGGTGGAGCGCGTCCACGGCCGCCTCGCCGAGCCCTCGCCCTGCGCCCTGGTACGCGCGGGAGGCGTCCGTGTATCGGTCGCAGAGGACGTGGGTGCCCTCGGCGAGCGCGGGCTCGATCACCGTCACGAGGTGGTGGCGCCGGTCGGCCATCATGAGGAGGAGCTCGGCCCCCGCGTCGATGTGGCCTCTCGAGTGAAGGAGCGCGTCCCGGAGGAGCACGCCGAGCTCGGTGCCGCCCGGGTTCCGGGTCGCGAGGACGGGCAGGCCCCGCGCCTTCATCCACGCGGCCGCCCGCGCGATCTGCGAGGTCTTTCCGGAGCCTTCGATGCCTTCGAAGGTGATGAAGAGGCCCCGAGAGCGAGCCCGGTTCCTGCGGGTCACGGCGCGGATTCTCACACGCGGCGGGTCGTCCGCGGCCCGGAACGTCTCTGGCACGCCGTTCGTATACTGGACCCGAGAATGTCCGCCTTGTCGCCGGCTCTGAGCTCCGCGCCGGGCGCCGTCGACGCGTCCCAGGCGCCGCGCCGGCGCCTGCCCCTCGCGGCCATCGGCGTCATGGGGGCGCTCCTCGCGGTCCTCTCGGTCGTCGACATGTTCCTGCCGAAGGCCTACGACGGCGTCGTCCCGGACCCGTACTCGGTCGGCGGCATCTTCGTGCGCGACCTCGTGCCGGGCGGCGCCGCCGAGAAGGCGGGCCTGAAGTCCGGCGACGTGATCCTCGGGATCGGGCACCGGATGCTCGACAAGGCCGCCGACGCCCCCCCGGAGCTCCTCCGTCACAACGCGGGCGAGAATGTTGATTACCTCGTGCGGCGCGGCGACGACGTGTTCGAGGCGAAGGTCTCCCTCACGCCGTACCGCCTCGGCTCGGCGACGTACTACTACTTCGTCTTCCTCGGCCTCCTCTTCTTCGTGCTCGGCGTCTTCGTCGTCTCGCGGCGGCCCGACGACTCCGCGGTGCAGGTCTTCTACGTCCTCTGCATCCTCTTCATGGAGTTCTTCGTCTGCCGCCTGCGCCCGTCGAGCTACTACTGGATCGACTACGTCGTCCAGATCGCCGGGACGCTCGCGCTCTTCCTCCTGCCGGCCGTGTTCCTGCACTTCTTCCTGCTCTTCCCCGAACGAAAGACGTTCCACTTCGCGGAGAGGCGCCCCGGCGAGCCGCCCGCCGCGCCGTTCCTCGCGTCCCTCCAGCGCTTCCTGAACCTGTCGCCGCTGCTCCTCGCGCTCCTCTACTCGCTGCCGCCGGTCCTCTACGTCCTCCAGATGGCGGGCTATCGGCACGGAGGGCCGCGCCGCCTGATCTACGGCGCGCCGACGCTCAACTGGATCCTCCTCGCGGACTACCTGATCCTCGGCCTCCTCGCGCTCGCGCACACGTGGTGGACGAGCTCGGACCGCGCGGCGCGGCGCCCGATCCTCGTCCTGCTCCTCGGGACGGTCGGGGGGATCGTCCCGTTCGTCGTCTTCGCGGTCTTCTTCCCGTCGCTCTTCCGCGAGGACCGCTTCCTCCTCTGGGGCGTCGTCCCGATGGCGCTCATCCCGCTCACGTTCGCGTACGCCATCGTGCGGTTCCGCCTGTTCGACGTGCAGGTCATCGTGCGCAAGTCGCTCGTCTACGCGGTCCTCACGGCCGTCGTGACGGGGATGTACGCGCTCGCCGTCGTCGCGGGCAACGCGCTCGTCTCGACGGTGTCGTCCGCGACCGTCTTCTCGTCGCCGGCCTTCGCGTTCGGCTTCGGCCTCGTCGTCGTCCTGCTGTTCGACCCGCTCCGCCGCCGCATGCAGAAGGTCGTCGACCGCGTCTTCTTCCGCGACCGGGCGGACTTCCAGACGGCCCTCCTCGAGATGAGCCGCTCGGTCGTCTCGCAGCTCGAGCGCCCGAAGCTGCGCGAGCTGCTCACGGCGCGCACGGCCGACCTCCTGCGCCTCGAGCGGCTCGAGCTCCTGCTGCCGCGCGCCGACGACGGCGCCTTCACGGACCCGGCGGCCGAGGCGGCGGGTGTCGGGCCGCTCCCGATGGGCGCCGTCCTTCCGCAGCGCCTCGTCGAGCGCGGCGCGCCGATCCGCCTCGCGGAGGCCGACGACGGCGGCCTCGACATGGCCTCGCGGCGATTCGTCGAGGCCGAGCGCGCCCGCGGGATCGGCGTCGTCCTCCCGCTCGCGACGCACGGCAAGCTCCTCGGCCTGCTCGCGGTCGGGAAGAAGCGCTCCGAGGAAGAGCTCTCGCGCGAGGACCTCGACCACCTCCTCACGATCGCGAACCAGGGCGCTCTCGGCCTCGAGGCCGCGGGCCTGCACGAGGAGCTCACGCGTCGCGCCGAGGTCGAGCGCGACCTCGACATCGCGCGGGACATCCAGACGAGCCTCTTCCCGCGCGCGCTGCCGCGTGTCGCGGGCGTCGAGTTCTTCGGCGTGAGCCGTCCGGCGCGTGTCGTCGGCGGCGACTTCTACGACTTCCTCGACGTGGACTCGCGGCCGGACGGGCGGCTCGCGCTCGTTCTCGGCGACGTCTCGGGCAAGTCGATCCCGGCCTCGCTCCTGATGGTCGCGGCCAAGGAGATCGTGAACGCGCGCGCGATGGCGGACCCCGATCCGGCCGCCGTCTTCGAGGTCTCGAACCGCCGCCTCTACGAGATCAAGCGGCGGATGTTCGTGTCTCTCTCGTACTTCCTCCTCGACCCGAAGGCGCTCGCGATGACGTACGCCTTCGCCGGCCAGCCGACGCCCCTCCTCGTCAAGCCCGGCTCGGGGGTGGCGGCCGAGATCCCGGCGCCCGTCACCCGGCTGCCCCTCGGCGCATTCCGCGACACCCGGTACGACACGGCGTCGCTCTACCTCTCCCGGGGCGACCTCCTCCTCTTCTACACGGACGGCTTGAACGAGGCGATGTCGGCCGAAATGACGCCTTGGGGGGACGAGCGCCTCAAGGCCTCGCTCGTCCGCCACGCCCGGCGCTCCCTCCCGGACCTCGCCGACGAGCTCCTCGAGGACGTCCGGCAATACACCCACGGGGCCGAGCAGTACGACGACATCACATTCGTCCTGATGCGGGTTGCCTGAAAACCCTCGCGCCCCCGGCGCGTATCATGAAAAGGGCCTTTCGAAGGCCCCGGAGGCACTCTGGCCCGTTCCCGCGTCCGCGTCGTTCCGCTCGTCCTGGCCCTCGCGGGCCTCGCTCTGGCGGGGACTGCGGCGGCTTACCTGATCCGCCAGAACCGGGACGTCACGACGAGCTCCGAGCAGGCGCTGAAGCTCTACCACGAGGGAGTCGAGAACGACCTCAAGATGTACGAGCGGGACGCGATGACGTCGTACGCCGAGGCCCTGCGCTACGACCCGAACTTCGTCATGGCGACGCTCAAGCTCGCCGACAAGATGCGCCCCCGCGATCCCGAGCGGGCGAAGTCGCTTCTCGCCTCGGCCGCGCGCCACCGGGACGACCTCACGCCCCGCGAGCAGCTCGTCCTCGACCTCTACGAGGAGCGCTGGGGCCGGCACGACGTGAAGCGCATCGAGGAGCTCGTCGACGAGTACGTCCGCCGCTTCCCGAAGGACCCCGAGGGCTATCGGATGCGCGCGGACCTCCTCGCGTCGACGGGCCGCCAGGCCGAGGCGATCAAGGAGTACGAGCACCTCATCGCGGTGAACCCGAACTACGCGATCGCCTACAACACGCTCGGGTACTACTGGGCGTCCAAGGGCGACGCCGCGAAGGCCGAGGACTACCTCAAGCGGTACCGCTTCCTCGCCCCGAACGACGCGAACCCCTACGACTCCCTCGGCGAGCTGTGGGCGCACACGGGGCGCTACGACGAGGCCGAGGAGGTGCTGAAGAAAGCCCTCGCGATCAAGAGCGACTTCTTCGCGTCGTACGGGCACCTCGGCACGGTCGAGGCGGGCCGCGGCAACTACGAGAAGGCCGCCGAGTGGTTCCGGAAGGCCGCCGACGAGACCGACCAGGTCGAGAACCGCTACAACTTCCGCTTCTACGCCGCCGCGATGCTCGCGAACGCCGGGCGTGTGGACGATGCGATGCGCGAGATGGACGTCCGAGGCTGCCGAGACGGCCCTCCTGCCGGACTCGCCGGACACGCGGCGCCTCAAGGGGGAGGTCGACCTCCGCCGCGCGGCGTTCCTCGGCCGCATCGGACGGACCGCGGAGGCCGAGAAGGTCCTCGCCGGCATCGACCTGAAGGTCTTCCGCGACGAGAAGGACCCCGAAAAGAACGCCTCCATCGACAAGGACGTCGAGCTCATCCGGGGCGTCATCGCGGCGGGCGCGGGGCGCGACGCGGAGGCCGTGCCGCTCCTCCGGGACTCCCTCGACCGCAAGGACCAGGGCCTCGGGAGCACGGACTACTTCCCCCAGCAGTACTTCGCGCGGATGGCGCTGGCGCGCAGCCTCGGGCGCCTCGGCCGGGCGGGCGAGGCCGCAGACGCCCTCGCGCCGATCCTGAAGAAGAACCCGCGCTTCGCGCCGGCCGTCGACCTTCTCGCCCGGATCCGGAGCGAGACGCCGGCCGCGGAGACGACCGCTTTCGCCCGGCCGGGGAACGCGTTCTGACCCCGTGAGCGCCTCCCGGCCCCCCGCGCGCGACCTCGAGACGTTCGCCCTCAAGAAGAAGGTCCTGCGCCTCGAGACGCTCTACGACGTGAGCCGGTCGCTCCCGTCCGCGGCCGACGAGCAGGCGCTCCTCGACGAGATCCTCGCGCGCGCCGTGCCCGTCCTCGACGCGGCCCGGGGCTTCGCGGCGGCCTTCGAGAACGCGACGGGCGCCGGCACCGTCGCGTCGGTCGGCCTCGAGAGAGCGCCGACGCCCCTCGACGTCGCGTCCGACCCGTTCGTCCTCGACCTCGCGCGCGCGAAGGCGCCGCTCGCCCGGGCGGGGGAGACCGTCCTCGGCCGCCCCGCGGGCAGCGTCGCCGGCGTCCCGCTCCTCTCGGGCGACCGCGTCCTCGGCGTCCTCGTCGTCCTCGAGCGCGAGGCGCGCGGCGGAAACGCCGTCGCGTTCGACGAGGAGGACCGCCGGTTTCTCGGTTCGCTCGCGGCCCTCGCGGCGCCGGCGCTCGAGGGGAGTCGCCGTTTTCGCGCGCTCGCGGCAGACCTCGACCGCCTTCGCGAGGAGAACCGTTCCCTCAAGGGCACGAAGGGCGTCGACGAGCTCCTGATCGGAGATTCGCCGGCGATGCGCCGGGCGAAGGAGCTCGTCGCGCGCGCCGCCGCCTCCCGCGTCAACGTCCTCATCACGGGTGAGAGCGGCACGGGCAAGGAGCTCGCCGCGCGCCTCCTCCACACGGGCTCCCCGCGGCGCGACGGGCCGTTCCTCGCGCTCAACTGCGCGGCCATGCCCGAGGGCCTCCTCGAGAGCGAGCTCTTCGGCATCGAGAAGGGTGTCGCGACGGGCGTCGACGGGCGCTCCGGGAAGTTCGAGCTCGCGAGCGGCGGGACGATCTTCCTGGACGAGATCGGCGACACGCCGCTCGCGATCCAGGCGAAGCTCCTGCGCGTGCTGCAGGAGCGCGAGATCGAGCGCGTCGGCGGGCGCGCGCGCATCCCGGTCGACGTGCGCGTCCTCTCGGCGACGCACCAGAGCCTCCCGGAGCTCATCCGCGAGGGCCGCTTCCGCGAGGACCTCTTCTACCGGCTGCGCGTCGTCGAGATCGCGATGCCCGCGCTGCGCGAGCGGCGCGAGGACATTCCGCGCCTCGCCGGCCACTTTCTCGCGCGCGTGGCCGCGCGCGACGGCCGGCGTCCCCTCACCCTGTCGCGCGACGCCGTGAAGGCGCTCCTCGACTACGAGTTCCCCGGAAACGTGCGCGAGCTCGAGAACCTGCTCGAGGGCGCCGCGGCTCTCGTCTCGGGCGACGCGATCGGGGCGGAAGACCTCCAGTTCGGCATTGCGCGCGGGGCCGCGGGCACCGCGGGAGACGACGGGAAAGCCGGGGGCGTCAGCCTGAGGAACGTCGAGGCCGCGCACATTCGCCGCATCCTCGCCCAGGTCAAGGGCAACAAGAGCCGCGCGGCGAAGCTCCTCGGCGTGAGCCGGCGAACGCTCTATCGCAAACGCGTCTGAGTCGCGCCGCCGGTGCTAGCATGCCGCCCCGTGACGGGGAGAACCCGATGAACCGCCTCGAGACGACGTGCGACGTCGTCGTCTTCTGCTCGTCGTCCGGGCATTGCCAGCTCGACTGCGACTACTGCGTCGTGCACCCGGTCATCAAGCGCAATCCGTCCCTGACGTACGAGGACCTCGCGTGGTTCCTCGGCGAGGTCCGCCAGCGGACGTTCTTCATGTTCTCGGGTAAGGGAGACTTCTTCGCGGGCTACGCGAAGAGGGACCGGCTGCTCGACCGGCTGCTCGACCACGACGTCGAGGTCGCGCTCGACGTCAACGGCGTGCTCCTGAACGAGTACCCGGAGCTCTCCCTCGAGAAGCTCGCGAAGGTCCGCTTCGTCAACCTCACGATGCACTGGCGGCAGATCCGCGAGAAGCGCGTCGAAAAGTTGTGGGTCGAGAACGCGCGGACGATTCTCGACCGGCACACGGGAGCGCTCATCCTCGGGACGATCCTGTCGCCTCTCGGCGAGGACCAGTGGGAAGAGGCTTTCGCGTTCTACGAACGGGAGATCTTCGGCCCGACGGGCCGCAGGATGTGGGCGATCCGGGACTGCGAGCGGGCGTACGCGCCGGAACAGGACGCGAAGCTCGCCCTTCTCGAGGCGCGCTTTGCGCACATGATCGAAAAGAGCCACACGGAGGACTTCACGGAGCCGTTCGTGGGGCGGTCGCACGTGCTGTGCCCGGCCGGGCGCGACTACTTCCGCATCTGGAACGACGGCCGCGTCGAGGGCTGCCCGTACATCCCGGAGCTCGCGGGGGCCGGCAACATCAAGGAGAGGCGCCTCGTGCGGCGCGACGCGCACTTCCGCTGCTCGACGCCGCGCTTCTGCGACTGCAACAACATCGAGGCGCTGGGGAAGATGAAGTACGAGTCGCCGGCGCCTGTGGAGCCTTCCGCGCCCCGCCTGCCGGTCTACGTCTGAGGGGGGCTGGCGGCTCGGGGTTCTTTTCCTCCCTCTAAGCTGTGGTAGCTATTCGCCACAGTGAGACGTTTCGGCACATTCAACGTAAGTATTTTTCTTAGAATGGTTAATAGACTATTAGTGCCGCAGTCGTTATTAATGTGACATAATAGCGCATTCAGAGCTTTTGCGCTCTCCCCGTATTACCTTCCAAGAAATCTCTCTTTATCAATACGTTACGTTCACTTCGGCGCCGCTCGCGCGGCGCCTCCGCGGGTGGCGCATCACTTGCTGTATCGGGGTTAACCGGAGCAACCCATGACGAGCCCAAACGACACGAAGGCCCTCGATGCGCGATCCCTGGCCGGCGTCGCGCCGCTCGCGCCTTCCGTGGCGTCCGTCGCATCGCGCTTCCTCGTGCCCCTGCTCGTGGCCGAGGCGGCCGCCTTCGCCGGGTTCGCCGCGTCGGGTAAGATTCCGGCGTCCCTGATCGCCGTCCTGCGCGCCCTCCTGACGTTTTGAAGAGTGAGGAATTGCCGGTCGCGATGTCATCCGTCGAGAGGCGCGAAGTGCACCTGACCATTCCGGTGGCTCCGGAGATGGAGATCGCCGCGACGGCGCAGGTCGCCGCGCTGGGCGAGTGGATGGAAATGGGCCGGGACAAGATCGACGAGGTCAAGATGGCCGTCGTCGAGGCGTGCATCAACGCGTTCGAGCACAGCGCGACGCCGGACCGCAAGGTCGCCCTTGCCTTCCGCATCGGCTCGGACGAGGGCGGGCGCGGCGCCTACCTCGAGGTGGACGTCACGGACGCGGGCCACGGGTTCGACCCCGCGCGCGTGAGGACGCCCGAGATCGCGAACGCCCTGAAGTCGAGCCGGAAGCGGGGCTGGGGCATCAAGATCATCGAGAGCCTGATGGACGACGTGAGGATCGAGAGCGGAGCGCACGGGACCCGGATCGTGATGCGGAAATACCGCTGATGTATAAGGGAGCCGAATGAGCGAGACCCTGAAAGTCGTCGTGGACCGGCCGGACGCGGCCGTCGCCATCCTTCGAACCGACGGCTACATCAACAACACGGGCGGCGAAGAGATCGCCAAGGAAGCCTACGCCCTGCTCGGCGGCGGAGTGACCCGCCTCCTCCTCGACCTCGAGAAGACGAAGATCGTGAACTCGATCGGCATCTCGATCCTGATCGAGATCCTCGAAAAGCTCCTCGACCAGGGAGGGAAGCTCGCCTTCTGCCGCCTGACGCCGACGATCGAGAAGACGTTTCAGATCATGGGGCTCGCTCAATATGCACGCATCTTCCCCTCTCCCGAGCCCGCCCTCGCGTGGCTCCGGGGCGAGTCCGAATAGCGCGCCGGCGGTCCCGGCGTCCCCCGACGGCGGCAAGCGCCTGCTCGAGGCGCACGCCCGCCTCGCCGCGATCGACCCCTGGAGCGGCCGCGAGCGGCTGTTCGATGAGGTCCTCGCGTCGCTCCTGATCGGCTCGGGCGCCGTGCGCGGCGCGCTTCTCGACCCCGCGCAGCCCGCGCGTTCGGCCGCCGCCGGCCTCGCCACGGCCCCGGGCGACCTCGAGACCCTCGCCGCGTGCGTCGGCGCGTCGCCCCGGCGGGCGGCAGAGCCGCTCGCTCCCTCCCGGCTCGCTCCGCTCTTCGGCGACGGCCGGGCTCCGTTCGCGATCCCGATCCTCGCCCAGGAAGACACGCTCGCCTTCCTCGTGCTCGGCGAGTCGCCGCAGGACCCCGTCGGTTTCGCGTCCGTGACCGCGCACGCCGCGTGGCTCCTCGACGCCGTGCGAATGTCC
The DNA here is from genome assembly GCA_963798215.1 of uncultured Acidobacteriota bacterium. GTDB lineage: Bacteria > Acidobacteriota > Thermoanaerobaculia > UBA5066 > UBA5066 > Fen-183. The sequence continues at coordinate 322,285 of CAWCSP010000004.1, forward strand.
GAGACGGTCCAGAAGGCCGACTTCGAGCTGAAGTACCGGGTGTGGGAGCTCCAGAGCCTCTACGACGTCGGTCTCTCGATCGCCCGGACGCTGGACCTCGAGACACTCGCGGACGACGTCCTCATGACGTCGGTGTCGCTCCTGAACGCGCGCTCGGGCTCGCTCCTCGTGCGCGCGCAGAAGGACGAGGGCTACTTCGCCAAGCACGTCGGCGAGCCCCTCCTGAGCGCGGATGCGCTCGACGAGGTGCCCGTCGAGGCGGTTGTCGCGAACACGCGCGAGAGCCGGCCCGCGTTCCTGCGGAACGCTCCCGCCGAGAAGCTCCTCCTCGTTCCGATCGCGGTCGAAGGCCGCCCGCTGGGCGTCCTCGTCGTCGCGGACAAGGAGACGCGCGGCGGCGGAGTCGACGACTTCACGGCCGCCGACGTGAGGGTCGCGAGCCTCTTCGCGAACCAGGCCGCGATCGCCCTCGAGAACGCGCGACTGCACCGCGAGGCGGTCGAGAAGGAAAAGATGGAGCGCGAGATGGAGCTCGCGGCCTCCATCCAGAAGACGATTCTCCCCGAGACGCTCCCGGACGTCCCGGGACTCCTCCTCGCGGGCCGCAACCGCCCGACGAAACAGGTCGGCGGCGACTACTTCGACGTCTACCCGTTGCCCGGAGGACTCACGGCCTTCTGCGTCGCGGACGTCTCGGGCAAGGGCGTCCCGGCGGCGCTCCTCGTCTCGACGGTGCACGCGTGCCTCCACCTCCTCGTCCCGACGCTTTCGGGCGACCTCCCGGCCCTCGTCGCGCGCGTGAACAAGCACCTCGTCGGCTTCTCCTCGACCCGCAAGTTCGCGACGCTCTTCGTCGCGGTCTTCGACCCCTCGTCCGGCCTCCTGCGTTACGTGAACGCGGGCCACAACCCCGGCCTCTGGCTTTCCGCGTCCGGTGCGGCCCTGCTCCCGAGCGGCGGCGTGCCGGTCGGGATGCTCGCCGATGCGGCCCACCGGGAGGCCGTCGTCACCCTCGGGCCCGGCGATACGCTGCTTCTCTACTCGGACGGGATCACGGAAGCGCTCAACCGCGACGACGAGGAGTTCGGCATGGACCGGCTCACCGAGCTCGCGCTCGACCTGCGCGGCGAGCTGCCCGCCGAGCTGTTGCGCCGCATCTTCGGGGCCGTGAGCGAGTTCACCGCCGGCGTCGCGCAGTACGACGACCAGACGGTGCTCATCGCCCGCGTCGCGGGCGCGTGAGGCCGCGCGCCGCCGCCGCCGCCCTGCTCGCCGGCCTCGCGGCCTGCACGTTCTCGCGCGAGACGACGGTGCTTCCGCACCAGCTCGAGAAGCCTCTCCCCGCCGGAACCGTGAACCCGTTCAACGCGGAGGAGGAGCTCCAGAGGGGGTACGTCCCCGAGGTCGGGGTGTTCCTCGGGTCGGCGGGCGCGAAGACGATCGACGCGACGCGCTTCGAGCGCCTCGCGGGCGAGGTCCTGCTCGATCGCGGCGACTTCAAAGGGGCCGAGCCGCACCTCGAGCGCGCGTTCGCGGGCCAAGGCCGGGCGTCGGAGCGCGCGGATACCGCATGGCTCCTTTCCCAGGCCGCGTACTGGGGCAACGACTTCCCGGCCGCGGGGCGATGGGCGCGCGCCGCGCAGCGCGAGGGCAAGCGTGTCCCCGAGGGCTGGGCCGTCTTCCTCGAGACGCCGTCGCCGCGGAGCCTCTACGGCGGCGCCTCCGCCGGCGAGACGGCGACGCTTCCCGTGGACTTCGGCCGGCCCAACCTCGTCCGTCTCGCCGTCCGCGTGAACGGCCACGCGCCCGAGGAGTTCGTCCTCGACTCCGGCGCGTCGATCTCGCTCCTGACCGACAGCGCGGCCGAGCGCCTCGGCGTCCGCTTCGTCCCGGGCGCGACGGCCACGGCGCGGGGCCTCCTCGAGAAGGAGATCCCGATGCGGATGGGGTGGCTCGACGCGGTACGGCTCGGAGACCTGACGGTGACGGACGTGCCGGTCGGCGTCCTTCCCGACGGCACCCTCACGTTCGAGACGGCCGCCCTCGGCGTCTTCAAGCTGAACGGCGTCCTCGGCGCGCACTTCATGAAGGAGTTCGACTGGCGGATCGAGTACTTCGAGAAGCGCCTGGTCGCGCGCCGCCTCGACCCCAAGGCGCCGCGCGGCTCGAAGGACCAGAACCTGTTCTTCCGCCACATGAAGCCGATGGTGCGCACGTCGATCAACGGCCAGCCGTGGTCGCTGTTCCTCCTCGACACGGGCTCGGAGCCCTCGATGGTCACGCGCGGCGGCATGAACAAGACGCACGGGTTCGAGCCCGAGGCCGCGTACCCCGTCACGCTCGAGGGGATCGGCAAGTCGCGCGTCTCGTGGGGGAAGATCTCGAACGTCACCCTCGGCGTGGGCGCCTGGATGGTGCGGTTCCGGGACATCGTCGTGAAAGAGCAGGCTGATGGCCTCGAGGACGGGATCCTCGGCACGTCGTTCCTCGCGAACTTCGACGTCGAGATCCGGTTCGGCGCGATGACGGTCGCGCTCGAGAACCCGGTCGACCGTCGGCGCCGCGCGGCGGACGCCGCGCAGCCCCAGGAGTTTCCCCGATAGAATGACTCCGTGAGGGAGCGGGGGACACGGCTCTTTCCCGCGGCGCTGGGCGCTTTCGCCCTGTGGGCCGCGACCGCATGCCGTCCGCCGGAGAACGCGATGGACCGGAAGCGCGACCTGATGGTCGAGACCCAGATCGAGGGCCGCGGGATCCGCGACCCTCGCGTCCTCGCCGCGATGCGAAAGGTCCCGCGACACGTCTTCGTGCCCGAGGGGCAGGCCGCGTGGGCCTACGACGACCGCCCCCTCCCGATCGGAAGCGAGCAGACGATCTCCCAGCCGTACGTCGTCGCCTTCATGACGGAGCAGCTCCGGCTCACGGGGAAAGAGAAGGTGCTCGAGATCGGCACGGGCTCGGGGTACCAGACGGCCATCCTCGCGGAGCTCGCCGCGAAGGTGTACTCGATCGAGATCAGGCCGGAGCTCGCGAAGGCGGCCGCCGAGCGGCTCGAGAAGCTCGGGATCAAGAACGTCGAGGTGCGCGCCGCCGACGGCTACCGCGGCTGGCCCGAGGAGGCGCCCTTCGACGGCATCCTCGTGACCGCCGCGCCCGAGCACGTGCCGCCCCCGCTCCTCGAGCAGCTCGCCCCGACGGGGCGGATGGTGATCCCGGTCGGCGCCTTCTACCAGGAGCTGAAGGTCATCGAGCGACAGGGAGGCGGGTACACGGAAAAGAGCGTTCTGCCCGTGAGGTTCGTGCCGTTCGTCGGTGAGGCCGAGGGGGCTCCGCGCACGCCCGGAGCGGGGACGGCCCGCTGATTCCCGTCCTCCGCCGGTCGCTGGCGGCGGCGCTCGCCGCCGCCGTCCTCGCCGCCTCGCCGGTGCGCGCCGCGGACGCGCCCGCCGCCGCCCCGCCTCCGCCGCCCCCGGTCTTCTCGTTCGACGAGGCGGGCGCGCTGGCTGCGGGCGACGCGACGGGGGTCCTCCTCGCGCCCCTGCACTGGGACGGGACCGACTGGCTGAAGTTCGGCGGCGCGGCCGCCGCCGTCGTCGCGACGGGGTTCCTGCTCGACAACCGCCTCCACGACGCGTCGCAGCGCAGCCGCACGACCGCGCGCGACGACGCGGCGGTCACGATCCAGAAGTTCGGTGCCGAGTATTCCTTTGCCGTCCTCGGGGGGTTCGCGGTCGTCGGCCTGGCCGGGAAGAACCGCGAGGCGATGAACATCGCGGTCGACGGCCTCCTCTCGAGCGTGATCGCCGCCGGGATCGTGGGCCCCGTCTTCAAGGTCGTCATGGGCCGCGCGCGCCCGAACGCGGGCGAGGGGCCGGACTCGTTCACTCCGTTCTCGTCGAACGCGTCCTTCCCGTCCGGCCACACGACACAGGCCTTCGCGGTCGCCTCGGTCGTCGCGGCGCACGACGGGCGGCTCTGGGTGAGCGTCCTGTCGTACGGCCTCGCGGGCTCGGTGGGCTTCGCGCGCATCGAGCAGGACGCGCACTGGTCTTCGGACGTCCTCGCGGGCGCGATCCTCGGCACGGTCGTCGGGAACGCCGTCGTCAAGGTGAACAACGCCATCCGCGCCAGGCACACGGGTCCGGGCGAAGGGCCCGCCGTCGCGATCGCGCCCGTCCTCCTCCCGCGCGGCGGCGGCCTGACGTTCTCCGCGAGTTTCTGACCCGGGCGCGTAGGATGGCGACGTGAGCGAGACCGTCGGACCTGCCGTTCCCCCGCCGCTCGCCGGCCTCGACGTCACGGGGACGAGCCTGGCCCGCGTCGCGGCGCGCGCCCGCGACGTGGCGCACACGTTCTCGGCGTGGGCGCTGTCTGTCGAGACGACGCGCGGACCGGGCAGGATCGTGCGCATCGAGCTGACCCCGGACACGACCCTCTGGCGCGGCGACGGCGTCTTCCTCGGCTGGAGGCCGGAGCAGCTCCATGCCGCGTGGGACGCCCTGCGCGCCGCGGAGTCCCAGCCCGAGGCCTCGCCCGAGCTCCAGCAGCTCGGCTAGGCCTTCTTCTTCGGCGCCCAGCGCAGGACGTCGACCTTCTCCATCGTCATGAGGACGCCGCAGGCGGCCTCGCCGAGGATCGGGTCGATGCGCTCGAGAAAGGCGCGGATCTTCTCCTCGGTGTCCACGATCTCGACGACGATCGGAAGGTCCTCGGAAAGCTCGACGAGCCGCGCGCGGTGGACGACGCTGGAGGCGCCGTAGGACTCGATGCCGCGCAGGACGGTCGCGCCCGAGAGACCCGCTTCCCGCGCCTCGGCGACGAGGACCTCGAAGAGCGGCCGGTGGCGCGCGCGGTCCATCTCGCCGATGTGGATCCGGAGGAGCTTCGCCGTCGTGACGTCTTTCATGAGCCGAGCCTCCCGATCGAACGGCCGAGCAGCGTACCGAGGAGCCCGAGGAAGACGGACCCGCCGACGTAGAGCGCCGCGCGCAGGACGTCCTTCACGCTGAGAAGCCCGAGCGTCTCCCACGCGAAGGAGGAGAACGTCGTGAACCCCCCGAGAATCCCGACCATCAGGAACGTGCGGGCTTCCGGCGAGATCGCCGCGCGCTCGAGGCCGAGCGCGCCGACGAGGCCGATCGCGAAACAGCCGGCGAGATTCACCCAGAACGTGCCGACGGGAAAGGGCCCCGGGGCGTTCTTCTGCAGGGCGGTCGCCATCGCATATCGGCAGACGGAGCCGATCCCGCCGCCGACGAAGACGAGCAAGAAGAAGAAGGGCCTCATTCGCCCATGACGTTACCAGACGGACCGTTCCCGGGCGCGCGGTAGACTCGGGGAAACGAAGGCGATGGAGTCCGCCCGAACCGCCTTGCGAGGGCTGATGACTCCTACCACCGACCGGTAGGAGTCACCCTTGTCCGAGACATCCGATGCGAGCCTGGCGAAAGACGGCCCGGAGGAGCAGGCGCTTCGGGATCTCGAGATCGTCGCAGGCGAGCGCGGGCAGGCGGGAATCGTCTCCGAGGCGCGGGAGGCGCGCGCGGCCCTCGCGAACCGCCGGTTCAACGTGGCCGTCATGGGGCAGTTCAAACGCGGGAAGAGCACGCTCATCAACGCACTCCTCGGCCGTGATCTCCTGCCCACGGACGTGGCGCCGGTCACGACCGCGCTGACGGCCGTGGAGCACGGCCCGCGCGAGTGCGCGCACGTCCGTTTCGAGGACGGCCGCGAGGAGGAGATCCGCGTCGACGAGATGCGCCTCTTCGTCTCCGAGGAGGAGAACCCGGGCAATCGCAAGGGCGTCCGGGTCGTGAGGATCGAGCTTCCCGCTCCGCTCCTCGCGTCCGGCATTCGCCTCGTCGACACGCCGGGAGTCGGGAGCGTCTTCGCGAACAACTCGGAAGTGACGCGTTCGTTCCTGTCGCGCATCGACGTCGCGGTCGTCGTGCTGGGTTCCGACCCGCCGATCTCCGGCGAGGAGCTCGCCCTCGTGAAAGCCGCCGGGCCCGGAGCCGGGCACCTCTGCTTCGTCCTCAACAAGTCGGACCGGGTCCGGGAGGCGACGCGACTGAAGGCCGAGGCGTTCACGCGCCGGGTCCTGTGCGAAGCACTGGGCAGGGATCCGGACGTGATCCACGCCTCCGCGCGGGCGGCGCTCCGCGACGGGGAGGACCCGGGCGTCTCCGCGGTCATCCACGAGCTGGAGGAGCTTGCCGGGCGCTCGGGCGCGGACCTCGCCCGGGGCTCTGCCGGGCGCGCGGCCCGGCAGATCGCGGCTCACCTGCTGACGCAGCTCGACCTGGAGCAGGCGGCTCTCGTGGCCCCGCTGGAAGAGATCGACCGCCGGATCGGACTGTTTCTCGAGGCCATGAAGGACATCGACGACCTCGTCCTCGCGGCCTGCGCCCGCGTCAAGTCCGACTTCGGGTTCGACTGGCAGAAGTGGGAAGAGCGGAAAGACGAGCTGTCGGAACGGGTCGTCGGCGCGATCCGCTCCGAGGTGGAGCGCGCCGCCGGGGAAGCCGGCCCGGCCGGCTCCCGGCAAATTCGCAGGGTGGCCCGCGAGATCGCTCGGGGGGAGGTCAGGAAGCAGGTGAGCGCCTGCGGAAAGCAGGCGGGCGAGGAGTTCGACCGGCACCGGACGAGGCAGATCGAGCGCGTCGGGGCCGAGACCAACCGTCTCATCAACCGGGCCGCGGAAGCCGCCGCGAAGGCCTTCGGGATCCCGGTGACCCTCTTCGAGCCCGAGGCCCTCAAGGCCGATCCCGGGGCGATGGTCTTCGAGTTCATCGAGCCCGTGCAGGCCCTCGACGTCGACGCCTGGCTGATCCCGGTGCTCGATGCCTTCTCATCGAAACGAGCCGCGGCCCGGAGGGCGTCCCGCCGCTCCACCGAGCTCGCCCGCGAGTGGCTCCGGACCAACCTCTACGAGATCGACAGGCACCTCGTCGACTGGATCGACGCCCTCTCGACGCAGCTCGAGACGGGGATGCGGTCGAGGCTGGACGCGATGCAGCAGGAGGTGCTCGACGCCGTCGGAGCCGGCCGCCGCCGCAGGGAAGAAGGCGGGGCGGCCATCGAACACCGGCTGCGGGAGCTGGGCCGTCAGCGCGAGACCGTGCTCGGGGCGGTTCGCGCCGGCCCTTGACGCGACGGAGCAGGAGCCATGCGCGTTCTCGTCGTCTCCGACATCCACGCCAACTGGGCCGCGCTGCGGGAGATGCCGGAGAACGTGGATCGCGTGCTCTGCCTCGGCGATCTCGTCGACTACGGGCCGGAACCGAAGCCGTGCATCGACTGGGTGCGCGAGCATGACGCCGTTGCCGTCCGGGGGAACCACGATCACGCGGTCGCGTTCCGAGTGGGCTGCGGCTGCGCGCCCGCGATGCGCGAGGCGTCCGAGGAGACGCGCGCTCTCATGCGGGACCTCCTCGGCCCCGCTGACCTCGATTTCCTCGGTTCACGTCCGTTGACGGGCGACGTGACACTCGGCGGCGTTCGCTTTCATCTTCTGCACGCGACGCCCTCCGACCCGCTCTACACCTACCTGCGGCCGGACGAGGAGAGCCGCTGGGCCAGGGAAATCGAGAGTGTGGACGCGGACGTCCTCCTCGTCGGGCACACGCACCTGCCGATGGTGATGCGCGTCGGGAAGAGGCTCGTCGTGAACCCCGGCAGCGTCGGCCAGCCCCGCGACGGGGACCCGCGCGCCGCCTACGCGATCGTCGAGGACGGAGAACCGCGCCTCGAGCGTGTTGCGTACGACGTGGAGGCGACGGTTGACGCGCTGGGCACGAAGGCTCTCTCGAACCGGACCGTCGAGTCCCTGACCCGCCTCCTGCGGTCGGGCGGTGCGAGGCGCGCCGGGCCGGAAAGGTGAGCGTTCGAGAGGCCTGACCCGGGCGGCTAGGAGGAGTCTCCCCGGATCCTCCTGGCGGCCTCCTCGCGCGACTCCGCCCGGCGCAGAGCCGCCAGCTCCTCGGAGGTCTCCTGCTTTCTCTCGAGATCGTTGAACGCGCGGTCGAGAAGGTCGCCGCCTCCCGAGGGCACGAGGAAGATGTGCGTGTGGGGAATCCGGCGCCCGCGCGCGTAGAGACAGACGAACTCCGGGTCGAACGTCGCCTTCAGCCGGTTCGCGACCCGGTGCGCCAGCGCGAAGACGCCCGCGGCTTCCTCCTCGGTCAGGTCGTGCCACCAGGGGACGTGCCGCCGCGACAGGACGAGCGTGTGCCCGGGAGAAAACGGCTGGATGTCGAGGATCGCGACGGCGTGCTTATTCTCGTCGATCCGGTGGGCATCCGCCCTCCCCGCCACGATTTCGCAGAGGACACAGGCTGTTTCGGTGCCCATCAGCGAACTTCAGATCCCCGCCCAGCCCGGCTCGAGGCGCGTCCAGCCCTCCTCGACCGCCCAGAGGTCCATCGCGAGCGACGCGAGGTCGTCCACCTCGGGAAGCGGCCGCGCGTCGAGCGTGAGGTCGATCGATTTCACGTAGTGCCGGCACGTCTCGCAGGCCTCGATGCGCACCGCCGGGTGCGCCGCCGTCTGGAAAGACGGGAGCTTCGCGGGGTCCTGCTCCTGGCAGGCCGCGCAGCGAATGCGCGGGAACGGCCACTCGGTTCCGCAGAGCGCGCAGACGAGGGAGCGCCCCGCCGCCGTCGCCTCGGGCACCTCGCGCCGGACGCTCACGACGGCCCCGTTCCCGCAGACGGGGCAGTGGCCCTCGTGCCGGGGGCGCTCGAGCGTGACGCCCTGTTCGGCGAGGACCTCGGCGTACGGCCTGAGGAAGGCGCGCGAGAGGTAGTCCTCTCGGGCCTCGCGCTCGCCGCTCCAGTAGACCCCGAGCCGGGCGAGCGCGGTCTCGTCGTCGTCCGCGTGGCGCGCCTTCGCCGCCTCGGCCAGCTCGGGCGGGCCCTTCTCGGCCGCGAACGTCAGGAGCGGCGCGAGAAGGTCGAGGATCCGCGCGAAGTCGGCCGGCGTCCCGCCGAGGGCCGCATCCTGGTGGCGGGCGAGGACGGCCGCCGCGAGTCGCCCCTGGAGCCGGAAGAGGCCGGCCGCGAATGCGAGCGGCTCGGCGACGAGCGGCGCCGAGGCGAGAAGGGCCGTGGCGCGTGCGGCACGCTGCTCGAACGCGACGGCCGGATCGAGGGTCGCGTGCACGCGCACACGTTATCGCTGGCGGGCCGGAAAGTGAAACGGGCCGTTTTCGGTCAAAATGTGCCCATGCGACGCAACGCAGGGCGCACGGGCCTGGTCCTGGCCACGCTCGCGCTCCTGCACGCTCCCGCGGCGCAGGCGGAGACGAAGAACGTCCTCGTCCTGTTCTCGAACGCCCGGCTCCTCCCTGCCAATGTCGAGGTCGAGGGCGCGCTCCGCGAGACGCTCGCGGAATCGAAGGGCGGGCCCGTGGAGGTCTTCGCGGAGTTCCTCGACTCGCCGCGTTTCGGCGGAGGGAGCTATGCGACGACGATGGCCACGTACCTGCGCGAGAAGTACGCGTCCCGGCCCCCGAGTGCGATCGTCGTCGCCGGCGCCGAGGCCCTCGGGTTCCTGCTCCGAAATCGCGGCGAGCTCTTTCCCGAGGCCCCGATCGTTCACGTGGCCGTCTCGCGGTCGAGCCTTCAGGCGCTTCAGCCGTTGCCCGCCAACGTCGTCGGAGTCCCCGGCGACTTCGACTTTGCCGGGACGATCGCGCTTGCCCTGAGGTTGCATTCGAGAGCCCGGCGGGTCGTCGTGGTCACCGGCGCCTCGCTGCAGGACCGCGGTTACGAGGCGCAAGCGAGGAGCGCGCTCCCGCAGTTCGCCGGCCGTGCGAGCGTCGAGTTCCTGTCGGGTCTCCCGACCGCGGCGCTCCTCGAGCGCGTGAAAACACTCTCTCCGGACGCTGTCGTCTTCACGGCCGGCTACTTCGAGGACGGCGATGGCCGCATGTTCACACCGCGCGCTGCCGCCGAGGGCCTCGCCCGAATGTCCGCGGTTCCGGTCTACGCCCCGTTCAACACGTTTCTCGGCACCGGCATTGTCGGGGGCCGGATGCCGACCTTCGAGGCGATCGGCCGGCAGGCGGGGGAGATCGTCGCCACGCTGCTCGGGGGCGTCGCACTTTCGTCCCTGCGTCTGCCCGAGGCCGTCCCGACGGCGGTGCACCTCGACTGGCGGCAGGCCCGGCGGTGGGGGATACGCGACCGCGACGTTCCGGCGGGGACCGTCTGGCATTTCCGGGAGCCGACGCTCTGGCAGTCGCACCGGAACTGGCTGATCGCCGCGGCGGCCGCGCTCCTGATCCAGGCTGCCCTGATCGCCGGTCTTCTCGTTCAGAGTCGGCGCCGCCGCGAGGCCGTCCTGGCCTCGGAACAGGACCGTCTGAGGCTCGTACGGGCCTCGCGGCTCGCGCTGGCCGGCGAGCTGACGGGCTCGATCGCGCACGAGATCAACCAGCCGCTCGGCGCGATCCTGAGCAACGCCGCCGCCGCGCGAGCTCATCCTCGCGTCCGGCGGCGACCGCCGCGAGGAGGTCCTCCAGATCCTCGCCGACATCCGGCGCGACGACCAGCGTGCCAGCGACGTGATCCGCCGGCTGCGGGCGCTCCTCGCCGGGAACGAGGTCGAGCGGCAGCCGTTCGAGTTCAACGAGGTCGTGAGCGATCTCGAGCCCGTCCTCTTCGCGGAAGCGCGGCGAAGGAGGATGACGCTCGTCCTCCGGCCCGCCGCTTCGTCGGTCACGCTGGTCGGCGACCGCATCCAGCTCCAGCAGGTCCTCATCAACCTGGTCCTGAACGCCATGGACGCGGCAGCGGACGTGCCCGAGGAACGGCGCACGATCGTCATGGCCGCCGAAAGGACGGCGGACGGCGTGGCGGTCACCGTGCGCGACCGTGGCTGCAGGCGGACGTCATCGCCGCCGTCGCGCCGTTCACGGTGGAGACCGGCGACTCGGCGGCGTTCGTCACCACGCCCGACGATCCGGTCATCGACCCGGCTTTGATCGCGTACGTCTCGGCGTTCGTACCGAAGGGCTCCGGCGAGAATTTCAACCCGCACGTCACGACGGGCGTCGCGCCGCGGGAATACCTCGACAAGATGGTGGCCGAACCGTTCAAGGCGTTTACCTTCTCGCCGGCCAGCGCGGCCGTCTACCAGCTCGGTCAGTTCGGCACGGTGGCGAAGAAGCTCAAGGATCTTGAGTTGAAACGCTGAGCCGGGTGCAAGCAGCCTCATCCCCGTGAGCCGGACGGACGCCTGCGTTATCGTGAGAACGTGAAGGCCGCCGAGAGCGCCCGGACCGTCGTCTCGACGTTCGTCCTGCACCTGCGCCCGGTGCGGGTTCCCGCCGCGTCGATCCGCTTCCGGCACACGTTCGGCCTCGGCGGGATGTCGCTCGTCCTCCTCGTCGTCCTGCTCGTCACGGGCGCGCTCCTCATGTTCGGGTACACGCCGGTGCCGGGCGACGCGTATGCGTCGATCGAGCGGCTGCAAGGGGAGGTCCTCTTCGGGGGATTCGTCCGCTCCGTCCACCACTGGAGCGCGAACCTTCTCGTCCTCGTCGCCGGCCTTCACCTCCTGCGCGTCGTCTTCACGGGCGGCTTCCTCGACGGCCGGGCGGTGAACTGGCTCGTCGGCCTGTTCCTCCTCGCGTCGATCGCCGCGTCGAGCTTCACGGGCTACCTGCTGCCGTGGGACCAGCTCGCGTACTGGGCGGTCACGATCGTGACGGGGATGGCGGCCTACGTGCCGCTTCTCGGGCCCGTCCTCGCGGGATTCCTGCGCGGCGGCGAGGAGATCGGGCCGGCCACGCTCGTGACGTATTACGCGCTTCATACGAAGTGGATCCCGTTCCTGCTCTTCGCCGCCGCCGCGTTCCATTTCTGGCGCGTGAGGAAGGCGGGCGGCGTCGTCCTTCCGCCGGACGCGGTCCGCGACGAGAACGGCAAGCCCGAGCAGGTCCTCTTCCTGCCGAACCTCCTGTGGCGCGAGGCGGCGGCGGCGCTCGTCCTCCTCGCCGCGGTCACGCTCTTCTCGGCGGTCGCGCGGGCGCCGCTCGGACCGGCGGCCAACCCCGGCCTCTCCCTGAACCCCGCGAAGGCGCCGTGGTACTTCCTCGGCTTCCAGGAGCTCCTCGTCCACCTCCACCCGCTCTTCGCAGTCGTCGTCGTACCGCTGCTCGGGATCGCAGCGCTCTGCTCCCTGCCGTACCTCGGCTTCCCGGCGGACGAACCGCGCGGCGCGTGGTTCCTCTCGGAGAACGGGAAGCGCACGGCCAAGCTCGCCGCAGCCGCGGCGCTCGTCGCGACGCCGCTCCTCGTGATCGCCGACGCGCTCGTCCTCGGGAAGTCCGGCGCCTCGACTGGCGCCGTCTCGTTCGTGCTGCGCGGCGTCCTTCCCTTGGCCGCGCTGCTCGCGGCGGGGTTCGCGGGCTTCCGCGCCCTGCGCGCGCGCTTCGGCGCGACCCGCCTCGAGGCCGTGCAGGCGCTCTTCGTCTTCTTCGCGACGGCGTTCGTCGTCCTGACCGCAACGGGAGTCTGGTTCCGCGGGCCGGGCATGAAGCTGGTGTGGCCGTGGAACGCGTGAACGGGCGGCGGTCGTTCCTGAAGCTCGCGTGGCTCGGGCTTGGGCTCGCGGCGGTCTCCGAGGCCTCGTGGATCGTCCTGTCGTTCCTGAAGCCGCGTCCCAGGGCGCCGAAGAACGCCGGGGGCCTCGTCGTCGCGGGTCCGTCGGACGGCTTCGCGCCGGGCTCCGTGACGGCCTTCCCGGCGGGAAAGTTCTACCTCGTGCGGCTCGCCGACGGCGGCTTCCTCGCGCTCAACAGGCAGTGCACGCACCTCGGCTGCAGCGTCCCGTGGGACGAGGCCTCCGGCCGGTTCGTGTGCCCGTGCCACTCGTCCGTGTTCGACGTGCGAGGCGACGTCCTCGCGCCGCCGGCGCCCCGCCCGCTCGACGTGTTTGCGGTGCGGATCGAGAACGGAATCGTCAAGGTCGACGTGTCGGCCCCGATCCGCCGGTCCGGGTTCGACGCGACGCAGGTGGTCCGGGGTTGATGCGTGCCGCCTGACCCCGTGACGGACGATCTCGCGCGCTGGAGGGTCGCGGCGGTCGTGGCTGCGGCTCTCGTCGTGGCGTCGTGCCCGCTCGCGCTCGTCCGCGACTCGCTGAGAAAACCCGCCGCGAAGAGCACCGAGCCGGCGGAGGCGACGTTCGTCGGCCGCAAGGTCTGCGCGAAGTGCCACGAGAAGGCGGCGAAGGCGTGGACGGGATCGCACCACGACCTCGCGATGACCGAGGCGACGGACGCGACCGTGCGCGGCGACTTCTCGAACGTCGTCTTCGAGGGCGACGGGATGAAGGCGCGCTTCTTCCGCGACGGGAAGAAGTTCCTCATCGAGACGGCGGGGCCGGACGGGAAGACCACCGTCTACGAGGCGGCGTACACGTTCGGCTGGGACCCGCTCCAGCAATATCTGATCAAGTTCCCGGGCGGGCGGATGCAGGCGTTCTCGCTCGCGTGGGACGTCCCGGGAAAGCGATGGTTCTTCCTCTACCCGGGCAAGAAGATCCCGCCGTCGGACTGGCTCCACTGGACGCGCAACGGCCAGAACTGGAACGGCATGTGCGCGGGGTGCCACTCGACGAACCTCGTGAAGGGATTCGATCCGAACGCGAATTCCTACAACACGACGTGGTTCGAGATCGACGTGAGCTGCGAGGCCTGCCACGGGCCGGGATCGCGTCACGTCGCGTGGGCCGAGGTCCCCCCGATGGGGCGGGAGAAGCTCGAGAACGCCGGGCTCGTCCTGAAGACCTCAGGGATCACGAACCGCGAGCTCGTCGAACTCTGCGCCCCGTGCCATTCCCGGCGCACCGAACTGGGCGGCTACGACCACCGCCGGCCGCAGCTCCTCGACAACCAGATCCCGGTCCTCCTCGCCCAGGGCACCTATTACCCGGACGGCCAGATCCTCGACGAGGACTTCGAGTACGGCTCGTTCGTCCAGAGCAAGATGTTCCGGATGGGCGTGCGCTGCACGAACTGCCACGACCCGCACACGCTCAAGCTCGTCAAGGACGGGAACGGCGTCTGCCTCCAGTGCCACTCGGCCCCGGCGTACGACGACGCGCGCCACCACTTCCACAAGAAGATGTGGAAGGGAAAGCCGAGCGACGGGGCGCTCTGCGCGTCCTGCCACATGCCGAAATCCCCGTTCATGGTCGTTCACATGAGGGCCGACCACAGCATCCGCATTCCGCGGCCCGATCTGACCCGGGACCTCGGCGTGCCGAACGCGTGCAGCCGCTCGGGCTGCCATGCGGACAAGCCGCTCTCCTGGGTCCAGAACGCGTACGACAAGTGGTACGGCACCGCGCGCAAGCCGCACTACGGGACCGTGATCGCGGCGGGGCGGAAGGCCGACCCGGCGGCGAAGCCGGATCTCCTGAGGCTCGCGGGCGACGCGCTCACGCCGACGATCGTGCGGGCGACGGCGCTCTCGCTGCTCGGCCGGTATCGCGGCGACGACGTCACCGCCGCCTTCCGGCGCGCGCTCCTCGACGAGGAGCCCCTGATCCGCCGGACGGCCGTCGCGACGGCGCCGATCGCGGACGAGACGGAGCGCGTCGCCCGGCTCGCGCCGCTCCTCGCCGATCCGTTCCGCGCCGTGCGGCTCGAGGCCGCCTCCCAGCTCGCCGGGACGCCTCCGTCCCTCCTGAAGCCGTACCAGCAGGACGCCCTCGCCACGGCGCTCGCCGACTACGTGAAGGCGATGGAGTACTCGCTCGACTTCTCGTTCGCGGGCCACAACCTCGGCCTCATGTACGAGCGGATGCACGACCCCGTGAAGGCCGAAGAGGCGTACCGAGAGGCGATCGCCGTGGACGACCTCTCGTATCCGCCGAAGGCCAATCTCGCGCTTCTCCTCGCCCGGCAGGGGAAGAACGCGGAGGCCGAGAAGCTCTTCCGGGAAGTCCTCGCCGCATACCCGGAACGGGCCGAGGTCGCGTACTCGCTCGGTCTCCTCGTGGCCGAGACCGGGAGGATGGAGGAGGCGGCGTCGCTCCTCGCGCGCGGCGCGGCGGGGATGCCGGAGAACGCGCGCGCGGCGTACAACGCCGGCCTCGCGCTTGAGCGAGTCGGGCGCGACGCCGAGGCCGAGAAGATGCTGCGCCAGGCCGCCGCGGCCGACCCGCCGAGCTACGACTCCCTTTTCGCGCTCGCGGACTTCCTCGTTCGCAAGGGAAGGGCCGCCGAGGCGGGCGCCCTCGCCGACCGCATGGCGGCGCTCGACCCCGCCCGCCCGGAAGCGGGGCAGATCAAGGCGCTTCTAGGCCGCCGCTGAGGCGGAGCAATCAGACGCCGTCGAGCGCGCGCTCGATGCGCCTGCAGACGGTCTCGAGCACCTTGAGGCGCGCGAACTTCTTGTCGTTCGCCTCCACGAGCGTCCAGGGGGCGCTCCGCGTCGACGTGCGCTCGATCATGTCGGCGGCGGCCGACTGGTAGAGATTCCACTTCTTGCGGTTGCGCCAGTCCTCGGGCGTGATCTTGAAGCGCTTGAAGCGCATGCGTTCGCGCTCCCTGAAGCGCCGGAGCTGCTCCTCGCGGGAGATCTGCATCCAGAACTTGCACAACAGGATATCGGCGCGGCCGAGCTGCTCCTCGAAGTCGTTGATCTCCGAGTAGGCCCGCATCCAGTCGGCCTCCGAGCAGAAGCCCTCGATGCGCTCGACGAGGACGCGCCCGTACCACGTGCGGTCATAGATCGTGACCCGGCCCTTGCGCGGCAGGTGGCGCCAGAAGCGCCAGAGGTAGGGCTGGGCGCGTTCCTCGTCGGTGGGCGCGGCCACCGGGATCACGTTGGTGAGGCGCGCGTCCAGGCCGCCGGTGACGCGGCGGATCGTGCTGCCCTTGCCCGCCGCGTCCATGCCCTCGAACGCGAGGGCGACGGCGATCCGCGCGAACTTCGCGTCGCGCGAAAGACGGCTGAGGCGCCCCTGCCAGTCGAGCAGGCCGGCCTTGTACGCCTTCGGGGTGACGGTCCTGGACAAATCGAGCTCGGTGAGTGCGTCGC
Source organism: uncultured Acidobacteriota bacterium (assembly GCA_963798215.1). Taxonomy (GTDB): domain Bacteria; phylum Acidobacteriota; class Thermoanaerobaculia; order UBA5066; family UBA5066; genus Fen-183. Next base: position 338,343 of record CAWCSP010000004.1, read on the forward strand.
GCGCGTCGATCGGGTGGACGATCGGCGCCGCGGTCGAGGCCGGACGGCGGCGCCCGGCCGGCGCGTCGAGGCGCTTGTTCATCGTCTCGAGTAGCGCCTTGCCGACCGTGAGGGAACGATACGGCGGGTCGGCGCCCTCGACGACGATCCACGGAGCGTCCGCGGTGCTGGTCGCGCGCAGCGTCTCTCCCGAGATCCGGTAGAAGCGGTCGTACTCGCGGAAGAAGTCCCGATCGCGTCGGGTCACGCGCCATCGCGTCTCGGGATCGGCCTTCAGGGCCTTGAGGCGTTTTCGCTGCGCGTCCCTGGAGAGATGAAACCAGAACTTGACGATCAGCGCGCCCTCGTCGGCGAGCATCTTCTCGAAGCGGTTGATGTCCTCGATGGACCGAAGGAGGTCGCCGCGCCCGGTCTTCCGGAAGACGCGGTCGATGATCGGCGCCGTGTACCAGGAGCCGAACAGGATCCCGATCTTCCCCTTCGGGGGGAGCGCCCGCCAGTAGCGCCACATCGGCGGGCGGTCGCGCTCCTCGTCCGAGGGGGTGTCGAAGGCCCGCGTGAGGATGTGACGCGGGTCCATCCACTCGTTGAGGAGGTTGACGGTCTCGCCCTTGCCGGCTCCGCGCACGCCGGAGATCAGGACGATCACCGGAAACGTCCCGTCTTCCTTCAGGCGGTACTGGGCGTCCAGCAGGTCGGCGCGCAGCTTCGGCACCGCGCGGTCGAAGACGGTCTTCGCGATCCTGTGGCCGAGCTCCGCGGTCTCGAACATGGACCCACCCTCCATCCCGAGGGCGTCGTACGCGCCTTCGGGGTGGCGGGCCCTGATGCATTTGCCTCAGGGACCGGCGAGAGCGGTCCGGCCATGCTGGCGAAAAGAAGAAGGAGATTGCCATGAGGTCGACCCTGAACATCGGCGTCGCCGTCGCCGCCGTCCTGGCATTCGGTCTGACCGTCCCGGCGCGCGCCCAGGACGCCGGAGAGCACAACGCGGCAGCCGACGCCAGGGCGTTCCCGAAGGCCCCACCGTACTCGCCCTATGCGGGGCGTAATTACCCCACACGCCCGTACTTCGGTGACACGCACCTGCACACGGCGTTCTCGATGGACGCCGGGGCGTTCGGCGCGCGCCTCACCCCAAGCGACGCGTACCGCCTCGCCCGCGGCGAGGAGATCACCTCCAACAGCGGGCAGCCCGTGAAGCTCTCGCGCCCCCTGGACTTCCTCGTCGTCGCCGACCACTCGGACAACATGGGCTTCTTTCCCGACCTTTTCGCCGGCAAGCCCGAGATCCTCGCCGACCCGACGGGCCGCAAGTGGTACGACCTGATCAAGTCCGGCAAGGGCGCCGAGGCGGCGCTGGAGATCATCGTCGCCTTCTCGCAGGGCACCTTCCCGAAGGACCTCATGTACTTCCCCGGCACGCGCGCTTACAAGGGCGCGTGGAAAGAAACGATCGACGCGGCCGAGAAGTACAACGACCCGGGCCGGTTCACGGCCTTCATCGGCTACGAGTGGACCTCGAACACCGGCGGCAACAACCTCCACCGCAACATCGTCTTCCGCGACAACGGCGACAAGGCCAGTCAGGTCGAGCCGTTCACCGTCTACCCGCCATACGGCAGCGACAACCCCGTCGACCTCTGGAAGTGGATGGACGCCTACGAGAAGAAGACCGGCGGCAACGTCCTTGCCATTCCGCACAACGGCAACCTCAGCAACGGCCAGATGTTCCCCATGGTCGAGGCCTTCGGGAAGAAGATCGACCGCGAGTACGCCGAGACGCGCGCGAAGTGGGAGCGCCTCTATGAGGCCACGCAGACGAAGGGGACCGGCGAGTCGCACCCGTTCCTGTCGCCGAACGACGAGTTCGCCGACTTCGAGATCTGGGACAAGGGCAACCTCGACCTGAGCGTCGCGAAGAAGAAGGAGATGCTCGAGTACGAGTACGCCCGGTCGGCGCTAAAGAACGGCCTGAAGCTCGAGCAGCAGCTCGGCGTCAACCCGTACAAGTTCGGGATGATCAGCGGCAGCGACGCGCACACGGGCCTCGCGGCCATGGAAGAGGACAACTTCTTCGGCAAGACGGCGCCTCAGGAGCCGAGCCCGGAGCGCATGACTGCCACCTTCGTTCACAACAAGAAGAACGGTCTCATGATCATGGACTGGGAGGTCGGCGCCTCGGGCTATGGCGCCGTGTGGGCGACCGAGAACACCCGTGAAGCGATCTGGGACGCCATGCAGCGTCGGGAGACCTACTCGACCACTGGCACGCGCATGGCCGTGCGCTTCTTCGGAGGCTGGGACTTCGAGGCGAAGGACGCGCACGACCGGATGCCCGCGAGGGTCGGCTACGCCAAGGGAGTCCCCATGGGCGGCGACCTGAAGAAGGCCCCCGCGGGAAAGGCTCCCACGTTCCTCGCGGCCGCCCTCAAGGACCCGATCGGCGCCAACCTCGACCGGATCCAGATCGTCAAGGGCTGGATGGACGCAAAGGGCGAGCTGCACGAGAAGGTCCACGACGTCGCGTGGTCGGGCAACCGCAAGCCCGACCCGGAGACCGGCAAGGTGCCGTCGGTGGGCAGCACGGTCGACGTCGCGAACGCGACGTGGACCAACACGATCGGCGCGCCCGAGCTCATCGCGGTCTGGAAGGACTCCTCGTTCGACCCCGCCCAGCGCGCCTTCTACTACGTCCGCGTGATCGAGATCCCGACGCCGCGCTGGACGGCGTACGACGCGACGCGCTTCGGCACGAAGGCGCTTCCCGGGACCCGCATGACGATCACCGAGCGGGCCTACACGTCGCCGATCTGGTACACGCCGTAGGCGGAGACGAAGAAGGCGGGGGCGCCGGAGCGCCCCCGCCTTCGTGAATCCGGGGCGGGCTTCCTCAGCCCTTCTTGGGAGCCTCGCCGATCTTCACGAGGTCGACGACGGTCTTGACGCCCTCGACGCCGCCGGCGGCCTTCAGCGCGAGGTCCTTGCGGCCCTGGTCCGGGAGCGTGCCGCGCACGGAGCACGTGGAGCCCGTGCACTCGACGTACAGCCCCTTGTAGTGCGCGCCGACCTCGCCCTTGACCTTCGAGCGGACCGCCTTCTCGAGCTTGCTGTCGGCCATCTCCTTTTTGGTCTTGCCCGCGAAGATGCCTTTCTCGTTCTTCGCCTTGACCTGGTTGTCGATCTTCTTGACGTCCGCGTACTTGAGGACCTCGTCGGCCAGCTCCTGCGTGGCGCGGAGAGTCACCTCGCCGGTCAGGGTGACCTTCTCGCCCACGACCGTCACGTGGATCGTCCCGGCGTCGGGGCCGAGCTTCTCGTTGAGGAGCTTCGTGAGGGCGGCTTCCTTGTCGGCGTTGGCCGCCTTCGCGTCGGCGGCGAAAGCGGGGACGGCCGCGAGGGCCGCGGCCAGGCAGAGACCGGTGAGAACGATGCGCAGTTTCATGAGACGTCTCCTTTTACGCCCCCTACTATACGAAGAAAAGAAAACGGGGGCGACGGAGCGCCCCCGCGGATGAAACCCTCCTGCCGGCGAGGGATTACTTCTTCTCGATTCCCATGAGCTCGCGGTACCAGCGCGGATGGTGGAGTCGCGCCCAGGCCTTCGTGACGGTGCCCCGCGTCATCGAGCCGAACGTTCCGGGCTCGGCCGCCGTTCCGAGGTAGATGTGAAAGACGATCGTAACGGCGAACATGACGAACGTGACGTCGTGAAGCAGGATCGCGATCGTCCGGACGAAATGCGGGAAGGAGAGCGGGAACCAGAGGACGACGCCCGACACGAGAAGGCCGAGCGCCGCGAGCGCCGACGTGAAGAAGAAGATCTTCTGGCCGCCGTTGTACTTGCCGACGTCGGAGTCGTCGGTCTGGTAGCGCATGTACGTGAAGAGCTTCGGGCCGATCCAGCTCCTCTCGTCGGGCCGGAGCTCCATCTCGGAGAACCAGGCGACGAGCATGACGAGGGACGCGAGAGAGAACGCGATGCCGGCCCAGGGGTGCAGCCAGCGGCACACGTTCAGGCCTCCGAGAAGGGGCGCCATCCACCCGAAGAGGGGCGTCCAGATCGGCATCCCGGAGAGCAGGCAGACGACGAAGGTGACGGCGACGCTCCAGTGGATGACGCGCGAAGAGAGACGGTGGCGGATGATCTCGTTCCCGACGACGACGTTTTCGCTGTCGCGGGCCACGACGACCGCCTCGTCCATCGCGCGGTCGCGAATCGGGGCAGCGCTCATGTTGCCTCCTCTTTCTCTCTTCCGCTCACGCCGGCGGCAGGTTGGATTCGGAGTCCGCGGCCCCCTTCACTTCCTTCTTGCCGAAGTTCAGGTAGTGACCGAAGGCGCCGACGACCGCCCCGACGACCGCGATGAGCCCGAGGGGACGGACGACGTTCTTCCAGAACCGCATGGCGATCGGGACGCGCGGGTCCCGGGCGAGGCCGCCGTACCACTCGGGGTGGTCCCCATGGGCGAGAACGGTGACGACGCCCGTGCCCCCGACGCCCTTCGGGTCGTAGAGCGCGGCGTTCGGGAATCCGTTCGCCTTGAGCTGCTCGACGCGATGGTTTCCGAGCGCGACCATGTCGTCCTTCGTCCCGAAGTGGAGGCAGCCCGTCGGGCAGGCCTTGATGCACGCGGGCTCGAGGCCCACCGAGACCCGGTCGACGCACAACGTGCACTTCGCCATCTTCCCCGTGGCGGCGTGGAACTTCGGGACGTCGAACGGGCAGCCGGTCGCGCAGTAGCCGCAGCCGATGCACTGCTCGGGGTTCACGTCCACGATGCCGTTCGCGTACTGCACGATCGCGCCGGGCGCCGGGCACGCCTCGAGGCATCCGGGCTCGGCGCAGTGCATGCACTGGTCCTTGCGCATGAGCCACATGAGGCCGCCTTCGACCTCGTGTTCGTTGAAGCGGATGAGGTTCCAGAAGGAGGGGTCGAGCGTCGGCAGGGTCTGGTACGTGCCGGTCTGGGCGGTCGGGACGACCTTCAGGTCGTTCCATTCCTGGCAGGCGACCTCGCAGGCCTTGCAGCCGATGCAGGTCGAGGTGTCGATGTACTTGGAGACGGCCGGCAGGCTGCGCAGGCCGTTCGCGTTTCCGGACGAGAGGATGCCCGAGGCGGAGGAGCGGGAGATTTCGAGGTTCTGCACGCTCATGGCCGTCCCCTCACGCCTTCTCGAGCGTCACGAGGAAGCTCTTGTATTCCGGCGTCCACGTGTTCGGGTCGGTGATCGTCGGGGTGAGCGTGTTCGCGAGCGTTCCCGTGTGGCCCGGCTCGCCCGCGTATCCCCAGTGCAGCGGGAAACCGATCTGCCAGAGGGGCTTGCCGTCCACGTGCGTGGCCTTCAGGCGCTTCGTCACCATCGCGACTCCTTCGAGAGAGCCGCGGGCGGACGTGATCTTCACCTTGCTCCCGTTCGCGATTCCCTTCTCCTTCGCGAGCTCCTCGGGAATCTCGATGAACTGTCCCGGCTGGAGCATGTTCAGGCGGTCGAGGTGCTGGGTCCAGTAGTGGTACATCTCCGTGAGACGGTACGTCGTGCACACGATCGGGAACTTGTCCCGCGTCCCATAGACGTCGAGATCCGACTTGAATTTCGGGAGGACCGGGTTCGACGTGACCTTCGGGTGGAGCAGGTTGTCGCACGCCGCCTCGAAGGCCTCGTAGTGCTCGGGGAATGGTCCGTCGTTCAGGACCGGCGCGTAGAGGCGCGCGACACCCTCGGGAAGCATGATGAATGCGCCGAACGTGCCCGGAGGCGCGTCAGGCTTCATGTCGGGAACGTCGCCCACCCACTTCTCGCCGTTCCACTTGATCCCGGCGCGCGTCGGATCCCAGGGATTGCCGTCCTTGTCCGCGGACGCGCGGTTGTACATGACACGGCGGTTCGCGGGCCAGGAGAAGGCCCACTGGTGGAACATCCCGAGGCCCAGCGGGTCCGCGTTGTTGCGCCGCTGGGTCATGTTCCCGGCCTCCGTGTAGGCGCCCGACATGAGCCAGTTTCCGCACATCGTCGAGCCGTCGTCCTGGAGCTGTGCGAAACCGTCGAGCTGCTGGCCGGCGGCCTTGACGAGCTTCGTCTTGTCCTTCGGGTCGTGGATGTCCTCGAGCGCCTTCCCGTTCAGCTCCCGCAGCACCTCGGCGAGGTCCGGGGAGACCGGGTTCGTGTAGGCCCACGAGACGTTCGCGATCTGCTCGGGGAGGGCGCCGCCCTCCTTCCGGTAGAGGTCGCGCACCGCGAGGAAGATCCTTGCGAGGATCTCCTGGTCCATCTTCGCCTGACCGGGCGGGTCGAGCGCCTTCCACTTCCACTGGATCCAGCGCGCCGAGTTCGTGAACGAGCCGTCCTTCTCGGCGAAGTTGCTCGCCGGAAGAAGGAAGACTTCGGTCTGGATCTTGGACGGGTCGGCCCCGCCGTATTCCTTCGGGGCTTTCCAGAAAGTCGAGGTCTCGACCTCGTGGTTCTCGACGACGACGAGCCACTTGAGCTTCGAGTGGGCGCCGATCATCTTCTTGACGTTCGGTCCGATGCCGACCGGATTCATCCCGAAGGTGATGAGCCCTTCGGGGCCGGGCTCCTTCCCTCCGGCCCGCATCGACGAGCCGCGGTACATGTCGTCGAAGATGTACATCCAGGAATAGTTCCCGTCGATCTTCGGCATCCATCCGTACCCGAAGTCGTTCTCCCTGGCGGCCGCCTTGCCGTACAGCCCCTTCAGGAGGGAGACCATGAACTTCGGGTAGTTCTGCCAGTAGTTCATGCTCGCCCATGCCTGCTTCCCGAGCGTCGTGGGCGTCGCCGCCTCCAGGTATTCCTTCAACGTCTGCGCGTCGGAGGCCGGGGTCTTGAGGTACCCGGGGAGGATGTCGAAGACGCCCGCGGTGTCGGTGGCGCCCTGGATGTTCGAGTGGCCGCGGAGCGCGTTGACGCCGCCGCCGGGCCTCCCGACGTTCCCGAGCAGGAGCTGGAGCATGGCGGCCGTGCGGATCATCTGGACGCCCACGGAGTGCTGCGTCCAGCCAAGGGCGTACATGACCGTGCCGACCCGCTGCGCGTTCCCGGTCGAGGTCACGGCCTCGGCGACCTTGAGGAAAGTCTCTTTCGGCGTCCCGCAGATCCGCTCGACCATCTCCGGCGTGTAGCGGTCGACGTGTTTTTTCAGGAGCTGGAAGACGCAGCGCGGGTTCTCGAGCGTCGGATCCGTGGAATACGTCTTCGTCTTCGGATCCGCCTCGTAGCCCCATGCCGTCTTGTCGTAGGAGCTCTTGGCGGCGTCGAACCCGGTGAAGAGGCCGTCCGCGAAGCCGAACTTCTCTCCCACGAGGTAGGGCGCGTTCGTGTGGATTCTGACGTAGTCCTCGTGAAACCTCTTCTTGTCGATCGCGTACCGGATGATTCCGAGGAGGTACGCGATGTCGGTCCCGACGCGAATCGGCGAATAGATGTCCGCGACCGCCGCGGTCCGCGTGAACCTCGGGTCGACGACGACGATCTTCGCGTTACGGGTCTTCTTGGCCTCGATCGCCCACTTGAAGCCGCAGGGATGGTTCTCGGCGGGGTTCCCGCCCATGCAGAGGACGATGTCGGCGTTCTTGATGTCGACCCATCCGTTCGTCATCGCTCCGCGTCCGAACGTGGCGGCCAGACTGGCCACCGTCGGTCCGTGTCATACCCGGGCCTGGGTGTCCCGGTAGGGCACCCCCCACGCGGACGCGCTCTTCCAGTAGAGGTAGTTGAACTCGGTCGTGTCCGTGCAGCCGCCGATCATCGCCATTCCGGGGTTCCGGTTCACGACCTGCCCCTTCGCGTTCTTGGCGACGAAGCACCGGTCGCGCGTGTCCTTGATATGGCGGGCGATCTTCGAGATCGCCTCGTCCCAGGAGATGTCCTCCCACTTGTCCGAGCCCGGCTTTCTCACCTGCGGCTTCAGGAGGCGGTTCGCGCTGTTGATGTCGTCCTTCACCGTGGTGCCCTTTGGACAGAGCGTTCCGCGGTTGATCGGATGGTCGGGATCGCCCTCGACGTGGACGACCGCGGCCGTGGCGTTCTTCGCCTTGTCCCCCAGCGTGTGGATGATCAGTCCGCACGAGACCGCGCAGTATGGACAGGTACTGCGGGTTTCCGTCGTGCGCGAGATCTTGAACTCGCGCATTTCGGCGCGGGCCTCGTGGAGGTCGAAGCCGAGAGCAATGGCTCCGCCCGCCGTGCCCGCTTTCAGGAAGGTTCTCCGCGTAAGGCCCATGGCCGCCCCTCCTTCTGTTTCGTCCGGGGCCCTAGCAGAACTCCGGAAGGGGGCGGCTGTCAAGACTCGTTCTCAGGAGCGTTTACGCGCCGCCGAGCGCCTGAAATTTCTTCGGCCTCGATCTTGCTCCCGACGAACCGGTAGGCGACCGCGAACGCTGTCCCTTGCAGCATTTGCCCATCGAGGGCCGCCGCGTCTCGCGCGCGCCTCCCGAAAAAGGAGAAACGTCATGAAGAGCAAAGCGGCGATCGGAAATCATCCCGTCCACCCCGCGCTGGTCTCGCTGCCGATCGGCGCCTTCTTCCTCGTGTTCGTCGGCGACGTCGCGCATGCGAGCACCGGCGCCGATTTCTGGTACGCGTTCTCGTTCGTCTGCCTGGGCGTCGGCATCGTGACGGCCCTCGTCGCCGCGATCGCGGGCTTCATTGACTACTTCGGCGTGCGGATGAGCGACGCCGGTTTCCGGATCGCGCGGATCCACATGGTGCTCAATCTGACGGGAGTCGTCCTTTACACGATCAACTGGTTTCTGCGGCGGGGAAACGGAGCCCTCCATACGTCGCGGTGGGACCTCGTCTTCGGCCTCGAGGTCGTCACGTTCCTCGCTCTGGGTGTCTCGGGCTGGCTGGGCGGACGAGTCACGTTCGAGCACAAAGTCGGCGTCGTCGAGAACGCGGACCCGGAGGCGATGGAGATCGGCCGCCGGGAGACTTCGGTCAAGGCGCCGGTGCGGGATAACGCAGCGCCCCATCCGGCATGACGAAGGCGCCGGGTGTGAGGGTGGCCGGGACGACCTGGTCAGGCCCCATGATGTGCTCGACCCGCATCCCGCCCGCCAGCAGGTAGTCCGTGATGATCCGGCGATGGCAGCGCCACCACACGGCCTCCGCGCACATGATCGCGCAGCGGGTGTCGTGCGCGAGGGAGCGCAGCGCGTCGAGCCCGGCGCGGAATTCGGGGGTCTCGGCGTAGTCCGCGTAACTGCGGAACGCGGCCACGCGCCAGTACGCGTTGAGGGACGGCGGCGCGCCCTTCCGACGATGCCTTCGGCCGCCGAGCGCGGCGAGATGCCGGTAGGCGATTCCCTCGGCGGCGAGGGACTCCGGCAGAGTTTCCGCGTTGAACTGCGGCGTCGTCCTCGAGCGGGGAATGGAGCGCACGTCCACGAGCAGCGTGACGTCGACCTGCCACAGAAGAGACACGAACGCGGCGATGGTCCGCGTGGAGTGGCCGATGGTGAAAACGGGATGGCTCGTGAGGGAACTCAGATGTTGGCCAGCTCGCCGAAGTACTCGTGGTCCTCGGCGAAGCCGCCTTCCCCTTTTCCGATCGTCCGAACGTCCTCGACGAACTCGATGGCGCTGATCCACTTGACCATCTTGAAGCCGAGCTGGTTCTCGACGCGGAGCCGCAGTGGCGCCCCGTGCAGACGGTGGAGCGGCCGGCCGTTCATCTCCCAGGCGAGCAGCGTTAGAGGATGGAAGGCGCTGTCGATCGACAGGCTGTCGTAGTACGGGCCGGCCACCTGTCCCGTCGTGAAATCGATCCCGTCGCCGAACGAATGGAAGACGACGCTCCGGGCCTCGGGCCTGGGGCGGACCAGCTTCATGAGGTCCGCCAGCCGAAGTCCGCCCCACTCGGCGATGCCGGACCAGCCCTGGATGCAGTGGTGCAGGGTGATCTGTGTCTTCTTGCCGAGCTTCTCGAGGTCGCCCAGGGAGAGCTCGACGGGATGCTCCACGAGACCGTGCACGCGGAGCCGGTAGTCTCTGAAGCCGCCGGCCTCGAGCGAGGTCCATTCCGGGGACGTCGGCATCTTCCCGTTGATCCAGAAGAAGGGAGAAATGTCGCCGCGGCCGAACTGCGCCACCGGCGCCGGACTGTCGAGCACCATCCGCATGACCGGGGTGACGATCGTCTCCGCGGCATGCTGGACCTCCCGCGGGCGTCGCCACGCCGCCCAGTTGGCGAGCCCGTTTGCCACGACGACCGCCGCGATGCCGGCGAGGCCGAGTATCAGACCGGCCGGACTCGCGTCGTCGGACCCCCGCACGACGTGGTTCATGTTCCGGACGAGTCCGGTCATCGCCACCATCGAGACGTGGCCGAGGATGAAGAGCACGAATGCGCACATGACGACGAAGTGGATCGACCGGCCGACCTGCCGGTTGCCCGGCAGGAACGGATACCACCCGAACCGGTTCGTCAAGGCCGGCGACATCGAGGGACCGGTCAGGATGGCGAGCGGCGCAAGGATGAACACGACCGAGAAGTACGCGAGCTGCTGGAGCGCGTTGTACTGGAAGAAACCGTTCGGCTCCGGCGGACGGTGGAACGTGGCGTAATGGACGAAGACGGCCCAGGCTTCGGGCACGACGCTCCAGGTCGTGGGCACCAGGCGCTTCCACTGATCCGTAACGAACAGCAGAACGAGGAACACGAGACCGTTGCCCACCCAGAAGAGGACGCTGAGGAAGTGCCAGTGCCGGGCCATTCCGACCGTATGGCGATAACCGGGAAGGCCGATCCACGGCGAGAGGTGGCGCGAGTCGTCCTTGGCCGTCCACACGCGGTCATGCGGCACCTCGACCGGCGTCAATCGAAGCCACTCGGTCCCGGGGGTGCAGTGGACGTTCCCGTAGAGCCGGGGGTGGTCCATGAGGATCTGCAGGCCGCTCCGGATGAGCAGCACGAGGAACAGGAAGTTGACGTAGTGGGTGATCCGGAGCCACGCGGGAAAGCCGACGGGCCCGACGGCCGTTTCCGGCGCCGGCCCGAATCCGGACGCCAGGTGTGGAAGGCCGGCCAGTCCCCACTGGAGCCAGGCGGCGGCAACGAGGAGCAGGACGGGAGAAAGGAACAGCAGGAGAGCCTTCGGCCGGATGCGCATCGCGTCGTCGTTCGGGAATGAAAGAACTTCTTCCCGCCGGTCCTACGCATTCCTCGTGCCCGGGGACGCTCCGGTTCGCGCCCGGGAGGGTCCGTACGTGTCAGCCGGTCGCCTTCGCGGGGGGCTGGTACGAGCCCGGCTCGGTCCGGAACGCGATCGAAAGCCGGTTCCAGCCGTTGATCACGACGACGGCGAGCGTCAGGTCCGCGGCCTCCTTTTCCGAGAAGTGCCGCCGAAGCTCCTCCCAGTCCGCGTCGGGGACGCCCGAGCGCGCGACGTCCGTCACCGCCTCCGCCCAGGCGAGCGCGGCGCGCTCCTTCGGCGTGAAGAACGGCGTCTCGCGCCAGACGGGGACCGCGTAGAGCCGCTGCTCGGTCTCCCCGGCCGTGCGGGCGTCTTTCGTGTGCATGTCGACGCAATAGGCGCAGCCGTTGAGGTACGAAGCCTGCAGCTTCACCAGCTCGACGATCCTCTTCGGCAGTCCCGACTGCCGCACGTACGACTCGAGCCCGAGCATCGCCTGATACGCGCCGGGCGCCACCTTCGCCACCTCGATCCGTTCCATGTGTGCCTCCCCGAAATGGTGCCGCGCTACGACGTGAGCCGGCCGTAGAGGTCGGGCCGCCGGTCCCGGAAGAACCCCCACGAAGCCCGGTCCCGCCGGACCTGCGCGAGGTCGATCGTCGCGACGGCGACACCTTCCTCGTCGCGGCCGAGCTCCGCGAGCTTTTCGCCGCGCTGGTTCGCGACGAACGACGACCCGTAGAAGACCTGCCCGCCCTCGTTCCCGACGCGGTTCGCTGCGACGACGGGCGCCACGTTGCACACGGCGTGGCCGAGCATCGCGCGCTGCCAGAGGTCCCGCGTGTCGAGCGCGGGGTTTTCGGGCTCGGACCCGATCGCGGTGGGGTAGAGGAGGACGTCCGCGCCCGCGAGGAGCATCGCGCGCGCGGCCTCCGGGAACCACTGGTCCCAGCAGATGCCGACGCCGAGGTGGGCGGGCTTCGCGTCCCACGCCTTGAAGCCGGTGTCGCCGGGGCGGAAGTAGAACTTCTCCTCGTAGCCGGGACCGTCCGGGATGTGGCTCTTGCGGTAGACGCCCATCACGGTCCCGTCCGCGTCGATCATCGCGAGGCTGTTGTAGTACGCGTGGCCGGCCTTCTCGAAGAACGAGACGGGAATCGCCGCGCCGAGCTCCTTCGCGAGCGCCGCGAAGCGCGCGATCGTCGGGTGGCCCTCCGCGGGCCTCGCCCACGCGAAGAAGCGGTCGCTCTCCTCGCGGCAGAAGTACGGCCCCTCGAAGAGCTCCGGCGGGAGGATCACCGTCGCCCCTTTCCTCGCGGCCGCGCGGACGAGGGACTCGACCTTCGCGACGTTCTCGTCCACGGAGCGAGAGAGCGCGCACTGGACGGCGGCGAAAGTGACGTTCCGGATTTCCGTCATGCGGGCACCTGCTGGCTGATGCAGTGGAAGGCCCCGCCGCCCTCGAGGAGCTGCCGGGCGGGGACGGACACGGCGCGGCGGCCGGGGAAGAGCCGCGCCGATCGCGGCGCGGGCCGGCTCGTCGTTCGGGACGCCGTAGGCGGGAACGACGACGGTCGTGTTCGCGATGTAGAAGTTCACGTAGCTCGCGGGCATGACCTCGCCGTCCCGGCCCGTCACGAGGCCGGGCGACGGGATCGCCGTGACGTTCAGCCCTCGCCCCGCCGCGTCGCGCATCTTCGCGAGGTCGCGCGCGATCTGGAGGAGTACCGTGCGGTTCGGGTCCGCCGCGTCGGCGGGGGACATGCACACGACCTCGCCCGGCGCGGTGAAGCGCGCGATCGTGTCGACGTGCCCGTCCGTGTGGTCGTTCAGGAGGCCGTCGCCGAGCCAGAGGACGGTCGAGACGCCGAGCGCGTCCTTCACGCCGTTCTCGATCGCGCTCGCGGACATCCCCGCGTTGCGGTTGCGGTTCAGGAGGCACTGCCGCGTCGTGAGGCACGTCCCCTCCCCGTCCACCTCGACCGAGCCGCCCTCGAGGACCCACGGGAAGCGGTACGCGGGCAGGCCCGAAGCCTCCGCGACGCGCTCCGACACCGCGTCGTCGTGGGGAAGGACGTACTTGCCGCCCCAGCCGTTGAATTTGAAGCACGCCGCCGCGCGCTCGTGGCCGGGGCCGGCGAGGAAGACGGGCGCGGTGTCGCGCAGCCAGATGTCGCCGAACGGGATCACGAAGAAGCGCGCGCCGAGGCCCGCAAGCGCCGTCGCCGCGCCGCGGCCCTTCTCGTCGTCCGGCACGAGGACGTGAAGCCGCTCGCCGCGCGGCGAGCCGGACAGGTCGCGGTCCGCGATCGCCGCGGCGAACTGCGTGAAGGCGTCGCGGACGCCGGGGAGAGCGTCCTCCCACAGGTCCTCGTGGCTCGGCCATGCGAGCCATACGGACTCGTGGCGGTCCCATTCGGCGGGCTGGCGGAAGCCGGCCGCGCGGGGCGTCTCCCCCGGCGGCCGCGGCGGCGCGGGCATCGCGCCGGACTATAAAGGACGGCGGTCCATGAGGTCGCAGGCCGGCGTCGCCGCGGCGATGCGGTTCCGCCTTCGTGGCTGCTAGACTGATCGCACCGCGAAGCAGCCAGCGAAAGCGTTTCGACCCATGACGCCGGAGTTCGACCACTACACGATTTCCCGCGTCCTCGGCGAGGGGGGGATGGGGCTCGTCTACCTCGCGAGCGACCGGCGGACGGGACTGCCCGTGGCGATCAAGGTCATGTCCGGGCGCGCTCTGGACCCCGAGCTGCGGGCCCGGTTCCTGAAGGAGAACAGGATCCTCGCGGGTTTGAACCACCGGAACATCGTGCGGTTCTACGAGGTCACGGAGTCCCTCGAGGGCGTTCTCTCGATCGTGATGGAGTACGTCGACGGCGTCGACTTCCGCGCCTTCGAGGGGCGGCCGTTCCCCGAGCTCCTGCCGCTCATGATCCAGGCGCTCATGGGCCTCGCGTACCTGAGGAGCCAGAACATCCTTCACCGGGACCTCTCGTCGAACAACATCTTCGTCACGCTCGAGAACAGGACGCGCGTCACGAAGATCCTCGACTTCGGGGTCGCGAAGATCCTGCAGGAGCAGGCCGCGGACGGCGACGTGAGGACGCGGACGGGTCAGTTCCTCGGCAAGTTCGCGTTCGCGTCGCCGGAGCATTTCTTCCCGTCCGAGATCGACTGGAGGAGCGACGTCTACTCGCTCGGCGTCATCTTCCACCGTCTCCTGACGGGCAGGCCTCCGATCACCGTGGCGCGCAAGTCGAACTACTTCGACTGGATGACGGCCCACCAGAAGGAGAACGCGTTCGAGGTCCTCGCGCCGCCCGACGCCCCGCCCCTGCCGGACGCCCTGCGAAGCGTGGTGAGGCGGATGCTGGCCCGGAACCGGGAGGACCGCCCCCAGAGCTACGAGGAGATCCTCCACGTCTTCGACCGCATTCAGCGGGGTCTCCCGTCCGATCTCGAGCCGAGTCCCGAAGAGCTTCGGACGCTTCCCCCGCCTGTCGAGGGGAGGATCGGCTCGTCGGGGAGCGGGAGGAGCGGGCCCACGATCTCGCCGTCGCGGCTGCCGACGCCCGGCGCCGGCTCCACCCCGTCGGCCCCCGGGGAACTGGAACGTCCCGCGCCCGTCGAGGCCTCCCAGCAGAAGCGCTGGCCCGACCTCGACGCGGCCGAGTCGCACACCGAGCGCTTCGTCGCTCCGTCCCCGGCCCCTTTCCCCGGGGTTTCCGCCGTGCCCGCGGTACTCCCCGGCCCGCCATCGTTGCCCCTGGAACCCGACGTCGATGCGTCCTGGCCCGGTGGAAATCCGGCGAGGACGGAGCTGCTTCCCCCGCCGGCGCCGCTCGACTCGACGAAGACGGCGACGACCGTGACGTCCGCGGAAAAGGAGGCGCCCCCGGAGATCCCGATGTGGACGGGAGGCGCGGCGAAGGACTCGCCGCCAGAGCCCGCCCGCCCCGCGCCCCCTCAGCTCGAGGAGAAGACGGAGCGGCTCGACGACGTGATCGAGAAGCTGAGGCGGCAGGCGCTCGTGGAACCTCTTCCGCCGGTCCCGGTCCGGCCGTCCGCTGAGGCTCCGCCTCCGCCGCCTCCACCGGAGCCCGTGCGGCGCCCCGAAGCGGAGCCCGCCCTCCCGCGCACCGCCGAACGCGCCCCGGCGCCGCCCGCGAAACCCGCCCGGCGGCTCGTCGTTTACGGCGCACCTCCGCCGGCGGTCCCGACCCCGCCGCCAGCGGCGCCGCGGGCCGTCGTTCCGGCGGCGCCCGCCCCCGCGCCGGACGGGGCCGATCTCCGGGCGCGCCGCGTCGGCATCGCGCTGATCGTCGCGGCCATCGTCGTCCTCTTCGCGGCCGTCCTGTGGGTTCTGATCTCTCTTCTGCGCGGCCCCGGGGCGGGCGAGTCGCGCTCGAGCCGTGACGCCGGCCCGCCACCGTCCGTCGCCGCGGCGGACCCTGCATCCGTTCATTCCGAATCCGCATGAAGGAGCGGCCATGACCGAGAACCGACCCGGACGTCCAGACGACGTCGACACGACGGCTTCGAGCCCGGCCCCGGAAGGGAAATCCCTGAGAGACATGCTCTCCAATGCGCGTGCGCAGTCGAAGGGTCAGGGGGTGGTCCAGGGCTCGACGATCTTCTTCAAGAACCTCGCCGAGTCGATCGGGCACTCGAACCGGAACCTGAAGATCGGCCTGGCGTTTCTCACGGCCGCGTTCGTCGTCGTCGCGGCCGCGCTGGGCACGCTCGTCTTCCAGGCGTTCCGGAGCCAGGTCGCGACGAAGACGAGCCTCGAGAAACAGATCCAGTCCATGGACGCCACCACGAGGAAGCAGATCCAGCCGGTCCTCGACGCGGTCGAGGGCCTCGAGAAGAAACTCGCCGAACAGCAGGAAGGGCAGAGACGCGAGCTCGAGGGAGTCCGCCAGCTTCTCCAGGCCGACATCGACGCGGTCAAGCAGGACGCCGCCGCGGGGCGACGGGACGCGGCCGAGGTTCGCACGTCACTGAAGGCCGTCGAGAAGTGGGCCGATGGATTCGGGAAGACCTACCTCCAGGACCGCGCCAACCTCGATTCGCGCCTCAGGCGGCTCGAAGGCGCGCCGCCCGCCCCCGCTCCGGCGACGAAGTGACACGGGGACCGGCGGCCGCGCGCTTCGGGCTCGGCCTCGACGACATCGAAATCGGCGAGATGGTCGGCCGGGGCGGCTCGGGAGAGGTGTTCGCGTCGCGTCACCACAGGACCGGATCCCGGCTGGCGGCGAAGATCTATCCCTTCGACCGGATGGACCCCGCCTTCCGCCCGCGTGAACGGTTCCGGCGCGAGTGCCGGATCCTCTCGCGGATGGAGCATCCGGCGTTCCCGGCGCTCTACGGCTGCGGCGAGGAGGAGGACGGAAGCACCGGCTGGGCGTTGATGGAGTGGATCGAGGGCGTGCCCCTCTCGGCCCATCGCTCCGCGCCTCTCCACGAGATCGTTCGCCTCGCGCACGGCATTGCCTCGGCGCTCGACGCCCTGCACGTCCAGGGAGTCCTCCACCGCGACATCGCGTTCGACAACGTCCTCGTCGAGTCCCGGCGCTTCGGCCTCAACCCGAGGCTGATCGACCTCGGCATCGCGAAGGACGTCGCGTCGCACGAGGACCTCACGATGGCGGGCGCATTTCTGGGTCGCGTTCCGTTCGCGTCGCCGGAGCTTCTCGGCGGCGAGGGGGCCGCCGGCCTCGTCGACCCTCGCAGCGACGTGTTTTCGTTCGGCGTCCTCCTCTACGAGTGGCTCTCGGGGAACCCGCCGTTTCCCGGCGAGACGCCCGAGCGCGTCCTGAAGGCGCAGAAGAAGCGTGCGGCGCCGAAGTTGGTGCCGAGGGAGGACGCGGGCGAGGCGGGCGAGGCTCTTTCGGCGTTCGTCGAGAGCCTCCTCGAGACGGGAATCGAGAACAGGCCGACCTCCGACGCCGTCGTCAGGCGGCTGGGAGAGTTCCGGACGCTCTTCCCGCGCCCGGCTCCCGAGCCCGACGGGGCGCCGGCCTCCGTGTACCGAACGCCGTCCGTCGGTTACGCGCTCCTGCCGAGGCGCTTCGACGCCGCTCCGGCGCTGCCCAGGCTGCGGGCGGTCTTCTTCCCGGAAAGCGCGCCCCGCGAAGAGCCGCCGCACGACGGGGCGCGGCCGGCCGCGCGGCCCGTTCTCCCGGCAACGGGCGATCCGGGCGGGCTCGGCTCGAGGCCCGGATTCGGCGGGATGGTCCTCGCCCTCGGGATCCTCGCGTTCGTGGCGGCGTGCGCCCTCGCGGCGTTCCTCGTGTTCAGGCGCTGACGCTTGCCGTCGGAACGGGCCGCGGAGCTGGCGCAGCCGGCGCCTTTCCCGTGGGCGCGGACGGAACGGGCTCGGGAGTCGCCGTGTCGGTCGCGGTGGGCGTCGGGGTCTGCGTCGCCGTCGGTGTTACGGTGGGCGTCGGCGGGTACTCCAGGGGCTGGAGCCCGTTGAAGGCGGCCGGCGGCCGGAACGACGGCTCCGCGGTCGCGCGCGGAGACTGCGCGACGGAGCGCGGCTTCGCCTGCGCGCGCGCATCTCGCGCCTCGGCCTCGCGCGCCGAAGCCGACGCGGGCGGTGCGGCGGGGAGCGGGGTCGCGGTCGGCGCCGCCGTCGGTGGGGGAACCGGCGATGGGGCCGGAGCGGCGGCGGCCGGCACCGGCGGCTCCGGCGCCGGAGAAACGGCGGCCGGCGGTCCCGGCACGGCCGCGGGTCGCCTGAGGTAGAAGCCGACGCCGGTGAGCACGGCGGCGACGACGAGCGCGGCGCCGCCGATGGCGGCGAGCCGGCCGCCGCGCGAGCGCGGCACGGGCGCCTCCGCTGCAGGTCCGGAAGCCGCGCCCGCGACGAGCATCCCGTCGTCGCCCGCGGGCGGGGGCGGCGCGCCGACGCCCGCCTGGCCGGTCCGTCCGAGCCCGAGGCGAGCGGGGGTTCCCCGGGAGAGGAGCGCGACGGAGACGTTGTCCTTCGAGCCGGCCTCGAACGCGAGGCGGTAGATCTCGGCGGCCGTCTCCTGGAGGCTGCCCGTCGTCTCGATCGCCGTGAGGAAGCGCTCGGCCTCGAGGACGTCCGTGACGCCGTCCGTCGTCAGGACGACCGCGTCGCCGGGCCCGAGCGTCACGTCGCTGCGGACGTCGGGGACGACCTTCTTCTCCTGGCCGAGACTCCGCGTGAGGGCGTGCGCGAAAGGATTGCTCGCGTCGTCCTCGGGGGCGACCGAGTCGGAGCCGAGGGCCCGCCGCTGCTCGGCGAGGGCAGTGTGATCCACCGAGAGCTGCCGGACCTTCAGCCCGGAGACGAGAAAGACCTTGCTGTCGCCGATGTTCGCGACGACGAGGCGGTCGTCCGCGAGGACCATCGCGAACGCGAGGGTCGCGCCCATTCCCTTTTGCTCGGCGGAGGCCTTCCCGCGCTCGTAGATCTCACGGTTGACCTCGGCGATCCACTCGCGAATCTCGGCCTCGATCGCCGCCGCCGGCGTTGACGCCGCGTCCGCCCGCCCGGCGAAAGCCTGGATCTTCTCCCTCAGGATCTCCACGGCGAGGCGGGAGGCGACCTCACCGGCGTTGTGGCCGCCCATGCCGTCGCTCAGCACGGCGAACGCCCGCAGGGCGGAGCCCGGCGGAAGGACCGCGAGGATCGCGGCGTCCTCGTTCGACTCGCGGCGTCCCTTCTCGGAGAGACCGCCGGCGAGATACCGGGACGGGACCGTGCCCGCGTCGGCGCTCACAGCGGCCTCTCAGTCCTCGCGATAGGTCATGACGACACCGCCGATCTCGATGCGGTCGTTGTCCACGAGGCGCCGCGAGGCGTTCTCCTCGATCTCCTCGCCGTTGACGCGGGTCGGGTTGGTCCGGGCGTAGTTGATGAGGGACCAGGTGCGCCGGTCGAAGACGAGCTTTGCGTGCTTGGCGGAGACGGACTCCGGGAGGAGCTGGATGTGGCGGTACGGCGGTCCGGGGTCGCGGCCGATCGTCGTCTCGACGCGATCGCCGGGGGCGGTCCGGTAGATCCGGAGCTCGGTCTCCCGGTCGCCCTCGTCGAGGAGGAAGCGTCCCGGCAGCACGTCCAGCGCGCCGGCCGGAGGCTGGCCGGCGTGGACCAGGTCGCCGTCGGTCCATCCCGCAGGCGCGGGCCCTTCGGGAACAGGCGGCGGGGACGCGGAGCGCGACGGGACGTTGATCACGACTGGCTTTTTCAGAAGGACCGCGAGCACGACGACGAGCGTCGCGATGAGCACGAGGACGCCGATGCCGAGCAGGATCAGGACGCTCGACGGCAGACCTCCCGGCTCGGGGACCGCGGATCGTTCCGCCGCGGGGCGGGCGGGCGCCGCCGCCGGCGCCACCGGCGCCACCGGCGGCTGAACGGCGGTGGCCTCGGGCGCAGGCGGGGGTGCGGCGAGCGGCGCGACTTGCTGCGGCGCGACCTGCTTCGGCGCGACGGCGGCCGGCGTGGGAGCCTCGCTCGCCGCAGGCAGCGGAGGCAACGGCGGAAGCGTGGGAATCGGCGTCTGCGCGCCCGCCACGGCCGGCGACAGGAGCAAGGCGGTGGCAGCCGCGGCGAGGAAGATCCGCTTCGCGAGGTTGCGGCCATTACGCATCGTCAATTTCCCTCGATCGGTCCGTTCGGTTCGACGAGGATACGCCGGAGGCGCGCGAGCCGCGTCACGCCGTTGGCCGAGGCGGGAGCCGGACCGCCGCGAAGTGCTCCGGGTCCGGGCGCTCCTCCGGGCGCCACGAAAGGCCGAGCCGGACGAGCTCCCTCGGAACGTCGGCCCCGGCCGACGGCCGGGAAGGCACGGCGAAGGCGGACAGGGCGACGGTCTTGTCGGCGTCCTCCGGTGCCCCGTCCCCGGCGAGGCGGCCCTCGAGGAGCACGTGGACCTGCGCGGCCAACCGGTAAGCGAGCGCGGCGCGGAGAGAGCGGCCGCGCGCCCCGGTGCGCATCTCCGGGGCGACGAACGGCGACCCTTCTTCCTCCGCGGCGTCGAGTCCCCGGAGTCCGGACGCGCCGTCGTCGCCGGGCCGCGGCTCGCAGAGGAACTCGTTCACGCTCAGGTGCCGCGCGTCGAGGCGCGCTCCTTCGCGCAGCCGCTTCAGCTCGTGGAGGGGGATGTGGACGCCGGCGGTGCCGCACTCGAGAGCTGCGATCTGCACCTCGGCGAGGGCCGCGATCGTGCCGCGGCGGGTGCGGTGACCGCCGCCGGCCACGGGCTCGGAAGTCTGGAACGCGATGAATGATCGCCCGGCCACTTCGGTCGACCCGAAGTCGAGGACCCGGGGGAGCAGCGGATGGTCGAAGCGGGCCGTCGCGGCGTAGATCGCGTCCACCGCGGCCGCCGCAGAGCGCGACGCCGGGTCGAAGCCGTCGACGCGGATCCACGCGGCGACTTCGTCCGTCTCGCGCACCGCGCGGTAGCGGAAGGGCAAACCGGTCTGCTCGGGCCCGTCGAGCAGCCGGTATCCCGGAATCCACGAGGGCATCGTGCCGGAATCTTAGGCCGGACCGCCGAACGGCCGGACCCTGGGGATTTTCCTTGCTTCCGGCGGGTGCGGGCGGTACATGTGCGGGCAAAGGGGCGATTCATGGAGCAGGCGCGCGTCCGGGTCGGGCTGAAGGTCTGGGACGACCAGGTCGAGATGGATCTGACGCTCCCGTCGGGTCCGGCCCGGCTCGATTCGCTCCTGCCCGTCTTCCAGAGGGTCGCGGACGGGTTCGTCGATCTCGCCGTGGAGCGCGCCCGCGCGGAGGGACGAACCGTCTCCTGCCGGAAGGGGTGCGGCGCGTGCTGCCGTCAGCTCGTCCCGATCTCCGAGGTCGAGGCGCGGCGCATCGGCCGGCTCGTGGAAGAGCTCCCCGAGCCACGACGGCGGGAGGTGAGGGAGCGCTTCGCGCGGGCCCGCGAGCGCCTCGCCGCGGCGGGCCTCCTCGCGAAGCTCGAGGACCGGGAGAGCTTCGCGGACGGTGACTCTCTCTCGTTCGGGCGCGCGTATTTTCAACTTGGGATCCCGTGTCCGTTTCTGGAGGACGAGAGCTGCTCCGTCCATGCCGACCGGCCGATCGCCTGCCGTGAATACCTCGTCACGTCGCCGGCGGCCAACTGCGCGGATCCGAAGCCCGGGATCATCGACATGGTGGAGCTGCCCGGCAAGGTCTGGACGGCCCTGGCGCGAGCGGATGCGGCTGGCCGGGCGTCGCGCTTCATCGCGTGGGTGCCGCTCGTTCTGGCCCCCGACTGGGCGTCGACGCATCCCGACGAGTCCGAACCCCGTCCCGTCGAGGACGTCTTCCGCAGCGTCCTGAGTCACTTCGCCGGACGCGGGGGCGCCTGAGGGTGCGGCCCGGCCGGGGGGCCGGAAGCCGATGGATTACAATTCGACAGTTCAAGTCGGATTTGAGCGCTCCGTCGCACCGCCTCGGCGGGCCGGAGGTCTCGAAGGAGCAGGCATCTGGCTCGGAAACGTGAAACCGGGTCGGCCCCGAAAGAGGACCGGAAAACTCCGACGGTGAAAGCCGCGGCCGTGCAGCTTCCCGTCGAGCCGCCCGTCACGCTCGCCCGGCTGCGCCACTACCGGAAGCTGACGAAGGCGGTGACGGCTCATCTGCGCGCCCAGCTCGAGGCGACTCTCGAGACGCTGACCCCTCTCTTTCACGCCGAGACGGTGTTCGGCGACTACGTCCAGAAGAGCATCCTGTCGGTCAAGCCCGACCCGGAGTCCGGCCCGCGGGGTCAGCTCGGTCCTGACCGGTGGGGCCGCGGGTCGGAGCTCGTCGTCAAGAGGGACGCGGCCCTCCCCCCGACGGTGAAGGAGCTCCAGGACGCGCGGAAGTACGCGAAGGCGAACATCTCCCTGAAAGAGGCCGTCAAGGGTGCCGATCGCGCGTTCCACGATCTCGAGAGCCTCTACGACTCGGTGGCGAAGAAGAAACCCTACGATCTCGGCGTCGGCCTGACGCCGCCGCTGCCCATCAACACCTCGGCTCTCGAGATCCTTCCGTTCGACTATCCCTTCGTCGCACGCTCGGATCGCCAGACGAAACGCGTGATGGTCACGGCCCCGCTCACGTGGATCGTGACGTACGCGGGGTTCTCCCTCGCGCGTCTCCGCGCCCTCATCGCGGACCCGAATCGCTCGCGCGACGAGCTCCAGCGCGTCCTGACGCACCACCTTCTCCTGCACGTCGTCCTGGAACGCAAGGACGGGTTGCGCGGTCTCCTTCAGGCGCTGAACTTTCCCGTGAAGACCGAGACGGTGCCGGAATTCGGCGAGTTGCCCCTGACGATCGTCACGTCGGCCGTCCGGACGGAACGCCCGTCCGACGACGTCATTCTGGAAAGCACAGACCTGTCGGGGGTGGATGCGGCGGAGGAGATCGTGCGCGTCACGAACGTCGCCGGAATGACCGACGCGCGCCGCGCGCGCTTGCTCGAAATCGTCGAAGCCGAGAAGAGCGGGTCAGACGGAGACGCCTGAAGCGCGCCGCGACGAACGGAGGATTGATCTAGATGGACGAAGGGTACGATCTCCAGAAACTCCGGTCGCTCCGGAAGCTGACGCGGGCGATCGCGGAATCGCTCCGCACGGAGCTGAAGGAGCATCTGGGCACCGTGACCCTCCTGCTCCGTCCCCGCACGGTCCTCGGCGACTTCGTCGAAGGCAGCGCGAAGGGAGAAGTCAAGGGCTCGGACGCCGCGTTCCGGGATCTGCGCGGCCGGTACGAGGCCGTCGCGGGGGGGCGCCCGTACGGGCTCCCGAAGGAGCTCGCGTCCCCCATCGAGCTCCTGAGCTCGAACGTCGAGCTCGTCCCGCTCGATTACCTGCACGTCGCGAAGTCGGGCTCGGAGAGCAAGACGATCACGGTGACGCAGCCGCTCAAGTGGATCCTCACGTACTCGGGCCTCGCGCCGACGCGCCTGAGGGAGCTCATGGCCGCGAAGATCCCGGACGCCGGCCAGGTCAAGAACGTGATCCTGCACGCGCTCGTCCTGGAGACCGTCCTCACGCGGCAGCCGGGGCTTCTCGCGGTCTTCGAGGCGCTCCGGTTCCACGTCGTCACGGAAAAGCTCCCGGGCCTCGGGGAGGTTCCGGTCACGTGCATTTCCTCGAGCGTCCGGACCGTGCGGCCTCCGGACGACGTCCTCATCGAGAGCACCGAGATCTCGGGCCTCGATGCGTTCGAGGAAGTCGTGAACGCCGAGGACATCGAGAACATGAAGGACCCGTTCCGCGAGAAACTCCTCGAGGTCATCAAGGAGAACGCGCCGGAGGCCCTCAAGGGTTGACGCCGGCCGCGGGTCTGCCGGCGGCGATCTAGCTCTCGAGGAGCGCGAGCCGGCTCACGTGGCGGAAGTTCAGGGCGACTGCCGCTTCGACGTCCGCCGCGAGCTTCGCGGCTTCGGACCCGGCCGCTTGCAGGGCCGCCGCCATCTCCCGCTCGATCGCCGGCCGACCGTGCGTGCCGTCGAGAAGCTCGAGGAAGGTCCTGACGAGGGGATCCACCTGAACGCTCTGATGTTTGAGGTTCGTGACCATCGTTGCCGAGCGGGCCTGGAGCCGGGCAAGGGCGCTCGCCCGGGGGCGTTCGGAAATCTCCGTGACGAAGGGGCAGGCCGCGCGGTGGAGCCGGGTCACGTTCGCGCCGTAAGCGTTGAGGAGAAACCGGAACAGACGCGCTTCGTCTTCCGTCGTGACGGGCCGGCCCCCGGCCGCCGAGACGCGCGCACGGGCGGCCTCGACGAGCTCGGGCACCGGGATCCAACGCGGCCAAAGCAATCCGAGCTCGAGGAAGGCCGCCTTCGAAAGGGGATGAGGGGTCGTCACGTCCCCTTCCTTTTCGGTCTTGAACGTCACGGCCTGGTCGGACGCGATGTCGGGATTCGCGGGCTCCGGCCGCGTGTTCGCGCTCACGCAGAGCGACCGGAGGACGTCCGGGTCGGGCTGCGTCGCGGCGGCGGCGTCCTCCCGACAGAGCAGGGTCTGCCGGAAGCGCCGGAAGATGAGGAAATCCCGGTACTGCTGCTGGAGGACGAGGTTCGCGGCTCCGACCTCCAGCAGGAACCGGCCGGCGGGGCTGCCGGCGTCCCAAACGGTCATGTCGCAGTAATCGGCTTCCGACAGGAACTTGAGGCGGTGCCGGCTCGCGCGCGTCACGAAGTCGACGAACAGAAGAGGTTCGTTTTCGTCGGAGAGATCGTCGTGGAACAGGACGGCGTCGGGCTGCCTGCCCTGGTGCTCGAGCGTGTCCTTCAGGATGGCGGAGAAGAGCGGCCGTGGCGGCGCGGCCTCCGCGAGGAACCTCACGAGACCCCTCGCCTGGCTGATTCGCTCGGCGGGTTCCTCGAGGTCCCGCACGTGCCACCGCATCATCTGGCGCATCGCGTTCCGAACGTGACACCCGGGAAGGGCGTTGTAGCTCACGAACGCGACGCCGTTCGGAGCGAGAGTTTCGGAGGCGATCGCGAGGACCCGTTCCTGCACGGGCGGCGGCACCCAGGAGTAGAGGCCGTGCGCGATCACGTA
The DNA here is from genome assembly GCA_963798215.1 of uncultured Acidobacteriota bacterium. GTDB lineage: Bacteria > Acidobacteriota > Thermoanaerobaculia > UBA5066 > UBA5066 > Fen-183. The sequence goes on from CAWCSP010000004.1 coordinate 363,053, forward strand.
GTCGAACGTGCCGAGGCCCGACACGTCGAGAAGGTCGGCGTGGCGGAGCGTCACGTTCGCGAGGCCGAGGGCGGAGATCTGCTCCTGTCCCTGCGCGACGGCGGAACGCGCGAAATCGAGGCCGAGAAAGGTGCTTCCCGGAAGAGCGTACGCCATCGGGATGAGATTGCCCCCGTCGCCGCAGCCCAGCTCGAGCACGCGGCAGCTCCCGGGGGGAGGGGCGGGGAGGCCGTACAGCGCCGCGATCGTCGCGAGGCGATCCGGATGGGTCTGCGAGAACGGCAACCCGGGGTACGTGACCGCGTCGTACGCGGTCGGCTCTCTTTCCGCCATGAGGGAAAGCGATCATAGACGGAGTCCTCGCGGGCTCTTACCCGCGCTAGACTCGGGCGGCAATTCGAGGAGGCCGCGATGTCCAAGCGCCCGCCGTCCGGCGACGTCGACGTGAGGATCGGGACCGGGACCCAGGCGTCGCCGGAGCCGCTCGACCCCGACACGCCGTTTCGCCTCCTCGTCCTCGGTGATTTCGGTGGCGCGGGCGCCAGCCCGCTGGGCACACGGACGCTGCATGCCGCCGACCTTGACGTCCTCGAGGAGGAGATGGGCCGTCTGCAGGTGACGCTGGACGTGCCTCTCGGGGGCGGGCGACGCGCGAGCATCCAACTCCGGGATCTCGACGATTTTCACCCGGATCGCCTCCTCGAGAAGGTCGACGCCCTTTCAGCTCTGGGCGAGACTCTCGAGCGTCTCGAGAATCCCCGGACGTTCGCCGAAGCGGCGCCCGAGGTGCGGGCATGGGCTGGCGCCCCGCCGCAGCGCGAAAAGGCGGTCGAAGCGGCCGCCGGTGGTGGTGGGGACGACATCGTGAGCGAGCTTCTCGCGGGCGCGGCGCGGCGGCCAAAGCCCGATTCCGCGTTCGAGGCCGAGCTGAAGGCGATCGTGAGGCCCCATCTCGCCCCTGACGAGGACGCCGATCTGCCGCGCCTGAGGGATGCGGTGAACGAGGCGCGCTCCGGCCTCCTCCGCGCAATCCTCCGCAATCCACGATTCCGGGAGGTCGAGGCGGCGTGGCGCGCTCTCGATCTTCTCGTCCGCCGAGCCGGGGACGAGTCCGTCCGGATCTTTTTTCTCGACGCGTCGCGAGAGACTCTTCGCGCCGACCTCACGAGTCACGACACGCTCTCGGGCACGGGCCTCTACCGGCGGCTTGTCACGGAGACGATCGACACGCCGGGAGCCGAGCCGTGGGCCGCCATCCTCGGGCTCTACGAATTCGGGCCGACGATCGCCGACGCGGCCTTCCTTTCGCGCATGGCCAAACTTGCCCGCGCCGCGGGCGCTCCATTCCTGGCGGGCGCCCTTCCGGAATTCGTCGGCTGCGCGTCGCTTGCCGCGACGCCGGATCCCGACGACTGGAAGAGGTCCGAGGATGACGGAACGGTCATCTGGGAGGAGTTACGGGCCCTGCCGGAGGCCGCCTGGATCGCCCTCGCCCTCCCGCGTCTAATGCTGCGCCTGCCGTACGGAGCGAAAACCGACCCGATCGACTCGTTCCCGTTTGAGGAGATTCCGGGCGTGCCGGACCATGAGGCCTACGTCTGGGGGAATGCGGCGATCGCGTGCGCCCTCTCTCTTGCGGGCGCTTTCGAGCAGGGCGGGTGGGACCTCAGGCCCGAGACGGCGGCGGAGATCCCGGGCCTGAGCGCGCACGTCTTCCAGGACGGTCTCGAAACCCGCGTGACGCCGCCGTCGGAGGTCGTCCTGACGATTCGCGCCGCGGAGAAGATCCTCGAGGCCGGGCTCGTTCCGGTGCTGTCGCTCAAGGGAAGCGAAAGCGTCCGCATCGCGCGCCTCCAGCCGATCGCAAGCTCTCTCCGCATCCTCGCAGGACGGTGGGGAGGCTGACGGGCTTCGAATCCGGGGCGCGACCCCAAGGAGGTCTCATGGCGCTCAAGTCCCCGCGTTTTGCGTCCAATTCCCGGCTGCAGCGCGCCGCCGAAGATCGACCGACGCTGGGCTCGGGCGAGCACGGCGAAGCCACGAGGCTGGTGCAGCAGGCCCTGATCGATCTCGGGTTCGACCTGCCGATCTCGACCCGAAAATTCGGATCACCGGACGGAATCTACGGACACGAGACGGTGGCGAAGGTTCGGGAGTTTCAGGCCAAGTTTCACCTTCACGTCGACGGAATCTCGGGCCGACACACATTGGAAAAACTGGATGAGCTGCTGCCGACCGCCGGCACGCCGCTTCCGCCCCTGCCGGTCTCGGGCTTCACGCACAAGGTTCGCTTGCACCTGCGGTCGATCGACATGCCCAGGGTTCCGGAGTTCAGGCAGCTGAAGGTCATGGAGGAGGTCTTCGCCCAATACGCGATCGAGATCGAAATGGCGAGCGGGGAGAGTGTGCTGCTGAAGCCGGGAGTCGCGCTCACGCTGACCGTCGTAGACGGTGATTGCAAATGGGATCAACTGTCCGACGAGCAGCGCCTCCTGGAGAATTCCGGCAGCAAGCAGGGAGTGGGGCCCAACGACATCACCGTCTACTATGCGACGACTCTGCGGGAGACGAACGGAAACACGCTGCAGGGATGCGCGGGGAGCGAGCAGAGCCGGCCGGCGGTCATGATTGCGTCGGACGCGGTCGACAAGACCACGATGGCACACGAGGTGGGCCACATCCTGCTGGGCTCGAGTTTCTCGCCCGTTCACGATATCGACGCCAGGAACCTCATGTGCGAGGCTCCCATCTGCACGGGCAATCCGGCCTACCTGAACGACGCGCAACTCAAGGCGATCCGTTCGAGCCGGTTCCTCAGGCCCGTATGAGGGTCGAATTCGCCAACGCCACGCGAGGCAGGCTTCCGATCCGCTGGCAGCACGTGAGAGTCGCGAGTCCGAAGGAGGCACCGTAGTGGATTCCGGATTCGGTTACCGCCCCCCCCGCTTCCACCTCCTCGATCAGGAACTCCACCTGGACCCGGAGATCCAGCGACTGGGCCGGGAGCTCGAGACGCGGCTGGCGGCGAGGCAGATGATCCAGCTCTGGCTTCGTCCCGACTTCACCCTGCCCACCTGGCAGAGCATGATGTCCCTGCCGGTCCCGCGCCCCGCCGGGCCTCTGTTCACTCCCGGCGCCGGACCCTCCACCCCGCGGCCCGGTGAAATCTCCGACGTCACGAGCGCGATCTTCCAGCTTCCCCCCATTCAAAGCCTGGTCGAACGGGCCCACGACGAGGGCCTGCGCCAGCTCCGCCTGCTGCGCGCCGAGTGGAATCGCGCCTCGCCGGGAGACCGCACGGTCATGGTGAGCATGGCCGGCATCGTGCTCGCGTCGAGCGTCGGGATCATCGTGGCGAACCAGCCCACGCGTGAGGCCGCGTTCAATCTCATCAAGGGCCGGGACATTCCGATCCCGGGCGTCGACGGACTTTCCTTCCAGATCCTCGACCGCGGCGGCTCCGTCACGGTTCCGCTCGGCCACGGCTTCTCCGGAACCGCCCGGCTCCAGTTTCCGGGCGCCCCCAACGACCCCAACTACGGCGTCATGATCAACCTGGACGTCCTGGAGCTGCTTCGCAACCGGTAGCCGACGAATCTCTGGTGGGGGACGGAGGTGCAGGCCGGCCGGGTGCGGGGACAGGAGACTTCTTCAGGTCGGGACGATGTCGAGACGGTCCGCGAGAAGACGCTGAGAGGTGGGTTGGACTCGCCCGTGCGAAGAGACCTCCAGGGCGATCTCGACCAGCATGACGTCCCAGATCGCGCTTGGATCGCTCGATAGCCCCCGCCGGCGACGACTTCGACCGTGACCGGCTCGACGTCCGGCTTCGTGGCCGCGGGACGCGGGTCCGTGGGCTCTCTCTCGCCACGGGACCTCGGCCGCCTTCTCGACGATCCTGATCTTGCTCCGCCGACGCTTTCGAAGAAGAACCGGATGTAGGCCCGCACGGTATCAAGGTCGAGTGCGAGGCCTTCCCGTTCGTCCAGCTCGTAGACCGTCTCGGCCTGTCCCCGAGCGCGAAGACTCGATCACCCTCGAGGCCGTATCGATAGCGGATCCTGCCCACGGGGGTTTCCACGTCGAGATCCACGACCCGGGCTCTCCTGTAGAACGGAGTCGCAACCGCAAGGACGTCCACGGGAAACGACCGGAGAATCGCCGCACGGCCGGGTTCCGCGACGGCGATCCGCTCGACCAGCTCTGGATCCTTCATGGACGATCTCCCACGTCATGGTGTCCCGGCTCCGCGAGCGGCAGAACGACCGGCACATCGATTTGCACGGGATCGCTCGTCCAGAAGGCCGAACTCGGGGCGTTTGTCGCGCGGGCCGATCGGCATCACGACCTCGGTTCCCTGAATCTGCCGCGTCTCCTCGCGCGTTCCCTCGACCCTCCAGTAGTACCCTAGCGTGAAGCTGACGTTCTGGAAGACGGCCGTCGGCGTTTCACTCGCCGGCCGGGGCCCCCGCCTCGAATACTCGAGGTATTCCTGAACCGGGAGCGGGATGCGGACCGTCTCGTGAAACGTGCTCCCGGCCCTGAGCGGGGTGACAAACGGTGCCACCGGAGAGGTGACGTTGACACCCTTCGGGAGGTCCGCGAGCTTCTTGGTCAGCCGAACGGTCTTCGTCCCCGGGACGAGCTCGATGTAGATCACGTCCGGACCCAGATGCCAGGTGGGCATCGACCGGTAGAGCCGGTTCAGGAGGTAGACGTCCCGCGGGGTTCCGTTTCGAACCTCGTAGTCGAGGACCAGGTGCTGGTCTGCGATCACGAAAGTCGCGTGCATCTCGAGGCCCGCGTCACCGACCATAGGTTCCTCCTCGCACTCCGTCCGTCGTCACCACGGCGCACCTCCCGGCCACGTCGACGGATAGTAGGTCGGCCGTCTCGGGATCCCGAGGTCGTCTCGCAGCGAGTTCTCGGTCGGATGAGAGGCGCTGTAGTCCGGCACCGCCTGCGTGGTCCCGTCCGGCGCGACGACGGAGGTGCCTCCGTCGCCGACCGTCGAACGCTCCTCGCCTCGCGCCGACGAGCCGCTCTGGCCCGCATAGCCGTCGTAAGGCCCGTTCGCGTTCGTTCCCGTGGCATTGTGCGTCGCGTGGACCAGCTCGTGGCCGAGGATGACGGTCGAACCCGGGCTGCCGGCCACGGGGTCTGCCGGGTCCGTGGTGTTGTGGCTCGGATTCCACGAGACGGTGCTGTCCGTGCCTTTGCTCGGATCCCGGGTGTCGGCGTCCGAGCCGTCCGCCTGGCAGTAGCCGTTGGCGTCGGTCGTTTGCTTGATCGTGACGGTGTGCCCGCTCGCCTGGATCTTCGAGAGGATCTCACGGCCCGTTGGGGTGCTCGCGAGCGTCGCCAGCGCCGCGAGCGTCTGGAGCTGGAACGACGGGCTCCCCTGGATGATGATCGAGCTCCCGAAGAAGATCCTCTGGTTGTCCGCCCCGTGGAACAGGTTCCAGAGCGCGTTTGTGAACTGCTGCCACGTCGAAGGCGGCGTCAGTGCGAACCCCCCGCGCCGGCCCCGGCGCCTCCCCCCGACCGCCGCCCCTGTCGCCGATGATGACCGTCGGGCAGCCCATCGTGATCTGTTCGGCGGGCCGATGGCCTCGATGATCTGTCGCCGAGGCGGCAGGCCGAGGGTTTTCGATCATGACGGTCGCGGAGCCGTCGTGACGACACCCGGCCCGTGCGGCGGAATGGGCCGACGGCGATCGGCGCGGAGCTCGCCATCGATGCTGCGCGCCGGCCGAGCGGCGGCGGTGATCCCTCGTGTAGGCGATGTTTGCGGCCGCGGCCGATGGCCGGGTCGGCGGTTCAGACCGCCGCGAGTCACGCGGCCGATTGGCCGCGACGATCGCCGCCGGTCGCCCGGGCGTGGCCGGCAGCAGCGGCTGCGGCTGCCTCGGCGGGCCGGAACGCCGTGCGCCGTCTCGAGGGTCCGTAACGTCGCTCTGCATGGACGTGCTCGCCGCGAGGAGCCCGGACCCTGCCGCGAGCGGGATCCCCTTCCACGCCGGCTGGCCCCCGATCAGGACAGTCAGGGCGGGCGGTACCGTGAGGACGGGCGGCGTCGGGTGCGCGACGGGATCGCCGAGTCGGGCCGCGGGACCTGAGGCACGATCGAACCTCCTCAGCAGCCTGCGGACGTAGGCATCGCGAGACTCTTCACGATGACTTGTACCCCGTCTTCGCGTCGTCGGCGGCGGCCGGTTCGTGTTTCTTGGCCTCCGGCGGGTCTTCGGGCGAGGCGGGATTCGAGCCGGCACCCGAACCGGCCGCGCCGCCGGAGTTGATCAGGACCATCGTCCCCTGGATGGAGACCCCGGCAGGGCCGATGTCGATGAAATTGCCTCCGACCTTCAGGCTGATTTGCATGCCGGCCTCGATGATGAGGGTCGTCCCGGCCTTCAGGTGAATGGCCTGACCGGCGTCGAGGGCGTGGTTCTGAGCGACTTTCTCCTGCTGGTCCCCGCCCACCGTCAGGCTCTGGCCTCCATCCACCGCCTCCATCCGACCACCCTTGACGTGGAGGTGCTCGTCCTTTTCGACGAGGGCCTTCCGGGCTCCCTTCACGACGGTCTGCAGCGCCTCCTCGCCCACCGGCTCCGTCCCGACGGTGAGGAACATGGAACCACCGACGATCTGGGAATGTTGCTTTCTGGCGCGAAGGCCGACGTTTCCATAGACGAGTTCCTTGTAGTTACCCCAGGTTTTTCCGTCCTTCTCTCCACCCACGGTCAGGTGCTTGTTGCTCCCCACGCTCTCCATCGACTCGCCCTTCACTCGGGTGTCCATGTTCCGTTCGGCGTGAAGGAAAACCTGCTCCTTGCCCTTCGTGTCGTCGAAGCGCCACTCGTTGAACCCTTCGCCCCCGAGCGTCGTGTTCGACTTGATCCCGGACACCTTGTTGTCGTTCTTGTGCTTGCCGTCCGGTCCGTCGCCGAGGTAGGGCGGCATCTGGTCGGAGTTGTAGACGGTTCCGACGATGATCGGCTGGTCCGGATCCCCTTCCAGGAAGTCGACGATCACCTCCTGGCCGATCCGCGGCCAGAAGGAAGCGCCCCAGCGCCGACCCGCGACGGGCTGCCCGACCCGGACCCAGCACGAGCTGTCGGTGTCGTTCTTCCCCTCCCGGTCCCAGTGGAACTGGACCCGGACGCGGCCGTATTTGTCCGTGTAGATCTCCTCGCCCTTGGGCCCGACGACGACCGCCGTCTGGGTTCCCCTGACCGTGGGAATGGGCGTGACTCTTGGCGGACGGAAGGGCAGATCGACCGGGAAGCAAGAAAAGTGATTCTGGTAGGTGAAGCCGCCGACTCCGGAGCGCAGGTCGGCTGCCTCGGACGCGGAATGGCCGACCTGATAGACGACCCAGGCTCCGTCCCCCTCGAAATGGCGCTCGAGCGTGAACTTGTGGCCCGAGACGACCTGGCGGCAGTTGCTCGCGGCATGCACGAGGACGCTGGCGGACGCCTCGGCCTGCGCCCTGAGGTCCGTGGTCCGGGAGTTGTCCTGGAAGATCTTCTGGATCTCTGCCGGCTGCTCGCCACCTGACTTGTTGATTCCGTCGAAGCGCTGGGCGTAGGCGCCAGGAAAGTCATAGAGCTCGAGCGGGGCATTCGCGGCGACTTTCAGCTTGTGGCTGGACTTGCCTGCGGTGACGGACGCCTGGATGGGCACCGGGGCCTCCGGGGCCTCGAGGTGCTTGTGGGGCAGCTCGAAGCAGTGGTCCCAGAGCGTCACCTTGCTCGAACGCAGCTCCTGCGCCTTTTCCCATGCATTGACGCGATCCTCCTCGCGAGTCCCGCCCCCGACGGCTTCGAAGATGAGCTTGCTCGGGCCCGGACTGATGTCCGAATGGCTTCCCGGCGTGTTCGCGATGACCATCTTGTGACTGCCGTCCGCGTGCTTGAAGAAGTAGTAGATCCCCTCTTCCTCCATGAGCCGGCTCGCGAAGGCGAAGTCGGACTCACGGTATTGCACGCAGTAGTCGCGGGGCTGGAAGGTTCCATTGATTTCCCAGGCGATGTCGAGACCCTTCAGGACTTTCTTCAGGATGTCGGGAATCGAAAGGTGCTGGAAGATCCGGCTCTGCGTCTTCCGGGACAGGAGGAAGGCCTCGGGCACGAGGTCCAGGAGGTAGCGCGTGAACGTTGCATCCCGCGCGCCCTGAGCGACGCGAAAGCAGACGCCGTTGATCCACCGTTTCGGGCCTCCCGGCAGACTGATCTCGGCGGTGACCTTCTGCCCGAGGAGGCTCTCAAAGGGAATCTTCGTGGCGTTCTCGGCGACACACTCGAGCTGGAAAAGGAAGGGCTGTGAAATCGCCTCGTGCCCGGAGAAGCCGCTCAGGAGGAGATCGTTCTTCCCGAGCGGCGTCTTGACGACGAGCCTGCGACCATCCTGCGTGTAGGCCATTCAGCTACCTCCCGGACGGAGAGTCAGTCGAACTCGTAGCGGAAGTTTCCGCCGTCGCCGACGGTGACGCGCACGCGCGACATCGTCCGGCCCTCGGCCATCCGGGCGAGGAACTCGCCGGACATCTCGGGGAGGACCGTCCGCGTCAGGATGTGGTCCACGTTGCGCGCGCCGCTCTCGACTTCCTTGCAGCGCGCCACGATCTCGGCAATGACGGCCTCGTCGTAGCTGAACGCGGCGCCGTGGTTCTCCTTCAGCCGGCTGCCGATCCGACCGAGCTGCAGCTTGATGATCTCCCGCATGACCTTGTCCGAGATCGGGTAGTACGGGACGATGACCATGCGTCCGAGGAGCGCCGGCTTGAAGATCTTGTTCAGCTCGGGCTTGATCGCCTCCACGAGCTTTTCGGGCTCGGGCGCCGTCTCGGGGTCGGCGCAGAGCTTCATGAGCGTGTCCGTGGCGGCGTTGGACGTCAGGAGGATCACGGTGTTCTTGAAGTCGATCTCGCGCCCCTCGCCGTCCTCGAGCATCCCCTTGTCGAAGACCTGGTAGAAGAGCTCCATGACGTCGGGGTGCGCCTTCTCGACCTCGTCGAGAAGGACGACGGAGTAGGGCCGGCGCCGCACCGCCTCGGTCAGGACGCCGCCCTCGCCGTACCCCACGTACCCCGGGGGCGAGCCCTTGAGCGAGGAAACGGTGTGCGCCTCTTGGTACTCCGACATGTTGATCGTGATGAGGTTGCGCTCGCCGCCGTAGAGCGTCTCGGCCAGCGTGATGGCGGTTTCGGTCTTGCCGACGCCGCTCGGCCCGACGAGGAGGAAGACGCCGATCGGCCGCCGCGGATCCGTCAGATTCGCGCGGGCGGTGCGGATCCGGCTCGCGATCGCCTCGAGGGCGTGCGACTGGCCGATGACACGCTGCTCGAGCCGGTCCTTGAGCGCGAGAACGGTGTGGATCTCATCCGTCAGCATCTTCCCGACCGGGATCCCGGTCCAGCCGGAAATGACCTCGGCGATCGTCTGCGACGTGACGCACGCCTGCATGAGGGGGGATTCGCCCTGCAGCTTCTCGAGCTCCCTGTTGAGCGCGTCGAGCTCGGCCTTGAGCGCTGCGGGGTCGGGCGGCGGGCCTGCCGGCGCGGCGGGGGCGGCGGCCGGTGTCACGGACTTCTCTCCGGGTCCCGCGGGCTTGGCGGGGGCCGCCTTCTTCCTCGGGGCTGCCAGATCCTCCAGTGTCGTGCGGATCTCTCGGATCTTCCCGATCAGCTCGCGCTCCTTGTCCCATTGCGCCTTGAGGCTGGCGAGGCTCGCCTCGGCGGCGGCCTTGCGCGCCGTGAGCTCGGCGAGGCGTTCCTTGTGGTCGGCGCCGGTGGCTTCCTCGCGCGCGAGGACCTCGATCTCGGCCGCGCTGTGGTCGATCGCCCTCTGCGCGTCCTCGACCGCGGGGGGAGTCGCGGCCTGACCGATCGCGACGCGGGCGCAGGCCGTGTCGAGAACGGAGACGGACTTGTCGGGCAGCTGCCGCCCCGAGATGTACCGGTGCGAGAGACGGACCGCGTCCTCCACCGCCTCGTCGAGGATGCGCACCTTGTGGTGGTTCTCGAGAGGCTCCGTGAGGCCGCGCATCATGATGATGGCGGTTTCCTCGGTCGGCTCTTCGACCTTGACGACCTGGAAGCGCCGGGCGAGCGCCGCGTCCTTCTCGAAGTACTTCTTGTACTCGGCCCAGGTGGTGGCGGCGATCGTGCGCAGCTCGCCGCGCGCGAGGGCAGGCTTCAGAAGATTCGCGGCGTCGTTCTGGCCGGCCTGGCCGCCGGCGCCGATCATCGTGTGCGCCTCGTCGATGAAGACGATGATCGGCTGGGGCGAGGCCTTCACTTCCTCGATGACGGACTTGAGCCGGTTCTCGAACTCCCCCTTGATTCCGGCGCCGGCCTGCAGGAGCCCGAGATCGAGGGTCCTCACGGCGACGTTCTTCAACGGACCCGGAACGTCTCCCTGAGCGATGCGGAGTGCGAAACCCTCGACGACGGCCGTCTTCCCGACGCCGGCCTCGCCGGTGAGGATGGGATTGTTCTGGCGTCGCCGCGTGAGGATGTCGATGACCTGGCGGATCTCGAAGTCCCGCCCGAGGATCGGGTCGATGTGGCCGCCTTTCGCGCGGGCCGTCAGGTCGACGGTGTACTGGTCGAGCGCCTTCGTGCGGCCGGGGACGCCCGTCGCGCTTCCCGCCGCATCGCCGGCCGGTGCCTCGCCGAGCGCGGCCGCGTCGCGGTCCTCGACCGAGCCCGAGACGATCTTGTCGAAGTCCTTTCGGAGCGTCTCGACGGAGATCGCCGCGAACTCCTTGGAGATCTCGCGCGCGAGGCGGGCGAATTCGTCCTTCTCGAGGAGGGCGAGGAGAATGTGCGCCGAGCGCACCCGCGAGGCGCCGAAGTCGATCGAGCCGACGAGCCAGGCTTCCTCCACGAGTTTCGGGAGGCGCGGGGACAGGGCCGGCGTGCGGGTGTTTCCGGTCTTGAGCCGGTCGAGGGATCTCACGAGGTCCTTGGCGAGGCGGGACTCGTCGATCTCGAAGCGGCGCAGGACCCGGTGAAAGTCCGTGTCCGGCGTCTCACCCAGCTTGACGAGCAGGTGCTCGACGTCGACGTCGTAGTTCGTTCGCGACAGGCAGAGCCCGGCGGCGCCCTCGAGGGCGTTGCGGCAGGTGTCGTTCAGTCGGCCTATGAGGGACTTCAGATTCGCGCTCATGGTCGCTTCCTTCCTCGTCTGACGTCTGGAACGGAGGCCTATCCTAGTTCATGGATTCGAGAATCAGGTCCGAGGCGTCCGCGGGCGACGGGCCGCTCTTGAGCCAGGTCGTCCAGCCGAGCATCGGCGGGGCGGTCGCGTCGGACCTCAGGTGGCACTCGGGGATCTCCTCCCTCTTGAGGACCAGCTGGACGTCGAAGTCGTACTCGACGCCGACAAGGAAGCGGACGAGGTCGTTCAGCGGCGCCCAGCCGCTTCCGCGCGGCAGGAAGACCTGGAAGGAGGCGAAACCCAGCGGGCCGAGGCGGAGCCGGAAGCGGGACTGGTTGTTCCAGACGTGGTCGCCACAGACGAGATCGTGGCCGAGCCGGCTGTTGCGGGACCCCAGGCAAGACTGGTCCTCCGGCTCGAGGTCGAGCCACTGGCCGACGAACTGCCGCGTGGCGACGGGAACGCCGAAGTAGTCGCGGAGGATGCCCTCGAGAGCGCTCGCGGAGTGGGGGCGCTGCGCGATGAGGCCCGCGTACAGGAGGATCGCGTCGTCGGGAACGCTCTGGCGCCCGCGGAGCCCGCCCGTTCCGAGGCCGACCAGCGCGAAAAGGCCATCGACGAACGGGTCGTCGCCGCCGCTTTCGTACACGATGGGAAAGCGGTACTTCTGCCACGCGCGGTGGAACAGCGACAGGAAACGGTGGTTGAACAGGTCGAGGAACTCCCAGAGCGCATGGTCCTTGTAGCGGACCCGCTCGATCAGGAGCTCGGTGTATGGGATGGGGAGGACGCCGAGCGGGCCGGTCGTTCCTCCGATCGCCACGGTGACCTCGGGGGGGCGGTCGGGGTCGGGATCGATGCGCAGGTCGTGGATCTCGCTGGGCGGGAACTCCAGAGTGGCGCGGGTCCTAAAGCGCGCGATCTCCCGCGCGGGCGGCCCGTCGTGGCCGACCGGGGCGCGCGACGGCGAGAGCCGGGCCAGCAGCCGGACGGCCTGAAAGAACCCGAAACGCTCGGGACGCGTCCGCAGCCGCTCGTTCAAAGGACGATCTGATCGCCGGTACGCGGCGGCCAGCGGCGCAGGATTCCCTCGCGCTGCTTCGTCGACACCACGAGCTGGCTGAAGGAGTTCACGGAGGCGTAGAGCGAGAGGAAGCGCTCGAGCACGGACGCGAACAGATAGACGCCCGAGCCGACGAAGTTCTGTTCGTCGAGCTCGACCGACACCTCGAGTCCCCGCACGAATCCCGGGTGGATGTCGCGAAGCGGCCGGACGACCCGGCGTGCGGAAAGGTTCGAGATCCCGTCGATCTGCTGCCGGGTGACGGACGAATCGGAGATGTCGTAGAGCCGCAGGATTTCCCGCAACGCCTCCGGGCCCTTCTCTCCCTCGCGCTCGACGAGCGACAGGATGTTCAGGGCGAGGTGCGAGATGAGCCTCCATTGGGCGCCGCGCCGGAGCGGCGGCCGGAGGCTCGCGGTCGGTTTCACGAGGCTTCGGATCGCGCTGAATACCCCGGGCCCCTCGAGCTGGAAGTCCCCGTCGGGATTGCCGAACGGGAGGCGGCCGGGAAGGTCGCGGTTCGAGCTGGTCACGTGCACGGTGAGGGTGTCGGTGTCGGGCACGGTCGGATCGAAGTTCATGTCGACGAGCGTCAGAAAGACCTCGGTCCCATCGTCGTCCTTGCGTTCCGACGGGCGCCGGCTCGCGTGCCAGAGCGCCTGCTGACCCGCGCGCTCCGCATCGTGGCGGAACGCGAAGAACGGCTGATAGGTCCGCACGGTCTCGACGTCGGCACCCGTCGACGTCACGCTGTCGACCGACCAGACCTCGTGCGCTCCCGGACGCCTCAGATTCGGGATGACGCGATACTCGTGACTCAGGTGGGTCACCCGGATGGGCTCGGCCATCTGCGAGAAGAGGTTGACGATGGGCGTGGCGTGCAGACGGAAGGTCTGCGCCGAGACGCTCCGTTCCGAGGCGAAGGGGTGCGCGAGAAGGATCCGCACGTCGAGCGTGTCCGTGAAGCCGCGCCCCTTGAGCCGCTCGAGTCCGTCGAGGTCCACGAAGAGGAACTTCTCCGGGAAGGAGAAGTACTCCTGAAGGACGCGGTACCCCCGGAAGAGGCGGTCCGGCGTCGGCAGGAGGGATTCGGCGTCGGCGAATCCGACGGGCCGGAGAGCCTCCGGCCCCAGCCTGAGCGCCTCGGAGTCGGGAGTGGAGGCCTGAGGCCTCAGCTCGACGGCAAGGGCGTCGTTGAAGAGCGTTTCGTAGAGCGCGTGCACGACCTTGCCTTCGCCCTGAAGGTAGAAGCGAACCCGGGAAAGCGGACGCTCGTCGCCCTCGGACGTCTTTTCCTTGAGCTCGGACAGCGCGGCGCCTCCGAGAACCCGCAGGTCGAGGTGGAGCATCGTCCGCGCATCCCGGCCGCCGATCGTGACCGCGGGCGCCTGTTCGAAGCGGGCGGCTCTCACGTCGAGGGGCCAGATCGTGACCGGATAGGCGGTCCGGAAGCGACACGGGATTCCGTCGACCGGAGCGGACGCGAGCGTCGAACCTTTCGGAATCGTCTGTCCCGTCTGCATGCTCACTTGTTCGGCGTTGAGGACGAACTGGACCACGGACATCGAGGGCACGGGCGCGAGGAACGTGGGGTACAGGATTCCAAGAAGCGATTCCGTGATCTCGGGGAATTCGTCGTCGATCTTGAGGCGCACGCGTGCCGCGAGGAACGCGAACGCCTCGAGAAGCCGTTCGACGTGCGGGTCGTCGCACTTGTCCGGTTCGAGCTGCAGGCGGGACGCGACTTTCGGGTACTTGTCGGCGAATTCGGCGCCCATGTGGCGGAGGAAACTCAGCTCGCGCTCGTAGTACTCCAGAAGGTCGGTGCGCATCACTCGCCCTTGACCGCGAAGTTGCCGCTCCCGAGCTGAAGCGTCGTGTCGAAGGAGATCGGCTCCGGGACCGGATCGATGCGCAGTCGCGCCTCGATCTTGAAGCGGAAGGCGCGTTCGAGGGCGGACGCGTTCGCGACGCTCACGACGACGTCCTCGAGGCGGGGCTCGAACCTCCGGAGCGCGGTTTCCAGCGCGAGGGTGAGGCTGCTCTGGTCGGCGGCGTCTTTCACGGTGACGTTGGAGAAGTCCGGAAGGCCGTACGCGAGCAGGGAATCGGCGAGGAGCGGCAGCTCGTCGGGCACCTCGAACGCGAGGCGGGTGTTGAGGAGCCACTCGAGGTCCCGCCGGAGGGCCTGCTTGACCTGTCGAAGGGCCTTCGAGCGCGAGACGGGCGGCTCGTTCTTCGCCTCGGGCTCGAAATCCACGAGGCGGTCGAGGACCGACAGGTTGATCCGGATCTCCTCGTCGATCCTCGGCATGGTGCGTGGCCGGGGCGGGTGGCGAGGCCGGCGACGAATCGCCGGCCTTTGGCCGTCCCGTCCCTTACCCTCTCGTCGGAGGCGGCAGCTCCGCCACCAGGCGCAGGGAGACCGACAGCTCGTCGAGCTGGAAGTGCGGCCTGAGGAACGCGATCGCCTTGTAGACGCCGGGCTTGCCCGGCACCTCCGCGACCTCGATGCGGGCCTCTCGAAGCGGGAACTGCGCCTTGACGGACGGCGAGGCCGTGTCGTCGGGCGTGACGTAGTTCGAGATCCACCGGTTGAGGAAGAACTCCACGTCCTTGCGCGAAGCGAAGCTGCCGATCTTGTCCCGCATGATCGTCTTGAGGTAGTGGGCGAAGCGGGACACGGCGAAGATGTAGGGGAGCTGCGTCGAGAGACGCGCGTTCGCGTTCGCGAAATCGGTGTCGTACTTCTTCGCTTTCTGGGCCGATTGCCCGCCGAAGAACGCCGCGTAGTCGGTGTTCTTGCAGTGGACGAGCGAGAGGAACCCGAGGTCCGAGAACTCCTTCTCGCGGCGATCGGTGATCGAGATCTCGGTCGGGCACTTCAGCGCCACGTCGCCTTCGTCCGTCTGGAAGGTGTGGACCGGAAGCCCCTGGACGAGCCCGCCCCCCTCCACGCCGCGGATCGCGACGGTCCAGTTGTAGAGAGCGAAGGCCTCGGTCAGGCGCGTCCCGAACGAATAGGCGGCGTTCCCCCAGAGGTACTTCTTGTGGTCCTTGCCGTCCACGTCCTCCTCGAAATTGAACGACTCGGTCGGCACCGTTTCCTTTCCGTAGGGGAGGCGCATGAGCGTGTGGGGGAGGGTGAGCCCCACGTAGCGCGAGTCTTCCGAGTCGCGGAACGAGCGCCACTTCGCATACTCGGTCCGGTCGAAGATCTTGGCGAGGTCGCGCACTTCGGTCAGCTCGGTGTAGCTCTGCCAGCCGAACATCTCGGGAGAGGCCGCCGAGATGAAGGGCGCGTTGGCCGCTGCGGCGACGCCCGCGATCTTTTCGAGGAGCGACATGTCCTGCGGGTGGTTTCCGAACTCGTAATCCCCGATCAGCGCGCCGAATGGAGCGCCGCCGAACGTGCCGTACTCCTCTTCGTAGATCTTCTTGAAGAGGGCGGACTGGTCGAACTCCGCTGCCCGCTCGAGGTCCTTGAGGAGGTCCTTCTTGGAGACGTTCAGCACGCGGATCTTGAGCATCGTCGAGGTTTCGCTCTCGAAGACGAGATGCTTCAGGCCGCGCCAGCTTCCCTCGAGCTTCTGGTAATCCGGGTGGTGCATGATCTCGTTGAGCTGCGCCGAAAGGAGCTTGTCGATCGCGGCGATGCGCGCGTTGATCGTGTGCTCGAGGTCCTTGGAGAGGACCACCTGCCCCTGAAGCGCCTGCTGGACGAACTCGGCCAGCATGTCCTTGGCGTTGTCGACCTGGTCCTCGCGAAGGGCCAGGCGCCCGCTGTCGAGGATCTTGTTGAGAAGACCCCCGTCCTGCTCCTGAACGACGGATTCGGCTTTCTTCTCGGGGTTCTTACTCATTGGGCTCTTCCTTCTTCGGCTCCTCGTCCGTCACGACGCCGAGCTGCTTCCCGAGCTGCTTCTGGGCGTTCGGGTCCTTGAGGAGGTCCGTCAGCATCGCCTCCAGCTTGTCGTTCCCGTCGGTCTTCGACAGGATGTCGCGGAGCTTCTGGCGCGCTTCGACGAGCTTTCTCAGGGGCTCGACCTGCTGGACGACCTGATCGGGCTCGAAGTCCGTCATGTTGTTGAACTTCATCTCGACGTTCATCTTGCTGCCGTCGTCGGAGAGCTTGTTGTCGACGCGGAGGGCAAGGCGTGGCGCCTGCGCCGCGAGGACCTGATCGAAGTTGTCGCGGTCGATTTCGATCAGCTTCCGGTCCTTCAGCCTGGGGAGCTGCTCGACGGGCTGGCCGGAGAAGTCGCCGAGGACTCCGACGACGAACGGCAGCTCCTTCATCTCGATCGCCCCGCCGATCTCGACGTCGTACGTGATCTGCACGCGGGGAGGGCGGATCCTCTTCAGTTTCTGCTGGATGCTTTCCTTTTTCGGCATGACTCCCTCCCTCAGGTTCCCTAGCCGCCGGACTCGCCCTTGAGGCCGAGAGTTTCGCGCAGACCGGCGAGAACGTTGGTGTCCTTGATCACGTCGACGAGCCACGCGTCGAGCGGCATCTGGCCCCAGGTGATGGCGCGTTGGACGAGGTACGAGACGGGGCTGTGCGGCTCCGTCCTCCGGAAATAGTCGGCGACCTGCGCGAGCTGGGCGAGCGCCTGGTCCCGCGCCCGGATGGCTCCGCCCGGGCCGCCGGCGCCGCCGGCCGCCGTTTCGCCCCCGGCCCCTTCCGCCGCGTCGGACGGGTCGGGCTCCTCGATCCTCTTCTCCTTGACGACCTTCTCGAGGAGGCTCCGAATCCCGTCGAGTGTCTTCGTGAGACCGCCGAGCCCCGGGGTCTGGCGCGCAAAGCGCGCATCCATCTGACTGTCGAGGGCTTTCAGCGCCGCCCAGGTGTCGGTGACGTCCGCGTAGAGCTCCTCGTAGAAGGCGCGGCGCGTCTCGCTCTTGGCCTTTCGGATCTCCTCGCCCGTGATCTTCCCGTCCGCCTGCGCTCGTGCACGCTTCTCCTCGAGCAGCTGGAGCGCCTCGCTGGAGAGCTTCGACGTGTCGGCAGGAAAGTCGTACTGAAGGGCCTCTTCCCACTGGAAGAAGTTGAAGTTCCCGCCGGTGCGCTTCGTCAGCGGGACCTTCCTCGCCGCTTCCGCGGTCTGGCGGTCCAGCCACGCGAATGCGTTCGCCCTCGCCTCGAGATCGTTGCCCTCGTCGATCTCGGGATAGAGCGTGTCCCAGAAGGTCTCGAGAAACCCGTTCGCGAGCTTCAGTGAATCCCTGAGCCCCGGGAATCCGTGCATGTTCACGGCCGCTTCGGAGAGCCAGGCCACGATCTGGAGGTCCTTCGTCTTGCCGCTCAGGCTCTCGCCGGCGAGCTCCGCGACTTTCTCCCAGTCGGCGACCTTCAGCTCGCGGACCCAGTCGCCCTGTGCCACGTCGTCGTCGGCGCGGCGCGCTTCGCGGATCTCGTCGTGGAGCCCCGAGTACTGGAGGTTCTCCCCGCTCGGCTTCTCGCCCGGGATCGGCGCGAGCAGCGCGTCGAGGTTGAACACGGGAGCTGACGGCATCGCGACGATTTCCTCCGGTCAAAGAGAGACGCTTATGCCATTCGAGGGGCAACAGTTAGAATGGAGACAGGATAGCGACGGCGCGATGCCCGGTCAAGAGCCAGTCTCAGCGGCGAGGAGAAACCATGCCGACACCAAGAGAACTTTATCAGGCCGGTCAACTTCAGGCGGCGATCCAGGCCCTCACGGCCGAGGTCAAGGCGAAGCCGGCTGACGGCCCCACCCGGATCTTCCTGTTCGAGCTCCTCGCGTTCGCCGGCGACTGGGATCGAGCCCAGAAGCAGATCGACGTCCTCGGGCAGGCGGGTCCGAACGAGGCCCTTGCCGTACAGGTGTACCTTGCGAACATCGAGGCCGAGCGCATGCGCGAACGCCTCTTCTCGGAGGGCCTTCATCCCCACTTCCTGAATGAACCGCCGCCCTACGTGGACCGCCACCTGGAAGCCGTCAACCGGATCCGGGAAGGGAACTTCGCAGAGGCCCGGACCCTCCTCGACCAGGCGGAGGAGGAGCGGCCCGCGCTGCCGGGGACGCTGAACGGACGGCCCTTCGCCGATTTCCGCGACTGCGACGATGTGATCGGGCCCGTCCTCGAGCTGATCGTCAAGGACAAGTACACGTGGCTGCCGTTCGAGCAGATCCGCCGCGTGGAGATCAGCCCCCCGTCGAAGCTCCGGGACCTCGTCTGGGCGCGCGCGAAGATCGAGGCTCTGGACGGCACGGTCGGCGACGTGTTCGTGCCGGCCCTCTACGAGGGAACGCGCCGGAGCACGGACGACCAGCTTCGGCTCGGACGGATGACGGCCTGGCTGCCGTTGGCCGACGACCTGTCCCGCGGCGCCGGGCTCAAGACGTTCCTGGTGGACGACGACGATGTCGCGCTGTTCGAGGCGCGGCAGATCGCGTTCCAGGCGCCCGCTTCGACCGCAGGTTCCTGAGCGCAAGAAAAAAGACCCTCGCGGGGGCCGCGAGGGTCTTCCGTGCCGGACGAGGGCGACGTCGGGGGCTCAGACGACGTGCTGTTCCTTGTAGTGGTAGCCCGCCTTGGTCGCGCCGCCAAGGGAGCCGTCCTCCTGCTGCTCCTTGTACTCGACCTCGCACTTCGCGAAGTTCATCGAGATCTGGTCGGTCGGGACGACGTCGCCGGCGCCCCCCGATCCGCCCGTCTGGAAGCTCGTCACGAGGAGGTCGGTGAACGTCCACTTCAGATACTCTTGCTGTTCCTTACCCGCCTTGCGGGCCACGATGGTGGCCGTCTTGAAGTGCTCGCCGGTCGCGACGGCGAGGAACAGCTTCGGTGACGCCTTGCTGACCTTCATCGTGAAATGGAAATCCCCTGCTGCGACCTTTCCGGCGCCGCCTCCGCCTCCACTCGACTCCGTACCCTGTTGCTGGTGGCCGAACGACCAGCTCATGATCTCGATCTCGCCCTTGTGCTTCTGGTCCTTGCTCTCGCCGTCGATACCGGTGATTTTCAGGAAATAGTCTACTGCCGCCATGGGCTGCTCCTTTCATCCGCGTGGATGGATCCGTGAATGTCGGTGGTTTCCGGCCCCTTTCCGTTCATGACGTTTCGATCGCGACTCGCGTCTGGTGGCCAACATAGTCCGCGTGCGGCGGAATTCAACCTCACCTCGACAGACGCGTGACGCCGGTCATCCTGCAACGAGGCGGTTCGTCGAATGTCTCTCACGAGTTCGTCATCAGGTTGAAGCTGAACACGACGGGACCCGACGTGGGCCCCCCGCTCGTCTGCTCCTTGGCCTGCATCTCGATTCTCCCGTACGAGAGGTCGAATTCGCACGGCGGAAGCGCACCGCCTCCGCCCCTCCCGAGGTCTCCGGCCTGCACCTTTACGACGAGGACCTCGGAGAGCGTGACCTTGAAGTACTCGAACTGCTCCTTGCCCGCCTTGCGGCACGTCAGGACCGCGGACGGGATCTTCTCGTTCTTCGCGATTTTCGCGAAGAGCTTCGGGGTCGACTTGTCGATCTTCGCGCGGATCGTCACGCTCGACATTCGGACCACGCCGGCGCCCTGGTTCGTGAAGGCATCACGGCCGCTCACCGCATTCAGGCTGAAGCTGTCGATCTGGATCTCGCCTGCGTGCTTCGGATCGGCGCTCTCGCCGTCGACTCCGTCGAGCTTCAGAAACATGTCGACTTCGGACACCGCGCCCTGCGGGGGCGCATGAGGGGGAACGAGCTCACGAACGAGCGGCATGGCCGTTTCCTTTCCGTTCCTTCGCCGAGAATGAGACGCGCATCATATGCCGTGAGTCAAGGTGTGCCGAACGTCACAGTGGTCCGCGCCTCGCGGGCCGTTTCAACCAGCGTCGAGGAGTCTGGCGAGGGGAACATCCCAGCCTTCGGGCTCCACCGGGGGAGTGGGCGCCGGCGGCGGGGCGGGTGAAGGGGCGTCGACGGTGGAAGCAGCCGGGGCGGCCGAGGCCGTCGCCGGGGGTTGTTCCGGAGGAGCGGGGGTTTCCCCCCGGGCAGGGCTTTCCGACACGCTGGGCGCCTCCGGAGCGGCCTCGCGGCCGGGCTCCTTCGGAGGGGCTGCCGGCTGGACTTCGGCGGGTTCCGCTGCCGCTCCGAGCCTGATCTCCGCGACGGGCGGATCGGCGGCCGGCGGAGCGCTGGCCGCCGGAGCGGGTTCGGGAGCTGGGGGCGGGACCTCTTCGACGAAATCGGTCGGAATCGCCGCGGGGTGGAACAGGTAGACGTCTTCCGCCCGCACGTCGCGGAAGAACAGCACGCCGCAGGGCGCCGACGATCCGATTCTGTAGAGAACTCCGGCCGGGGCCACCGACGAGGCCTTCGCGAGCCGTTCGGTCCAGAGTTTCAGCTGGTCGAGAGGGCCGCTCTCCTCCGCGAGAGGGAGGCGAAGTGCCGCGGCGCCGGCGGCGGGACGCCGGGCGGCGGCGTCGAGGCCCGCGAGGAGGGCCGGCCATCGGATGGAGGCGTCCCCGCCGAAAAGGGCCGTGGCGAGAGGCCCGACACGTTGATGCGCGAGGGCCTCGGCGAGGCGCAGGCGGATCTGCTTCTGCGTCCGGACGGGGACGTCGATCCGGGCGCCGCGAAGCTCCTGGTAGACGTCCGTGACCGAGCCCCCCGCGTCGTACTTCCGCCGGATCTCCCGGGCGCGGCTCTCGAACGCAGGCAGGTAGTCGAGGGCCGTCAGGACGGAGGCCGACGGCTTGCCGGCAGGCAGGATCGTGAAGAGGGCGAAGGGGAACTTTCGGAGGCCTCCCTGGTCCGTGCTTCCCCAGATCGCGCCGGCCGCCATCTTGCGGCTCTCGGGCAGGCCGAGCAGGAACGCGTGGAGGGGAATCTCGGCCGGGCGGCAGTCGTCGCGCGCCGACCAAAGGCGGCTGAAGCCGTTGGATAGCCAGTCGCGGAACTCGCGCGAGGCGTCGTCGGTGAGGCCCGCGGAGATGAAGTCCTTGTAGACGGGAAGCTTGCCGAACGCGAAGAGCGGCCACGACTCGGTCGGGGGCGGATCGTCGGCCGATGGCTTGCGGAAAGAGGATAGGAAGCCGAAACCCACGTCGCGCTCCTGGAACGGTCAGTTCGGGAGAATGGGCGGCATCGGCTCGTCGAGGCGGATCTCGAAAGCGCCCTCGAGCAGGTCCCGCGGGTTTTTCCCGTCCGGAATCTGGACGCGAATCGTCCAGACCTTCGGGTCCGAGAGCTCGGTCCGCGCCTCGCTCGCGAGGCGGATGAAGTAGAAGAGCTTGAGGGGACCGCCGGTCATCTCGTAGGTGCTCGTCCAGCCCCCTTCCCCGGACTGCTCGTTTCGGCCGCTGATCGTCAGGAGGGCGTCGGAGGAGCTGAGCCGCCAGACGAACGGAGGGGGAACCCGCTGGGACTTGATGTCCGTCGAGGGACGCAGGATCACCCCCCGGTCGAACAGCGTGATCTGCGAGACGCGGTCCTTCAGGGGGCGGCGTCCCGCGCCGGGCTCGCGGTCGAGAGCGAGGACGCTGATCTCGCGCCCGCCGGGGCCGCCGGGCCTGCCGGCGAGCGAGGTGGACCCCGTGGCGCCAGCGCCGCTGATGAAGCGTTGCCAGAGGCGCGCCACGGCGAGGGAGCCCCGGTTCTGCTGGATGAAGTCGAACGAGGGCTCCGCGCCGCCGAGGAGCGGGTCGACGGCGTACGCGTCCGAGAGGACGCCGACCTCGGCGAGGGCGCCGAGAACGTCGGCCTGAGAGATCGTGGAGAGGTTCCGGCGGATCGAGAGGCCGCCCGTCGGGCGTTCGGCGGCGTAGTCGGCGCGCTCCTGCTTCAGGCGGCTCTCAGTGATGAACGGGAACTGGCCCGAGCAGCAGGACGCGAGCCTCTGGTATAGGGCGTCCCACTTGGGATTGAACTGTGGCTCGATCGCCGTCCGGAGCAGGCTGGCGCCCCGGTCCTCGAGGCTCTTCAGCGACCGTCCGTGGGGGCCCGACCTGATCCTGAGGTCGCCCGTGAAGGCGTGCCACCCCCGGAGCGTCGCCCCGTCGGCTCCCGTTGCGAGCTGTTTCCACGAGTTCAGCTCGTCCTTGTCGCCGAGAGCTCCCACGGTTTTCCTGAACGTCTCGGCGGCGGCGAGGAGGTAGTCGGGGATCGCGGCGGGCCTCGCCGAGACGCGCGTTCCGAAACGGCTGTTGTAGTACCCGATGACGGGGTTGAGGTTCGCGTTCGTCTGGACGAAGCCCTGCAGGTCGGCGAGCGTCAGCTGTCCGGCCTGGTCAGGCGCGCCGCCGCCCCCCCCTCCTCCGCCCGGGGACCAGGTCCCGACCGCAATCTGGTAGGCGCGCCAGCTGCGCGCCGTCAGCGCCGACCCCGGGACGTAGAACCCGCCGCCCGCGGTCCTCACGGGGCTGCCCGTGGCGTCGAGGAAGCGCTGGAGATAGTCGATCTCGCCCTGGGAGAGGGCCTTCACCTCGCTCTTTGCGTCGTCGCGTGAGAGCGCGTTCGTCTGCCGCTCGGCGAGCGAGACGACGCCGTTCGCGTACGGGATCATCATCTGCGTGAACGGCTTCTGGAAGCAGATCGCGGGGTTGCACCCGGGCCCGATCGACGCGGTCAGGAACTCCTGCACGGGCGGAAGCACGCGCGCGAGGAGCGCGAGTTCCGCGGTGCGGCGCGCGAACGGTCCGACGTCGCTCCACCGGAAGCGGGAGTCCGGGATCGTCCTCTCGAAGTCCGATGCCTTCGCGACGGAGGCATTCTTGAGGTCTTCCTGGCGCTTCTGCCATTCCTCGAGCTTCTGCTTCTTGCCGTCGAGGGACGAGATCGTGTTCACCTGCGTGAGGATCTTTCCGTCGTCGCTCGCCCGGAAGGCGTCGAGGTCGGAGTACGCGCCGACGTCGGAGAGGAGGCCGCTCACGAGGACGGTCGGGTTCGCGAGCTTCGTCTTTCCCGGCGTCGTGGTCTCGTCGAGGAGAAACGCGAAGCCGCTCTTCTGCGCGCCGAGGTTCGCGGAGTCGACCTGGAGGCGCCCGATGAGCTCCTGGAGCCGCGACGTGTTGATGCGCGTCTGCGCCGCCGGGTGGAACGTCGGAGCGATCGTCGCGCCCGGGAGCGACGGCGGAGGAGGAGCGGGCAGGGGCGGCGGCAGAGTGACGCCGCCGGCCGTCGACGGCGCGGCCGCGGTCGTCGCGGCCGGGAGGGGCGGGGCCGGCGGCCCGATCGTCAGGAGCTGCGCGTACGACTCGTTCAGGTACCGCTGCCACTGATCGAGCGTCGCACCCGGGAATCCCCGCTCTCCGGGCCGCGGGGTCTCGAGGTGCTTGGCGAGCGCGTCGTAGTTCGCCTTGAACTGCTTCGCGGTGTCGGCGGCGCGCTTGAGGTAGCTCTCCTGCTGCGGATCCACGATCCCGGTGAGCGCGGTATAGAGCCGGACCCACTCCTCCAGCCCCTTCATGAGCTTCCAGTCCCAGCGCGCGAGGTTCGCGACGGTCCAGTACCGCTCGAACGTGTCGATGGGGCGGCTCGGGTCGGGGACGCTGACCTTCAGCTCGCCCGCCGTGCGCCCGCGCGCGAGCTGCGTGACGAAAAGGTCCGGCCGCGGGTCGGACGGCGTGATCTGCGCCGCCCACTCGTCGATCTGGGCCGCGAACTCGCTTCCGACCATTCCCTTCGTCTTCTGGGCGAAGGTCGCGAGATTGAGGAGCCGCAGGTCCTCGGCGCGGAACGCATCGGTGCCGTCCGCCTTCTTGAGGCTCTGGTCGAAGCCGCGCCACGCGAGGAAGCTCTGGAGGGCCCCGAAGAACGCGGGGTAGTCGGAGAAGGTCTCCCAGTTCAACGCGGCCATCCGCGCCTCGGACTCCTTCAGGAGCGGCCGCACGACCCCGTCGAAAAAGAGCGCCTCCTGGACGGTCGCGAGGAGCTGCTGGATCTCGTTCGACTTCGCGCCTCTCAGGAACAGGCCGAGCAGGAACGGGTGCCGACCGAGCTCGACGCGGTCCTCGTAGAGGAGACGGGTCAGCTCGTACTTCTGGGCGATCGTGCACGGTGTCTTCATGCAGGCCTGCGCCTGCGCGGCGTGCGTACGGATCGGGTTCAGGATTCGCCGGAGCGAGAGGAACGCGGGGATCATCGTGAGGACGATCAGAGGCAGGATCGCCCACGTGAGGATCCGGAACGCGAGCGTCGTCTTCTTCTCGCGCTCGGCTGCTGCGCGGGTCTTCGCGACGAGCCCCTGCTCCGGGAAGACCTTCTTCTCGTAGAAGTCCTTGATGAAGAAGGCGCGTGACTTCTTGAAGATGTTCTCGAGACTCTCGATCACGTCGCCCTGCGAGCCCGAGGGACCCTTCAGGAGGTCGCGGGTGGCCTGCGCGATCGGCTTGCCCTGCTGGACGCCGCTCGAGATGTAGAACCCGCGGAAGACGAACGGCTCGTCGTAGCGGCTCTGCGTGAGGATCGCGTCGAGGTAGCGCCGGACCGGGTCCTTCAGGGCGCGAAGCTCCTCGGGGAAGACGAGGAACCGGTCGGCGTTCGCAACGTTCTCCTCGGTCGCGAGGAACTTCAGCCGGAGCTTGTGGACGCGCGTGACGATCTGGTCCCAGGCCGCGTCCACGACGTTCGGGTCGTACGGCTTCTCGGGGCCGGCGGGGTTCGACCAGCCGAAGAGCTGGCGCTGTTCGACCGGGTCGAGCTTCGTGAAGAACTCCGAGAACCCGAGCGCACGGTCGGCCTTCGTGATCAGGAAGAAGATCGGGAACCGGATGTCGAGGAGGCGCTGGATGTGGATCAGCTTCGCCCGGATGTTCTGCGCCTTCTTCTCCTGCTCCTCCGGGGTGTCCTCGAGGAGCGACGTCGCAGGGATCACGACGAGGACGCCGTTGATGGGGCAGTAGCTCCGGTGCTTTCTCAGGAGCTTGAGGAAGCTCGACCACTCCGACGCGTCGGGAGCCGCCTCCTCCTGGAACGTGAAGCGCCCGGCCGTGTCGAGGATCACGGCCTCGTTCGCGAACCACCAGTCGCAGTTGCGCGTCCCTCCGGCTCCCGAGAGCGCGTCTCCGCCCACGGGGAACTCCAGCCCGGAGTTCTTGAGCGTCGTGCTCTTGCCCGACTGCGGCTCCCCGATCAGGAGGTACCAGGGCAGCGAGTAGATGTCGAGCCCGGCCCCCTTGAGGTTCTGGACCGCCTCGAGCCACTTGGCCGAGAGGTCCTTCAGAGCCTCGCGGACCTCTTCCTTCGACGCGCCGGCGGACTGCGAGTCCTTCCGGAGCTCGCCCTCGAAGGCCCGGCCCTTCTGCTTCTCGCGGCCCTTGCGCAGCCACTCGAAGAGGACGACGGCGGCCACGACGACGAGCAGCCCGAGCAGGAAGAGCCACCAGTATTTCTCGAGGCCCAGAAGGCGGATCAGGAAGTAGCTGACCGGGATGAAGAGAATGGCCGTGCCGAGGTACTTGAGCGGCTTCGGGAGGCCCTGGATCAGCGAGAGAAACTCCTGCATGGCGCCCTACGCCAGCCCCATGGCCTGCACGACGGTCCGGAGGTCGTCGACGGAGCGGGCCCACATGAGCCACGTGATCGCGTAGTAGAGAAAGAGGATGCCGACGCCGACGATCGCGACGCGCGCGAGGGTGACGGCCGGGGAGAGCTTGCGCGCCGGCGCGGCCGTGACGTGGTACGCGTCCGGCGTGACCTTGTCGCCCAGGTCGGCGAGGTACTCCGCCAGGAGCCGGTAGACCCGGTTCTTGATCTCGACGGCCTTCTCGGGGCGCTCGCGGTACTTGCCGCGGAACCCGAGGGCCAGCCCGGTGAAGACGATCGCCGCGAGCTCCACGTCTTCCGGACGGAGCTCCTTGGCGATGTTGAAGAACTGGTCGCCGCCGATGTTCGTCTTGAAGTACTTCTCCTCGAAGATGCGCTGCTCCCATTCGGCGCTGTGCTCCCAGCCGGAGTGGAGGAGGATCTCGTCCGCGAGGACGACGAGGGGATACCGCGCCTTCTCGTAGAGCGCGTCGAGCCGCGGGTCGCCCCTCACGGCGCGCGCCTGCTCGTCGAAGATCTCCTCGAGATCGGCCGCGACCGCGCCGGGCTCGAGCTTGACGCCGCGGCGGACCTTCTGCCGGAACGAGCTCAGGAACAGGAAGAGGCGGGAGCAGACCCGGAACAGGTCGGTCGTGCTCGTGCCGCTATCCACGGGTCGCACTCAGGGGCTTGGACACGACGTACAGGAAGAACTTCAGCTTCGGGTCGAGCATTCCCGAGATCGCCATGACGTGGTCCTTCACGACGTTGCCCCAGTAGATCCCCTCTTTCTCGATCGTGAAGTAGTAGTGGTCGTCCCCGGCGGGAAGGCCCGAGGGGATGCGCTTGAGCATCTCGAGGTCGAGACCGAAGAGCCGCCGCTGCCGAAGCAGCGGAATGTCGCGCACGGCGCCGACCTTCATCGTGTTGAGCCGCTCCTTCAGGTCGCGCTCGGGCAGGTCCGTCTCCACCGAGAGGAAGAACTCCGCCTCGCTCGTGAACCACTCCGGCTGCAGGTCCGCGGCGAGGAGGTCGTCTCTCAGGACGAACTCGACGCGGATGAAGCGCGAGGCGACGACCTTCTCCGTCAGGAGCTCGATGTTGTGGCAGAGGTCGAAAAAGCAGGGGCCGAGGCGGTCGTGGTCGTAAAGCGGAACCTTCAGGGGCCGCCGCCCCTCGTCGAAGATCGCGAGGTCCCCGAGGAGCCGGGCGAACTCGCAGTAGACCGGGAACGGATGGACACGCGGGATCCGCGTGAGCTGCTGGAGAACGTAGACGAAGCTGCCGAGGATCTTCAGCTTCATGAGCGTCTGCCAGCCCGAGGTCCCCTCCGATTCGATCGCGAGGCGTCCCGAAGCGACCTCGGTCAGGACGAGCCGGTGCTTGGCCTCGAGCCGGTTCGTGACGGATTCGCACAGGGTCTGGAGGGCCTCGGACGCCCCGATCTCCGTCACGGGCGGGATGAAGTCCTTCGACAGGATCGGGAAGTTCTTTCCCTGGCCCGACCTCTCGACGATCGCGAGCGGCAGGCACTCGTAGCCGTCCCGGTTCTCGTTGCCGAAGAAGAGGCGCCCGTTCACGAGGCGCGTCTCGACGGACTGGCGGTTCGCGCCGGTGTTCTCGTCCGGAACTTCGAGAACCTCGGCGGTCTGCCGGCGGTCCTGGCCGCGGCGGTCTTCGCCGGGGAAGAACGTGTTCGGCGCTTCCTCGCGGAACACGGGGATGCCGAGGAACACGTCCATCCGCCCGCCGGCCTGCTCGAGCTCGGCCTTGAACGGGCGGGGGAAGATCCGGAGGTTCCCGCCGGCCGAGAGGATGGACCCGTCCTTCAGCTTCGCCTCGATGTCGCGCAGCTCGAAGACGAAGTTCTCGAGCTGGTCCGCCGCGACGTCCATTCGCGTGACGCCCCAGAAGAACGGCTGGATCCGCCGCACCTCGTCGTGGAGCGTCTCCTCCCGGAAACGCTCCGCCGCCTGCAGGTGATGCGGCCGAAGGAACATTCCTTCGGCCCAGAGCACAGGCCGGGACTTCTTCACGGCTCGGCGATCGAGAATTCCCGGTCGCGGATCTGGACGTGAATCGTCTTGCCCTTCCACTGGTTCCGGCGCAGGACGACGAGATAGCGCCCGGGGTCTTCGGTCTGGAAACGGTAGTCCGCGACGATCACGAGGAACGTGTCGTCCTTGCCCGCCGGGATCGTCAGCTCCGTCGCGCAGCGCCCGTCCGCCTGCGAGAAGGTCGCGGTCCGCGTCCGGTCCCTGAGGGAGTCCCGGAGCGGATCGTAGAACCACTTCTCGCGGAGGGCGCGGATCCTCTCGACCTCGGACTCGGTGGCCCGCACGGCGTCGACGGTCAGGAGCGTCCCCCCGTTGATCTCGGGCCCGCAGCGGAACGCGACCGTCGCCGCCGCGGAGCCGCATCCCGCCGCGAGCGCGGCGCCGGCGACCGCGAGGACGAGGGCGGCGAGTCGGGGGCCGCGGTCCGCGTTTCCGTGTGTGTTCGGCATCGCGTCTACTTCCTCTTGTTGAGCTTCTGGAATTCCGTCTGCGAGACGTGCGCCGCGGCCTGAAGCACCTGGTCCTGGACGAGATCGGGGTTGAGGTCCTTCACGAGGTCGCGATACTGATTCCACCATTCCGCCGTCTCCCCGCGGAGCTTCCACCCCGCTCCCGCTTTCCCCGCTTCGATGACAGACGGGCTGATTCTCTTCCAGAGCCTGGTGAACCACAACCTCGGCGCCTCGTGGTGGCCCGCCGAGATCGCGATCTGCCAGCGCCGCAGCTCGGCGAGGTAGTCGCGCACGTCGTCCGGGTTCACGTCCCTGCCCTCGGCCGCGGCGGCCAGGAAGCCGCTCAGGCGATCGCGGAAGTTCGGAAGCCGGAAGCTCGCAGTCTCGGCGCCCGGCATCGTCATCGCCTCGACGAGGCCGAGGGTGAACGTCTCGACGTCCTGGGCGAAGCGCAGGACGTCGCGCAGGACGGCGAGCCGGGGCTCGAGCGTCGGAGCCTTGCCGTCCTCGGGCGCCAGGAGAGCGCGCCACGGAACGGCGGTCATGGCCGCGGCCGCTTTCGGGACTGCCGTCGCGGGCCGCGCGGCCGCCTCGGCCTCGGCGAGGCGGCGTTCCAGCTCGGCCACGCGGCGCCGGAGCCGTAGCTCCTCGAGGTTCGGAACGTCGCCCGGCACGGTCACGGGGAACTGCAGCCGGAGCTGCTCGAGGACGCGCGGTCTCCTCTCCGGCGCAAGAGCGTGGAGCTCTCGCACGACGAGCGACTTGAGCGCCTCGCGCCGGTCGGCCGGCGTCGAAAAGCGGTAAGCGGCGCTCTCCCTCACGAGCTCGTCGGCCAGCTCGCGCGCCTTGCGGTCGAGGGCAACCTCGTCCAAGGTGAGCGGAGCGCCGGCGATGCCGGAGCCCGGTTCCGCGGCCGCGGGCCGAGGATCGTGCAGGGGCGGCTGCGCGCGCCGCGCGGCGGCCGCTTTCGGAATCGCCGCGGGCGCGGACGGGACGGCGGCGACGGGCCCGGGCGGCGCAGACGGGGCCGGAGGCCGCGCGGGCGGCGCCGGAGACGGTTCCTCGGAGGGTGCGAACGCGGGCAGCCGCCGGGCGAGCCACGAGCCGACGGCGCTCTCCTCGTCCTGCCGCAGGAGCTTGAGCAGCTCGTGGCGAAGCGTCGTCTCGAGGTCCATCGCCGAGGATTCGATGCACCGACGCTGGCACTCCTCGATCAAAAAGCCGACCTTGGGCGAGAGGATCAGCTCGTCGGACCCGGTCTTGAGGCCGAGGGGCTGGAGGAAAAGGTCGTTCAGCCACTCGTAGGGCCCCGCGAAGAGACGCCCTTCCCACAGCTCCGTCAGGGCCTGCTCCCGTGACCAGTTCGCGTCCCTGAGGATGCGTTGAACGCTCGCGGTGCGCGAGCGCAGGAGCGCGTCGCAGAGGTGGCGGGTGTCGGCGAAGAGCTCTCCGCGCTGCGCGGCGGCCTCGCGGGCACCGCGCACGATGCTCTGGACGGCCGGGTCCGGCCACGCTTCGCCCCGCAGGACGCGGGGAAATGGCATCTCCGGGAGCGTCGCGTCGACGAGGCGGACCCTCACCGGCGTCGACGACACGAGGAAGACGTCCCCCGACCGGATCTCCACCTCTCCCTTGACCTGACCGGACTGGACCGAGGTCCCGTTCGTGCTGCCGTTGTCCTTCAGGAAGAGCCGCCCTCTCTCGAAGCGGACCTCGGCGTGAGCCGACGAAACTCCGTAGCCGTACGAAAGGACGAACTCGTTTCGCGTGCTCGTCTTCTTGTCCAGCGAAACCCGGCCGATGTGGACGGTCGCGGGCTCGTCCGTGGCCGGTGTCACGTGACGGAGCCCTTCCATCGGCCCGAGCCAGACCTCGACCGCGACGAAGACGGGACGGCTCACGGCCGCCCCCCGGACGCGTGCTCGTCCTCGCGAATCTCGGCGAGGATCTGCTGAATCTCGAGATGGAGAGGCTGTCGCTCGAAGAGAAGGGACTGAAGCTCCGTGAGGATCCCGACGAGCTCGGGCAGGATCCGCTCGAGCTTCTCCTCCCGGAAGAGAGGATCGAAGTCGGCGGGTCCGGCCGCGACCGAGAAACCCGCCACCCGAGTCACGAGGCGCAGGGCGAGAAGAAGCGCCCGCTCCCAGAGCGCGTCAGGGATCGCGTTCGGCCGGTGGGCCTGGCGGTCGTTGCGGCCCCAGAAGACCTGCGTCCTCGAGAAGGCGGGCGCCGCGTCGGGAGCCCGCTTGAAAAGCGCCGCGAGCGAGACGTCCCGTCGGGCCTCCTGCGGCGCCCCGGCGATCTCCCGCCCGAGCCGGTCGGCCGCCTTGAGGACGGTGGCGAGGTCCTGGTCATCGTTCCGGAGCAGCAGGCGGAGAAGGGAAACGCCGAGAGCGTAGAGGTCGGTCGGCGTACCGAAGTCGGGGAAGACCCGATAGCGGGCGCCCGGGAGCCTCGTGCCGAGCGCGAGGCGGAGGCGCCGGAGGCCGCTCTCCTCCAGATCGAGCAGGTCGCTCGCGAACGCCGTCTCGTCCGCCCGGATCTCGCCGGGTGTCGCGCGGACGGCGAGGCCCGCGAATCCGAAACCGAGAGTCGGGTCCGGGAGCGACACGAAGATCGTGTCGCGCGGCCGCGGCGCGGGGTAGAGGCCGTACGGGTCGGAGAGGCGGCCGCGGAGGCGGAAGCGCCTCGCGGCCGTGCCCTCCTCGTCGAGGTCCGTGAAGACGAACTCGCCCGGCCGGTACCCGGCGAGGCGGAACTCCTGGATCTCGGGGGCCGCGTAGGGAACGGTCAGCCCCTCTCCGGGCAGGACGACGGTGGGCGAGCCCGGAGCCGGGAGCGGGACCGCGGCTGCGGCGAGACCGTGGATCCGAACCTGGAACGTCCAGAGGACCGGGAGGCCGTCTCCCGCCCCCGAGAGCTCGAAGAGGAGGTGGCGCGGGTGGAGGTCGAGGTGCGGCCGCCCCGTGGACCGGTAATAGTCGATGAGCCCTTCGAGAATC
The DNA here is from genome assembly GCA_963798215.1 of uncultured Acidobacteriota bacterium. Lineage (GTDB taxonomy): Bacteria > Acidobacteriota > Thermoanaerobaculia > UBA5066 > UBA5066 > Fen-183. The sequence goes on from CAWCSP010000004.1 coordinate 394,275, forward strand.
TGCCGAAACGCGGCCAGCTTGAGGAACAGGATCTCCACGGCGTCGAAGCCCGAGCTCTCGGCGGGGAAAAGCAGCCTCCGGGCGGGCGCCGGCGGACGGGCGAGCCAGGCCCAGCGCGGAGGAAACGCGCCGCCGGCGTCCGGACCCGGCACGGGCAGGTCCTCCCAGGGGCGGCCGCCGAGCGTGTCGGCGAGAGCCTCGAGGTCGAGCGGCGAGGCCACGGTCAGGAGGAACGGCGACCCGTAGAAGGTCAGCGGCGTCAGGAGATCGCCGATCCCCGCGCCGGCGGGAGATCCCGGAGGAAGGGCGCGCACCGCTTTCGCGGTTTCCGCGCCGACGAGGGCGGCGGCCTCTTCCTCCGAGCAGACCTCGCGGAGCGCGCGGCCCAGGTCGTCGAGGAGGTCGGTAGCGGACCGGACTGCGGCCCCTGCCGCGGCAGCGGGGGACGTCGAGTAGACCGTGGGCGCATCGGGTCCGCGGCCGCAGGGCTCGCACCAGACGAAGCGCTTCAGAGTCGTGGCGAAGGCGGGGAGCCCGGCGGCGGCGAGCCAGGCCTCGTCGCGGCAGAGCGAGAGCGGGTGGCGGCAGCGCGGGCAGGGCGGCACGAAAAACGAGCGGGCCGGACGTGAGTAGACGAGGGGCGGAAGACCGCGGGCGGTCTCACCCGGGCGCTCGTCCGCGCGGACGAGGCGCGGAAAGTGCGGCGACAGCGGGCGCAGCTCGAGGAGGCGCGCGTTCTCCCGTTCCCAGCGTTCCTCGAGGTCGCGGTTCGTCATGCCGAGGGTCGCCGGCGTCGCTCCGTCCGGCCAGGCGTCCGGCATCAGCTTGAGCGCGCAGAGCTCGATGAGCGTCCCGTCGTCCCCCTTGACCGCGGCGAGGTACACGCGCGCGAAGTCGTCCGCCTCCGAGAGACGCACCCAGGGGCTGCGCCCGCCGCCCTGGCCGGGAGTCTCGAGGACGACATGCAGGCCGAAAGGAGAGTCCACCTCTGCCCACGGCAGAAGTCGTGCGGTCTCGAGGCCCCCGGGTTCTTGCACTGCCGGGGATGATCGGATTCCCCCGGGGCGCCGTCAAGGCGCGGAGCGGGCGGGCGCGCCGGGTCGTGGGCGCTCAGACGTGGAAGATCAGCCGCTGCTTGCCGAGTACGACGACGTCGCCGTCCTCGAGACGCTGGTTCTCGACGAGCTTGCCGTTCACAGCCACGCCGTTCTCGGAGCCGAGGTCGGAGATGAAGCATCCGTCGGACGTGAGGGTGACCTGCGCATGCCGGCGCGAGACGTCGGGGGAGGGGAGCTGAAGATCGCTCTGCACCAGACGGCCGATCACCGAAACGCCGGGCTTCAGCGCGAATTCCTTCACGGGCTCGTCGCCGGCGAGAAGGGAAAGCCGCGCGCGCGGCAGGACGACCGTTGCGCTGTGGGACGGCGGGGGCGTCTCGGAAGCGGAGGGAGCCGGCGCGCCGGGCGAGGGCACCCGCACGACGGTGATCACGGTGCCGTCCGGCGTGAGGCTGTCCGCGGCCTGGCGGGCGGCCACCGGCGCGGGCGGAGGAGACGGTGGCGGCGGCGGGGGCTGGGTCGATGGAGACGGAGACGGGGCAGGCCCCGGCGGCGGCGCCCCGGCCTCGAGCTCGTCCTCCGAGCGGAACGCGGCCACGAACGTATCGCGCACCCTGAGGACGTCCTCGAGGTCGCGGCGCTCGTCGGCGAGGCGCTTCTCGAAGCCGGCGATCTGCTTCGTGAACTCGTCCTCGGGGAACTCCCCGAGCTCCTCGCGGAACTCGAGCTCTTCCTTCTCGAGCGAGAGCTGCTCGACGGCACGTTCGACCGCGGCGCGCAGCACCTTGAGCCGCTGGTACTCGCGTTGTGCCTTCTCCTTGAGAGGCTGCGATTCGCGCGCGAGCTCGCCGCGGCGCGCTTCGTAATCGCTCTTCACGCGCGCGTAGACGACCGGCGAGACCTTCTGGTTCTTCGCCTCCATCTTCGCAAGGCGCTCCTCGAGGACCATTTCTTCTTTGCGAATTCGAACGAGCTCGTCGATGGGGGAAAGGTCGATCTGCGTGAGTTCCGCTCGCATCGAGGCGTCTCCAGGAGTTCCGAGTCTAGCGCCTGCCCCGGCCGCGCGGGGCGTCTCCCCGGGCGGCGGTTTCGGCGCGGGCATCGCGCCGGACTATAAAGGAAGGGGAGCGCCGAGCCCGTCGGCGTGCTTGCGCAGCGCGGTCAGCAGGTCGCCCCACCACAGCCCGATCATCCGGACGAACGCGGCGCCCTCGAGGCCGTGGCGCACGGGATGGCCCGCGGGGAGCGCGCTCCAGCCGAAATGGTGGACGGTGACGAGCGTGCCGTCACCCCGGGGGACGAATCGGATCGTGACGCGCGTCGCCTCGCCGGGCGCGAAGTTCACGCCGCGCCACTCGAGCTCGAGAAGCGACGGCGGCTCCCACGCCAGAACCCGGCCGATGGCGTGCGTACGCGCGTCGGGCGGCTCGCCCCAGGTTTCGAAGAGGCGGCCGCCCGGCCCCGGCTCGAAGCCGAGCGTTCCACGCCGCGTCCCCGCGATGCGGAAGCGCGGCCCCTGCCGCCACCAGAGGTCTGTCTCCTTCGTGAAGACGTCCCACGCGGTGGCGGGAGGGACGGCGACGAAGACCGACACGCGCGCCGCGTCGCCGGGAGGAGGAGTTGCGGTCACCGCCTCTTCTTCCCGTGGGCGCGCTCGGCGTGCCGCTTGAAGGAGGCGAGCTCGAGCGTCCAGAACTTCTCGACGTCCGCGACCCACGCCCCGAGCGCATCGAACGGACCGGGCCTGAGGCGGTAGACGCGGACGCGGGCGTCGCCCGCCTCGGCGCCGTGCGCCTCCTCGACGAGGCCGGTCTCCCGGAGGACGCGCAGGTGACGGCTCATCGCGGGGGCGCTCAGGCCGAGGGACGCAGCGAGCTCGCCCGCGCGCCGGGGCTTCACCCGCAGGAGGTCCACGGCGCCGCGGCGCGCGGGGTCCGCGAGCGCGGCGAGCGTCCCGTCGAGTCCGTTCATCCCTTCGGCTTCGGGCTGCGGAGGCGCTGGGAGAACCACCAGTGGTGGCCGCCGACATCCACGCACTCGTAGCTCTTGTCCGACCAGTAGTCCTCGCCGTAGTCCGAGACCTTCGGCTCGACGACGATCCGGGCACCCTTCGCCCGCGAGCGCGCGCAGTGGGCGTCGATGTCGTCGACGTACATGAACAGGTTCTGCGTGTTCCCGCCGCCTACCTGTCGGGGACTCCGGATCTGCGGGTATTTGTCGGCCTTCTCCGCGCCGGCGACCATGATGACGCCTTCGCCGTAGACGAGCTCGGAGTGCTCGATGCGCCCGCCGTCGCCCTCGACCTTGAGGCGCACTTCGAAGCCGAACGCGTCGCAGAGCCAGTCGATCGCGGTCGCCGCGTCGTCGTAGTAGAGGGAGGACGAGATGCGGGGCCAGCCGGGGGGGTCGGTTTCATGGGCATCTCAGTCGGGCAGCGACTCGCGCGTAAGGTTCCGGTTCGCGTCCTTCCCGACCCAGATGTTGTCCTCGACGCGGATGCCGCCCATCGGGATCAGGCGGTCCACGAGCGCCCAGTCGACCGCGGCGCGGTGCGGGCCCTGGCGTACGGGGTCGAGGAGCATCGGGATGAAGTACAGGCCCGGCTCGACCGTGAAGAGCATGCCCGGCTCGATCGGGCGGACCGTGCGAAGGGCCGGATGGTCGGAGGGCGGAGGCGCGGGCGTGCCCGTCCGGTCGGCCTGCCTGCCCGCGACGTCGTGGACCTGCAGGCCGAGAAAGTGGCCGAGGCCGTGCGGGAAGAACGGAAACGTCAGGCGCGTCGTCACGGCTTCCTCGGCGGAGACCTTGAGGACACCGACCTCGGCGAGGAGCTCGCCGACGTAACGCTGGCCGCGCAGGTGGAAATCCCGGTAGTGGAGCGGCGGCCGCGCCTCGAGGCACAGCTTCGCCTGCAGGGCCTTCATCCCGTCGAGGAGGCGCGCGAAGACGGGCTCGACGCCCTCCCTCACCCACGTGCGCGTGATGTCTGACGCGTAGCCGTTCACGGTCGCGCCCGCGTCGACGAGGAGCACCTTCGACGGGGCCGGTAGCCTGCCGCGCTTGCCGTGGTAGTGGAGCGTCGCGGAGCGGTCGTCGAGGGCGACGATCGACGTGTACGGGAGCGCCTCTTCCACGTCGCCGATCGCCGCGAGGTACGCGTGGTGGAGCTCCATCTCGGAAGCTCCCGCGCGGAACGCCTTCTCGATCGCCCGGTAGCCGGGCGCGGCTTTCGCGTTCGCGACGGCGACCTGCTCGGCCTCCCAGGCGGTCTTGTAGGAGCGCTCCCAGTCCAGCCGGGCGACGAGCCCCTTCGGGTTCACGTTCTGGGGGCGGAAGCCGTGCGCGGCGGCCTCGTCCGCGGCCCCGCCCACGAAGGCCGTCCGCGCGAAGCCGTTGCCGGCTTCCTTCCACGCTGCCTCGGAGGTCGCGACGTCGACGACGTCGAACTCCCGCGCGACGAACGCGGGCGCGGGCGCGGGCGGCGCGTACCAGTAGTCGCGCGGCTGGACGCGGACGAGGCGCGGCTTCCTCCCGGGGACGACGTCGAGGAGGTGGTACGGCCCTTCCACGGGTGCCCAGTGCGCGAACGTCGGCGTCGGGTGGAACGGCGCGTCGTTGTCGTCCGCGAAGTACGTGAACGGGACGCCGGAGTGGACGACCAGCCGGTCGAAGCCGGTCTCCTCGAGGGCCCGCGCGGTCGTTTTCGCGAGACGGGCGAGGTGTTCCGCGTAGAGATCGGCCATGGCTCTCCTCAGGCGGGCGCGAGGCCCAGGCCCTCGGCCTGCTCGACGAGGCGCCGGAGGGTTTCGTGGAGGTCTCGGCGCGCGCTCTCGATCTCGGCGCGCAGCTCGTCGAGCTTCGCCTCGGCGGCTGCACCGGCCCGGGCGCGGGCGGCGGCATAGTCCTCCTGGAGCTTCTCGAGGCGGGCCGACGCGCGGAGACGGGCCGCCTCGAGCTCGACGAGGGCCGCGTGGGCCGCGACGCTCGCCGCCGAGCGAATCTCCTCCCAGCGCGCCGCGAGCGCGTCCGCGGCGTCAGAGGCGAGGAGCGCCGGCGAGGCGACGGCGCCGGCGCCGGAGGTCAGGCGCGCGATGACGGCGGCCGTCGGGGCGCGGCGGAGGGACGTCACGATGCCGAGCTTCTCGCCGGCCCAGAGCAGGTAGTAGCTCGCGTCGAGCTGCCACCAGCGGAAGCCCTGCGCGGCCGAGCTCGGGTAGAAGTGGTGGTTGTTGTGCCAGCCCTCGCCCATCGTCACGAGGGCGAAGATCATGCTGTTGCGGCTCGTGTCCGTCGTCGGGAACACGCGGCGCCCGAAGACGTGCATGACCGAGTTGATCGTGAACGTCCCGTGCCAGAGGAGGACGGTCGCGACGAAGTAGCCCCACACGAGGCCCGTCCATCCGAAGAGGACCCACGAGAGCAGGCCGTAGAGCATCGTCGCGGCGTACTGGTTGCGGTCCAGCCAGACGAGCTCGGGAAACTTCGAGAGGTCGGGGATGCGCGTGAAGTCCGTCGCGTCGTACTTGCCCGAGAGGATCCAGCCGATGTGACTCCACCAGAAGCCGTCCTGCTTCGGGCTGTGGATGTCCTCCGGCGTGTCGGAGTACTTGTGGTGGTGGCGGTGGTTCGAGGCCCACCACAGGACGCCCTTCTGCGCCGCCGTCTGCCCGAGGAGGGCGAGGAGGAACTGCGGGACGCGCGAGAGGCGATAGGCCTTGTGCGAGAAGTACCGGTGGAAGCCCGCGGTGATCGCGAACATCCGCAGGTAGTACGACGCGAGGCAGAGGAGGACGCCCTTCCAGGAGAGCCCGACGAGCGCGACGCCCGCGATCGCCGCGACGTGGACGAAGGCGAAGCCGAAGGCCGCCACGGGGCGGACGTGGTGGCCGCGCGCGGACGGAGAGGCGGAGGCGGTCGTTTCGGACATCGGAGAATTCCTTCGAAGGAAGATCGCCCGGCGTGAGCCGGGCGAATGAATCCTAAGCCCCTGAAGCCCCCGCACAAAGCGGGGATTGGGTCACTTCGTGGCAGGGGCGGGAGCGGCGGGGGCCGCGGCCGTCTTCGGCGCCGGTCTGTTCGCCTCGACGGAGATCACGAGGTCCACGTCGTCCGAGAGCATCGGGCTCTGGTCGACGATCGCGTTCCAGCTCACGCCGAAGTCCTTGCGGTTGAGCTTGCCGATCACGTCAAAGCCGGCCTTCTGCCCTCCGCGGCCGTCGTTCGCGAAGCCGTTCGAGGTCACGGTGAGGGTGACGGGCTTCGTGACGCCGCGCATCGTGAGGTCGCCCGTCACCTCGTACGTGTCCTTGTCCTTCGCGGCGATCTTCGTGGACTTGAACGTGATCTCGGGGTACTTCGCCGTGTCGAAGAAGTCGGCCGAGTTGAGGTGCTTGTCGCGGGTCGGGTTGCCCGTGTCGAGGCTCGTCGCGTCGATCTTGAGCTCGACGGAGCTCTCCTCGGGCTTGTTGCGGTCGAGGGTGATCGTCCCCTCGAACTTCGCGAAGTGGCCGCCGACCTTCGAGACGAAATGGCGCACCCTGAATCCGAACTGGGTGTGGGCCTTGTCGAGGACGAACGTCTCCTTGTCGGCGCGCGCGGAGGCGGCCGAGACGAGAAGAGCGAGCGCCATGGAAGCGAGGACGCGGCGTCGGAACATGGGGGAAGTCTCCTTTTTTCGGTAGAGTGGGGGGCGCCCCTCGGGGGGCGGGAAGTCTACCGGGAATCCGCTGCCGAAGTGGTGACGGATTTCACGGGACACGAGAGGAGCTCATGGCCGAGACCGCCGTTCAGGATTTCAAGAGCCACCGGCGTTTCGATCCCTGGTACCACTTCTTCGCCGCTCCGGTCCTGGTCGTCGCGTTCTTCGTCGCCCTGTGGCGCGCGATCAAGGCGCCTTCGGCGTGGGCCGTCTGGGAGGTCGTCGTCGCGGCGGCCCTCGTCGTCCTCGCGCTCAAGGCCCGGACTTTCGCGCTCAAGGTCCAGGACCGGGTCATCCGCCTCGAGGAGCGCCAGCGCCTCGGCGTCCTTCTCTCCGAGCCGCTGCGCTCCCGCATCGGCTCCCTGACGGAGCAGCAGCTCATCGGGTTGCGCTTCGCGTCTGACGGCGAGGTCGCGGGCCTCGTCGAAGCCGCGCTCGACGAGAACCTCAGCGGCGAGGCGATCAAGAAGCGCGTCACGAGCTGGAGGCCGGACCTCTTCCGGGTCTGACCTTCCGTCAGCCGATCCGCGGGCCCGCAGACTTCAGGAAGTCCCGGCGGGCCCCCTCGATCGCCTCGCGCGCGGCGAGGCTGAGGCGTTCGACGTCGTCGTCCGTCATCCCCGCCGTCGGGATCGGTGGCAGGAACCGCACGCGCACGGTCCCCGGCCGGACCATCCAGCGGTGCGCGTCGAGGACCTCCCACATCGGCGAGGTCGCGAACGGAACGACGGGCACCTGCGCGGCAATCGCGAGGTGGAACGCGCCCTTCTTGAACGGGAGCATCTCGGGCCCCGCGTTCCGGTGCCCCTCCGGCAGCACCCAGACGCTGAGGTCCTCGCTCCGGATCCTCTCGGCGGCGGCACGAAGCGACTCGCGCGCGGCGATCGCGTTCGACCGGTCGATCAGGATGTGCGTCGACACCTTCCAGAGCCACCCGAAGACCGGGATCTTCAGGATCTCCTTCTTCCCGACGGCCACGCTCCGGTCCGGGAAGAACGTCGCCCACGTCGCGATGTCGAGGTTCGACTGGTGGTTTCCGACGACCACGGCGGGCCGTGTGTCGAGCATCGTCGCCCTGTTCTCGACCTCGACCTTCCAGAACAGGAAGCGCGTCATCACGAAGCCGAAGCTCCGGATCCAGACCATCGCGGCCTTTTGGCCGTTTCGGAAGAGCGCGTAATGGATGAGCGCGACGACCGCGAATCCGACGAACGACAGGCCGCCGACCGCGCAGGCGAGGACGAACCAGACGCGGTACACGAGGTGGCGAAGGAATCCGCCGGGCCCGCCGGAGGGTGAGGGCATGACGCATTATCGACGGGATGCCGGACCCGGTGAACCTCGCGATCCTCGGGGGAGGGGCGGCCGGCCTCCTCGCGGCGATCCGGGCCGCCGGGGCGGGTGCGGAGGGTGTCGTCGTGCTCGAAGCGGCGGCGCAGCCGGGCCGCAAGATCCTCGTTTCGGGCGGCGGGCGCTGCAACGTCCTCCCGATGGAGGAGGCGCGCGAGCGCTTCGTCTCGGCCTCGCCCGCGCGCGTCGTCGGGCGATATCTCGCCCGCGTCCCGCTCGAAGAGCAGCGCGCGTTCTTCGAGGAGCTCCTCGGCGGGCCCCTGCGCGAGGAGCCCGAGGGGAAGAAGCTGTTTCCGCCGACGAACCGCGCGAAGGATGTCCGGGACGCGCTCGTCGCCCGGGCCCTCGCAGCGGGCGCGACGATCCGGACGGGCGTCGTCGTGCGCGAGGTCGGCTGGACCGACGGGGGTTTCTCGATCCGGCTCGCGGAGGGGCCCGACGTCCGCGCCGCGGGCGTGATCCTCGCAACGGGCGGCCTCTCGGTCCTCGGCGGCGGCGCCGACGGCGGCGGCTTCGCATGGGCCGGAGCCCTCGGCCACACGGTGCTTCCGACGTATCCGGCCCTCGTGCCCCTGACGGGCGACGCGCCCGCGCACCACGCGCTCGCCGGCGTGAGCGTAAACGCGCGCGTCACGGCGACGTGCGTGGCGAGCGGCGAGAACGCCGGATCGGAAGGCGGATTCCTCTTCACGCACAGGGGCTGGAGCGGCCCGTCCGTCCTCGACGTCTCGCACGTCGTCGAACGGGCGGCGCGCGCGGGGGCGCGCGCCGAGGTCCGGGTCTGCTTCGGAGAAGAGGGAAGAAGAGAAAGAGAAGAGGAGAAGATTTCTTCGAGTGGTCCCGTGCGGGCCGTGGAGGCGAAGCCCGCGACAGATGTCTCGGCGATCGCGGCCGCGTGGGATGCGCGCCTCGTCGCCGGTGCCCGCTCCGGCGTCTCCCTCTTCAACCTTCTAAGAAAATCTTCTTCTTTTTCTTCTTCTCTCCCGGACCGCCTCATCCAGCTCGTGCTGGCGGAGAGCGGCGTCGCGGATCAGCCGCTCGCGCGTCTGACCCGCGACGCGCGGCGGAAGGTGGCCGCGACGCTCGCCACGTTTCCGCTCCCCGCGACGGGAACGGAGGGCTACCGGACCGCGGAGGTCACCGGCGGCGGCGTCGCCCTCGACGAGGTCGACCCCGGCAGCGGGAGGAGCAGGGTCGTCCCCGGGCTGTGGCTCGCGGGAGAAGTGCTCGACGCCTTCGGCCCGATCGGCGGCTTCAACTTCCAGTGGGCGTGGGGCACGGGCTGGACGGCGGGCGTTTCGGCCGCGCGGCCGTAGATCAGATCGGAGGGTCGTCCCACCACTTCGAGAGACTTCCCCGCGGCAGGACGGGCGTGGACGCGCCCGCGTGCGCCCAGTGCGACACGTCGTTGAAGAGCATGAGCCGGGCGACGGACGGGCCCTTGAAGTCGAGCACGTTCAGGCAGGCCGGGCTCTGGTCGAGGCGGTCGCGGTACGTGCGCGGGTCGAATCCGATGAGCGCCGAGAGGAGGAGGCGGATCGTCGCCTTGTGTGAGACGACGAGGATCGAGCGGTCCGGATGCTCGGAGACGAGCGCGACGAGCGCCGGGAGGGCGCGCGCGGTCACGGCAAGGCCGGTCTCGCCGCCCTGTGGCGCGTACGTGTACGGGTCGCGCTCCCAGCACGCGTACTCGCCGGGCCAGAGAGCCTCGACCTCGGCGCGCGTCCGCGTCTCCCAGCGGCCGTGCGAGATCTCGCGCAAGCCGTCCACCGGCAGGACGGGCAGGCCGTGCGGCACGGCGAGGATCTTCGCGCTCTCGAGCGTCCGCTTCATCGGGCTCGCGCAGACGGCCGCCAGCGGCTCGCGCGCGAGGCGCGCCGCAAGGTGGTGCAGCTGCTCGCGGCCCTCCTCGGAAAGCTCGACCTCGGTCTCGCCCGCGAAGCGGTCCTCGGCCGAGAGCGTCGTCGCGCCGTGGCGGACGAGGAACACACGCGTCGGCATCCGATTCAGCCTTTCACCGAGAGATTCTTAGAAGGTAAGAGAATGCGGAGGCGTTCGCGCCACTCGCCCTGGAGCTCGATCGTGGCGCCGACGACCGAGCCACCCGTGCCGAGGGATTTCTTGAGGTCCTTCGCTAATCCTTCTAAGAAATCCGAATTCGCGGGCAGTACATCGAGAACGGTCACCGCCTTGCCGCTCCGGCCCTTCTTTTCGAGGCGCAGCTTGACGACCACCTTCGGAGGAACTTTCTCTTCCTCTTTCGAAGAACACTTGCATTCGTCCGACGGCCAGCCGCACGTCGCGCAGACGCGGCCGGTGGCCGTCGAGTAGACGAGTCGGACGGGGTCGCGCCGGTGCACGCGGGGATTATGCTTCGCCCGTCGTGGCCGATCCGATCAACGCCCCGCCCGCCGTCTTCGTCCCGCCCGCCGCGATCGAGGTCCACGCGGTTCGCGCCTCGGCGGGCCCGGGGGGACAGAACGTGAACAAGGTCGCGTCGAAGATCCTCCTCGAGGTCGACCTCGCGAAGGTCGACGGCCTCGACGACCTCGCCCGCCGCCGCCTCGCGACGCTCGCGGGCCGGCGCCTCGGCGCGGACGGAGTCCTCCGCATCACGGCCCAGGAGAGCCGCGACCGGTTTCGTAACCTCGAGACCGCTCGCGGGAAGGCGCAGGATCTCCTCGAGAAGGCGCAGCGCGCGCCGAGGGCCCGCCGTGCGACGCGCCCCTCGCGGTCCGCGAAAGAGAAGCGCCTGAAGGCCAAGCGCGTCGCCTCGACCCTCAAGGCCCGGCGCGGCTCCGTCCGTGACGAAGACTGACTCAGGAGAGACGAACGACACGAACGGCCCGCTCACCATGGGCCCGCCCGCCGGCTGCGAGCGCTTCTTCGAGAGAAGGTGACGCTCAGGCCGTCTCGACGAGGGGCTTCCGGATGGGCGTCGGGCGGCGGTCGTCGCCGACGTTCACGTAGACGACCTCGGCTTCCGTCACCTTCACGACGTTTCCCGACTCGCGCCAGCGTTCCGCGGTGACGGTCACCTTCACGGTGATCGACGTCGTCCCGATCCTCGTGACCTTCGCGTAGAAGCTCACGACGTCGCCGACGTAGACGGGCTGGTGGAAGACGACCTCGTTCATCTTGATCGTCACGACGAGGTTGCAGTAGGGGCGCGTGGCGATGGCGCCAGCCTGGTCGATGTAGGCGAGGAGGACGCCGCCGAAGATCGTCCCGTGCCCGTTCGTGTCGCGCGGAAGCATCGAGACGCGGATCGCGGGCTCGTGGGCGTTCGTGTCCATGCCCTCACGATACCTCCCCAAAAGGTGTCAGGTCTGTGTTATGTGTTATGGCGCCCGCGGCGTCTGGCCGCGGTGCGAGGCAGGGCCGTCCGCGTGCCGGCGGCGCGCGCGAGCGCAGAGGCCTGCCACGCGCGCACCCCGAGCAGGGATCCAATCTCGGCGAACGCAAGGAGCCGTTCGCTGCGCAGAAATGCGGCCGCGAACCTCCGCTGCGACAGAAACGTCCTCGGGTGCTTCCGCATCTCGTCGAGACTCACGCCGGCCGCGCGCTCGAGATCACCACGAACATCGCGGGACACGAGCGGCAGACGCTGCGTGCCGGGCACTTCCCGGCTCACGGATTTGTCCTTCAGCCGGGCGGCCGCCTCTTCGCGGAACCGGTCGCCGCCGAGGTAGATCTGCCCCTGGACTTGCTCCCACGGGTCGTACCGGGACCGGTGCCCGTCGGAGACGAAGGCTCGGTACCGCTCTAGTGCGCGCCCGCGCTGCGTGCCGAACGCCTCAAGCGTTGCGCGCGTCTCGAGCCAGGCGGGGGGCCGTTCGAGACCTGCCGTGGCCCGGAAGCTGCTCCACGGCCAACCGGCAGCGGTCTTCGACAATCCGGCCCGCACAGGGTTCAAGACGACGTAGCGCGCCAGCTCCAGCAGGTGCGAGTCCTTCTCGACGAGGACGGAATGGAAGCGCCCCTGGAACAGGTGGCCGACGCGCCCGTGCCGGCGGTTGAAGCGCTGCGTGAAGCTCCCGTTGAGCTGGCGCATGCCGCGAGAAAGCGTGGGCTCGGGGGTCTCGAGCAGGAGGTGATAGTGGTTTCCCATGAGCACCCAGGCGTGCAGTCGCCAACGGAACAGCGTGACGACCCGGGCGAGCACGTCGAGGAACTCGCGGCGGTCCGCATCGTCGCGGAAGATCGGGCGCCGTTCGTTCCCGCGCGCGGTGACGTGCCACAGAGCTCCCGCGTGCTCGAGGCGAAGAGGTCGACTCACGAATTCACTATAACACATAACACAGACCTGACCCCATAGGACTCTCTGTTCCGGTCCTCTCCTTCTCTACAATCTCTTCATGCCGAAGATTTCCCCGCGGGAGTCCGTCCGCGAGCATCCGCTCTACCGCGCGGCCATGGCGGCGCAGCACGCCGCCTACCAGCTCATGCGCGATGTGCCGGCCGCGAGCAAGGCCGACGCGGCGCGCCTCCACGCCGCGCTCGTCCACGCGACGACGTGGGCGGCGGCTCTCGTCGACCCGGACGTCGCGGCGAAGGACCGCGTGGCGGCGCGCTCGGGCTTCGAGGCGTCCGCCGCGAGCGCGAGGGAGATGCTGGGCCCGCTTGCGCCCCTCGCGAACGACGCGGGGATCGTGGAGACGCTGGAAAAGAGAATGGAAGAGCTTCGAGAGGTGAAGAGCGAGTCGGCCGCGCAAGCCGACCCGGCCGCATGACGCTTCGGCGCCCTCTTCACCTTCTAAGAAAATCCCCGGTCACTCTTCCTTCTTCGTTCCAAGCACGACGAGGACGATCAGGAGCAGGAGGACGATGAGGCCGATGACGATCGTCGTCGTCCGCGAGGAGCCGGCAGGCGGCTCGGACACCGGAGCCGCCGGAGCGGGTGTTGCGGGCGCGGCGGACGCGGTGGTGGCCGGCGCCGGCGCGGCCGTCTCGGGAGCCGACGCGGTCGTTGCGGGGGCGGCGGCGGCGGCCGAAGCCGGCGCGGCGGGACTCGCCGTCGACTGGGCGAGCCCTGCGGACGCGGCAAGGAGGAGCACGGCGAGGACGGCGGGGAGCGCGGAGCGACGTTTCATGGTCGAGAAAACTATCGGTCGCGGGCGGACGCGTCAAGCGGCGGGGCGCGCGGCGTGAACCGGCGGCGCGACCTCCTGCGCCTCGACGCGGCCGTGTTCGTCGCGGGCACGGCGCTCATGGCGCTCGAGATCGTCGGCAGCCGCGTCCTCGCGCCCGTCTTCGGGACGTCGCTCTTCGTGTGGGGCGCCCTCATCACGACGTTCCTCGCGGCCCTCGCGGCCGGGTATGCGCTCGGCGGACGCCTCGCGGACCGCCGGCCCGAGCCGGCGCTCCTCTCGAACGTCCTCCTCACCGCGGGCGCGCTCGTGATCGTGCTCTTCGCGGCGCCCGATGCCGTCCTCGGGGCCGCGAGCGGCGCGCCCGTCCCGGACCGCTTTCGCGCGCTCCTCGCGGCGATCGTCCTGTTCGGCCCGCCGAGCGTCCTCATGGGTGCCGTGACGCCATTCGCCGTTCGCCTCGCCGCGAAGGAGCTCGCCCTCGTCGGTTCGGCCGCCGGCCGGCTCTCGGCGGTCTCGACCGTCGGGTCGATCCTCGGCGCGTTCGCGACGGCGTTTTTCCTGATCCCGACGTTCGCGACGCGCCCGATCCTCTTCGGCATCGGGACCGCGCTCCTCGTGTCCGCCCTGCTCGTCCCGGCGGGGCGGCCGGTGCGGCGTCTGGCCTGGGCGCTGTTCCTGGGCGGGGCGGGCGCGCTCGTCTTTCTCGTCGGGCCGGGCATCGCGAAGCCGCCCGCGCCGGCCGGGACGATCGTGCTGGAGAAGGAGACGGCGTACCACCGCATCCGCGTGGTCGACCAGGGCCTGCGCCGCGGGCTCTACTTCGACAACCGGCTCCAGGGCTGGGCGCCGGCGCGGCCGGACGTCCCGTTCGGCCCCAGCTACATGGACGGACTCGCGCTCTCGCTGGCGTTCGTGCCGGAGGCGAGGCGCCTCGTCGCGATCGGGCTCGGCGCCGGGATGCTCCCGACGCTTCTTTCGAGACGCGCTCCGGAGATCGAGACGACATCCATCGAGATCGACCCCGAGGTCGTCGAGGTCGCGCGGAAGTATTTCGCGTTCGCGCCCGACGCGAACGACCGGGTGATCGTCGGGGACGGCCGGCGCGAGTTGGAGCGCCAGGTGGGCGGCGCCGACGTGATCGTCGTGGACGCCTACTTCTCGGACAGCCTTCCGTTCCACCTCATCACCAGGGAGTTCGACGCGCTCTGCGCCCGCAAGCTCTCCCCGGGCGGCGCCGTCGCCGTGAACTTCGGCGGCGACCTCACCGGCGCCCGCAACCAGCTGTTCTGGGCGGCCGTCCGGACGCTGGGCGAGGTCTTCCCGCGCGTGTACGTCTTCTCGCGGGAGCTCCGGGCGGGCGCCCCCGTCTTCCGCGGGAATGCGATCGTCGTCGCGACACGCTCGCCCGAGCGTCTCGACCCCGGCACGCTCGCCGACCGCGCGAAGGCCGTTGCGGAGCGCCTCGGGCGGCCGGGCGTCTCCGACTGGGCCGCGAGGCTCTACGAGGGAGAGATGCGGATCGCCGACGTTCCGGTCCTCACGGACGCGTTCAGCCCGACCGACGCCCTCCAGCACCTCGCCCGATGAAGCGGATCGCGGCCTCCGCCCTGGCGCTCCTCCTCGCCGGCTGCGCGAAGGCGCCTCCGCCCTCGCTGCAGGCGCGCCTCGCGGCGCGGGCAGAGGCGTCGCCCGCCGTCGAGGCCTACACGCGCGCCCTCTCGGCCCTCGGCCCGCGCGTCACGGGCAGCGCCGCGTGCGCGAAGGGCGAAGAGTTCGTGGCCGCGCGGCTCGCGGGTGTCGGGATCTCGCCCGTCTTCGAGACGTACCCGCGCCCGGAGGGGGCGGCTCTTGACGCGCCCGCGCGCAACGTCCTCGCGGACCTCCCCGGGACGGACGCTTCGCGCGGCCTCGTGCTTCTCGCGGCTCACCTCGACGGCGTCGCCGTGGGGCAGGGCGCCGCGGACGACGCCGTCAACGTGGCCGTCCTCCTCGAAGCGGCGCGCACGCTGAAGGCCCTCGCGCCCCCCCCGCGCCGGACGATCCGCTTCGCTTTCTTCACCGGGGAGGAGCAGCGGATGATGGGGTCGTCCGCCTACGTGGCGGCACATGCTTCGGAACCGCATGCGCTCGCCGTGGTCTTCGATCTCGGCTCCGGCCGGACGAAGGGCTTTTACCTGAACGGGGGGAAGCAGGACCTGCGCGCCCTCTTCCAGCGCGCCCTCGCGCCCGACGACCGGTGGCGGGCCGTCTTCGGCGTTTTCCAGATCTGGCCGGGCTGCGACGCGTTCCCGTTCGTCAAGGCAGGGATCCCCGTCCTGACCGCGTTCCAGATCGATCCGGGCTACGCCGCGATCCACCACACGGCGTCCGACACGGTCGACCGGCTGGACTTCGCCGCCGCCCGCGAGACGGCCGCGCTCGCCGCGGCGCTCGCGTGGGGCGTCGCGGACGATGCCGGGCCGGATCTGCCGCGGCTGACGCCGGACGAGGTCCGGGAGGTGCTGGCGAGGTACCACCTCGCTCCGTGAGGGGCGCAGGCGGCGAAGCCGCCGAGCGGAAGGGTGAGGGAAACCCGCCTGACGGGTTTCCCGGTCACGTCAGTGCGTCGTTTCGCCCGTCCGGCTCGTCCGGAGCTCGGCGAGCTCGGCTTTCAGGCTTTCGAGGTCCTCGAGGAGGCCCTCGAGGTCCCCCGAGGGGATCGCCTTCAGGGAGGGCTCGGACTTGAGGAGCCTTTCGACCTCGTCGAGCTTCGCCTCGGCCAGCGCCAGAGCCTCCCCGGCGTCCTTACCGGACGTGTCGAGGAATGCCTCCCCGACGAGGGAAGGCACCGAAACGGCGGCCTTTCTGAGCCGGATCCCGGCTTGCGTCCCTTTGGCCCCGGCTGCCTCCACGGCCGCGTAGACCGTGTGGGCGAGGGTCATCCCCCTCTTCCAGAGCGGGAGATTCTTGTAGTCGCCGCCCATACCCCTCTTTATACGCCGGGGGACTCCGGGACGTTCCCCGCTCCCGGGGCCCACCGTCCGAACCCTGGCGGACTGATGGGTTTGCTTCATATCAGGGGTGGTTTTCCGGGTGCTAGCCTCGCGCTCCAGCGCCTCCGCCAGAAACGCCGGAAGCGGGGAAGGAACCATTCATGCGACGCAAAGTGACCGTGATCGGGGCAGGCAACGTGGGCGCGAGCACCGCCCAGCGAATCGTGGAACAGAACCTCGCCGACGTGGTCCTCGTGGACGTCATCGAGGGCGTCCCGCAGGGCAAGGGCCTGGACATGTTCCAGTCGGGGGCCGTCGAAGGCTTCGACATGAAGATCGTCGGCACGAACGGCTACGACGAGACCGAGGGGTCCGACCTCGTGATCGTGACCGCCGGCCTCGCGCGCAAGCCGGGCATGTCGCGCGACGACCTCCTGAGGAAAAACGAGGAGATCGTCGGCGAGTGCATCGCGAAGACCTCGCGCGGCTCGCGCGACCTCAAGGTCATCGTCGTCACGAACCCGCTCGACGCGATGTGCGAGGTCGTGCGCCGCGTCACGAAGCTCCCGAAGCAGAACGTGATCGGCATGGCGGGTATCCTCGACAGCGCGCGCATGCGCGCCTTCATCTCGATGGAGCTCGGAGTCTCGATGTCGAACATCCACGCGACGGTTCTCGGGGGCCACGGCGACACGATGGTCCCGCTCCCGCGGTACTCGACGGTCGCGGGCGTCCCGATCACCGAGCTCATTTCTCCCGAGCGCATCGCGGCGATCGTCAAGCGCACCGCGGGCGGCGGCGCCGAGATCGTGAACCTCCTCAAGACGGGCTCGGCCTACTACGCGCCGTCCGCGGCCGCCGTCGAGATGGCCGAGGCGATCTTCAACGACCGCAAGAAGATCCTCCCGTGCGCCGCGTACCTGGAAGGCGAGTACGGGCTCAAGGGCGTGTTCGTGGGCGTCCCCGTCGTCCTCGGCGCCAAGGGCATCGAGAAGATCATCGAGCTCAAGCTCACGCCGGAAGAGTCCGCCGCTCTCCAGAAGTCCGCCGCCGCCGTCCAGGAGCTCGTCGGACTCCTGAAGGCCTGATCCCGCCACCCGTCTCAGAGGGAGGAGAATCGCTCGAATGGCTGCGCCCGCAACTCTCCTGGGTTCCTCGGTCGGCAAGAAGCTCGTCATGGCGGTCACCGGGATCGTCCTGTCGCTCTTCGTCCTCGGCCACATGGCCGGCAACCTCCAGGCGTTCCTCCCGAACGGCCCCGAGGCGCTCGACCACTACGGCGCGTTCCTTCGCGAGATGCTGCACGGCACGGGCATCTGGTTCGTGCGGGCGGGGCTCCTCCTCGCCGTCGGCCTCCACATCTGGGCTTACCTGACGCTTTCGGTGAAGAGCTGGGCGGCCCGGCCGAAGGGCTACGCCGTGACGGATTTCGAGGAAGCGACGTTTGCGTCGCGCTCGATGCGCTGGACGGGCCCCATCCTCGGCGCCTTCATCGTCTTCCACCTCCTGCACCTGACGACCGGCACCCTGCACCCGCACTTCGTCGAGGGCAAGGTCTACCAGAACCTCGTCACGGGCCTCGCTCCGGTGCCGATCGCGCTCTTCTACATCCTCGCGATGGGCTGTCTCGCGTTCCACCTGTGGCACGGCGCCTGGTCGATGCTCCAGACCCTCGGCCTCTCGCATCCGAAGTACCTGAAGGCTCGCAAGACGTTCGCGATCGTCTTCACGGTCCTCGTGACCGGGGGCTTCGTCCTCGTGCCAATCGCCGTGCTGGCGGGGGTGCTGAAATGATCGACCTGAAGGCGAACGTCCCCGACGGCCCCATCGAGAAGAAGTGGGACAAGCACCGCTTCGACATGAAGCTCATCAACCCGGCGAACAAGCGGAAGTACTCCGTGATCGTCGTCGGATCGGGCCTCGCGGGTGGCGCGGGCGCCGCGTCCCTCGCCGAGCTCGGCTACAACGTCTCCTGCTTCTGCTACCAGGACAGCCCGCGCCGCGCGCACTCCATCGCTGCGCAGGGCGGCATCAACGCCGCGAAGAACTACCAGAACGACGGCGACAGCATCCGGCGCCTCTTCTACGACACGGTCAAGGGCGGCGACTTCCGGGCCCGCGAAGCGAACGTCTACCGGCTCGCGCAGGTCTCGCGTGAACATCATCGACCAGTGCGTCGCGCAGGGCGTGCCCTTCGGGCGCGAGTACGGCGGCCTCCTCGGGAACCGCTCCTTCGGCGGCGCGCAGGTCTCGCGCACGTTCTACGCCCGGGGCCAGACGGGGCAGCAGCTCCTCCTCGGCGCGTACCAGGCCCTCGAGCGCCAGATCGGCCTCGGCAAGGTGGCGATGTACCCGCGCCACGAGATGCTCGAGCTCGTCGTCGTCGACGGGCGCGCGCGCGGCATCGTCACGCGCGACATGGTGACGGGCGCGATCGAGTCGTACGTGGCGGACGCCGTCATCCTCGCGACCGGCGGCTACGGCAACGTCTTCTATCTTTCGACGAACGCGACCGGGTGCAACACGACCGCGATCTGGCGCGCGTACAAGAAGGGCGCCGCGTTCGGGAATCCCTGCTACACGCAGATCCACCCGACGTGCATCCCCGTCACGGGCGACCACCAGTCCAAGCTCACGCTCATGTCCGAGTCGCTCCGCAACGACGGGCGCATCTGGGTCCCGCTCAAGAAGGGCGAGACGCGGCCCCCCGGCCAAATCCCCGAGGCCGAGCGCGACTACTACCTCGAGCGGAAGTACCCCTCGTACGGCAACCTCGCGCCGCGCGACATCGCCTCCCGTGCCGCGAAGCAGGTCTGCGACGAGGGCCGCGGCGTCGGCGAGACGCACTACGGCGTCTACCTCGACTTTGCCGACGCGATCAAGCGCCTCGGCGAGGACGTCATCCGCGACCGCTACGGCAACCTCTTCGACATGTACGAGCGCATCACGGACGAGAACCCGTACAAGGTCCCGATGCGCATCTACCCGGCCTCGCACTACACGATGGGCGGCCTCTGGGTGGACTACAACCTCATGTCCACGATCCCGGGCCTCCACGTCGCCGGCGAGGCGAACTTCTCGGACCACGGCGCGAACCGCCTCGGCGCGAGCGCCCTCATGCAGGGCCTCGCGGACGGCTACTTCGTCCTCCCGTACACGATCGGCAACTTCCTCGCCGGGGTGAAGAAGGACGCGGTCGACACGAAGCACGCGGCCTTCAAGGACGCCGAGAACGCCGTCGGAGCCCGCATCAAGAAGCTCCTCGCCGTGAAGGGCAAGCGGACCGTGGACTCCTTCTCCAAGGAGCTCGGCAAGATCATGTGGGAATACTGCGGCATGGCCCGCAACAAGGCCGGCCTCGAGACCGCGCTCAAGAAGATCCCCGCCCTGCGCGAGGAGTTCTGGAAGAACGTGACGGTCGCCGGGGCAGCCCGGGGAGCTGAACCAGTCGCTCGAGCGGGCGGGCCGCGTGGCCGACTTCCTCGAGCTCGGCGAGCTCATGTGCCTCGACGCGCTCGCCCGCGAGGAGTCCTGCGGCGGGCATTTCCGCGAGGAGTACCAGACGCCGGACGGCGAGGCCGTCCGCAACGACGAGAAGTTCTGCCACGTGGCGGCCTGGGAATACACGGGCGAGGGCAAGGCGCCGGTGCGGCACGTCGAGCCGCTCGAGTTCCAGGACGTCCACCTCGCCACGAGGAGCTACAAGTGAAGCTCACGCTGAACGTCTGGCGCCAGAAAGACGCGAAGTCCGAGGGACGGTTCGTCACGTACGACGCCCCGGACATCAGCCCCGACATGTCCTTCCTCGAGATGCTCGACATCGTGAACGAGCGCCTGATCCTCAAGGGCGAGGACCCGATCGCGTTCGACCACGACTGCCGCGAGGGCATCTGCGGGATGTGCAGCATCGTCGTGAACGGCAATCCCCACGGCCCGCGCCGCGGGACGACGGCCTGCCAGCTCCACATGCGGAGCTTCAAGGACGGCGACACGATCACACTCGAGCCGTGGCGCGCGACGCCGTTCCCGATCGTCAAGGACCTCATCGTCGACCGCTCGTCGTTCGACCGCATCATCGCGGCGGGCGGCTTCGTCTCCGTGTCCACGGGCAGCGCGCCCGACGGCAACGCCATTCCCATCCCAAGAAGAGCTGTTCGGACCGCGCCATGGACGCGGCCGCCTGCATCGGCTGCGGCGCCTGCGTGGCGGCCTGCCCGAACGCCTCGGCGATGCTCTTCGTCGCGGCCAAGGTCTCGCACCTCGCTCTCCTCCCGCAGGGCCAGCCCGAGCGCTACGAGCGCGTCCTCTCGATGGTCGCGCAGATGGACGCCGAGGGCTTCGGCACGTGCACGAACCACGGCGAGTGCTCGCGCGCCTGCCCGAAGGAGATCAAGCAGGAGTTCATCGCGCAGCTCAACCGCGACTTCCTCAAGGCGACGCTCATGAGTCGCCCGAAGATCGCGGAGAGCGGCTCCGGCTGACGGCGATCTGTCCCCGGGATCCCGCGGCGGGCGCCTCCGGGCGCCCGCCGTTTTCCTTTCCGGAGCGGGCGTCCGCGGTCCGGTTGAGATCCGTTCGCGACGGGACGGCGTCCTGCGGTACCCTTCCCCGGCTTGTCCGACCAGATCCGCGTCCGCGGCCTCCGCAAGCAGTTCCCGAAGGTCCTGGCCGTCGCGGGCGTGGACCTGGGCGTCGCGAGGGGCGAGGTGTTCGGGCTCCTCGGGCCGAACGGGGCGGGGAAGACGACGACTCTCGAGATGATCGAGGGCCTCACGCCGCCCGACGCCGGCACGATCGAGATCTCCGGCCTCAACTGGCAGCGGAACGCCCCCGAGATCCGGGCCCGCATCGGCGTCCAGCTACAGGCGACGAGCCTCTACAACAAGATCACGCCACGCGAGGCGCTCGACCTCTTCGGCAGCTACTACCCGAAGCGGCTCGGCACCGGCGAGCTGCTCGATCTCGTGCAGCTCAGGGACAAGGCCGACGCGTACCACGTCACGCTCTCCGGCGGGCAGGCGCAGCGCCTCGCGCTCGCCCTCGCGCTCGTGAACGACCCCGAGGTCATCTTCCTCGACGAGCCGACGGCCGGCCTCGACCCGCAGGGACGCCGGTCGCTCTGGGAGGTCGTCCGGAAGATGAAGGCCGAGGGCCGGACGACGATGCTCACGACCCATTACATGGACGAGGCCGAGGCGCTCTGCGACCGCCTCGCGATCCTCGACCACGGCCGGGTCCTGCGCGTCGGGACGCCCGCGGAAATGATCGCCTCGCTCGGGATCCCGAGCGTCGTCGAGCTCACGTTCGAAGGCGCGGCCCCCGACCCGTCCGCCTTCGCCGCGCGCCTCGGCGCGGGCGTGGAGGCGCGCGGCGACGTCTGGGAGATCCCGACGCCGGACCCGAAGGCGCTCCTGCCGAGGCTCCTCACGGCGGTCGACGCGGAGCGCCTCGTCTACAGCCAGGTGCACGTCCGCCGCGCGACGCTCGAGGACGTGTTCCTCCAGCTCACGGGCCGGAGCCTGCGCGAATGAGCGGGGACGGGATGCGCCTGCCTGGTCCGCTCACGCTCCTCCTCGGGCAGTTCCGCGTCGAGTGGCGGCTCTACGTCCGCGACCGCGGGGCGATGTTCTGGACGTTCCTCTTCCCGCTCCTGATGCTCTTCGGCTTCGGCGTCATCTTCCGCTCCGGCGGGCCGCCGACGCTGGCGCTCGTCCGTGTCGCTCCGGCCGAGGAGTCCGTCCGCGACCGCGCGTTCCTCCAGGCGCTCGGGGAGTCCCACCTCAAGGTCGAGACGCTGACCGCCGCCGAGGCGGAGGCGCGGTGGGCGAAGGGCGAGACGGCCGCGCAGCTCGAGAGCGTCGGCGACGGCTACCGGCTGCGGCTGAACAGCTACCTCGTGGCGCAGGGCCAGATGGCGGCGCAGGCCGCGAGCCAGGCGTTCCTCGTGGCGCAGGCGCGCGTCAACGGCTCTCCCGAACCCGAGCGCATCCCGGTCGTCGTCGAGAGCCCGGGACACGTGCACTCCGACAGCTACGCCGCGTTCCTCGTGCCGGGGCTCGTCGGCCTCAACCTCTTGTCGATGGGGCTTTTCGCCGTCGGGATGGTGACGGTCGCGTACCGCGAAAAGGGGAAGTTCCGCCGGCTGGCCGTCACGCCGCTCCCGAAGTGGGTCTTCCTCCTCGGCCAGATCCTGCACCGCGTCACTGTGGTCGCCCTCCAGACGACGGTGCTCCTCCTCGCGGCGAGGTTCGGCTTCGGGATCACGAACCAGGGCTCGTACCTGCTCTTCGCCCTCCTCGTCGTCTTCGGCACCGCGACGTTCCTCGCGATGGGCTTTGCGCTCTCGAGCTTCGCGTCGACCGTCGAGACGTACGGGGCGATCTCCAACCTCGTCTTTTTCCCGATGATGCTGCTCTCCGGCGTCTATTTCCGGCTCGACGGCGCGCCGCGATGGATGCAGGCGGCGGTCTCGGTCCTGCCGCTCTCGCCGTACCTCCGCGCCCTGCGCGCGGTGTTCAACGACGGCGCGACGCTCGCGGGCCATGGCGCCGGGCTCGCGATCCTCGGAGCGTGGGCCGTCCTGTCGTTCGTGCTCGCGGTCAAGCGGTTCCGCTGGGTCTGACGTCCCGCCGAGGACGCGGGCCGGGTCTTCGCCGCGGTGACGCCCCGCATCGCCGTCTACTCGCACATCGTCCCGTCGCCCGCAACCGCGCAGGACATCGAGGCTCCCACGCGGAAGACGTACGCGGGGCCGCTTCTCGTCGGAGAGGACCTGACGACGATCGAAGTTGGGGAGAGGGTCACCGTTCGCGAGAGGCCGCGGACGAGTCCCTGAGGTCGACGAGGCAGATGCCGATCGTCTCGCCCTTCTGGCGGTTGAAGACGATCCGGCGCCCGTCGGGAGAGACGCTCGGGCGGGCGTCGGAGAAGGGAGCCTCGGGCGACGTGATCCGTTGGACGTCCGAACCGTCCGGCCGCATCGAATAGAGAGCGAAGGGACCGCCTCTCTGCGAGGCGTAGACGATCCGCCGGCCGTCGGGCGTCCACGTCGGCCAGCCATCCGCCGCCGCGTCGCGCGTCAGATTCACGGCGTGGGAGCCGTCTCGCCACCGGAGGAGAACGTCGTCGTGGCCCTCCTTCAAATTCGCGAGGAGGACGATTCGATCGCCTTGCGGCGAGACGCGGGCGCACGTCTCCTCGTCGTCGCTCGCGGCGAGGCGGTGCAGTCCCGTCCCGTCGGGATGCACCTCGTAGACCTGGAGGGGATCGCTGTCCCGGTTCGAGTTGAAGAGGATCCATACGCCGTCCGGCGACCAGTAAGGGTGGATGTCGCGGGCCGGACTGTTCGAGAGATTACGGAGGCCGGTGCCGTCCTCGCGCATCACGTAGATCTCGTCGTTGCCGTCGCGGTTGGACGTGAAGGCGATCCACGCGTTGTCGGGCGACCAGTCGGGGAGCTGGTCTTCCGCGGCCCCGGGTGTGAGGGCGCGGTCGTGCGAGCCGTCCGCATCCATGACGTGGAGCCGCCACTTCCCCGTACGGTTCGACTCGTAGAGGATGCGCGACCCGTCCTTCGACCAGCGCGGATACGCGTTCTTGACGCCCTCCGCCCAGAGGACCTGCGTGACCTTCCCGGGCTCTCCGGAGGCGCCGGGGAGCGACCGCGCGGGCAGGGCGAGAGCGGCGGCAAGAATGACGGTGGCGGCAAGGGCAGGGGCGACGTGGCGAGGTGGCATGTCCGGACAAACGCAGGATCAGGTGCCCGGGTTTCTCCGGTCGTGGCTATTCTTGGGCGACGGGAGGCCGCGTCACGATGAACACACCCGAGTCCCTCCTCACCCTGTCCCGCGCGTTCCAGGAAAGCCGCGTCCTCCTGACGGGCGCCGAGCTCGACGTCTTCACGACGCTCTCGAAGGAAGTCCTGACCGCCGACGCGCTCGCCGCGCGTCTCGGCGCGGACGCGCGGGCGGTCACGATCACGCTCGACGCACTCGCGGCGATGGAGCTCCTCGTCAAGGAGAACGGGACGTACCGGACGGCGAAGGACGCGGCGTGCCTCTCGGCGGAGGCGCCCGATTCCATCCACCCGATGCTCCTCCACGCCGCGGGGCTGTGGGACCGCTGGAGCGGCCTCACGAGGAAAGCCGGCGGCACGCCGCTCTCCGAACGGCCGCGGGCGGAGGTCACCCGGGCGTTCATCTGCGCGATGGACGTGGTCGGTGCGCCGCAGGCCGCGCGCCTCGCGGAGGCCGTCGGGATCGGCAGCGCGCGCCGGCTCCTCGACGTCGGTGGCGGGCCGGGCACGTACACCGCCGCATTCCTGCGGGCGGCGCCGGAGCTCCACGCGACACTCTTCGACCTGCCGCCCGTCGTCGAGATCGCCCGCGAGCGCCTGTCGGCGGCCGGTCTCCTCGGGCGCGTGACGCTCGTCGCCGGGAGCTTCGAGTCGAACGAGCTTCCGGGCGGGCACGACCTCGCGTGGCTGTCGGCCATCATTCACCAGAACGGCCCCGCGCAGAACGACGCGCTCTACGGCCGCATCTTCCGCGCGCTTGCCCCCGGCGGCCGCCTCGTCGTACGCGACCACGTGATGGACCCGGACAAGACCCACCCGCGGGCCGGCGCTCTCTTCGCGGTCAACATGCTCGTCGGGACGGCGCACGGGGGCACGTACACGTTCGAGGAGATCCGCGCGGGCCTCGAGCGCGCGGGCTTCGTCCATGTCCGCCTGCTGCGCGAGGGCGAAAGGATGGACGGGCTCGTGGAGGCGTTCCGGCCGTAACGCCCGACGGGGGGCCGCGCCCGGCTTGAAAGATCGACGCGTCGAATCTGGCACATTGCTTGCTCGTCCACTTCGGGGCGCCGAAGGTGCGCCTGCGAGGAGATCCCCATGAAGACGACGGCCGTGCTATTCGGAGTATTCCTGTTCGGCTCGCTTCCGGCAGTCGCGGAGGAGAAGAAGGCTGAACATCCTGCGGCTCATACAGCCGCCAAGCCCTACATCCCGCCGCGCGGTCCCAAGCCGGCGCCTCGCGCGCCTGCCGGGCATACGGCGCCGCCCGTCGCGCACAACCCGGTGCCGCCGGCCGCGGGGACCGTCGAGCGCAGGTCGTTCGTCGACCAGCCCGGCCACCCGAACGCGCCCCACGTGCACGCCGCCAAAAACGAGTGGGTCGGCCACGACGCTACCCGGGGCGACGCCCGCTACACCCTCGAGCATCCATGGGCTCACGGCCACTTCAAAGGCGGCTTCGGCCCGCGCCACGTGTTCCATCTCGCGGGCGGTAACCGCGAGCGGTTCTGGTTCGGGAACTTCTACTTCCGGGTGATCCCGGTCGATTACGAATACGTCGACGACTGGAACTGGGGCACGGACCAGATCGTGATCTACGCGGACCCCGACCACGACGGCGAGTACCTCGCCTACAACCCGAGGCTCGGAACGTACGTCCACGTGGAGTATCTGGGGAGCTGACGGGAGCAGAATGGGGGCGTGATCCGCCTCGGACCGGCGCTCGACTTCGACCCCGCCCGCAAGCCGGGGTCGGGCGAAGTCGGGTGCGTCCATCGCGACGGCTCGATCACGTACAAGGGCATGCTCTACCGCACGCTGCGCGACGTCCCGGCGTCCTGCGCGGCTTTCCGCGCCGACCTCCCGGCGACCGTGCAGTGGCGGAAGCTCTACCGCGCGGTGGACCCGAAGCGCGGCCGGATCTGACCTAGCGGCGCGGAAGCGAGCTGGCCGTCAGGAAAGCCCGGAACTGCTCGTTCCTGGCGACGACGTCGTTGTGCTCGAGCGGGGAGTCGATGAAGACCAGCCGGTTCTGCCGGAGCAGGTCGGGCGTGACCGCGCTCTCCGCCACGGCGGCGAACGGGATGCCCCACGCGCGGAGATCGTCCATGAGCGAGAGCGACTCGTCCCGCGTGCCGCCCTCGGCCGTGTAGATGTCGATGAGCTTCCCGGGGGACCGGTCGATCCAGTGTGCGAACTTCTCCGTCTGGCCGTAGAGAGCGTCGAACAGGTAGACCTCGCGGATGTTCGCGGTCAGGCCGCCGCGCGCCAGGATGAACGCCATGACCCGGTACGCGCCGCTGTGCCCGGCGAGGACGATCGATCCGGGCCTCGTGCTTGCGACAAGGCCGCGCGCCTTCAGCGTCGAGAGCGCGTCGTTCACGAGGCTCGCGAAGACGCCGGCGTCCTCGAGCTTTCCCCCGAAGGAGTCGGGAGCGTTTCGCGGCCCCTCGGGAAGGACGAGGACCGCGTTCACGCCGCTCGCCGCGAGCTGCTCGGCGACCCTGAATTGCCGCACGGCGTCGTCCACGTTGTTGCGCCACCCGTGGAAGTAGAAGACGAGGTTCGTCTCGTCTCCGGCGCGGAAGCCCTTCGGGACGAAGATCGCCACGGTGCGGTCGCCGTAGTGGAGGTCGGCGGGGTACGCCTTCCCTTCGTACGTGTAGCCGTTCGCGCGCTTTTCGTGCGGGAACATCGTGTGGTCCGACGTCGTCACGATCATCGTGCCGATGCCGGCGTAGCGCTCCGTGAGGGGCGCAACGGGCGCAACGGGCGCGACGGGCGTGGGGGCCGGCGGCTGCTGGGCGAGGGCCGGGACGGCGGCGAGCGTCGCGGCGAGGGAGAAAGCACCGCGGATACGTTTCATCCGGGGTCACCTCACCGGCATCGCCGGGTGCTTCGGCCGGACCGGCGGGTTCTTCTTCAGCTCCTCCATCGCGATCGCGATCGCTTTCTCCAGCTGCGGGTCGTGGCCGGCGATGACGTCGGCGGGCGTCTGCTCGACCTCGACGTCCGGCGGGACGCCGACGTTCTCGACGCCGTAGCCTTCCTCCGGCGTCCAGAACCCGAGGTTCGGCGCGGTGACGACGGCGCCGTCCATCAGCGTCGGGAAGCCGAGGATGCCGACGAGGCCGCCCCACGTGCGTTCCCCCACGAGCGTCCCGACCTTGAAGTGCCGGAACATCCACGGGAGGAGGTCGCCGCCGGAGCCCGCGTTCTCGTTGATGAGCATGACCTTCGGCCCCTGGATCGACGCGGACGGTGTCTTGAGATCCTCGCCGTAGCGCATCGTCCACCACGCGATCGGCCGCCGGGTGAGCGCCTCGATGTACTCGTCCGCGACGCTGCCGCCGGCGTTGAACCGTTCGTCCACGATGATCGCGTCCTTCCACGCCTGCGGGTAGAAGTAGCGCTTGAAGTACGTGTGCCCGAGGCCCGCCGTGTTCGGGACGTAGACGTACGCGACGCGGCTGCCCGTCGCGGCGTCCACCTTGCGGAGGTTCCCCTCAACCCAGTCGCGCACGCGCATCTGGACCTCGTCCTCCACCGGCACCACGTTCACCGTCCGTGAGCCCTTTCCGTCGGGCGACGGGCCGACGGTGATCGGGACGATCGTTCCCGCCGTCCTCTCGAAGCGCGCGTAGAGGTTCTCGGGCGGTGCGAGGTCCTTGCCGTTCACGGCGAGGAGGTACTCGCCCGCCTTCACCTCGACGCCCGGCTCGGAGAGAGGTGCGCGCAGCTCGGGGTTCCAGTTCAGGCCGCCGAACACCTTCTTGAATCGGTAACGCCCGTTCGCGACCTCGTAGTCCGCGCCGAGGAGGCCGCCGGGGACCGGCGTCGCCGCGAGGTACGAGTCACCGGGGGTATTGCGGTGGTGGCCGACGGCCAGCTCGCTGCACATCCACTGGATGAGCCGGTTCAGGTCGCCGCGGGACGACAGATACGGCAGGAACGGCGCGTACTTGGCCTTCATCGCCGCCCAGTCGCGGCCGTGCATCTTCGGGTCGTAGAAGTAATCGCGGTTCACGCGCCAGGCCTCGTCGAAGATCTCCGGCCACTCGGCGCGCGGGTCGACCTTCACGGCGACCGCGTCGAGCTTCAGCTTCCCGTCGCCGCCGTCCTTGCCCTCGGACTTCTTGCCGGAGGAGGCGACGATCGACCAGACCTCCTTGTGCCGCGTGAGGACCTTCTTGCCGTCGAACGAGACCTCGTACCGGTCCGCCTCGGGGACGACGGCTTCCGTCTTGCGGTCCTTGAGGTCGAAGCGCTGGAGGGACGTCTTGCCGTCCGCGTCGCGGAGGAAGAACACCTGGCCCGCGCTCCCGGCCGAGAGGTCGGAGATTTCGGCCGGGTGGACGGGGAGGTCGACGATGCGCATGTCGAATCCGTCGAAGTCGATCTCGACGGGCTCGGGCTTCCGGGCAGCCTTCGGAGGCTTTTCGGCTGCACCGTCTTCCCTCGACGAGCCCCGCCGCTCGCCTTCATCCACTTTCGAAGAATCTTCTCTTTCCTTCTTCTCTTCGCTCCGGGCGTCTTTCGCGGCGGCCGCGCCCTTCTCCTCGTCGCTTTCCTTGGCCAGAGGCGAAGGGGTGCCTTTCTTCAACGTCGCCACGTAGATCGCGTTCGTGATGCGCGCGTCCGCGTTCTGGAGCGAGAACCAGTTGCGCTGCGGGCCGGCGTCCGTGGACGCGAGAAAGAAGATGAGCTTGCCGCCTCGGTCGAAGACGGGGTCGGAGACGTCCGAAAGGCCGTCCGTGAGACGGTGCGACGTCCCCTTCTCGACGTCGTAGACGAACGCCGACCGAATGTACGTGGGGCCCGAGAGCGTGTAGGCAATCCACCGCGAGTCCGGCGACCACGCGCCGTGGAGCATCCGGTAGCGAACGGGCGCGTAGAGGCGCTCGGAAGCGATCTTTTTCGAGGAGCCCGACGCGAGGTCGAGGAACCAGAGCGAGAGCGAGTTGTCCGTGAGGACGAGCTTCCTGCCGTCCGGCGAGAACGCGAGGTCGCCGTAGAAGCCCGCGCCGGGCACCTTGTAGGCCTTCGGCGTGCCCGTGCCGTCCTGGGCGCCCACGACGATCTCGTTCTCGCCGCTCGCGTCGGAGACGTACGCGATGCGGGTGCCGTCCGGCGACC
This sequence comes from uncultured Acidobacteriota bacterium, assembly GCA_963798215.1. GTDB lineage: Bacteria > Acidobacteriota > Thermoanaerobaculia > UBA5066 > UBA5066 > Fen-183. The sequence continues at coordinate 423,374 of CAWCSP010000004.1, forward strand.
AGGCCGGGTCGGACTCGTGGACGGCGACGGTGTTCGTGACGTTGCGGGGGTCGCCCTTTTCGGCCGGCACGGTCACGATTTCGCCCCGGACGTCGAACGCGGCGCGCGCGCCCGAGGGCGACAGCGCGGCCTCGCGGATCCACTTCGCGCCCTTCGCCCAGCGCGGGCGGGTCTCGAGGAGGTCGCCGGCGACGGTGATCGGAAGGTCGGTGACCTTGGAGGCCGAAAGGTCGTAGAGGTGAAGCGTGCCCGCCTGCTCGAAGACGATGCGGCCGGCCGCCGCCGACGCGTTCAAGACAGGGAAGTCGGTGTAGTGGGTGAGGGGAGAAAGAGATTTCCTGGAAGGGTCATGTGCGTCGGCCGTCTCTTTGAGGGCGTAGAGGTTGAACTCGCCGTCGCGGTCGGACCGGAAGAAGAGAGCGTCCTTCAGCCACATGGGGTCCGCGTCATTGCAGCGTGTCGCGGGCTGCGGGACCTTCTCGATCGCGTGCGTCGCGACGTCGTAGAGCCAGATCGTCGAGACCGTGCCACCGCGGTAACGCTTCCACTGGAGGTTGGCCGCCGCGTTCGGGTTGTAGGCGATCGTCTTCCCGTCCGCGGACCACGCGGCGCGCGCGGCGTACGGGATCGGCAGCTGCATCTCGAGGCCGCCGTCCACCGGCACGGTGAAGAGCTGCGTCTGGCGCGTGTTCGAGACGGCGCGCGGCGACGTGAAGAGGACGGACTTGCCGTCGGGCGTGAAGCCCGTGACGACGTCGCGGCCCGGGTGCCACGTGAGGCGCCGCGGGACGCCTCCGGCGGCGGGCACGACGTAGACGTCGACGTTTCCGTCCAGCTCGGCGCTGAACGCGAGGAGAGAGCCGTCGGGGCTGAAGGCCGGGCGCATCTTGACGCCGGGGCCGGACGTGATCCGCGTGACGCCGGTGCCGTCGAGGCGGCACGTCCAGACGTCGTTCCCGTAGACGAACGCGATGCGGTCGGCCGAGAGCGCCGGGTCCGTGAGCATCTTCGAGTCGGCGAGCGCGGACCCTCCGACGATCAGGGAGGCGGCACTCAGACACACGACGGCGAGCGTGCGGCGCAGGGGCATGGGGTTCCTCCGGAAGTCAAAGTCTCGTTCAGCCGGACCGGATCATGGCACGGCAATCCGGTGGAGCAGCTCCTCGGCGCCGCTGCGCCTGATGAGCGGCGCCCTCCGACGACTCCGATCCGGTACTTGCGCAGGGAGGCCCCGCCGGAGACACTATGCAGCGGATGAGACGCTTTCTCATTACGTAGCAATCTTTTCATTGGCGCGGGTGTGGCATGAACTCCGTGGTGCGAGGCGAGGTGTTGCCATGAAGAAGCGGATGACCCTGATGTTGCTCGTCGCGGCCGTCTTCCTCGCGGCCATCGGCACGCTGAAGTTCGGGCAGGTGCGCGCGGCCATCGCGAAGAATGCGTCCTTCCAGCCGCCCCCCGAGGCCGTGACGACGATCGTCGCGAAGAGCGAGGAGTGGCCCGCGAACCTGAAGGCCATCGGCACGGCCGTCGCCGTGCAGGGCGTCACGGTCAGCGCCGACCTCCCGGGAATCGTCGACCGGATCGACTTCGAGTCCGGGAAGATGGTCCGGCAGGGCGCGGTCCTCGTGGAGCTCGATACGCGGCAGGAGCGGGCGCAGCTGGCCGCCGCCGAGGCGCAGCTCACGCTCACCGGCCTGAGCCTCGAGAGACTGCGCGGCCTGAAGAGCCAGGGCATCGTCGCCCAGGCCGATGTCGACAAGGCGGCGTCCGACCAGGCTGTCGCCGACGCCGGCGTCGGCCAGATCCGCGCCACGATCGAGCGGAAGACGATCCGGGCGCCGTTCTCCGGGATCCTCGGCATCCGCCAGGTGAACCTCGGACAGTACCTGGCGGCCGGCGACAAGATCGTGGCCCTCCAGGCGCTCGACCCGATCTACGTGAACTTCTCCCTCCCCCAGCAGGACGTCGCCCGCATCCACACCGGAGTCGGCGTGCGCGTCACGGCGGACAAGTCGACGGGCGCTCCGCTCGCGCTGACGGGCAAGGTCACGGCGGTCGACTCCGTCGTCGACGCGGCCACGCGGAACGTCCAGGTCCAGGCCACGTTCGCGAACCCGGCGGGCACGCTGCACCCGGGCATGTTCGTCGAGGCCGTCGCCGTCACCGGCGTCAGCAGCACCGTCATCCCGATTCCGACCTCCGCGATCAGCTACGCGCCGTACGGGGACTCCGTTTACGTCGTCTCGGACATGAAGGGCCCGAAGGGCAACACGTATCGAGGCGTCCAGCAGCAATTCGTGAAGCTCGGCCATTCGCGTGGTGACCAGATCGCCGTCCTCTCGGGGATCAAGGACGGGCAGGAGATCGTGACCTCGGGCGTGTTCAAGCTCCGCAACGGCGCGGCGGTGCTCGTGAACAACGAGGTCCAGCCGGGGAACAATCCGGCTCCCAAGCCCGAGGACAGCTGATGAAGTTCACGGACGTCTTCATCCGGCGACCGGTCCTCGCGACCGTCGTCAGTCTCGTCATCTTCATCGCGGGCCTCCAGTCGATCCGCTCCCTCTCCGTGCGGCAGTTCCCCCGGAGCGACATCGCGGTCGTCACGGTGACGACCGCGTACGTCGGCGCGAACGCCGACCTCGTGCGCGGCTTCATCACGACGCCCCTCGAGCGCGTGATCGCGAGCGCCGACGGCATCGACTACCTCGAGTCCTCGAGCGCGCAGAGCGTCAGCACGATCACGGTGCACCTGAAGCTCAACTACGACACGAACGCCGCGCTCACCCAGATCCAGGCGAAGGTCGCCCAGGTCCGGAACGACCTTCCGCCCGAGTCGCAGGCGCCCGTCATCGACCTCCAGACGGCCGACAGCCAGTTCGCCGCGATGTACATCGGGTTCTCCTCGCCGGACCTGGACCAGAACCAGATCACGGACTACCTGACGCGCGTCGTGCAGCCGAAGCTCTCCGCGGTCAGCGGCGTGCAGCGCGCCGACATCCTCGGCAGCCGCACGTTCGCGATGCGCATCTGGCTCAAGCCCGACAGGATGGCCGCGCTCGGCCTGTCGCCCTCCGCAGGTGCGGGACGCGCTCGCGAACAACAACGCCCTCGCCGCGATCGGGCGCACGAAGGGTTCCATGGTGTCCGTGAATCTGGTCGCAAACACGAATCTCCGGACGGTCGACGACTTCAAGAACCTCGTCGTCAAGCAGGACAAGGGCGTCGTCGTGAGGCTCGGCGAGATCGCCGACGTCGTCCTCGGCGCCGAGGACTACGACTCGGACGTGAGGTTCAACGGGCAAGGCGCGACCTTCATGGGCATCTGGGTCCTCCCGACCGCGAACTCCCTCGACGTGATCAAGGACGTGCGCGAGACGATCCCCGAGATCCGCGCGCAGCTCCCGGCCGGCATGAAGGTCGGGATTCCCTACGACTCGACGGCGTACATCCAGGACGCGATCGACGAGGTGCTCAAGACGCTGACGGAGACGCTCCTCATCGTCGTCGTCGTGATCTTCCTGTTCCTCGGATCGTTCCGCTCCGTCCTGATCCCGGTCGTCGCGATCCCCGTCTCGCTCGTGGGCGCGGTGTTCCTGATGCTCGTGGCGGGCTTCACGATCAACCTGCTGACGCTGCTCGCGATCGTCCTCTCCGTCGGCCTCGTCGTGGACGACGCGATCGTCATGGTCGAGAACATGGAGCGGCACCTGCACCTCGGCGAGCGGCCGTTCGACGCGGCGATCAAGGCGGCGCGGGAGCTGGTCGGGCCCATCATCGCGATGACGATCACGCTCGCCGCCGTGTACGCGCCGATCGGCATCCAGGGCGGCCTGACGGGCGCCCTCTTCCGCGAGTTCGCCTTCACGCTCGCGGGCGCCGTGATCGTCTCCGGGGTCGTGGCCCTCACGCTCTCGCCGATGATGGGATCCAAGCTCCTCAAGGCCGGCGCGTCCGACCGCGGCTTCGCCGGCATGATCAACCGGCACTTCGACTGGGTCCGCCGCACGTACGCGCGCCTCCTGGCCGGCACCCTGCGCGCCCGGCCGGTCGTCTTCGTCCTGTGGGCCATCGTGGCCGTCCTCATCGTCCCCTTCTACCTGTTCTCGCAGAAGGAGCTCGCGCCGAAGGAGGACCAGAGCGTCGTTTTCGGGATCATCCAGGCGGCGCCGAACGCGACGCTCGACCAGACGAAACTCTTCGCCTCGCAGATCACCGACGTCTTCAAGTCCTTCCCCGAGAACGAGAGCATCTTCCAGATCACGTCCCCGGGGGGCGGGTTCGCGGGCATGGTCACGAAGCCCTGGAGCGCGCGCAAGAAGAGCACGTCGCAGCTCCAGCTGGAGGCCGCGGCCAAGCTCTCGAAGATCCCCGGCGTGCGCGTCATCACCCTGATCCCGCCGGCGCTGCCGGGAGGCGGAAGCTTTCCCGTGGACTTCGTCGTCGCCTCGACCGCCGAGCCGGCCCGGCTCGTGCAGTTCGGGAACCAGCTCGTTCAGAAGGCGTTCCAGAGCGGCCTCTTCATGTTCGCCGACACGGACCTCAAGTTCGACCAGCCCCAGGCCGAGGTGGTCTTCGACCGCGACAAGCTGAGGGCGCAGGGCGTCGACCTCAGCCAGGCCGGCAAGGACCTGTCGACTTTTCTGGGCGGCGATTTCGTGAACCGGTTCAGCATCCAGGGGCGCAGCTACAAGGTCATCCCGCAGATCAAGCGCGCCGACCGCCTGACGCCCGAGCAGCTGCGGCAGCTCTACGTCACGGGCGCGGACAACAAGCTCGTGCCGCTGTCCACCTTCGCCACGCTGAAGACGACGGTCGAGCCGCGGGAGCTGAAGCGGTTCCAGCAGCTCAACGCCGTGCGCATCCAGGGCGTCATCCCGCCGGGCGTCTCGCTGGACGCCGCCCTGAAGGTCCTCGAGGACGAATCCCGCCGGATCCTGCCGAAGGAATTCACGATCGACTACGCGGGCGAGTCGCGCCAGCTGCGCACCGAGGGCGGCAAGTTCCTCGGGACCTTCCTGCTCTCGGGAATCCTGATCTACCTCGTTCTCGCCGCGCAGTTCGAGAGCTTCCGCGATCCCTTCATCATCCTCGCGGGTTCGGTGCCGCTCGCGCTCTCGGGCTCCCTGCTCTTCTCCTTCCTCGGGTTTACGACGCTGAACATCTACAGCCAGGTCGGGCTCATCACGCTCGTCGGTCTCGTGTCGAAGAACGGGATCCTCATCGTCGAGTTCGCGAACAAGCTCCAGGAGGCCGGGAAGGAAAAGCTGGAAGCCGTCGTCGAGGCCGCGGCGACGCGCCTGAGGCCCATCCTGATGACGACCGCCGCGACCGTCATGGGCCATCTCCCGCTCGTGTTCGCGCGCGGCCCGGGCGCCGGCGCGCGCAACTCGATCGGCATCATGCTCGTGACCGGCATGATCATCGGGAGCGCGTTCACGCTCTTCGTCGTGCCGTCGATCTACGTGCTCGTGGCCCGGACGCACGGGGCATTCGCGACGGACGTGGAAGGGAGGCCGGGCGCCGAGGCCCCCGAGCTCGCTCCGGCCTCCTCGTGACCGGAACCGGCCTCATTCAGTTGGCGCGTCCCGCGGAATCGGAGCGAAACTCCGCGGCATGAAACGCCTCCTTCTGGCTCTTCTCCTCGCCGGGGTCTCGCCGCTCTCCGCCCAGCCCCTCGACCCGAGCCTCTTCTCCGGTCTCAGGTGGCGCCTCGTCGGGCCGTTCCGCGGCGGACGCGCGGTGACCGCGACCGGCGTGCCGGGCCATCCCGAGCGCTTCTACTTCGGCGCGGTCGGCGGCGGCGTGTGGCGCACCGACAATGCGGGCCGCACGTGGGAGAGCGTCTTCGACGGAGAGCCCGTCGCGTCGATCGGCGCCGTCGCCGTCGCGCCGTCGAACTCCGACGTCCTCTACGTGGGCTCGGGCGAGGCGGACATGCGCTCGGACATCTCGTACGGCAACGGCGTCTACAAGTCGACGGACGGCGGGAAGACGTGGGCGCACCTCGGCCTCGCGGACACGCGCCAGATCGGCGCGGATCCTCGTCGACCCGAAGGACCCGGACGTCGTCTTCGTCGCGGCGCTCGGACACGCCTACGGGCCGAACGTCGAGCGCGGCGTCTTCCGGTCGAAGGACGGGGGAAGGACCTGGGCGAAGGTCCTCTACCGGGACGCGGACACGGGCGCGATCGACCTCGACTTCCAGCCCGGCAACGCGCGCACGATCCTCGCCGCGCTCTGGCAGACGCGCCGGCCGCCGTGGAACGTCTACCCGCCATCGAACGGGCCCGGGAGCTCCCTCTGGCGCTCGGTGGACGGCGGCGACACGTGGAAGCAGGTGACGGCGGGCCTTCCTTCCGAGAAGCCCGGGCGCATCCGGATTGCGTTCGCGCCGTCCGCAGCGAACCGCGTCTACGCGGTCGTGGACGCGAAGCAGGGCGGCCTCTTCGTGTCGGACGACGCGGGGCTCACGTTCCGGCGCGCGTCGTCGGACCCGCGCATCTGGGGCCGCGGCTGGTACTTCGCGGGCGTGACCGTCGACCCGAAGGACCCGGACGTCGTCTACGCGTGCAACACGGCGATCTACCGGTCCGCGGACGGCGGGAAGACGTTCGTGCCGTGGAAGGGCGCGCCGGGCGGCGACGACTATCACCGCCTCTGGATCGACCCTTCCGATTCGCGCCGGATGATCGTCGCGAGCGACCAGGGCACGGTCGTGACGGTGGACGGCGGGAGGACGTGGAGCTCCTGGTACAACCAGCCGACCGCGCAGATGTACCACGTCGCGACGGACGACCGGTTTCCGTACTGGATCTACGGTGCGCAGCAGGACACCGGCGCCGCGGCCGTGCCCTCGCGCACGGACTACCCGCTCGATCACGCCGCGCGACTGGAAGCCGATCGCCGCGGGCGGCGAGAACGGGTACATCGTCCCGGACCCCGCCGACCCAGACGTGATCTGGGGCGGCGCCGTGGAGCGGTTCCACTGGAAGACGCTCCAGCAGCAGAACGTCGACCCGACGCTCGCGGTCCCCGGCGAGTACCGCGGCGAGTGGACGCTGCCGCTCGCGATCTCGGCGAAGCGGCCCGAAGACGCTGTACTTCGGGAACCAGTTTCTCTGGAAGACGACGGACGACGGCCGGCACTGGGACGAAGGTCGAGCCCGGACCTGACGCGCGCGGACGCGGGCGTCCCGCCGAATCTCGACCCCGTCACCGCCGACGACTCGGAGGTCAAAGGACCGCGGCGCAGCGTGATCTACGCGATCGCGCCCTCGCCGCTCGAGGCCGGCCGCATCTGGTGCGGCACCGACGACGGCCTCGTCTGGCTCACGCGGGACGACGGCGCGCACTGGGAGAACGTGACGCCGAAGGCGCTCACGCCGTGGTCGAAGGTCGGCATCCTCGAGGCCTCGCACTTCGACGCGAACGCCGCCTACGCCGCGGTCGACCGGCACCGGCTCGACGACATCGACGCCCTACGTCTACCGAACGCGCGATGGCGGGACGCAGCTGGACGGCGATCGTGAAGGGGATTCCCGCGGGGAGCTACGTCAACGTCGTGCGCGAGGACCCGGTCCGCCGCGGCCTCCTCTACGCGGGGACGGAGACCGGCGTCTTCGTCTCCTTCGACGACGGCGAGAACTGGCAGCCGCTCCAGCTCGAACCTGCCGAACTGCTCGATCCGCGACCTCGACGCGCGGCACGGCGACCTCGTCGTCGCGACGCACGGGCGGTCGTTCTGGGTGCTCGACGACCTCTCGCCGCTCCGCCAGCTCGACGCGAAGACGGCCGCCGAGGACGTCGTCCTCTTCGCGCCACGCGAGGCCGTGCGCCTCCACCCCGCGGGGTTCCAGGGCACGCCCGAGCCGAAGGACGAGCCGATGGGCGAGAACCCGCCGCGCGGCGCCGCCATCGACTACGTCGCTGGCCGCGCGACGGGCCCGGTCGCGATCGAGATTCTCGACGCGCAGGGGCGACGTCGTCCGCCGCTTCTCGAGCGACGGACGCGCGGCGCGGGCCCGACGTCTCGCGGATCGTGACGACGCCGGACTGGGTCGCCGTGTCCGAGCCGCCGCCGTCGTCGCCGGGAATGCACCGCGTTCGTCTGGGACCTGCGCGAGGCGCTGCCGAGAGAGCTCGCGTCGGCCGGGTGCGCGCGGCGCGGCCGGGATCTGGTGCCCGCCCGGGCGGTACACGGTGCGGCTGACGGCGGCGGGAAAGACGCTCACGCGGCCGCTCGTGGTCGTGAAGGACCCGCGCCTGCCGGCCTCGGTCACGGACGAGGACCTCGTCCGCCAGCACGACTTCGCGCGCGACATCCAGGCCGAGCGCGTCCGCGTCGCCGTCGCGCTGAAAGAGGCGAACGACCTCAGGGCGCTCGTCGCTGCCCGGCGCAAGGAGTCGCCGGTGGCGGCCGCCGCGCTCGAGTCACTCGCGAAGGCGATCGACCGGGCCGCCGGGCCGCCGCTCGCGCCGGGCGAGGAGTTCTGGGACACCGCCGAGATCGACCTGACGACGCTCCGCCGCCTCGGGACGTCCCTCGCCGGCCTGCAGTCCGCCGTCGAGAGCGCCGACGCGGCGCCGACCGAGGACGCCTGGACCGGCTTCGCCGTGCGCCGCAAGATGGCCGTGGCGGGCCTCGCGCGCTGGCAGGACGTCCTCGCGTCCGAAAAGCCGAAGGCGGACGAGGCATTGAAGCAGGCGGGCCTCGTGCCGCTCGAGGCCCCGGTGCGATGAGCGCGCCGGGCGCCGCAAGGTGACGGCGGGATTCCAGAAAGCCGAAACGGCGCGCCCACGCGGGTCCGCGGATTGCATTGACCGAGGCGAATGGCTGCGATTCGCAGGATCCTCTGCACGATGGAGCGCGGCGCCGAGCACAGCGAGGCCGTCCGGGAGGCCGAAGCGATCGCGGCGGCGCACGGCGCGGAGCTCTCGTTCTTCGTCGTCGCCCCGGGAGACCGCGTGACGGCGCTTCTCGGGCGCGCACGCTCCCTCGGCGCGGACCTCGTCGTCGTGAACGCGGCGGGGCCGGGCGGCGCGGGCGGCGATCTCGCGGAAGCCGTCGTGCGTCACTCCCCCTGCGCCGTCCTCGTCGCCCGGCCCTCTCCGCACAGCGGCAAGGTGCTCGTCGCGAGCGACCTTCTCGAGCCGACGTATCCGGCGGTGGGCAGCGCCGTCGACGAGGCGCGCCGCCGCAACGCGAAGCTCCTCGTCGTGCACGACGTCGACACGAAGATCACGGGGTTCGCGTGGGGCGTCCTCGCGGCGCTCGGCGAGGTGCTCTCGGACGGGCTCCTGGACGAGCAGGAGAGCGCGGCCCGCGAGCGGATGGCCGAGGCGCTCGAGCGTTACGGGGCCGAGGGCGAGACGCTCACCGTGAACGGCGCGCCGGGGGCGGCCGTCCTGAGCCTCGCCGAGAGCCTGCCGGCCGAGCTCGTCGTCGTCGGCTCGCCGGGCGAGAGCACGCTCCGGACGCTCCTGATCGGGAGCGTCGTGGAGTCGATCGTGCACTGGGCGCCGTGCGCCGTCCTCGTCGTACCCGCCCGGTCCTCCGAAAGCGCCGGGTCGCTCCCGGCTCCCGCCGCGCTCGCGATGTAGGACGGGCGGCCCGGGCTTCAGAACCCCTTCGGCCGCTCCCCGCGCACGCCGAACGCGCGCTCGAGCGCGACACCGGCGCGGCCGATCGTCCCCTCGTCGAAGAGACGGCCGACGAGCGTCACGCCGTGCGGGACCCGCCGCGGCGGCGAGAGCGCCGGGAGCGGCCGCGCCGGGTCGGGCGCCCAGTCGCTCCGCGCCCGGTCGATCTCGACGAACCCGGCGGGCAGCGTGAGCGACGGGTGACCCGTGAAGTTACCGATCGTCATCATCTCGTCACGGAGCGACGGCACGAGGAGCACGTCGACTTTCTCGAAGAGCCGCGCCATCTCCTGCGCGACCTTCCGGCGCAGCCGGTCGGCCTGCACGTAGTCGACGGCCGAGAGGAAGCGCGCCTGCCGGAACGTGTTCGGCCAGGCGTCGGGCACCTGCATCTTCAGCTGGTCGAGGCCGCCCGACAGCGTCAGCTCCTCGAACGCGGCCGCGGCCTCGGCGAAGAGGATCGTGTTGAGAGACCCGTACGGCCAGTCGGGCAGGCTCACCTCGACGGGGACCATTCCGACGAGCTTCGCGGTGCCGAGCGCGGCGCGGTCGACGTCCGTGGCGTCCTTCATCCACGCGGGGAAGAAGCCGACGCGAAGGCCCGCGACGGGGCCGTCCGCGTCGAAGTCCAGCCGGCTCGGGACGCTCGACGGATCGCCCGCGTCCGGCCCGGAGATGGCGGCGAGGACGAGCAGGGTGTCTTCGACGCTCCGCGCGATCGGCCCGAGCTTGTCCATCGACCACGACAGCGTCATCGCGCCCGTGCGTGCGACGCGGCCGAACGTCGGCCGAAGGCCCGTGACCCCGCAGCGCATGGACGGGTCGATGATCGAGCCCTCCGTCTCGCTTCCGATCGAGAAGCCGACGAGGCCCGCGGACGTCGCGGCGCCCGGCCCGGCGCTGCTGCCGCCCGAGCCTTCCTCGGGGACCCACGGGTTCTTCGTCTCCCCGCCGAACCAGACGTCGTTCAGCGCGAGGGCGCCGAGGCTGAGCTTGGCGACGAGGACGGCGCCGGCGTCGTGGAGGCGCCTCACGACGACCGCGTCGGCGGCCGGCACGCGGTCCCGGAACGGCTCGGCGCCCCACGTCGTCCGGATGCCCTTCGTGTCGAGGAGGTCCTTCACGCCCCATGGGATGCCGTGCAGCGGGCCTCGGTACTTCCCGGCCGCGATTTCGGCGTCCGCCCGCTTCGCCTGCTCGAGCGCGAGGTCAGGCGTGAGCGTGATGACGCACTGGAGCTGCGGGTCGAAGCGGCGCAGGCGGTCGAGGTAGAGGCGCGTGAGGCGCTCGGACGTCAGCGCCTTCGACTCGATCCACCGCGAGAGCGCGGTGACGGGCGCGAACGCGATGTCCTCGTCGAGCTTCGGGAGCGGGCCCGGGTCGGACGTGCTGCGCGTGAAGACGTCGCGCGCGGGGCCGGCCGGAAGGCCGGAGAGGACCGGATTCCACCGCGACGCGGGCGCGAGCGACGGCTCGAGCGCGACCTTCCGTGGGCCCGTGCGCCGCTCCATCGTGCCGGCCATCGCCTCGCGCCAGTTGCCCGCGGCCTGGGCGCGGTCCTTCGGCGTCAGCGAGACCCGCATGAGCTTTTCGGCCTCGGCGATCGTCGCGGGCGAGATCTCCGGACCCACGGCGGGCGCGGTTCCGAAGGCGGGCGGCGTCCCGGCGGCGGGTGTCGCCTGGGGAGGAGGCGTCTGTCCGTCGGCGCGCGGCCCCACGGCAAGGCCGAGGGCGCCGGCGGCGGTTGCGGTCAGGAAGTCCCGGCGGGTTTTCGGCATGGTCATCCTTTCGGTCCGGTGTCGAGGAGCCTGCGATAAGCCTCCCACACGTCGTCGGAGAAGCTCACGAACATGACGCGCGTGGGGAGGTCGTGCGCGGCGAGGAAGGTCCGCGTCTCGCGCGCGGCGATCGCGCAGGCTTCGGGGACGGGGTACCCGTAGATTCCGCAGCTGATCGCGGGGAAAGCGACCCGCGCGCAGGCGTGCTCCCTCGCGAGGTGGAGGCTTTCGCGGTAGCACGACGCGAGGAACTCCGGCTCGCCGAGCCCGCCGCCCCGCCAGACGGGGCCGACGGTGTGGATGACCCATCGTGCCTTGAGCCGGTGTCCGGCCGTGATCCGCGCCCCGCCGACCGGGCAGCCGCCGAGCGTGCGGCATTCCTCGAGGAGACCGGGACCGGCCGCGCGGTGGATCGCGCCGTCGACACCGCCGCCCCCGAGGAGCGAGGAGTTTGCGGCGTTCACGATCGCGTCGACGTCGAGCGCCGTGATGTCCCCGCGGACGAGGTCGAGGCGGGAGGGCACGACGTCCAGACTATCGCGGCGGCGCGGGCCGGTAACATGAGCCATCGGATTTCCACGTGTGAGCCCGCCTCCGTCGCCGTTCCATGCCCGCGAGCTCGTGCTCCCCCTCGGGCTGGCGGCCGTGCTCGGCACCGTGGCGCTTCGCCGGGGACCGCGATTCATCGACGACGCCTACATCACGTTCCGGTACGCCCGGAACCTCGCCGAGGGCGCGGGGCTCGTCTACAACGCGGGGGAGCGCGTCCTCGGGACGTCGACGCCGTTTTTCGCGATCCTCCTCGCACTCATCCACCGCCTGACCGGCGCCGGGATTCCGGATGTCGCGTTCGGAATCGGAGCGGGATGTCTTCCGCTCGTGGCCGTCGCCGGCTACCGGCTCGCGCGACGCGTGATGAACGCCGGTCTTGCGGCGCTCTTCGTCGCCGCGAGCCTTTCACCTCGGGAGTCGCTGCGCGTGTTCGCGTCCGGGATGGAGACGCCTCTTTACCTGCTCGGCCTCCTCGTTGCCCTCGAGCTCGCGTGTCGCGGTCGAGACGCCGCGGCGTTCGCCGTCGCGGGGGCTCTCGTGTTCATCCATCCCGATTCCGTCCTCCTCGTCCCGGCGCTCGCCGTCACGCTCCGTGTCGCGCGCGGCGCCTGGCCGTGGCGCGCGTCCGCCCTCGGGCTCGGGCCCGCGGCCGCGGCCGCGGCCGCGCTCTGGGCCTACTACGGGTCGCCCGTCCCCCACAGCGTGACGGCCAAGCGGCTCGTGTACTCGATGCCGTCCGGCCACGCCTTCTCACAGCTCACCCAGACGCTCGTGGACCCTTTGAACGTGGTCGGAACGCCCGTGGCGGACGTGATCACGACGGTCGCGGCGATCGCGATGCTCGCGTTCGCGCTCAGTCTCGGGCGGGCCGCGCTCGCCGTGCTTCCGACGCTCGCGTTCGCCCTGTTCAGCGTTCTCTACATCGGCGCCTTCGCGGTCGAGAACCCCCTCGTCTTCGAGTGGTACCGCCCACCACTCGTGCTCGCCTCGACGTTCGTCGTCGTCGCGTGCGTCGCGCGCGTTCCGTCCCCGGGCCGGGCGGGAGCGGCCCTCCTCCTCGCGGGCTCGGCGGCCGCGCACGTGATCGCCTTCCAGCCGTACGATCCATTCGCCCGCGAGGACGTTTACGCACGAGCCGCCACGGCCCTCGAACTCGGGCCCACGGACACCGTCGCGGCGCCGGAGATCGGCGCCCTGGGCTGGGCGACGCGCGCGCGCGTCCTCGACACGACGGGGCTCGTCTCGCCCGCCGCCCTCGCATGGGCCGGCAGGCCCGAGGGCGCAGGCGGTGCGATCCCGACGGGACTCCTGCGCGAGACCGACGCGGTCGCGCTCGTCACGCTGGACCGCTTCCTCGCGCCGTCGCTCGCCGCCGACCCCGGCGCGCTCGATCGCTGGTCCGCGGTCGCGATTCCCGGCACCGGATCGGTGCGCGTCTTCCGGCGCGTCCGGTGAGTCAGGCAGCCGCGATCGCGAAGACGGTGTTCCCGAACGGCGTGAAGCCCGCGGCCTCGTAGACCCGGCCCGCGCGGGCGTCGGCTGCCGAGAGAAACGCGACGGAGACGCCACGTTGGAACGCGGCGCGGAGGGCCGCGTGCGTCAGCGCGCCCGCAAGGCCGCGCCGGCGGTGGGATTCGAGCGTGCAGATCCCGGCGAGCTCCGTGAGGCCGTCCTGCGGATCGAGGTACATCGAGACGGCGACCGCTTCGCCGCCGATCCGCCCGGCGAAGCAGAGTCCCGCGCCGAGGCCGTCGCGCAGCCAGCGGGCATCCGCGTCCGAGACGGCCGCCGCGTTCCCGAGCCCGAACGCGCGGCGCTGGACGAGGAGGAACTCCCGGAAGGCATCGAGCGGCGACGTGGCGGGCAGCGTCTCCACGTCGAGCCCCGGGACGGGCGGGACGTCCCGGAGGCCGTCGGGCGTCGCGACCATCAGCTGCGGGCGGGCCTCGATCGTGAAGCCCGAGGCTTCCAGCGCGCCGGCGAGCGCGGGGAAGACGGCGCCGACGAACTCGAAGCGCGGCGTGCGGCCGCGCCGGGTAAATTCGGCCTTCAGCCGCCGGAGCGGAGCCGCGAGGGCTGCGGCGTCGCCCGGGGGCTCGTCCGGGATCGCGTAGTTGAGGTAGGGAAGCGGATCGGACGGGTGGAAGAAGAGCGTGAACGGCGGGATGTGCACGGAGTCGTACTGCTGGCGTGCGACGGCGCGCATGTGGGCCTGGAGCCTCCCGGGCGTCGCGCCGCCGTGGTGCGCGGACATGCCCGCATTGTAGGGACTCCCGCCGCCGGCTCGTCGGGGCTGATAAGGTCGGTGTGACCGTTCAGGAGGACCCGTGCCGAAAGTCCGCATCTCCCGATTCGCCCCCGTCGCCGCCGCGCTTCTCGCGGTGTTCGCGCTCCATGCCGAGACCCCCGCTCCGAGGGCCGCCGTGCCGAAGAAGGTCGTCCTCGTGAGGACGGGCGCCCTCGTCGACGTTCTCGCGGGACGCGTCCTCCCGAACCAGGACGTCCTGATCGAGGACGGCGTCGTGAAGCAGGTGGGCCCCGGAATCGCTGCGCCGTCCGGCGCGTCGATCGTCGATCTGTCGAAGCGCACGGTCCTGCCCGGCCTCATCGACGTCCACACGCACATCACGTCGCAGGCGGAGGACTACTACGCGGACATCTTCCGCAAGTCGCCGATCGACGTCGCCGTCTCCGCCCACGTCTACGCGCGCCGGACGCTCGAGGCCGGCTTCACGACGCTGCGCGTCGTCGGAGCCGAGGAGTACGTCGACGTCGCGCTCCGGAACGCGATCGACAGGGGCCTCGTCGTCGGGCCGCGCCTGAAGGTCGCGGGGCTCGCGATCGGCTCGACGGGCGGCCACGCCGACCTCACGGGCTTCTCGCCGTACCTGAAGTTCACGGGCTTCAGCGGCGTAGCCGACGGCGTCGACGAGGTGCGCAAGCTCGTCCGGCAGAACGTGAAGTACGGGGCCGACCTCATCAAGGTGATCGCCGGGGCCGGCGTCCTCACGGAGGAGGAGTCCGTCGGCGCGCCGCAGTACTCCTTCGAGGAGATGAAGGCGATCGTCGACGAGGCCGCGATGTGGGGCCGCAAGGTGGCCGCTCACGCGCACGGGACCGAGACGATCAAGCGCGCCGTCCTCGCGGGCGTCGCGTCCGTCGAGCACGGGAGCCTGATCGACGACGAGGGGATCCGGATGATGAAGGAGCGCGGGACGTTCCTCGTCGAGGACGTGTACAACGACGACTGGATCCTCGCGGAGTTCACGCGGATCGGGTTCCCGGAGAAGATCATCGAGAAGGAGCGCTCGATCGGCCGCCTCCAGCGCGAGAACTTCGCGAGGGCCGTGAAGGCGGGCGTGAAGATGGCCTACGGGACCGACGCGGGCGTCTACCCGCACGGACTGAACGCCCGGCAGTTCCGGTACATGGTCGCGGGCGGCCTCACGCCGATGCAGGCCATCCAGACCGCCACGGTGAACGCGGCGGAGCTTCTCGGCTGGGACAAGGTCGGCGCGATCGCGCCCGGCCGCTTCGCGGACCTCGTCGCGGTGGACGGCGACCCGCTGAAGGACGTGACGGTCCTCGAGAAGATTCCCTTCGTCATGAAGGGCGGAGAGGTCGTGGTGTCGCGGTGAGCCGGAACGCTCTCGCCGCGCTTCTCGCCGCGCTTTCGGTGCGGGCATTCGCGGCCGACCCGGCGCCGGCGCCGCCCACCCCCGACGCCGGGACCGTCTTCCACGGCGCGTCCGTTTACACCGCGTGGGACGAGACGCCGAGGAAGGCCGCGATCCTCGTGAGGGGCGGGAAGGTCGTCTCCGTCGGCAACGAGGCCGCGGCGCGCGCGGCCGCGCCCGCCGCGAAGGTCGTCGACCTCTCGGGCGCCGTCCTCGTGCCCGGCCTCGTGGACGCCCACGGCCACGTGCGCTCGCTCGGAGCGCTCCAACGGATGATCGACTGCCGCGGGCTCTCGAAGGACGAGATCCTCCTGCGCGTCCGGGCGCTCTCGGCCTCGACCGCGCCCGGGACGTGGATCAAGGGGCGGGCCTGGGACCAGAACCGCTGGACGGACACCGCGTTCCCGACGGCCGCCGACCTCGAGCCCGCCTCACCGAAGGCGCCGGTCGTCCTCAGGCGCGTGGACGGCCACGCGATCTGGGTGAACGCGGCCGCGCTGAAGGCCGCCGGCGTGACGAAGGCGACGCCGGACCCGCCGGGCGGGCGGATCGAGCGTCTTAAGGACGGGTCGCCCGCGGGCGTCCTCGTCGACAACGCGATGGCGCTCGTCGAGAAGGCGGTCCCGGAGCCCGGACCCGACGAGATCCGCGAGGACATCGTCGCGGGCCTCGAGGCCTGCGCGAAGGTCGGCCTCACGGGCGTGGGCGAAGCGTCGGCCTCGTCGCGCGAAGACCTCGCGACCTACGAGGCCCTCGCGCGCGGCGGCAGGCTCCCGATCCGCGTCTACGCGACCGTCAACCCGAAAGACCTCGACGCCGCGATCGCGCGGGGCCCCTTCACCGTGGGAAGGCTGACGGTGCGCGCGGTGAAGCTCTTCGCGGACGGCGCGCTCGGCTCGCGCGGGGCCGCGCTCCTCGCCGACTACTCGGACCAGCCCGGCAACCGCGGCCTCGACGTCACGCCGCCGGAGGAGATCGCGAAGATCGTGGAGAAGGCCTTCCGCGGCGGCTTCCAGGTCTGGACGCACGCGATCGGCGACCGCGCGAACCGCACGACGCTCGACGCGTACGAGAAGGCCCTCGAATCCGTCAAGCCTGCCGACGCGCGCCCGCGCATCGAGCACGCCCAGGTGATCGCGCCCGGCGACTTCGAGCGTTTCGCGAAGCTCGGCGTGATCGCGTCCATCCAGCCCACGCACGCGACGTCCGACTGGCCCTGGGCCGAGGCGCGCCTCGGCAAGGACCGCGTGAAGGGTGCCTACGCCTGGCGCACGCTCCTGAAGGCCGGCGCGAAACTCGCGGGCGGCAGCGACTTCCCCGTGGAGTCCGAGGACCCGAGGCTCGGGATCTTCGCCGCCGTCACGCGGCAGGAACCGAACGGCAAGCCGCCGGGCGGCTGGCGCCCCGAGGAAGGCCTCGGCCGCGCGGAGGCGCTGCGCCTCTTCACGTCGGACAACGCGTACGCGGAGTTCGCCGAGAAGCGCCGCGGCCGGATCGAGCCCGGCTTCGACGCGGACTTCACGGTTCTCGACCGCGAGATCTTCGCGCCGGGAACGCCCGCCGGCGAGATCCTCAAGGCGAAGGTCGTCATGACCGTCGTCGGCGGGGAGATCGTCTACACGGGGAATTAGGGAATTCGGATTTTCTGAGAAGGTAAAGGGCGCGGGGTGCCCTTCGACGCACGCGCGTGCTGTCTGAGCGAAGCGAGTTCACGCGCGAAGGAGAACGGGTACCCCGTGCCCTGAGACCTACTGCGGTGTCGCGGGAGCCGGCGGAGCGGGGGCCGCCGGCGCGGGTGGCGCGGGGGCAGGGGCCGGCGGTTTCGGCGGCTCGCCGTTAGGGTACGCCTCCGCCGAGCAGTAGTAGCACTTGACCTTCGGCTGCGCGACGTCGTCGAGCACCCAGTACCAGAACTTCTTGCCGCACGTGCCGCAGGTGAACATCTTGCGATCGCCGTTCATGCCGCCGATCCTACCCGTTCGGGAGGCGCCTCGCGCTCCGCGCGACGAGGACCACGAGGACGAGGGCGAGCGCGGCGGTGCTCACGAGCGACCCCTCGGGCCCGAACGCGCCGCCGGAAAGGAGCGGCCGCCCGGCGCCGGTGAATCCAGTCGCGACGAGCGGCGTCGCGAAGGACATCCCGCTCACGGGCAGGCCGAGCGCCGAGAGGCCCCAGTTCCAGAGCGTGTGTAAGGCCCATGCGCCCGCGAGGCCGCCGCCCGACCAGAACAGCCAGCCGAGGACGCCGCCGGCGAGGCCGATGTTCAGGAGGCCGAGCGGGGTCACGTGCGGGTTCCCGCCGTGGAGCACCGCGAACCCGGCGGCCTGGACGGCGTTCGCGGCGAGGCCCGCGGCGAACCAGCGGCGGCCGAAGCGCGGGAGGCCCGCGGCGTCGCCGCGGCCCGGGAGCGGCCCGAAGAAGACGCGGGCGAGGCCGAGAACGATCGCGCCGAGGAGCACCATGAGCGCGGCGCGGAAGAGGAGCTCCTCGATGAGCGCCTGGACGGTGAAAAAGCCGATGGAGGCGGGCGCGGCGGCCGGGTTGGCGGCCGGTGGATGCGGCACGAACGCCGTCCAGCCCGGCGATCCGCTGCGGAACGCCCCGGCGGCGAGCGGCGCGAGGATGACGGCCGCGAGGAGCGCGACTGCGAGCGCGGCCCCTTCGAGGGCGCGGCGCCACGCGGGCCGCGCCGGTCCGGGCAGCGCGCGGCCCGGGCCGCGGAGGAGGCCGAGGCGCAGGGCCACGAGTCCCGCGAGGCCGAGCGGCAGCGCGAAGAGGAGGTCCCGCGACGCGAGGACGGCGTCCGGGAGGAGCGGGACCGGCGAGAGAAGCGTCAAATCGTACGCGTCACTTGGCCGGCTTTTCGGCAGGCTTCTCCGCCGCCTTTGCCTGCCGCGCGGCCGTCCACGGCGGGACGATCCCGTTCATCCGCGCGTACGCGATCGACTGGCCGAGGTGCTCGTGCTCGTGCGTCGCGGCCACGAAGAGGACACCGCGGACCGTCGTGTCGTGACCGAACATCTTCACCGGCTTGTCGAGCGAGGCGTCGGCGATCGACGCGACTCCCGCGCGGAGGTGCGCGAAGGACTTCTTCAACGCCTCGATGACCGCCGCCTTCTCGGTGACGTCCTTCTCCATCGACGGCGAGATCCCCTCCGGCGCCTTGACGCCCGCGAACCCGAGGAAGAGATAGTTGCTGTCCGCGATGTGCATGTAGACCTCGCTGACCGAGCGCACGCCCTCGGCGGGCCGCCACGCGAACTTCTCGGCGGGCGTCGCCTCGGCGAGGCCGAGAATCTCCTTCTCGACGCCGTCCTGCTGCGCGAGGAACTCGGCGCGGAAGCCCCTGGCCGGAGCCTTCGCGAGGGCGCCGGGCACGGTGAAAACGAGGGCGGCGAGGACGAGGATCGACGCGATTCTCTTCATGGCAGGGTCTCCTTTGAGACGGGATCTTATCCATCCGCGTAGAATTCGCGGGCCCGAGGCGATTCGCCCGGGGAAGTAGCGAAGAAGAACAGTGGAGGACACACCGATGTCGAAGATCCGGCTTTCCGCCGCGGCCCTCGCCCTGGCGGCCGCTCCGGCACTCGCGCAGCTTTCGACCCCGCTTCTCAGCCCGAACGCGACGGTCGCCCAGACGATCGGCATCACGAAGGCCGAAGTCGTTTACAGCCGCCCGTCCGTGAGGGGGCGCGTGATCTGGGGCGAGCTCGTCCCGTACGACAAGGTCTGGCGCACCGGCGCGAACGCGGTCACGAAGATTTCGTTCGACACGGACGTCACGGTCGAGGGCCAGAAGCTCGCGGCCGGCGCGTACGGCCTCTTCACGATCCCTGGCAAGGCGGAGTGGACCGTCATCTTCAGCAGGCAATCGACGGGCTCGCCCTTCGACTACGCCGCCGACAAGGACGCCCTGCGCGTCAAGGTCAAGCCGGCCGCCCTCGCCGAGCCGAAGGAGCTCTTCACGATCTCTTTCCCGGCCGTCTCGGCGAACGGCGCGACGCTCCAGCTCGCGTGGGAGAAGCTGAAGCTCTCGCTCGCGATCGGCGTCGACACGAACGCGGTCTTCCTCCACAGGGCAAAGGAGGCCGTCGCGAACGCGAAGGTGGACGACTGGCGAACGTCGTACGTCGCGGCCCGAGGCCTCTACGACTTGAAGTACGCGCCCGAGGACGCCTCGAAGTTCCTCGAGCGCTCGCTCTCGACGAAGCAGACGTTCGCGAACCTCTCGCTGAAGGCCCGGGTCCTCGCCGGCCAGGGGGACAAGAAGGGCGCGGTTGCCTGGGGCGAGAAGGCCCTCGCGGCCGCGAAGACGAGCGAGCCGAAGCCCGATGCCGAGGCGATCAGCGAGCTCGAAAAGTCGATCGCGGCCTGGAAGTAGAGAGGCTGGGGGGCCGCAGGGCGTCCCCCCGGCTTACTATTGCGCCTTCGGGATCGCCGGACCCTTCGTCTCGGCCCCTGCGCCCGCGGAAACCAGATTCACAAAAAGTCTATACGCGCCGGGCACGCCCGCCGGAAGCTGGCGGAAGAACGCGTAGCCCGTGTAGACCCAGGCGCCCTTCCCGACCTTCGCGAAGAGGAGGCCGCCGGGCTTGTCGCTCTCGCCGGGGTCGTGCGACGCGATCACGGTCTCGTACCGCGGGTCCCACGAACCCGCGAAGTAGAGGCCGCGCTCCTGCACCCAGCCGTCGAAGTCCGCGGCCGTGAGCCGGTTCGGGAAGTTCAGGAGCGAGCTGTCCGGCTTGAGGAACGTGACGGGCGCCTCCTCGACCGTCACACGGTCGTGCGAGAGCTTGAACGGGTACGGCCCGATCCGGTCCGTCACGAGGCCGCCGGTCGTGTCGTACTGGACGACGACCGTGCCGCCGTCCTCGGCGTACTTGAGGAGGCGCTTCGTCGCCTGCGCGAGGCGCGGGCGCGTGTTGTACGCGCGGATGCCGGCCACGATCGCCGTGTACCGCGAGAGGTCACCCGTCTCGAGGTCGTCGTCCGACAGGAGCGTGACGGAGTAGCCCATCTGGCGGAGCGCCTCCGGGCCGGTGTCGCCCGAGCCCATGATGTAGCCGACCGGCTCGTGCGGTGCCTTGACGTCGATCCGGAGGACGCGGGCCTCGGCGGGCGGGAAGAGCGTCTGGAGCGGGATGTGCGCGTAGTCGATCCGCACGAGGCCGAGCGACTCCGTCCTCCCGGCGACCGTCGTCCGGGCCGCGAGCGTCCCCGACGCGAGGCCGTGCGGCGGGGTCACGCGGAACGACACCGCGCGCTCATCGCCCTTGGCGCCGAGCTCGAAGAGGACCTCGGCGGGCGTGACGCGGAATCCGGCGGGCGCCGCGAGGTGCAGGGAGCCCGAGACCTTCGTCGCGCCCGCGACGAGCGTGACCCGGACCGTCTTCGCGGCATCGCTCCCGAAGGCGTAGACCTTCTCGTCGAAGTTCGCGGTGACCGGCGGCACGACGACGAACGGCTCGTAGATCTCGCCCCTCACGGGGTCGGTCCGGCGGAAGACGACGGGCGCCTCGAACGGGATCGAGGCGCCCGCGACGGACACGACGAAGCGCGCGACGAGGGGCGGCGCGTTCTCGGGCCGTCCGACGAGCGTCGTGTCGGCGACGTTGTACAGGCCCTTCCCCGCGGGCTCGCGCAGCCAGTACGGCTGCGTGAGCGCGGTGTCCGCGGGCAGGGCGAGCGTCGCTGCGCCGCGCAGGGGCTCGTTCGGGAGGAGCGGACCGCCGGCGAGGGGCGCGGCGGCGCCGGTGATCTCGACGCGCTCGAGCGTCGCGGGAAACGCCGAGCGGTTCAGGATCATCGTCGCGGCCTTGACCTCCGTGCCGGGCGCGGCCGAGGGCTCGGCCGCGATCGCCTCGGTCCAGAGGCCGAGGCACGCGCGGATCGCGTCGACGACCTCGGCGCGCTTCGCGCGGAGAAGAGGATCGTTTTGCTTCGGACCCGAGCGCGACGAATTTCCTTCTTTCGGATTCGCTTCGGAGATTCTCTTAGAAGGTGAATTGGCCGGATCGCTGCCGGTTTCGATGAGCCGCCCGATTGCGGTCCACGCTTCCACGAGGCCGGGGACCGACGCCGCCGGATCCGTCGCGCGAAATCCCTCCTCCACCTTTCTAAGAATCTCTCCTACGGCTTTTCCCTCCGCGCCGTAGCGCCCCCAGCTGAGGTCGATTCCTTCGAAGAGATCCGATTTCGCCGGGTCGCCCGCGATCAGCTTGAAGTCGTTCAGCCACGCGCCGCGGCGCTCGGCGGCGCCGAAGCCCTGGCTCTTGTGCATCGAGCGGCTCTGCCCGGCGATCTCGGTGTACGACCGCCCGAGAAGCGCGTTGTACGCGCCGAGGTCCACGGCGATCTCGCCCGGCGCGGCGTTGCGCGGGGCGTCGGGCCCGAAGCGGAAGACGTTCCAGAGCAGCCGCTTCGGCTGCCAGGGCGCGACCCACCTGAGCTGCCAGGCGAACGCCTTCGGGTCGCCGGCGGCCGCGAACGCCTCGCTCGCGAGGATCGCGGAGGCGGTGTGGTTGCCGTGGCCGCCTTCGCCGGTCGTCGGGAAGCGGGTCACGATCACGTCGGGCCGGAAGGACCGGATGATCCAGACGACGTCCGAGAGCACCTGATCGTGCCCCCAGACCGCGAACGTCTCCGCGGGATTCTTCGAGAACCCAAAGTCGATCGCCCGGGTGAAGAACTGCCGCGCGCCGTCGATCCGCCGCGCCGCGAGGAGCTCCTGCGTGCGCAGGACGCCGACGAGGTCGCCGGTCTCGTTGCCGATGAGGTTCTGGCCGCCGTCGCCGCGCGTGACGGACAGGTAGCCCGTCTCGAGGAGCCGTCCCTTCGCGCCCCAGGCGAGGAACGCGGAGTTCTCGTCGTCCGGGTGGGCGGCGACGTAGAGGACGCTGCCGACGACGTTCAGCTTCTCGAACTGGAGCTCGATCTCGGAGGCGCTCGGGTTCTCCCGGGGGGCCGCCGCGCGGGCGGCGCCGGCGGCGAGGGAGAGGGCGGCGAGGACGGCGAGGGTGTGGTGCAGGCGGCGCGTCATGAGACAGATTCTAGAGTGGGCGCCCTAATCGCCCTCGTGCTTCCCGAACGTCTCCTTGACGAGGAACGTCCCGGCCAGGGCGACGAGGAGCGTCCCGAGAGAGGCGAGGAAGGCCGCGTGGTAGCCGGCCGCGGGGTAGCGGCGGGCGCCCTGCTCGAGGGTCCCGAGCCAGTGCGCGTCGAGGATCCGCCCGAGGACGTTCTGCATGACGGCCGCGCCGAGGAACCCCCCGGCGTTGACCGTGGACGTCGCGATCCCGGAGAAGCGCGGCGGATTGATCTCTCTCGCGAGGACCCACGTGAGCGTGAAGCAGCTCGCCGTGAGGCCCACGAAAAAGCAGAGCGGACCGAGCAGGAACCGCGGCGGCCCGCCTGCAGGCAGCGCGATGCACGCCCAGACGGCCGTGTAGACGAGAGTGAAGAGGATGTACGGGAGGCGCCGCGCGCGGAAGACGCGGTCCGAAAGGAAGCCGGCGGCCGGCGCGCCGAAGACGACGCCGATCCCGACGAGTGAGACGAGCCGCGCGGCGTCCTTCGCGGAGAGCCCGTAGACGTCGCGCATCCACGGGACGGCCCAGAGGCCCGAGAACGAGATGAGCGTCCCGTACTGGCAGAAGAAGACCACGAACATCGGCCACGTCCGCGCGTTTCCCCAGACCTTCCGGTAGCCCTGCGCGACGCTCAGTTTCGGCGCCGGGCCGCGCGGAACGGGCGGCGGGAAGCCCGCGTCCTCGGGCCGGTCGCGCACGACGGCGAGGCAAAGCGCGGCGAGAGCGAAAGAGAGTCCGGCGACGCCACCGAACGTCGCGCGCCAGCCCGCGAGAGAGACGACGAGAGCGAGCGGCGCGGTCGCCAGGAGCCCCCCGAGGTTGCCGGCGACCTGTGTCAGGCCCGACCACGTCCCGAACTCGTCGGGCCGGAACCACGCGCCGACCTGCTTGAGCGTCCCGATGAAGACCACCGACGCGCCCGCGCCGACCACGACGCGCGCGGCGTAGATGACGGGGAGGACCTGCGCGGCCGCGAAGACCGCGCCGCCCAGGCCCATGACGAGCGCGCCCGCGGCGACGGCCTTGCGCGGCCCCCACGCGTCGACGGCGGCGCCGACGGCGAACTGCATCACGGCGAACGCGTAGAGGTAGAGCGCGGACATCGTCGCGACCTCGACGCCCGTCGCGGCGAACGTCCGCATGAGGTCTTTCGCGAGAACCGCGGGTGCGATCCGGTGGAAGTACGCGACGACGTACACGAGGGCAAGGACGCCCCAGACGAGGACGCGGCGGGACCGGAAGTTCAGGGCGATGGCGGGCTCGTGCGGATTCTAGGGCCGGCGGCGCCGGGCCGGCCGGCCGGCGGCGAACGTTTCGCACGCACCGACCAGAAGGACGGGAACGAGAAGGGGACGGCGCATCCGAAGCGCGGGAAATTACTTCATTTCATCGCGGCGCGCACGTCTGCGAGATACCGGTCGAACGAATCGATCCGGATGAGGCCGAGGCGCGGGTACTCGAAGTCGGCGATCACGTAGAGGATGAACGCGATGCCGACGGCGTAGGCCAGGACGTGCAGCCAGCTCCGCGCCTCGCTCGCGCCCATTTCGTAGCCGGCGAGGAGCGCGCACCCGAAGGAGACGACGAAAAGGACGCCGTACACGATCATCGGCGGGTGCATCTCCGTGGCGGCGAGGCGCGTCGTCGTGATGTCGATCATCGCGTTGAGGGCGGGAAGGAGGACGATCGTCGCCTGCGACGGGGCCTCGCGGCACGCCGCGACGGCGCCCGCCCAGATCTCGTTCTGGATCGCACCGGCCCTGGCGTACTCGGCCCGGGCGCCGTCGATGTCCAGGTCGGCGATCTTCCGGTACATGAGGATGCGCGAGTCCGTGTAGCGCCGGAACGCGTCGCGCAGCGGCGGCTGAGAAGCGGGCGGCAGGAGGTCGAGCCTCAGCCACGCCGTTCCGATGTCGTTCGCCTCCTCGACGACCTGCGCGCGGCGCGTGTCGAAGCGGGACGCGGCGCCCGAGAACGTGAACGCGAGGAGGAGACCGAGGACACCGAAGGCGACGGTTTCGACGGTGCCGAGCCCCGCGGGCCGGTGCGCGTCGGGTCCGGAGAGAGCGCGGCGCCCGACCCGGATGCCCGTCTCGAGACAGCCGAGGGTGACGAGGAAGGCGGTGCCGAAGAAGAGGAGGGCTCCCAAGTTGTGGCTCATGGTACGAGAATACCGGGGAGGGGCAAAGCGGCACCGCGCGTCCGGAATGCCCAGCCGAGGAGCAGCAGACCGATCGCCGCGACCCAGCTCCCGGCCACGCGCACCGCGATGCGCGCCGCGGGCGCCTTCGCCGACACGGCGAGCGCCGAGCCGAGCGCCACGAGGACGAACGCGACGGCCGCGATGCCGAGGAGGCCGGGCGCGCCGGGGCCGGCTCCCGCGAGCGCGGGCCCGTTCAGGAACCCGTGGACGAGGCCGAGGCCGACTGCGAGCACCGCCACCGCGCCGTCGGGGAGCCGGAGGTCGGCCGCGACAAGGACGCCGAGGAGGACGAAGGAGAGCGCGGGAACGGGCGCCGCGACGCTGGTCCCGGCCCTCAGGCCGAGGAGGCCGCCCACCACCCAGGCAGCGGGCAGGATGAAGAGCGCGAGGCGGCCGGCGCGCGCGCCCCGGAGGCCGGCGTAGAGCGCGAGCGCGACGATCGGCACGAGGTCTTCCGGCGTCAGGAGGAGGTGGCCGATTCCGTCGTACACGGGCCCGAGGCCCGTCGTCACGAGGTGCGCCTCGGCGCGCCCCGAAATCAGGAGAGCGGCAAAGAACGCGAGGGTTCCTGCGCCCGGCACACGCGTCCTCATCGAATCGCCTTCCAGAGAAATCCGAATCCGGCGATCGCCACCAGCGTTCCCGCAACACGCAGCGCGACGCGACCCCACGCCCAGCGGTGGACGAGGCCGATCGCGATGCCGGTCAGATGCAGGCACCCCGTCGCGACGACGAAGCCGATGCTGTAAAGGATGCCGCTCTGCCCGGGCGGGAGCTCGGTGCCGTGCGCGTGCCCGTGGAAGATTGCGAAGACGCCGACGAGGGCCGCGGCGACCACGAGGGGCGGCCGCGCCTCGCGCGCGACGGCGAGGCCGAGGAGGACGGCCGAGAGCGCGATCGCGATCTCCACGCCCGGGAGTGGCACGCCCACGAGGCCGAGGAAGCCGCCGAACGCCATGACCATCGGGAAGACGACCGGCAGGAGCCACATGGCCGGCGCGCCGAGCTGCGCGCCCCACAGGCCGACGGACACCATCGCGAGGACGTGGTCGAGGCCCGAGATCGGGTGTTTGAAGCCCGAGACAAACCCGCCCACCTCGCCGGCCTGCACGTGAGCGCGGGCGGGCGCCATCGCGAGCGCGAGGACGAGGAGCGCGAGAAGCCCCTCGGGCGACGGGCCGCGGCGCGCGCGCGTCACCTTCATCGAGCTCCCCCGAGCAGCATCACGGTCCGCTGGATCGTCCAGTACGCGCCGAGCGAGCCGACCGTGTAGCCGGGCAGTGCCTCGGCCCAGCGCGGCCAGCGGATCTCGAGCGTCCGGAACGAGCGCTCCAGGAGGAGGATGACGGCCACGAAGAACATCTGCCCGATCTCGACGCCCACGTTGAAGAGAAGGAGCGCGAGCGGGATCTCCGCCTTCGGGAGGCCCATCGCCGAAAGCCCGCTCGCGAAGCCGAAGCCGTGGAGAAGGCCGAACGCGAACGCGACGACCCACGGATGCCGGATCGTGAAGCTCGTCTCGCCGCGCCAGGTCCGCACGATCTCGGGCCCGAGGAAGAGGATCGAGAGCGCGATCGCGGCGTTGAGGGGCGGAAGCGGCGCGGAGGCGAAGCCGAGCGTCGCGACCGCGAGCGTGAGGCTGTGCGCGAGCGTGAACGACGTGATCGTCTTCAGCAGCATCCAGCGGTCGGACACGATCAGGAGGAGTCCGAGGACGAAGAGCAGGTGGTCGACGCCCATGAGGATGTGCTCGACGCCGAGCCTCAGGTACGACGCGGCGCGCTGGGCGCCGGTCGTCGCGCCCCCGAGCGTCACGGACGGGGCCGCCGGGCCGACGAGATGGCTTTCGAGCCGCCCGTCCACGTGCCTCACGCGGATGAGGACGTCCGTCGCCGTGGACTCGAGGCCCTCGATCACGATCGTCCTGCCCGCGAGGCCGCCCTCGCAGCGGAGCGTTCCCCGCACGAGGATCGCGCTCGTCGTGAGCTGCTGGCGGTCGGGCGTCGCGAGCGCGCAGCCCTCGGGCAGCACCGGCGCGATGTGGATCTCCGTCTCGCCGCCGAACGGCGCCTTCCAGAGGAACGCGTAAACGCCGGGAGACTTCTCCTCCATCTCGAGGAAGCCGGGACGGTTCTCGTGGCCGGACGCGGGCCGGACCGCGAGAGCGAGCGCGGCCGCGAGGAAAACGAGGGCGCGGCGGATGCTCACTTCTTCTCCGGCGCCGTCTCGATCACGACCTTCGTCTTCGCGAGGAGGCGCGCGTAGAGCGCGTCGAGCTCCTTCGTCCTCCGGTCGGCCGTGAAGTCACGCTCGACGGCCGCCCGCACGTCCGCGAGGGACGGTGCGCGGCCGGGCGCCTTCTCGCGGACGAGGACCGCGTGGACGCCGAAGCCGGAGCGCACGGGCGCCGTCCAGTGGCCGGGCTCCAGCGTCGCGACGGCGTCCGCGAATTCGCTTCCGAAGACGCGCGCGATCTCGCTCAGCGGGGAAAGCGGCATGTCGGGCGGAAGGAGCAGGCTGTCTCCCGATGGCTCGGCGCCCTTCTTCTCGAGCGCGGCCGCGAGGCGCCGCGCCTCGGCCTCGGCAGCCGCGGGGCCGCCGCGCTTCTCGGGCGAGAGGCAGACCTGCCGGAACGAGACGCGCTCCTCGGCGCGGTAGAGCTCGGGGTGCGCGGCGAGCCACGCCACGAGGTCGGCGTCCGTCGGGGGCGCCGCGTCGATGCGGTCCTCGGCGAGGAAGTCGATCTTCTGCTTGAGGCGCCGTCGGATGATCGTGTCGTCCCTGTCGAGGCCGGTCGCCATGGCTTCCCTCACGGCGATCTCCTCGCGCACGTAGCCGTCGACGAGGCCCTTCAGCTCGTCGGCGGTCGGCGGCCGCTGCCACGTGCGCGAAAAGCCCGCGGCGAGGGATTCCATGCGCGCGCGCGTCACGACGATGCGGCCGGACGAAGAGCCCGCCCCTCCCTTCCACGCGAAGACGAGGAACAGCGCGGCGCCGATCGCGAGGAAGTGGACGAGCGGCTCGCGAAGGAGGCGTTTCATGTGCGAAGGCGTATACCAGAAGAGCACCCCGCCTGCGAACCGCGGGCCGTCGTCACCCTCTCGCTACGGGGCGGGCGGCGCTCGCGGATCGACCGGGTGCCTCGAAAATGAATTGGACGGCGCGCCCGGCGCGTGGAAACATCGGCGCGGGCGACCACCAAGCTGAGTCTCCGGTTCAATTTCGGTTCAGAACGACGAAAGGAGTCCCGATGAAATCCAGTCGGTTACCTCTGCTCCTCCTGTCCGCCTCGCTCGCCGCGTCCGGCGCGCTCGCCCAGGCGCCGACGGCCAGGCCCGCGCATGCGGCGAAGGCTCCGGCCGGAAAGCCGAACATCCTCATCATCTGGGGCGACGACATCGGCCAGTTCAACGTCAGCGCCTACAACATGGGCATGATGGGCTACCGGACGCCGAACATCGACCGCATTGCGAAGGAAGGCGCCCTCTTCACCGACTGGTACGGCCAGCAGAGCTGCACGGCCGGCCGCGCCGCGTTCATCACCGGACAGTCGCCCATCCGGACGGGACTGACAAAAGTGGGCCTCCCCGGCGCGCCCGAGGGTCTCAAACCCGAGGATCCCACGCTCGCCGAGCTCCTGAAGCCGCTCGGCTACGAGACCGGGCAGTTCGGCAAGAACCATCTCGGCGACCGCAACGAGTTCTTCCCGACGGTCCACGGGTTCGACGAGTTCCTCGGCAACCTGTATCACCTCAACGCGGAAGAGGAGCCCGAGAGCCCCGACTACCCGAAGGACCCCGCGTTCAAGGAGAAGTTCGGCCCGCGCGGCGTCATGCACTGCTGGGCGACCACCGTGGACGACCCGACCGTCGACCCGCGGTTCGGCAAGGTCGGCCGGCAGAGGTGCGAGGACACCGGGCCGTTGACCCGCAAGCGCATGGAGACCGTGGACGAGGAAGTCACCGCGGGGGCCCTGAAGTTCATGGAGAAGGCGCACAAGGACGGCAAGCCGTTCTTCGTCTGGTGGAACTCCACCCGGATGCACATCTTCACGCACCTGAAGGCGGCTTCGAAGGGCAAGACGGGCCTCGGCGTCTACGCCGACGGCATGGTCGAGCACGACGCGATGGTGGGCGAGCTCCTCGCCAAGCTCAAGGAGCTCGGGATCGAGGACAACACGATCGTCATGTACTCCACCGACAACGGTGCGGAGAGCATGAGCTGGCCCGACGGCGGCACGACGATGTTCCGCGGCGAGAAGAACACGAATTGGGAGGGCGGTTACCGCGTCCCGACGATCATCAAGTGGCCCGGCGTCATCAAACCGGGAACGATCGTCAACGACATCGGCGCGCACGAGGACATGGTTCCGACGCTGCTGGCGGCCGCCGGTGACACGACCGTGAAGGACGATCTCCTGAGGGGCCGGAAGGCCGGGGACTTGACGTACAAGGTGCACCTCGACGGGTACAACCTGATGCCCGCGCTGAAGGGCGAAGGCGCGTGGCCGAGGCACGAGTTCCTCTACTGGACCGACGACGGCAGCGTCGCGGCGCTCCGGTACAACAACTGGAAGGTCACGTTCCTGAAGCAGAACGCCCACGGCCTGCACGTCTGGCTGCAGCCGTTCGAGGAGCTGCGCGCGCCCATCCTGGAAAACCTGCGCACCGACCCCTTCGAGCGGGCCGAATACGAGGGGATGGACTACAACCGCTGGTTCATCGAGCACATGTTCGCGATCGCGCCCGCCGCGGGGTTCGTCGCACAGTGGATCCAGACCTTCCGGGACTTCCCGCCGCGGCAGAAGCCCGGAAGCTTCAACCTGGACCGTGTCATGGCATCCGTGACGAACGCCCAGCAGAAGGGCAGCAACTGACGCGACCGGGCTGAGACGGGTCGATCCGAGGGCCGCATCCCGCGGGGTGCGGCCCGTTTGCCCTTCAGGCTACTTTTTCGGCGGGTACCCCGCGAACATCTCCGCGGCGACCTCGCGCAGCTTCTTCTCGCGGTCCTCGGCGGTGCGGTTCGGGTCGGTGTTCAGCGTGTCGCTCGCGACGCCGCGCCAGACGAGCTCCTTCTTCCTCGCGTCGACGAGGTCGATCATGAGCGTCCCGACGGGGATCTGGGTCACGGTCGTCGTCGCCATGCCGCCGTAGCCGTACCAGCCGTAGCCGTAGCCCCAACCGGTGTTGTACGTGTTGATCTGCGTCTCCTTCGAGAGGCGCGGGTGCGCGGCGATCCAGAGGTCGCCGCCGGAGTCGACCTGCTTGAGGCCTTTGGCGACGAGCGTGTCCGTGAACACGCCCTGGATCCGCTTGGTCCAGATCGCACCGACGCCGTCGCCCGTGTCCTTCCACGTGAAGGTCTTGTACTGGGAGAAGTCCGTCGTCTTGTCGAAGTCCGTCGAGATCGAGAGGGTCGAGCAGCCCGCGGCCAGGAGGACCGCGCCGAGCAGCAGCGTCAGGGTGCGTTTCATCGTTTGGTCTCCTTTTTCAGCGTTCGAGGATCTCACGGACGGGTCAAACCGGCGGCCTCTTCAGGTGCCACTCCGTGCGCGCCTGCACGGCCGTCCCGAGCGCGACGAGCCTCTCGTCCGAGAACGCGCGGCCCGTGAGCTGGAACGCGGTCGGCAGGCCGTTGTCGCCGAAGCCGTTCGGGACGACGAGGGCCGGCTGGCCGGCGAGGTTGCCGGCCGCGATGACGGCCGGCCCGCCGCTGATCCCCGGGTAGACCGTGTCGAAATCGGGCCCGATCGGGTACGAGACGGTCGCGCGCGCCGGGGAGGCGAGCGCGTCGAACTTCGCGTAGAGCGCGTCGAGCGCCCTCTTCATCGGCGCCCTCAGGCGCATCGCCTGGAGGTAATCGACCGCGAGCGTCATCGAGGCTGCGTAGCCGCCCCAGCGGTCGTTCGGGACCCGGAGCTCTTTCGCCCGCCCGCTCTCGACGAGGTCGCGGAACGCGCTCGCACCCTCGGCCGAGACGATGGTCCCGACCGCGGGTCCGTACGG
The DNA here is from genome assembly GCA_963798215.1 of uncultured Acidobacteriota bacterium. Lineage (GTDB taxonomy): Bacteria > Acidobacteriota > Thermoanaerobaculia > UBA5066 > UBA5066 > Fen-183. The sequence continues at coordinate 454,323 of CAWCSP010000004.1, forward strand.
GAAGTCCGGGAACTCGACGTCCGGGAAGACGTCGCAGAACGAGCCGAGCGCCTTCATGGACTCCTCGAAGTTCCTCCGGACGGCGGGCTGCGTCTTCTCGTACGAGCCCTTGATGACGCCGACCCTCCAGCGCTTCGGTTTCGCGTTCGCGGGCGCGGCGCGGAACGGGCGATTCACGGACGTCGCGTCCTTCGGGTCCCGGCCCGCGATCGCGGCCATCACGAGGCCGCAGTCTTCGACCGAGCGGCAGATGGGGCCGAGCTTGTCGAGCGTCCAGCAGAGCGCCATCGCGCCGTGCCGGCTGACGCGGCCGTACGTGGGACGGAGGCCCGTGACGCCGCAGAATGCCGCGGGCGTGACGATGGAGCCCGACGTCTCCGACCCGATCGCGAACCCGACGAGGCCGGCGGCCGTCGCGGCGCCGGGGCCGGAGGACGAGCCACCCGACCAGAAGGCGGTGTTCCACGGCGTGCGGCCCGGCCCGGTGAAGGATGCATCCGCGTTGTTGTAGCCGAAACCGCCCGCGAGCTCGACCATCGCGAGCTTGGCGAGGAGGACGGCGCCGGCCTCGCGGAGCCTCGTGACGACCGTGGCGTCGTGGTCGAAGACCTGGTCGCGGAACGGCTGCGCGCCCCATGTCGTCGGGATTCCCTTCGTCGCGAGGAGGTCCTTCACGCCATACGGGATGCCGTGGAGCGGCCCTCTCCATTTGCCGGCGGCGATCTCGGCGTCGGCCGCCTTCGCCTCTTGCATCGCGAGGTCTCGCGTCACGGTGACGACGGCGCCGAGCTTCGGCCCGAGCCTCTCGAGGCGCTCGAGGTACCCCTCGGTCAGGGCGATTGGAGAGAGCTGCTTCGATCGGATGCGGCGGCCGAGCTCGGTCGCCGGAAGGAAGAAGACCGATTCTTCGAGGGTCATGAGGCGCCTCGCTCAGTGTCGGCCGTGAACACGACGTCGGGCTCGTCGGCGTTCGTGAGCGCGACCTTTTTCATCGCCTCGGCGCCCTTGAGGCGGCCGTCCAGTGCCTTCGCGACGCTCTCGAGCTGCTCGCCGGAGAGGTGCCGCCCCCACCGGATGCGGACGACCTCCGTGAGCGCCTCGGCCACCGACGAGGGGGCCTCGGGCGTCGGGACCGGCGCCGGGACGGGGGTGGCCGCGGGCGCCGACGGGGCGGCCTGGCCGAGCGCGGCCGTGGGGAGGAGGGCGGGGGCCGCGGCCACCGCCGCGAGGGCTCTAGCAAACGCTCGTCGAGAGGTCGTCGAAGGGCGGTCGGACATTTTTCTTCGCCTCCTTCGTCGGAATTCCTTTTTTCGAATCTACCTTGATTCGTCGCTCCCCGCTCCCCATACTCCGCCCGTCATGACGTCCCTCGCCGCGATTCTCGCTTCGACGCTTACCGGGGATAAGGCCGTTCGCCTCGTCCTCGTCAAGCGCATTCGGGCGAACGGGCGAGGGGATTAGGCGCAGAGAAGCGAACGGAACCCCCCAAGCCCGCTCACCCGAGCGGGCTTTTTCGTTTCGGGGGCACTAAGAAGAGAGGGAAGGAGCCGGGATGCCCGAGGGCCCACAGGGAGGACGGACGCGACCGCGGCGCTGGACGGACGGCGTGGACGCCGGCCGGAACCCGTACCGCGACACCGACGCCTGCGGCGTCGGCTTCGTGGCGCACCCGCGCCAGTCGTCCCACCGCGTCCTGCGCCTCGCGCTCGGCGGCCTCTCCAGGGTCGCGCACCGCGGCGCGACCGGCAGCGACCGGACGGGTGACGGCGCCGGCATCCTGACGCGGATCCCCGAGCCCCTGCTTCGGCGCGACGCGGCGCGGCGCGGGATCGCGCTGCCCGAGGGCGCGCCTCTCGGCGTCGGGACGTTCTTCTTCCCACGCGGCGCCGAGGAGAAGGCGGCCGCAGTCGTCGAGAAGACGCTCGCGGACGAGGGGCTGCCGTTCGCGGGCTGGCGCGACGTCCCCACGCGCCCCGGCCGCCTCGGCGACGGGGCGGAGAAAACACGCCCGGCCATCCGCCACGCGCTCCTCGCGCCGCCTCCCGCTGCCGACGCCGACGAGTGGGAGCGCCGCCTCTACCTCGCGGGCCGCGTCGCGTCACGCCGCGCGAGAGCCGAAGGACTCGACGGCTTCTGGGTGGTGTCGATCTCGCACCGTACGATCGTCTACAAGGCGCTCCTCACGGGCACCGAGCTCAAGGCCTTCTACCCGGACCTCGAAGACCCCGACTACGCCACGGGCGTCGCAGTCTTCCACCAGCGTTACTCGACGAACACGCTCCCGAGCTGGTCGCTCGCGCAGCCGTTCCACCTCCTCGCGCACAACGGCGAGATCAACACGCTCTGGGGGAATCGCAACGCGATGCGCGCGCGCGAGCCCGAGCTCTCCTCGCCCGTCTGGGGCGACCGCCTCAAGCGCCTCCTGCCGGTGCTCACGGACGAGGGGAGCGACTCGACGAGCCTCGACGAGGCGCTCGAGCTCCTCGTGCGCTCGGGGCGCGACCCGCTGCACGCGCTCACGATGCTGATCCCGGACGCGCCGCAGGGCCACCTCCCCGCGCCGCTCCGCGATTTCTACGACTTCCACGCGGGCCTGATCGAGCCGTGGGACGGCCCGGCGGCCGTCGCGTTCACGGACGGCGTCGTCGCCGGCGCGCACCTCGACCGCTCGGGCCTCAGGCCCCTGCGCTGGAAGATCGCGGACGACGGGCACGTCGTCGCGGCGTCGGAAGCGGGGATCGTGGACCTCGACCACGAGCACGTCGTCGCGAGCGGCCGCCTCGGCCCCGGCGAGACGATCGCGGTCGACACGGCGACAGGCGAGATTCTCCTCGACGTCGACGTGAAAGCGCGCCTCGCCCTGCGCCGTCCCTGGGGAGAGTGGGCGGGCCGCCACGTCAAGCACGTGACTCCTTCGCCGCGCCCCCGGCAGGCCGTGCCGGAAGCCGAGCTTCTGCTCCGGCAGGCGGCGCACGGCTGGGGCGTCGAGGATCTGCGCTACGTCCTCGCGCCGTCGGCGGCGGGGCAGGAGCCCGTCTTCTCGATGGGCGACGACGCGCCGATCCCGCCGCTCTCGAAGTCGCCGCAGCCGCTCTACGCGTTCTTCCGCCAGCGCTTCGCGCAGGTCACGAACCCGCCCATCGACTCGCTGCGCGAGACGGCCGTCATGTCGCTCCGGATGGACCTCGGGAAGGGCGGCTCGCTCCTCCTCGAGGAGCCGGGCGACGCGCACTTCCTGAGCCTCGAGCACCCGGTCCTCCTCGAGGACGACGCCGCCGCGATCCGCGCCGCGGCGGAATTCCGCCCGCGCGTCCTCGACGCCACGTTCGACGCTGCGTCCGGGGCGGAGGGCCTCGTCGCCGCCCTCGACGACCTCGCCGCACGCGCGGAGGAGGCCGTGCGCGCGGGCTCCGAGATCCTCGTGATCACGGACAAGGGCATGACGCGGGAGCGCGCGGCCCTGCCCGCCCTGCTCGCGCTCGGCGCCGTGCGCGAGCACCTCCTCCGGGCGGGGCTCCGGTACCGCGTCGGCCTCGCCGTCGAGGCGGGCGACGCGCGCGACGTCCACCACCTCGCGGTCCTGCACGGGTTCGGCGCCGAGGCGGTCCACCCGTGGCTCGCGCTCGCCTCCGTCCGCGCGCTCGCGGCGAAGGACGGGATCGAGGGCGACGCGGCGTCGGCCTTCCGCTCGTCCGCGGAGAAGGGGCTGCGCAAGGTCCTCGCGAAGATGGGGATCTCGGCCCTGTCGTCGTACTGCGGCGGGCAGGTCTACGACGCGCTGGGCCTCGCTCCCGAGGTCATGGAGAAGTGCTTCCGCGGTACGGCCTCGCCGCTGGGCGGCCTCGGCTTCGCCGAGATCGCCGAGGACGTCCTCGCCGCGCACCGTGCGGCGTTCGAGGGAGCGGCGCTGCCCGACCACGGCCGCGTGCGCTACCGCAAGGACGCCGAGGAGCACGCGTGGGCGCCGCCCGTCGTCGTCTCGCTCCAGAAAGCCGCGAAGGGCTCGGAGGAGGCGTGGGCGGAGTTCCGGACGAAGGCGGACGCGCGCGCGCCGTCGGTCCCACGCGACCTGGTCGGGTTCGCGCCGGCGGCGCCCGTCGGCGTCGAGGAGGTCGAGGCGGCGTCCGAGATCGCGAAGCGTTTCATCGTCTCGGCGATGTCGCTCGGCGCGCTCTCGCCCGAGGCGCACGAGACGCTCGCGGTCGCGATGAACCGCCTCGGCGCGCGCTCGAACTCGGGCGAGGGCGGCGAGGACCCCGCGACGTGGACGGGCTCCGGCGCCGAGCGGCGGGACAACAAGATCAAGCAGGTGGCTTCGGCGCGGTTCGGCGTGACTGCGGAGTACCTCGTGCGCGCCGACGAGCTGGAGATCAAGGTCGCACAGGGGGCCAAGCCCGGCGAGGGCGGACAGCTCCCGGCGCACAAGAACTCGCCGCTCATCGCGCGCCTGAGGCACGCGGTGCCCGGCATCGCGCTCATCTCGCCGCCGCCGCACCACGACATCTACTCGATCGAGGACCTCGCGCAGCTCATCCACGACCTTAAGGAGGTCAATCCGAAGGCACGAGTCGGCGTGAAGCTCGTCTCGGAGGCCGGCGTCGGGCGCGTCGCGGCCGGCGTCGCGAAGGCGTTCGCGGACTACGTCCTCATCGCCGGGCACTCGGGCGGGACCGGCGCCTCGCCGCTGTCGTCGATCAAGCACGCGGGCTCGCCGTGGGAGCTGGGCCTTGCCGAGACGCAGCAGGCGCTCGTCGAGAACGGTCTCAGGCGGCGGATCGAGGTCCGCGTGGACGGCGGCCTGCGCACGGCGAAGGACGTCGTCATCGCGGCGTGCCTCGGCGCCGAGGCGTTCGGCTTCGGGACCGCGCCGCTCGTCGCGGCGGGCTGCGCGATGGCGCGCCAGTGCCACCTGAACACGTGCCCCACCGGGATCGCGACGCAGCGCGAGGACCTCCGGCGGAAATACCGCGGAACGCCCGAGATGGTCGTGGCGTACTTCCTGCACCTCGCCGAGGACGTGCGCGAGCTCCTCGCGTCCCTCGGCGCGCGCACGATCGACGAGATCGTGGGCCGCCCGGACCTCCTCCGGCGCGTCGACCGGCCGGAGTCTCCCCGCTCAAGGCTGCTCGATCTCTCGCTTCTCCTGCAGCGGGCCGGAGACGAGGCGTCCCCGCGCCGGCGGATGCAGAACCGGAACGACCGGCCGCGCACGGGCCCGCAATTCCCGTCGCTCGACAGCGAGCTCGTGTCCCACGTCGCGGTCAGCCTCGGGACCGGCCGCGCGTACTCCGGCACGTTCGAGGTGCGCAACTACAACCTCTCGGTCGGCACGCACGTCTCGGGCGAGCTCGTGAGGACGTTCGGGTCGCTCCCGCCCGGCGCCGTGCGGCTGAAGTTCCGCGGCCCGGCCGGGCAGAGCTTCGGCGCGTTCGCGATCCGGGGCCTCACGCTGGAGCTCGAAGGCGAGGCGAACGACGGCGTCGGCAAGGGCCTCTCGGGCGCGGAGATCGTGATCCGGCCGTACCCGCGCGCGGGGTACATCGCCCGCGCCCGCGAGCAGGCGCTCCTCGGAAACGCCGCGCTCTACGGCGCGACGGCGGGCCGCCTGTTCGCCGCCGGGCGGGCGGGCGACCGCTTCGCGGTGCGCAACTCGGGCGCCGTCGCGGTCGTCGAGGGCGTCGGCGCGCACGGCTGCGAGTACATGACGGGCGGGACGGTCGTCGTCCTCGGCCGGACGGGCGCGAACTTCGGCGCCGGGATGACGAACGGCCTCGCGTACGTCCTCGACGAGGACGCGCTGTTCGCGACACGCTGCAACACGGAGCTCGTCACGGTCGACGCGCTCGCGCCCGAGGACGACGCGGCGCTCGTCCCGCTCCTCGTGGCGCACGCCGAGCGCACGGGGAGCGCGATCGCGCAGGCGATCCTCTCGGGCTGGCCGAGCGCGCGCTCCGCGCTCCGGCGCGTCACGCCGAAGCCGCCGCCGGCGCTCGCCCAGCCGGCTCCGGCGGAGAAACCCGCCCTCGCGCGTCCGGCGTAGAGTCACCGCGTGCGCGGACTCGCCCTTGCCCTTGTCTTCGCGGGCGTCCTGCACGGGGAGGACACCGTGAGCCGACTGAAGCCCTGCCCGGCGAGTCCGAACTGCGTCCTGTCCACGGCGGCGGCGGACGAAAAGCACCGCATCGAGCCGTTCCCGTTCACGGGATCCCCGGCGGAGGCGCTCGCGCGCGTCAAGGCGGCCGCGCTCTCGTTCCCGCGGACGGCCGTCGTCCAGGAAGCTCCGGGATACGTCCACCTCACGTTCACGAGCGCGGTCTTCCGGTTCGTCGACGACGTCGAGTTCGAGGTGGACGAGGCCGCGAAGGTCGTGAACGTGCGCTCGGCCTCGCGCGTCGGCCATGCGGACCTCGGCGTTAACCGCAAGCGCGTCGAGGCGATCCGGGCGAAGCTCGGAGGCTGACGGCAGGCCGCGCGGCCTGATAGCGTCCGCAGCCATGCTGCTTCCCATGCTCCTCCTGCAGGTCGCTGCGGCCGCTCCCGCCGCGCCCGTCCTCACCGCCGTCCCGAAGCACAACGAGCTCGTCTACACGTTCGGCGGCGCTCCCGCGCGCTGGCGTGTGAAGCCCGGCACGCGCATCGTCGCGTGGACCGAGGACTGCTTCGACGGCGTCGTGAAGACGCCGGCCGACCTGCCGTCGAAGGTGATGGCACCGGGCCACGACAACCCGCAGACGGGGCCGTTCTTCGTCGAGGGCGCCGAGCCGGGCGACACGGTAGCAATCCGCATCGTGAGGCTCGCGCCCGCGCGCTCGTGGGCCGTGTCCGCGTTCGGGCCGGGCTTCGGCGCGCTCGTCGGCACCGACCGCACGGCGATGCTCGGGCCGGAGTTCCCCGAGACCGTCTGGCGGTACGAGGTCGACGCGAAGAAGGGCGTCGCGCGGACGACCTCCGGCGACGGGAAGCAGGCGTGGGAGGTGCCGCTCGCGCCGTTCCTCGGCTGCCTCGGCGTCGCCCCGGGTGCCGGCGAGGCACGGTCCACGATCGTGCCCGGCACGTTCGGCGGCAACATGGACTGCCCCGAGGTCCGAGTGGGCAACACCGTCTACCTCGGCGTGAACGTCCCGGGCGGCCTCGTGTCGTTCGGCGACGGCCACTACGCGATGGGCGAGGGCGAGATCATGGGCGCCGCCGTCGAGGGCGCGATGGACGTCGAGATCGTCGTGGACCTCGTGAAGGGGAAGGCGACGCCGGTCCCGCGGATCGAGAACGCCGACGAGGTCATGTTCGTGGGCTCCGGCCGCCCGCTGGAGGACGCCGCGCGCATGGCATTCAAGGCGATGGTGGGCTGGGTACGCGAGGCGACGGGCCTCTCGGAGCTGGACGCCTACCAGTTCGTCTCGCAGTTCGCGAAGGCGCCGATCGTCCAGATCGTGGACCCCGAGTACACCGTGCTCGTGAAGCTCGAGAAGAAGCGGCTGCCGGCGAAGCGTCAGTAGAGCAGGTACCTCGCCCGGATCGTCTCGAACTCCATCGCGCCGGCGGCCCACGCGCCGGTGATCTCGCCGGCGGTCTCGCCGCGCGTAAAGCGTGCGAGGGCCGCCGCGTTCACGAGGAGGCGGCTGAAGCGATCGGCCTTCCACTCCTTCGGGTGGAGGTCGCGGAGCGCGGTCGCGACGTGGAAGCCGAGGGCGACGGCGTTCAGCGCGTCGCGGTTGACGAGCGTGATCCTCGCGCCGGAGCACGCCTCGCCCCTGAAGACGGACGAGGACGGCGTGAACGTCACGGGCGTGAAGCGCACGCCCGCGATCCCGCGTGCGTTCAGCGTCGCCGCGACGCGCGGGCCGTCCATCCACGGCGCGCCAAACTGCTCGAACGGCGTGTCCGTGCCACGGCCCACGGAGACGTTCGTCGTCTCGAGGAGACCGATGCCGGGGTAAAGCGCGGCCTCGGTGACGGAGCGGAGGTTCGGCGAGGGGTTCACCCACGGCAGGCCTGTCTCGTCGTACCAGAGGTCGCGCGAGTACCCGGACATCTTCACGACGGTCAGGTCCGCGCCGATCTTCCGCTCGACGTTGAAGAGGCCGGCCAATTCGCCGATCGTCATCCCTGTGCGAATCGGGATCGCATGGAACGCGACGAACGAGAGGGCATCGAGGTCGGCCGTCGGCCCTTCCAAGACGTCCGACCGGATCGGGTCCGGGCGGTCGAGAACGACGACCTTCACCTTCGCCTTCGCGGCCTCCTCGAGAACATACCCGAGCGTCGTGAGGTACGTGTAGAAGCGGCAGCCCGCGTCCTGCAGGTCCACGACGACCACGTCGAGGCCCGCGAGATCCCCCGGCCGCGGCCGGCGTGACTCGGGCGTGTCGCCGTAGAGCGAGCGCACGGGCAGACCCGTCTTCTCGTCGACGGAGTCCGAGACCTTCTCGTCCAGGGCCCCTCTGATTCCATGTTCCGGAGAGAAGAGCTTAGAAAGGGTCACACCGGCCGCTTTCGCTTTCGCGGAATTCAGGACGTCGATGGTTGATCGTCCATCCCGAGTCAGCCCGGTCTGATTGGTCAGGAGCGCGACGCGCATTCGCGCGATCGCGCCGAAGGATTCTTCTTCGAGGGTATCGATGCCCGGCCGGACCTGACCCACGACTCGCGCCGGCGCAGCCGCAGCCGCAGCCTCTTTACCATTCGAAGAACGCGCCGTAGGCGCGGACGCCGAAGGCGCGCCCGTGCTCTTCGAAGCCGACGTCGCCGTGCCGATGGCCGCCAGAAGCTCCGTCGCCTCCGAGGCCTTTCTAAGCTCTTCCGGATTCCTGTCCGTGATCGCGCTCGCGACGATCGTCGCGACCCGGCCGCGGATCGGGATGGCGTTGCCCGACTCGTCGGGGTGGTTGCGGTTCGTCAGGAGGACGACGAACGTGTCCGTCGCGGGGTCGAGCCAGATCGAGGTCCCGGTCCAGCCCGTGTGCCCGACCGACCCGAGGGGAAAGAGGTCGCCGCGATTCGAGGAGAAGTGCGTCTCGACGTCCCAGCCGAGGCCGCGCAGGTCCGCGTCGCCGTAGAAGCGGGGCCGCATCATCGAGGCGACGCCCGCGGGCGAGAGGACGCCGCCGCCGCCCGCGAGCATCGCGGCGCAGAAACGCGCGAGGTCGTCCGCCGTCGAGAAGAGCCCGGCGTGTCCCGCGACGCCGCCGAGCGCGTACGCGCGCGGGTCGTGCACGGCGCCGCGCCTCACGACGCCGTTGATCTTCTCCGTCGGAGCGATGCGAGAGAGAGAAAGAAGAAGATTCTTGGAAGGTGAAGAGAGCGGGAGGTAGCCCGTGTCCTTCATTCCGAGGGGCTGGAAGATTCGCTCCTTTGCGTATTCGTCGAGCGGTAGTCCCGACACGCGCTCGACGAGCTCTCCGAGCACCTCGTACCCGGCGTCCGAATAGACGAAGCGCGCGCCGGGCGGGTAGGCGAGCGGCTGCCTGTATTTCCTTTCGAAGATCTGTTCTCGCGTCCCCGTGTAAAGGGACATGGGGTCGTCCGGCGCCAATCCCGCCCGGTGCGTCAGGAGCTCCTCGATCGTCACCTGGTCCCGGGCGCCGCCCCCGAGGACGAACTCGGGGACGTATCTCGCGACGCGGTCCTGAAGGCGGATCTTCCCCTCCTCGACGAGCGTCATGACGCTCGGCGCCGTCGCGACGACCTTCGTGAGCGAGGCCATGTCGAAGACGGTGTCGACCGTCATCGGCTCGAGCGCGGGCACGACGGCGCGGTGGCCGTAAGCCTTGCGGTAGACGACCTTTCCGTGCCGCCCGACGAGGACCACCGCCCCGGGGATTTCCTTCCTCGCGATCGCGTCGCTGATCGCGGCGTCGATCCGGGCGAGGCGCGCCGCGGACAGTCCGGCGGACGCCGGAGGCCCCGTGGGCAGGGGGCGGACGGCAGAGGCCGCGAGGAGCAGATGCGCGAGGAGCGAGTGTGCGAGCATGTTCCCGAGTCTAGCCGCCCGAGAACCGCATTGAAGCAATCGCATCATGGAACCGCCCCTTCTCCGACGGGCACCCTTCCCCCAATACGCTGGTGTCGTGCGCGCGCAGAGAAGGCGCCGCTGAAGGTATTCGTGCATTCATTTTTCGACGAAGGGAACGGGAGGATCGGTGGAAAGCAGCCTGAGCCGTGACCCGAACGCCGCCTTTTCGCGCCGCCGCTGGATCGACGTCCTCCTCGGGACGAGCCTCGTCGCCTGGGTGGGCGCCGTCGTGTACCCGATCCTCCGCTACCTGACGCCCCGCAAGGACGCAGGGGGGGCGAACAAGATCACGCTGACGGATGCGCAGAAAGGGGAGCTCGGCTCGAACGGCTTCCTGATCGCGCGCATCGGGAGCGACCGGGTCCTCGTCCTGAAGGACAAGAGCCAGAAGCTCCGGGCGCTGTCGGCCAAGTGCACGCACGAGGGCTGCACGGTCCAGTTCGTGCGCGCCGACCAGATCGTCTGGTGCGCCTGCCACAACGGGAAGTTTTCGCTGGACGGACGCGTGATCTCCGGGCCGCCGCCGCGGCCGCTCGCGGCCTTCACCGTGGAGGGCGACCTCAAGGGCTCCGTGACCGTGTCCCGCGGAGGTGCCGCATGAGCGCGACCGCTTCCCGCAGTCTCGCGAGCCGCGCGTGGCAGGAGATCGACGAGCGCTTCCATCTCTCCGGCCTCGTCGAATTCCTCGCGCACAAGGAGGTGCCGGCCTCCCACTCGATCGTCTGGTACTACCTCGGCGGCCTCTCGCTCTTCCTGTTCGTCGTCCAGATCGGCACCGGCATCCTGCTCCTCATGAACTACCAGGTCGGCGAGAACACGTCCTACGAGTCCATGAAGGTCCTCGTGGGACGCGTCCCGTTCGGCTGGCTCGTCCGGTCGATCCACTGCTGGTCCGCGCACCTCATGAGCCTGTCCGTTCTCGCGCACCTGTTCAGCGTCCTGTTCACGAAGGCGTACCGCAAGCCGCGCGAGCTCACGTGGTACTCGGGCTTCGCGATGCTCGGCCTCGTCCTCGGCTTCGGCTTCTCGGGCTACCTCCTCCCGTGGAACGAGCTGAGCTACTTCGCGACCGCGGTCGGCACGGACTCGGTGAAGGCCGTCCCCGTCGTCGGGCCCTGGCTCCTGACCGTGCTGCGCGGCGGTGAGGAAGTCTCGGTCCAGACGCTCTACCGCTTCTTCGCCCTGCACGTCTGCATCCTGCCGCTCGTGATGGCGGGCCTCATCGGCGCCCATCTTCTCTTCATCCAGCGGCAGGGCATGGCCGAGCCGATGGAGTCCGGCCATGAACCGCCGAAGAAGAAGCCCGGGATGCCGTTCTTCCCGAACTTCGCGCTGCGCGACCTGCTTCTGTGGGTCATCGTCCTGAACGTCCTCGCGCTTCTCGCCGTGGTCCTGCCGTTCGGTCCCGGGATTCCGGGCGCGGAATGGGTGCTCGGCGACAAGGCGAACCCGCTCAAGCCCGCGTACCCGGGCATCAAGCCCGAGTGGTACTTCCTCTGGGTCTACCAGATGCTGAAGGAGTTCCCGGCGCACATCATGGGGATGGAGGGACCGCAGGCCTGCCTGATCGTCGCGACCGTCCTGATGGGCATCGCGTTCTTCCTTCCGCTCCTCGACCGCAATGCGGCCAAGGGCAAGCCCAGCCCGCTCTTCACGGACATGGGCGTCGCGGGCATCCTCTTCCTCGGCTTCCTGACGCTCAAGGCGTGGGACCTCGGCGTGACGGTCCCGAAGGGCAAGGACCCGACCGCCGACCCCGTCCTCGCGGCCACGATCGCGCGGACGGCCGCGATCTGGATCCTCGGGATCGGGCTTCTCGTGACCGTCCTCCGCCGCCTGAAGTGGAAGCACACCGCGTTCGACTTCACGATCGCCGTCCTCCTGCAGGCAGGCCTGAACGGCTTCGCGCACCTCTCGTGGCTCGTCTCGGGCGGAATCGCCCTCGTGGCGCTCGCGGCGATGGCGGCCTTCCGGCGCGTCAAGTCGACCGGCGCAGTCGCGGCCTCCGTCCTCGTCCTCGCGGCGCTCCTCGCGCCGCCGGCGCGCGCCGAAGACAAGGCCGACAAGGCCGCCGCTCCGGCGGCGACCGCTTCGGCGCCCGCCGGCCACGTGGACGAAGAGGCCTGGCCGGCCGACTTCAGGAAGATGTTCGACGCGGCCGAGAAGGGCGTCCCGGTCCTCGACGAGAAGGCCCGCGCACGCTTCAAGGCGCTGCCCACGCACGCGCAGGAGCTGTTCTTCTCCGCCGCGAAGGCCGGGACCCTCTCGGGCGGGACGCACCTCGCGGCCCTCCTCGCGCTGGACATCGACGACCGCAAGGTCGAGCTCGTCCTCCAGGACAACTGCTTCCTCTGCCACACGAACCCGGACCTTCCGGACGAGATCCTCTTCCGCAAGCGGGAGAAGGGCGACCCGCTCGCCCACCTCGACATCCGCGAGGTCGTCGCGGACGTCCACATCCGAGGCGGGCTCATGTGCGCGGGCTGCCACGGCGGCAAGCCGACGGACACGGAGATGTCGCCCGAGATCGCGAAACGCTGGCCCTCGTCCGAGGTCCGCCACAAGGACCGTTCCTGGATCCCCGGGTTCTGCGCGTCCTGCCACTCGTCGAGCGAGTTCATGCGGGCCTACAACCCCTCGCTCCCCGTCGACCAGCTCCTGAAGTACAAGACGTCCAAGCACGGCCAGCTCCTCCTCGAGAAGAAGGACTCGAAGGCCGCGCAGTGCGTCAGCTGCCACGGTGTGCACGGCATCCGGCCGCCCGACAGCACGAACTCCCTCGTCTACCGCGAGAACATCCCCGCGACGTGCGGCAAGTGCCACGCGGACGCGGCCTACATGGCCGGCTACACGAAGGACGACGGCAAGACGCCGCTCCCGACGAACCAGCTCGAGCAGTACAAGAAGAGCGTTCACGGGCTCGCGCTGCTCGGCAAGCACGACGCGGGCGCCCCGGCGTGCAACAGCTGCCACGGCAACCACGCGGCGCTCCCGCCGCAGGTGTCGTTCGTCTCGCAGGTCTGCCGGACGTGTCACGCCGCGAACGGCGGCCTCTTCGACGGCAGCCCGCACAAGAAGGCGTTCGCGAAGCACGGCTGGCCCGAGTGCGAGACGTGCCACGGCAAGCACGACATCGAGCGTCCGACGGACGAGATGCTCAACGACGACCCGAAGGCTCTCTGCCACGACTGCCACGGCAAGTACGGCCAGCCGAAGTGCGACGAGACGGCGCGCTATTTCTACAAGTCGATCACGTCCCTCGCCCGGTCGCACGAGGCGCTCGACAAGGACGTCGACCGCCTCCTCGAGCGCGGCTTCGACGTCGACGACCTGCGCTTCCAGTCCAGCGCCGTGAGCGACGCGCTGCGCAAGACGCGGCTCGGCATCCACACATTCGACCGGAGCGACTTCGCGCGCAACGCGGACGCCACGAGCCAGGCCCTCGACGGGATGAGGAAGGCCGCCGCCGACGTGTGGAAGGAGTACCGGTTCCGCCGGAACGGCCTGCTCCTCGCCACGGTGCTGATCTCGCTCTTCGGCGTGCTCCTCTACCTGAAGATCCGGCAGGTCGACCGGAAGTGAGGGCGCGCGAGGAAACGGAGGCGCCCGCGGACTGACGGGTGAAAACCGCGTGACGGACGGCGAGCGCGTCGATCTCGAAGGCCGCCTGGCGCTCCTCGAGGGTGCCCTGCGGGACGTCTCGGCGCGGCTCGCCGCGCTCGAGACCGGCCGGGCCGGAGCCGCTGCGGCGGCCCCGGCGGCCGCGACTCCTTCCGTGGCGTCGTCGGCGGCTCCCGCGCAGGCCGCCGCCGTCCCGGAGCCGCCGGCGCAGGACGTGGACTCGGCCGAGGAGGGCGCACCCGTCGCCAACGCGCTCACTCTTGCGGGCCGAAGCTTCCTCGTTCTGGGCGGCGCGTTCCTGCTGCGCGCGGTCACCGAGGGCGGGCGCGTGCCCGCGTTTTCCGGCGCTCTCCTCGGCCTCGCCTACGCCCTTCTCTGGATCGGCGCGTCGTGGCGGACCGGGACCCGGGGCGCGCGGGCGAGCGCGAGCGTCCACGGCGTGACGGCCGCCGTCATCGCGTTCCCCCTCGTGGGCGAGGCCGCGACGCGGCTGTCCGCGTTCTCGCCGATAGCCGCGGCGCTCGCCCTCGCCGCCGTGACGGCCGCGTTCTGCGCGTCCGGAGTCCTCGCGCGGCTGCCGCTCCTCGTCTGGATCGGCGTCCTTGCGGGCGCCGGGACGGCCAGCGGGCTCTTCGTCGCGACAGGGGCGATCGCCACGTTCGTCGTCTTCCTGATCGTGCTCTACGCCGCCTCGCTCGCCCTCCGGCGAGGGTCGGGCACCGCGCGCATCGAGTGGATTCCGGGCGTCGCAGCGGCCTCGACGCTCGCGATCGGAGCCTGGCTCTCGACGCGGGCCGGCGGGACGCCCGACAACTGGGTTGCGGTCGGTCCGGCCGGCATCGCCGTGCTGGCAGCGGCGCTCGTCCTCCTCGCGTTCGGGGGGGCGATTCTCGACGCCTGGTCCCGCGGCCTCATGCCGACGGCGACGGACGTCCTGCAGCCTGCCGGGGCCATCACGGTCGTCGTCGGGATCTTCTGGGGCGCCGCGGCCATCGCCGTCTTCTGGGGCCTTCTCGGGATCGTGCTGTCGGCTCGGGCGCCCCGCGACGGGCGCGGGTGGATCGCGTGGCTCGCCGCGGGCGTCGTCTTCGGCGCGGCCGTCCTCTCGGGCTTTTTCCGCGACGAGGTGCTCGCGTTCGTCGTCGCGCGGGACGCGTTCCCGTCCGCGTCGGGCCCGGCGGTATTCGCCGCCGTCGCGGCGCTCGTCGCGTTCGTCGTCGCGGCGGCCGGGGCGACGACGGCGCCCGTCCTCAGGGGCGGGCCGCCGCTCGTGAGCGCGGCCATCGCGCTGGGCGGCATCCTCGCGCTCCTCGTCGGCCTCGCGCCGTTCACGGCGACGCCGTCCGGCCTCGCGCTCGTCCGCACGGCCGTTCTCTGCGCGGCCGCGCTCGCGGCGGCCTCCACGGCGCGCTGGCCGAGGATCGCGACGCTCGCGCTTCTCGCGCTGCCGCTTCTCGCCGCCGCGGGGCTGAAGCTCCTCGTCGAGGACCTGCGCGCCGGCCAGCCGGCGGCTCTCTTCGCCGCGTTCGCGTTCTACGGGATCACGCTCCTCTTCGTGTCGCGACTCGTGAGGCGAAGGAAGAGGAGAGAAGAGAAGATTCTTTGAAGGTCGAGTGACGCCGAGGCGGCGACTCCCGCCCCGGCGCCTCCCGTCGCCCCGGCCTCAATCACCTTCGAAGAAAAACCAGGAGACGTTGCGAGCGGACGCTACGGATTCGGCTCCGCCGCGACGATCGCGCGCAGCTCCGCCTGCGTGCGGTACACGCCGCCGCGGACGACCGCGTTCAGCTTCCTGAGGTTCGCGACGTCGAGGAGAGGGTCGGCGCCGACGAGGAGGAAGTCCGCCTCCTTGCCTTTCACGAGCGTCCCGACGTCGCCGCGACCCATCGCGCGGGCGGCGACGCTCGTCGACGCGACGAGGACCTCCATCGGCGTGAGGCCGGCGGCCTGCATGGCCTCCATCTCGGCGTGGACCGAGGGTCCGTGCAGCGTTCCGGGATTGCCGGCGTCCGTGCCCATCGCAATCGGGATGCCCGCGTCCCGCACGCGCTTCAGGTTCGCGTCCGCGACGGCCCGCGTGGACGCCGCGCGTGTCTCGAAGCGGGCGAGGTCGAGGGGCTTCGGCAGCTCGAGGCGGGCCGTCTCGGCGAGCCGCGACCGCGTGGAGGGGTCCACGCAGCCGTTCGGGTCGTCGAACGCGACGGGCGCATGGAAGGCGAATCCCTTAGCGACGGCGACGTAGCCGTCGAAGACGGTGAGAGTCGGGCAGACGATCGTGCCGTTCGCCTTTGCGAGCGCGAGGAACTCGTCGTCGACCGGCAGGTCCGAGACGCTGTGAACGAGGAGCGTCGCTCCTGCTTTCAGCGCGACCTTCGCCTCGGCCAGGCCCGTCGCGTGGACGATGAGAGGGAGGCCGAGCCTCTTCGCTTCGGCACCCGCGGCCAGGACGGCGGGCGTCGTCGCCGTCACGGGCAGGTCGGGCCGCACGAGATACCAGACCTTTACGGCCGACGCGCCCCGCGACGCGAGGTAGCGCACGTCCTCGCGCGCGGCCGATTCGTCCTTGAGGAAGAGGAATTGCCGTTCGCCGGGCAGCGTCACCCAGTGATCCACGGTCGAGAGAAGAGGCCCAGCGGCCGCGACGTGTGGCGCGAGTGAGTCCTTCTCGGCGCGCGCCGGGAGGTCGAGAGTCCAGGCGTAGCCACCGACGTCGAAGACGGACGTGACGCCCGAGCAGACGTACGACCGGAAGAAACGCTCCGGCCGCTCCCGCAGCTCCTTCTCCACCATGTCGTACGGGTGCGTGGCGCGGACGTCGAAGGCGTCCGGGCGGCCGTCCGCCCAGCCCGTCTGCGAGAAGTGGACGTGCGCGTCCACGAGGCCTGGCACGATCCACGAGCCCTTCGCGTCCGTGACGGCGACGCCTTCCGGCACCGTACAGTCTGCCGGGCGGCCCGCGCACGCGATCCGCCCGTCCCGGACGACGACGACGGCGTTCGGCACCGCCGGAGCGCCGGTGCCGTCCACGAGCGTGGCGCCCGTGAAGGCGCGCGGCGACGGCGGCGTCCCGGCCGGCGCCTCCCACGCCGAGGTCACGGCGATGCGCCAGCCCTTCGGCGTCTTCAGGAAAAGGCGCTCGGAGAGCCCGGAGTGCTCCTCGGCGCCGTAGCGCACGCGGTAACGATACGTGCCGTAGACGACGCCGGGGGAGACGGGCGTGAGCCTGAGGTCTTCGGCGGCGAGCGTGTCGGGCCACTTCTCGCCCGCTTGCTTCGCGAAGTCCTCGTAGCCGAGGACGGGCCCCTCGGGAGCCGCGCGGACGAGCGTCTTCGCGTCGAGATAGCACGCGAGGTACGCGGCCTTGTCTCGCTTTTGGATGGCCGCGAGGTTCCGCTCGAATAGCGCCCGCGCGTCGTCGACGTCGGAGGCGGCGAGCGGAAGTGCGGCACAGGCGAGCAGCGCGCACGCGAGAACGCGAATGGATCTCATGCGGGCATTATGGATTCTTTCTGCTAAGAGCGGCCGCAGAAAGCGGCCGCTCCGGGACGAATCTGTCGCGCGCGCCGGGCTGTCAAGGGCGCACTCCGCGCGCCGCTTCGCGGCCGAAGGCCCTTGACAGCGCGCCGCGCGCCCATCTTCCCTCTGCGGCGGCTGCACATGCAGCCGCCGATAGCAGAAAATTCTCTTTCTCTTCTCTATTTTTGCTTCGCCGCCGCAGGCTTCGCAATCCCGTCCCCCCTCTTCGCGAGGCCCGGGATCGTGATCGGGAGGTGCCCGTCGATCGCCGCCTCGCCGAAGAGCGCCTTGACGGCCGCGACCTGGACGATGTCCTGCGAGCCCCATGCGCAGAGGTACGTCGGCAGGGCGGGGAAGTCGCGCAGGAGGTACGGGCTGCCGAACGCGACCGCGACGACGGGCTTGCCGGAGGCGAGGAGAGCCGGGATCGCGCTTCGCGCGGCGTCGGGAATCACGAATTTTCCCTGCCCGGAGCGCGCTCTCACGAAGAGTGAGAGGAGGACCTCGTCTGCGTCCTTCGCCGCGTCCGCGGCCGCCTTCGCCTCGTCCGGCGTCGAGCGCGTGTCGAGGCGCAGGATCCTCGCGCCCGGGACGCGCGCCTTGATCTCCTTGTCCAGCGCCGCCGCCGGGCCGTTGAGCGTCGGCTCGTCCGCGACGACGAGAGACAGAAGCTTCCGTTCCCTGCGGAGCGGGAGGACGCCCGCGTCCTCGCGCACGAGCGTCATCGAGCGCCGCGCGATCTCGGCCTCGAGGCCCTCGTGCGCGCGCGTCCCGACGATCGACGCGATCTTCGCGACGGCCTGGACGCTCTTGTCGTAGAGGCCGAGGCGCATCTTGGCGTCGAGGATGCGTGCGACGCTTTCGTCGATCCGCGATTCGGGGATACGGCCCGACTGGACCGCCGCGATCACGGCCTTGACGGCGGCGTCCGTGTCGCTCGACAGGAGGACCTGATCGGCCCCCGCGAGGATCGCGCGGATCGCGGCCTCGCCCGGCTCGTAGTAGAAGGTGATGCCGCCCATCCGCATCGCGTCCGTCACGACGAGGCCCTCGAAGCCAAGTTCCTTCCGCAGGAGGCCGGTCACGATGGGGGCCGAGACCGTGGCGGGGACCGCGCCGGACGGGGCCGCGACGACGTCCCCGATCGCGTCGACCGGCCTCGGTGCGTTCGCGATGGCCGACACGGTCGTGGAGTCGAGGGCGGGGACGGAGACGTGCGCGATCATGACGGAGCCGGCGCCGGCCGCGATCCCGGCGCGGAACGGGACGAGCTCGACGGATTCGAGGCGCGCCCGGTCGGCGGGCACGGTCGCGAGCGAGCGGTGCGAGTCCTGAGCCGTATCGCCGTGGCCGGGGAAGTGCTTGAGCGTCGCGAGGACGCGCCCGGCCTGCAGGCCGCGCACCGTCGCGGCGACGTAGCGCGCCACGTCGCCCGGATCCTCGCCGAAGCTCCGGACGTTGATGACGGGGTTGTCGGGGTTCACGTTCACGTCGGCGACCGGCGCATAGACCTGTCCGATGCCGACCGCGCGCGCCTCCTCGGCGGTCGCCTTCCCGCGGCGCTCGGCGAGCGCGGGGTCTCCCGTCGCGGCGATCGCCATGTCCCACGGGCCGTAGGTCGTGTCGTCGAAGCGCATGCCGAGGCCGGCCTCGAGGTCGGCCGAGACGAGGAGCGGCGTTTTCGCCATCTCCTGCAGCTTCTGGATGAGGACGGCTGCGCCGTAGACGTTCGAACGGGAGAGCATGACGCCGCCGACCCTGTTGTCGACGACGTGGTGCCTCAGCGTCTGGAATTGCTCGGAGTCCTCGCTCATGAAGACGCCGTTCGCCTGGACGACGAAGAGCTGCCCGACCTTGTCCGCGAGCGGCATCGCGGAGGTGTGGAGCGGCGACATGGGCTCCGGCGCCCGCATCGGGGCCGGGTTCGTGCCGCAGGCGCACGCGAGCGACGCGAGCAGGACGGCGGCGGTCAGGGCGGTTCGGCGCATGGGCACCTCGTTCACCCCGGGATCTCGTCCCGGAACAGGCCGTCGACCGTGCCGCGCCGGCGGATGAGCGTCGCCTCGTCGCCGTCCACGAGGACCTCGGCGGGGAGCGGGCGTGCGTTGTAGACGGAGGCCATCGCGAAGCCGTAGGCGCCGGCGTCGAGGAAGACGACGTGGTCTCCCGCCGACGGCAGCGGGAGCGTCCGGCCCTCGGCGAGGATGTCGCCGGTCTCGCAGACGTCGCCCGCGACGTCGAGGAGGCGCGGCGCGGCCGGCGAGGCGGCGACGATCCGCGCGCGGTGATGGGCGCCGTAGAGCGCGGGCCTGAGAAGCGTGTTCGACCCCGCATCCACGTTCACGAACGTCCGGAGGGGGGTCGTCTTGACGGTGTTCACGCGCGTGACGAGGAAGCCCGACGCCGCGACGAGGAAGCGCCCGGGCTCGAGCCAGAGCGCCGGCTCGTACCCGGCCGCCGCGACGCCTTCCCTCCAGATCGGCTCGAGAGCGGCCGCGAGCGTTTCCGGGCTCATGACGGCCTCGCCGTCCCTGTACGGGACGCCGATGCCGCCCCCGAGGTCGACGAACTCGAGCCGGATGGCGAGCTTCTCCTTCAGCTCCTTCACGAACGCGAGCATCTTGCGCGCGGTCTTCTCGTAGCCGGCCGGGTCCGCGATCTGCGAGCCGATGTGGCAGTGGATGCCGGCGATCGCGACGCCCGGCAGCTCCTTCGCGCGCGCG
The DNA here is from genome assembly GCA_963798215.1 of uncultured Acidobacteriota bacterium. Taxonomy (GTDB): domain Bacteria; phylum Acidobacteriota; class Thermoanaerobaculia; order UBA5066; family UBA5066; genus Fen-183. The sequence continues at coordinate 474,195 of CAWCSP010000004.1, forward strand.
TACGCCGCGAGCGCGTCGCCGCCGTCGAGGTGGACGCCGAACTTCGACTCGGGGATGCCGGTGTTGATGTGGTGGAGCGTGTCCGGGTCGACGCCGGGGTTGAGGCGGAACGAGAGGCGCACGGTCCGGCCCGCCCTCACGGCGGCCGCGGACGCCTGCTCGAGCTCGTCACGCGAGTCGGCGTTCAGGCCGGCGCCGAGCTCGATCGTCCTCGCGATCTCGGCCGGCGTCTTCGACGAGCTCGTGAAGAGGACGTCCTCGCCCCGCCACCCGGCGCGCAGCGCGGTCTCGATCTCTCCGAGCGAGACGACCTCGGGGAAGGCGCCCTCGGCGCGCAGGATCCGCGCGATCGCGAGGCTGCCGTTCGCCTTCAGCGCATAGTGGAGGCGCAGCCTCGGGAAGCGCGGCGCGAACGCGTCACGCAGCGCGCGGAGTCGGGACGTGATCGCGGCCTTGTCGTAGACGTAGAGCGGCGTCCCGAACTCCCCCGCGAGCCGGGAGACGGCGGAGAGGGCGGCGGGATCGGAGGCGCGGTCGTCGCGAAGGGCTTCGAGTCCCTCGTGGAGCGTGTGCGGACGCATCGGGCGCCGATTCTGCCATCCGCCGGTTCGCGGTACGATGAGGATCATGCATGTCGAGGTTCGCAAGCTCGGGGACGTCGTGATCGTCGATCTCCAGGGCCGCCTGCTCGCCGGGGTTGGCGACGAGATCCTCCGGAACGTCGTGAACGAGCTGCTCGCGGAGGGCTGGAAGAAGATCCTCCTGAACCTCTCCGGCGTGACCGCGATCGACAGCGCGGGCACCGGCGAGCTCGTCGCGAGCCTGAAGATCTGCGGGAAGTTCGACGCGAGCCTCAAGCTCCTGAACTTGCACGAGCGGGTCCGCAAGAGCCTCCACCTCTCCGAGCTCCTTCCCGTCTTCGAGGTCTTCGACGACGAGACGGCGGCCCTCCAGCACTACGCTTAGGGGGCCCGCCGGGCCGGGAGGTAGACTTCCGTCGTGAGAGGCCTTCTCAACCGCGCCGCTGCCTTCGTCCTCCTCGCGCCGTTGGCGCTGGGCGGGGCGTTCGGTCACGTCGACGGAATGGAGATCCTCTCGCGGGGGACGCAGCTCTTCGCGCCCGACCACCCGGCCCACGCGCCGTTCGTCCCCGAGAAAGAGCACGCCTGCGCGGCCTGCGCCCTCGCGGCTCTTTCGCTGCCGGCCGCGGTTCCCGTCTTTCTGATCCCGCCCGTCGTTTATCCGGCTCCCGAGGTGCGCGCCGAGCGCCTCGCGTCGGCACCCGGCACGCCCGAACTCCCCGGTCGCTCCCCGCCACTGTCTCCCGCCTGACGGACGCATTCCACGTTCTCGGTGGGGGGGCTCGCGCCTCTCCGTCATCCCTCGTTCCTTCGGGAGGCTTCTGACCCATGACAGCTCCGGTTTCGATCCGTGCCTTCAACGTCCTATTGGTCGCGGCGTGTCTCGCGGCGCCCGCGAGGGGCCAGGTCGTCCCCGCGCCGCCCCCGGGCGCCGTCGAGACGCTGCGCGTCACGAGGGAAGAGGCGATCCAGGAGGCCCTCGCCCGCAACCCCGGACTGGTCGCCGTGCAGGAGCAGGTGGAGCAGGCGCGGGCGCAGGTGGTCGTGGCCGGCGCGTTCCCCGACCCGACCTTCAACGCCGACGTCACGGGGCAGAGCCATCCCTTCAACCCGACCTCGGGCACGGGCAGCGACCAGAGCGTCGGCGTGACGATCCCCTTCCCGGGCAAGCTCGGCATGAGCCGGGACGTGGCCCGGGCAGCCGTCAAGGCCGCCGAGTTCAGCCTGACCCAGATGCGCCAGCAGGTCGCCTCGCAGACCGCGCAGGCCTACGACGCGCTCCTCGTGGCGCTCCGTCACCGGGAGGACCTCCTCAAGAGCAGGGAGTACGCCTCCGACTTTCTCGAGAAGACGAAGGCGCGATTCCTGGCCGGAACCGTTGCCAAAGTGGACATCGTGAAGGCGCAGGTCGACGTCGCGCAGGCGGAGAACGACCTCATCGCGAACGAGCGCGCGACCCTGACCGCGCGCGCCTCCCTGAACCGCCTCATGGGGCGGCGCGGAGGCGCTCCTCTGGAGGCGACCGGCAGCCTCGAGATTCCGGCTGAGCCGGCCGCCCTCGAGACCCTCGAGCAGCTCGCGGAGGCATCGCGCCCCGAGCTCAAGAGCTTCGAAGCCCAGATGGCGGGAGCGCAGGTCGCGACGAGCCTGGCGAAGGCGTTCTGGGCACCTGACATCGGCCTTGCCCTGGAGCACAACTATATCGACGGGGCTCCGTCCTCCTACACGAGCTACCTCTCGTTCTCCGTGCCGCTTCTCTTCTGGCAGCACCAGAAGGGCGCGGTCGCCGCAGCCCGCCACCGCGAGGCCGAGCTCGCCGCGACCTTCAACGACACCCGGGCCCAGGTGAGCCTGGACGTCCGGAGCGCCTATGCGGGCGCCTCGACCGCGCTCCGCCAGGCGCGCTTCATCCGCGACGAGCTGCTTCCCGAAGCGCGCGAGGTCTACCGGGTGGCCGCGGCCAGCTACGGCCTCGGCGGCTCTTCCGCCCTCGACCTCCTCGACGCCAAGCGCACGCTCGTCGACGCCGAGAGGCAGTACGTCGATGCGCTCGGGGCGGCCAACGACGCGGAGGCGGCCCTCGAGCTCGCAATCGGAGTCCCACTTCCCAGGACGAAATCGGGAGACCATCAATGAACCAGCGTCGCCCTCGCCTTGCGCGCTCCCGGGGCGCGATCCTCTCTGCCGTCGGGATTGCCATGCTCGTGTCCGCCTGCCGCCGCGAACCGCCGGCAGCCGCCGAACGCCCCCCGAAGACGCCCTCGCCTCGCGACGTGCGAACGGAGAAGGTCGTCGTCTCCTCGTTCCGGCGAAGCGTCGAGACGACGGGCACCGTGGCGTTCGACCAGAACCGCTCGACGCAGGTGCTGGCCCCGATCTCCGGGCCGGTCACGCGGATCCTCGTCGAGATCGGCGCCCGGGTGAAACCGGGCGACCCGCTCGCGACCGTGCTGTCGCCGGATTTCGCGTCGGCCATGAGCGCCTTGCGGAAGGCCGATGCCACCGCACGAAACGCGGAACGGATCGCCGAGCTCGACCGACAGCTCTTCAAGAACGACGGGATCGCGCGGCGCGACCTCGAGCAGGCCGAAACGGACGCCGTCGGCGCGGCGGCGGACCGCGACTCCGCCCTTCAGCAGCTCCGGAGCCTCGGAGTCGACGAGAAGACGCTCGACGACATCCGCCAGAACCGTCCCGTCGCGAGTCCCGGCGGCGTCATCCGCTCGCCGCTCGAAGGAACCGTCGTCGAGAAGCTCATCTCGCCGGGGCAGCTGCTGGCGGCGGGCACGACGCCGTGCTTCACGGTCGCCGACCTCTCCACGGTCTGGGTCATGGCGAACGTCTTCGAGGCGGACCTCCCGTTCGTGAAGGTCGGCGACCCGGCGGAGGTGAAGACGAGTGCCGGGCTCGCGCCTCTCCCGGGGAAGGTGAGCAACATCGCCGCTCTCGTCGACCCGAACACCCGGGCCGTCGCGGTTCGGCTCGAGGTCCCGAATACCGGGCAGGTCCTCAAACGGGACCTCTACGTGCGGGTCACGATCCGCTCGCGCGCCGAGAGCAACGGCGTAATGGTCCCCGTCTCGGCCGTCCTGCGCGACGAGGACAACCTGCCTTTCGTGTTCACCGCCGCGCCCGACGGCGCCTTCAAGCGCCACCGCGTCCGGATCGGCGCGCGCGTCGGGGACAGCCAGGAGATCCTCTCGGGCCTCTCGGCCGGCGATTCCGTCGTGGTCGAGGGCGGGCTCTTCCTGTCGACGTCGGAGCACCCGTGAGCGAACCCGAAGGCGCGCCTCCGGCGGAAGTCCGGGACCGCGCGGCGCCGTCGCTCATCAACCGCGTCGTCGCGGCCGCGCTGCGCCAGCGCTTCCTGTGCGTGTTCTTCGTGATCCTGCTGGTCGCCGTCGGCGTCTATTCCTTCCGCCGCCTGCCCGTCGACGCCTATCCGGATCTCGCGCCGCCCCAGGTCGAGGTGATCACGCAGTGGGGGGGGCACGCGGCGGAGGAAGTCGAGCGCCTCATCACGGTTCCGATCGAGGTCGAGATGAACGGCACGGCGAACGTGACGGTCGTCCGGTCGATCTCGCTCTACGGACTCTCGGACGTACGCATGACCTTCGAGACGGGAACCGACAGCTACTTCGCGCGGCACCAGGTGTTCGAGCGCCTGGCGGGCGTCTCTCTCCCGAACGGCGTCACGCCGAGCGTCGCGCCGCTGTTCTCGCCCTCGGGCCTCATCTACCGCTACGTCCTCGACAGCCCGGATCGCTCGCCGATGGAGCTCAAGACGCTCGAGGACTGGGTCATCGAGCGGCAGTACAAGTCGGTGCCGGGCGTCGCGGACGACTCCGGCCTCGGCGGCCCCACGATGCAGTACCAGGTGCTGCTCGACCCGGCGAAGGTCGCCGCGGTCGGCCTTTCCGTGCCCCTGATCGTCGCGTCGCTGGGCGCCAACAACAGCAACTCCGGAGGCGGCTTCTACTCCCAGGGCGGCCAGTTCTACTACGTGCGCGGCCTGGGCCGCCTCACGACGCCAGAGGACATCGGCAACGTCGTCGTCTCGGTCCACAACGGCACGCCCGTGCTCGTGAAGGACGTCGGCCAGGTCGTGATCGGGGAGGCCCCGCGCCTCGGACAGTTCGGGTTCAACGAGCGCGACGAGGCCGTCGAGGGCGTGATCCTGATGCGCCGGGGAGAGCAGGCCCAGGTCGTGCTGAACCGGATCGAGAAGAAGACGAAGGAGCTGAACGACTCGATCCTGCCGAAAGACGTCAAGATCCGTCCCTTCTACGACCGGCGCGACCTCATCGAGCTCACGACCCGCACCGTCGAGGACAACCTGCTGCGCGGCATGCTCCTCGTGATCGTCGTGCTCGTGTTCTTCCTCTACGACTTCCGGTCGGGCCTCATCGTGGCCGCCACGATCCCGCTCTCCCTGCTCTTTGCGTTCATCTGTCTGGACCTCAAGCACGTGCCGGCGAACCTGCTGTCGATCGGGGCGATCGACTTCGGCATCCTCGTCGACGCCTCCGTCGTCATGGTCGAGAACGTGTTCCGGCGGCTCGCTCTCAACGGCGAGACGGGGAACCGCCTGAGCGTGACGGAGGTGATCGTGCAGGCGGCCGCCGAGGTGGACCGGCCGATCTTCTACGCGGTGGCCGTCATCATCGCGGGGTTCCTTCCCATCTATGCGCTCTCGGGCCCGTCCGGCGCGCTCTTCCAGCCGATGGCCGACACGATGATCTTCGCGCTCGTCGGCGCGCTCGTCCTCGCGCTCACGCTCGTGCCCGTCCTGTGCGGCTGGGCGCTCCGGCGCGGCGTGAGAGAGCGGCGCAACGTCGCCTTCGAGAGGGCGCGCAACCTCTACACGCGCGGGCTCGACGCGTCTCTCGCGCATCCGTGGCGCACGACCGTCGGGAGCTTCGTCCTACTCGGCCTCTCCCTCTTCCTCATCCCGGGGATCGGAGCCGAGTTCATGCCGCATCTGGACGAAGGGGCGCTCTGGGTCCGTGCCACGATGCCGTCCACGATCTCGTTCGAGGAGGCCGCCAAGATCTCGCCCCAGATCCGGTCGATCCTGCGCTCCTTTCCCGAGGTCACGGTCGTCGCGAACGAGCTCGGGCGGCCGGACGACGGCACCGATCCGACCGGGTTTTTCAACGACGAGTTTTTCGTCGGGCTCAAGCCGTATCGCGAGTGGAAGGGGAAGTATCGCGACAAGAAGGCCCTCATCGACGCGATCGACGAGAAGCTGAAGCCGTTCGCGGGGATCGTGTTCAATTTCACGCAGCCGGCCGAGGACGCCGTCGACGAGGCCGAGACGGGACTCAAGAGCGCCCTCGCCGCGAAGATCTTCGGGCCGGACCTCGCCGTCCTCGAGAACCGCGCGGACGCCATCAAGGGAGTGCTCGAGCACGTGCGGGGAATCACCGAGATCTCCGTCGTCCGCCAGCTCGGGCAGCCGAGCCTCACCGTGACGATCGACCGCGCGAAGATCGCGCGCTACGGGCTGAACGTCGCCGACATCAACGGCCTCATCGAGGCGGCGGTGGGCGGCACGGCCGCGACCCAGGTCGTGCAGGGCGAGAGGCTCTTCGACCTCGTCGTGCGGCTCAAGCCGGAGTTCCGGCAGACGCCCGCCGCGATCGGGAACATCCTCGTCGCCACGCCCGGGGGCCAGCAGGTCCCGATGAAGGAGCTCGCGGACATCCGCGAGGTCAGCGGGGCCTCGTACGTCTACCGCGAGGACAACTCGCGCTACATCGGCGTCCAATACTCGGTCAAGAACCGCGATCTCGCGGGCGCGGTCGAGGACGCGCAGCGGGAGGTCGCCAAGGCGGTGACGATCCCCGCCGGATACCGCGTCGTCTGGGGCGGCGAGTACGAGGACTACACCTCTTCGCGCAAGCAGCTCCAGGTGATCGTGCCCGTGACGCTGCTCGTGATCTCGCTGCTGCTCTTCATGCTCTACTCGAACTTCAAGTTCCCGATGATCACCGTGCTCGCGGTCCTGCTCTCGGACCCGATCGGCGGCCTCATCGCGCTCAAGCTCACGGGCACGCCGTTTTCCGTCTCCTCTGGCATCGGCTTCATCGCGCTCTTCGGCGTCTCGGTCCAGACGGCCGTCATCTTCATCTCGTACGCGAACGAGCTTCGAAGGACCGGGATGGGGATCATGGACGCGACGCGCGAGGCCGCGATCCTCCGCCTCCGTCCCATCATGATGACGGGCCTCGTCGCCGCCTTCGGCCTCCTGCCGGCGGCGTTGTCGACCGGCATCGGCTCCGACACGCAGCGTCCGTTCGCCCTCGTCATCGTGGGCGGGCTCTTCTCGCGCCTCCTCATCAGCGTCTTCCTGATGCCCGCGCTGTACGTGCTCGTCGCCCGGCCGCAGGACCGGCTGGAGGTGTAAGAGAGCCGGCGCGGCGGGGAAGGGTAAACTTCCGCGTGGTGACGGTCCGGTTCGTTCGCGCCGCTGTCCTGGCGCTGCTTGCGCCGCTCGCCCTGGGCGGCGCGTTTAGCCACGTCGACGGGATCGAGGCGCTCTCGCACGGGACGCAGCTCTTCGCGCCCGACCACCCGAACCATCCGCCGTTCGTTCCCGGGAAGGAGCATCCGTGCGCGGCGTGCGCGATCGCCCACCTCCTGCCGCCCGCTTCCGCACGGGTCTTCCTGGCGTCGCCCGTCTCGCGGCCAATGCCCGAGGCGCGCGCGGACCGCGTGGCGCCCGCCCCGTCCGTCCCCGATCTTTCTGACCGCTCTCCCCCCTCGGCCGCGTAGACGTCTTCTTGCCTGGGCGGGCTCCGTCCGGGCATCGGTCACGCTCCAGGAGGGAATTCCTTTGAAAGTAGATCCGGGAAGGCGCGCAGCCGCGCCCGTGTTCCTTTTCGCAGAACTCTTTCTCTTCGTTCTCTTCGCCCTCGCGGCGGCCCCGGCGGCCGCCCAGACCGCCCCGACCACCCAGACCGGCAACGTCTTCAACCCTGCGATCTCGGTGATCGGCAACGCGCTCGGGTTCGTCGGCCACAACGAGGTCGACAACCAGCCGAGCCTCCAGCTCAAGGAATCCGAGATCGGCCTGCAGGCGATCGTCGACCCGTACGCCCGCGCGGACTTCTTCGTCACGTTCTCGAACGAGGAAGTCGGGATCGAGGAGGGGTACGTCACGTTCCTGACGCTCCCGTGGGACCTCGTCGCGAAGGCCGGCAAGTTCAAGGCGTCGTTCGGCAAAGTGAACACGGAACATCCTGCACGTGCGGCAATACGCGGACACGCCTCTCGTTGTCACGAACCTCCTGGGCAGCGAGGACGGGATCAACGACTCCGGGATCTCGGTTGCCCGCCTCATCCCGATGCCGTCCGAGATCTTCCTCGAGGCGACGGCGCAGCTCTTCCAGGGCACCTCGGACAAGCTCTTCGAGGCGCACTCGCGCAACGACGTCGAGCCCCTCTTCCATCTGAAGGCTTACAAGGACCTCTCCGAGTCGACGAACCTCGAGCTCGGAGGCTCGTGGACCCGCGGGAACGGCGTCGACGGAGAGGGATTCCACACGGCGCTCACGGGCGCGGACCTGACGTTCCGGTGGAAGCCTCTCCGGGAGGGGCTCTACCGGTCGGTCTTCGTGCGTGCCGAGTGGATGCATTCGGAGCGCGAAACGGCCGACGGCTCGACCGTCCGTGCGGACGGGTGGTACGCGCTCGGCCAGGTCCAGCTCGGCCGGCGCTGGTTCGCCGGCTACCGGCACGACGAGTCGGACCACGCGGACGACGCGTCGCTGCGCGATCGCGGCGACTCGGCAATGCTGACGTTCTGGCCCTCGGAGTTCTCCCAGCTTCGCGCCCAGCTCCGCCGCAACCGCTACGATCAAGTCACCGGCCCCGTGACGGCGACCGAGCTTCTGCTGCAGCTCCAGTTCGTCATCGGCGCCCACGGCGCGCACCCGTTCTGACCATGAGAGGAAAAAAGACAATGAAGAGAAGAGAAGAAGATTTTCCTAGAAATGTAATAGGGCGGCTCGCATCGGCCACGGCAGCGCCTCGGGATGCCGTCGGCGCGACCTGCACCGGGCACCTTCTAAGAAGATCTTTCTCTTCTTCTCTCGTTCTTTCCCTCTTACTCATCGGAATCTCTTCCTCCGCCGAGGCCGCGAAGCTGAAGGTCGTCACGACGCTGTCGGATTTCGCGTCTCTGGCTTCGACGATCGGCGGCGACCGCGTGGACGCCGAGTCGATCGCGAAGGGCTACCAGGACCCGCACTTCGTCGAGCCGAAGCCGTCGTTCATCCTGAAGCTGCACGGCGCGGACATGCTGGTCGTCGCGGGGCTCGAGCTCGAGATCGGGTACCTGCCACCCCTCCTCGACCAGGCGCGCAACGAGAAGATCCGTCCCACCGGCGCGGGCTACGTCGACGCGTCCGTGGGCTGCGACATCCTCCAGCGGCCCACGGGCACCGTCACGCGTGCGATGGGCGACGTCCACCCCTACGGGAACCCGCACTTCTGGCTCGACCCCGAGAACGGGCGCGTGATCGCCCGCGCGATCGCGGCGAAGCTGACGGAGCTGGACCCGGCGGGGGCCGCCGCGTACGCGAAGAATCTCGCGGATTTCGAGGCGAAGCTGACGGCGGCCGAGGTGCGCTGGAAGGCCCGCCTCGCGCCGTTCAAGGGCACGAAGGTCGTGACGTACCACGCCTCGTGGCCGAACTTCGCGAAGGCCTTCGGCCTGGACGTCGTCGGATACCTCGAGCCCAAGCCCGGCATCCCGCCGACGCCGCAGCACAAGCTCGAGATCATCAACCTCATGAACGCCGAGAAAGTCCCGCTCATCCTGATGGAGGTCTACTTCGACCGGAAGGACCCCGACTTCGTCGCCTCGAAGACGGGCGCGACGGTCGTCGTGATCCCGCCGTCCGTCGGCGGCGAGCCGGCCGCGAAGGACTATCTCTCGCTGTTCGACGTCGACAGTCGACAAGATCGCGACCGCGCTGGAGAAGAGGAAGAAATGACCGTCTTCGAGATCCTGCTGCCCGCGTTCGTCGCGAGCCTCATCCTGACCGGCATCCACTCCTATCTCGGAGTGCACGTCGTCGAGCGCGGGGTCATCTTCGTGGACCTCTCGCTCGCCCAGATCGCGGCGCTCGGCGGGACGGTCGGCTACCTCGCCGGCTTCGAGATGCACTCGAACGGGGCGTACGTCTTCTCGCTCGTGTTCACGCTCCTCGGGGCGGCGATCTTCGCCCTCACGAAATCGCACGGCAAGACCCGCATCCCTCAGGAGGCGATCATCGGGATCGTCTACGCCGTGTCGGCGGCGCTCGCCGTGCTCGTGATGTCCAAGGCGACGCGCGAGACCGAGCACCTCAAGGAGATGCTCGTCGGAAACATCCTCTCGGTCTCCTGGCCGGAGCTCGGCAGGACGGCGGCGCTCTACGCGCTCGTCGGCGCGTTCCACTTCTTCTTCCGCGAGCGGTTTCTCCTGATCTCGCGCGACGAAGCCGAGGCGGTCCGCCGCGGCTGGAACGTCAGGTTCTGGGACTTCCTCTTCTACGCCTCGTTCGGCTTCGTCGTGACGAGCTCCGTGGCCATCGCCGGGGTGCTCCTCGTCTTCTCGTTCCTCATCGTGCCGTCCGTCGCCGCGATGCTCTTCTCCGAGCGCCTCGGCGTGCGCCTCGCGATCGGCTGGACGATGGGGGTCGTCGTCTCGGCGGTCGGCGTGTGGCTCTCCTTCCAGCTCGACCTCCCGACGGGCGCCGCCATCGTCGCGACGTTCGGGGCCGCCTTGCTCATCCTCGGGGCCGTCCGGCGGTTCGTCCCGGGTCCCCGGGGGACCGCGGCAGCCTAGAATCGGGGCATGCCGACGAGCCGACGCACGTTCCTCGAGGAAGTCTCCTTCGCCTCCCTCATCGCCGGGTTTCCGCTCTCCGCGCAGGCCGCGCTCACGAAGTACGCCGAGAAGCCGCCCGAGCCCGTCTTCCCGAAGGCGCTCAAGCCAGGGATGACGGTCGCGCTCGTCGCGCCGTCGTCCCCGGAGTGGGGGCTCGCCGGAAACGACATGGCCGCGGAGATCGTAAAGGCGCTCGGCTTCAAGCCGAAGGTGTTCCCGCACGCGGGCGAGACGACGTACTACCTCGCGGGACCGGACGCCCACCGCGCCGCCGACCTGAACGCGGCGTTCGCGGACCCGTCCGTCGACGCGATCTTCTGCCTGCGCGGCGGCTACGGTGCCTCGCGGATCCTGCCGCTCCTCGACTACGAGACGATCAAGAAGAACCCGAAGGCGATCGTCGGGTACAGCGACATCACGGCGCTCCTGAACGCGATCCACCGCCTGACGGGCCTCGTGACGTTCCACGGCCCGGTTGGAGGCGAGCTGCCGACGGACTACACGCTTGCGTCCTTCCGGAAGGTCCTCATGCAGGCCCAGCCCGCCGGACGGATCGCCGAGCCGCCGCCGCCCAGGGGCCCGTCGCGCGAGGTCTTCGTGGACCGCGAGAACTGGATCTACAAACTCGCGCCCGGGAAGGCGAAGGGGCGACTCGTCGGCGGGAACATCAGCGTCTTCTCGACGCTCGTCGGGACGCCCTTCGAGCCGGACCTCAAAGGTCGCATCCTGTTCCTCGAGGAGGTCGGCGAGGAGCCGTACCGCATCGACCGGTGGCTCACGCAGTTCCTCCTGACGGGCAAGCTCTCCGGCCTCGCGGGCGTTGCGCTCGGAAAGTTCCACGACTGCGGGCCGAAGGACTACAAGCCGAGCTTCGCGGGCTTCGGGACGTGGACGTGGCAGGAGGTCTGCCAGGACCGGCTCGGGAATCTCGGCATTCCCGTCGTCGCGAACCTCGTGTTCGGGCACGTGCCGGACAAGGCGACGCTCCCGCTCGGCGTGATGGCCGAGCTGGATGGCGACGCGGGCACGCTCACGCTGCTGGAGGCCGCCGTCCGGTGATCGGCTGATGGCAGACCGGGACTCCCGCGCGGGCTTTTCGTACGCGACCGGCGAGATCCTCGACTGGGTCGCCCGCGTCCACGCGCCGCACGACGCGGGCGCCGCGCGTGCGTTCGACGCGCCGGCGCTGCACGGGATGCCGGCGATCCAGCTCGCCGCGTCCGAGGCGAAGGCCGTCGCTCTCCTCCTGAGGCTCGCCGGCGCGAAGAAGGTCGTCGAGGTCGGGACGCTCGCGGGCTACTCGGCTCTCGTCATGGCGCGGGCGCTGCCGGAGGACGGGCACGTCTGGACGGTGGAGTTCGATCCGAAGCACGTACGCGTCGCGCGCGGGAACCTCGAAGCGGCGGGCCTCGGGTCGAGGGTCACGGTCCTCGAGGGCGCCGGCCTCGCGATCCTGCCCACGCTCGAGCCGCTCGGCCCGTTCGACGCGGTCTTCGTCGACGCCGACAAGGGCAACTACGACCGCTACGGCCGCTGGGCGGCGAAGAACCTCCGGAAGGGGGGCCTCCTGATCGGCGACAATGCATTCCTGTTCGGCCGTCTTCTCGAGGACTCCGATGAGGCCGCCGCGATGCGCCGTTTCCATCAGGAAACGTCAGAACCATTTGATACAGCGTGCCTTCCGACTCCGGACGGACTGTTGATCGGCCTCAGGCGCTGAGATGGCGGAAGAGGGATTCAAACGCATCGGTGCAGAGCTTGTACTTCTGAGTTACATTCGTTTCGTATGAGTACCGACTGGAAAGACCGCTTCAGCTGGAAGATAGCGACCGCGGAAGAGGCCATCCGGACGATTCCACCGGGCCGCCGAATCCTGGTCGGCTCGGGTGCGGGCGAGCCCGGAAGGCTCGTCCAGGGGCTGGTCGAGTACGGCACGCACCTCAGGAACAACGAGATCGTCCACATCCTGACACTCGGCAAGGCGCCGTACGTCGCGCCCGGTCTCGAGCAGCGCTTCCGCCACATGGCTTTCTTCATCGGGGCCAACGTGCGGAGCGCCGTGCAGGAGGGGCGGGCCGACTTCATGCCCGTCTTCCTCTCGGAAATCCCGACCCTCATCACGAGCGGCCGCGTCGGAATCGACGTCGCGCTCATCCAGGTCAGCCCGCCGGATCGCCACGGTTTCGTGAGTCTCGGGGTCTCGGTCGACGTCGTGCGGGCGGCCGTGGACACGGCGCCGCTCGTCCTCGCCGAGGTGAACCCGAACATGCCGCGGACGCTCGGCGACTCGTTCCTGCACGTGGACCGCATCGCGCACCTCATCCCCGTCGACGACCCGCTCTTCGAGCTCGCCTCCGAGCCGCCGGACGACGTGTGCCGGCAGATCGGCCTCCACGCCGCGAGCCTCATCCCGGACGGTGCGTGCCTCCAGATGGGCATCGGCCGCATCCCCGACGCCGTCATCAGCGCGCTCGCGGACCGCAACGACCTCGGGATCCACACGGAGATGCTGTCCGACGGCGCGATGCGCCTCATCCAGTCCGGTGTCGTGACCGGCAGGCGCAAGAAGCTCCTCCCGGGCAAGGCGGTGACGTCCTTCATCATGGGCTCGCGCGATCTGTACGAGTGGGTCAACGACAACCCGGCCATCGAGATGCGCCCCTCGAGCTTCACGAACGACCCGTTCCAGATCGCCCGCAACGACGACATGGTCGCGATCAACTCGGCGCTCGCCGTGGACCTCACGGGCCAGGTCGCCGCGGACTCGATCGGGACGCGCTTCTTCTCGGGCATCGGCGGACAGGTCGACTTCATGCGCGGCGCGGCGCGCAGCAAGGGCGGCCGCCCGATCATCGCGCTCCCCTCGACGGCCAAGGACGGCGCCGTGAGTCGAATCACCCCCGTCCTTGCGGAGGGGGCCGGCGTCGTCACGAGCCGCGGCGACATCCACTACGTCGTCACGGAGTATGGCGTCGCCGACCTCTGGGGCCGGAACATCCGCCAGCGCACGATGGCCCTCATCGGGATCGCGCATCCGGACTTCCGGGGCGAGCTCCTGGCCGCCGCGCGCCAGCGCCGCTTCATCTTCCCGGGCTGACCGGAACCTTTCGCCGCGCCGGGCGTTTAAGGGGAGAGAGGCCCCCATGCGCAAGCTCCTTGCCGCCGTCGCCCTGTCCGTTTTTGCCGCCGTTCCGGTTGCCGCCGCCCCTTCGTCCCGGGACGTCTCGAAAACTCTGCCGCTCGCGGCGGGGGAGACCGTCCTGGTGGATACCTACAAGGGCAGCGTGAAAGTGACGACGTGGGATCGGGCCGAAGTCTCCGTCGAGGCCCGGATCGAGACCGACGACTCCTGCGGTTCGGCCGAGCGTCAGGCGAAGTGGGTGGATCAGACGCGGGTCGTCATCGAGAAGGTCCCGGGCGGCGTCGCGATTACGTCGGACTACGACGCGCTCGAGGAGTCGACGTCGTGGTGGGGCAACTGCACGGCCCGCCCGTTCGTCCACTACAGGATCCGGATGCCGAAGAACGCGGCGCTGAAGATCAAGGACTACAAGTCCGACCTCGTCGTGAAGGACCTCGCGGCCGACCTCGAGGTCGACACGTACAAGGGCCGCCTCGACGTGGTCGGCCTCGCCGGCGGCCTGAAGGTCGAGACGTACAAGGGCGTGGTGGACGCGGGGATCGTGCGCCTCGCGGGCGAAGTCCGCGCCGAGACGTACAAGGGATCCATCGTCGTCCACCTGCCGGCGGCGGCCGCGTTCGAGCTCGCGGCCGAGTCGAACCGGGGGAGCCTGAACGTCGAGTTCCCGGCGCCCCTGACGGACGCGTCCGCCGGGAGCCGCCGCCACGGCCTCGTGGCCCGCGGCGCTGTCAACGGCGGGGGGCCGCGCGTGAGCCTGAAAACCGAGAAGGGGAGCCTCGCCCTCCGGAAGGGCTGACAGCGGGCCCGGTCCGCCCGTAACCTTCCGTCCGTTCCCCCGTCATACTCGCGTGGACTCGGTCGCCGGAAAACGGGAGGGGTGCGTGGAGGCGGACGGGATCGGCCCCGGCCAGGAAGCGGATCTCGAGGCGCTGGAGCTGGTTCGGCTGGGCGACGAGTCCGGCGCGGCCCGCCTTTTCCAGCGCTGGTCCGGCCCCCTCCTGAGGTTCACGGGGCGGATGCTCGGGAACGCCACCGAGGCCGAGGAGGTCACGCAGGACGTCTTCCTGAAGGTGATCGCCCGGGCGGGCCAGTACGACGGCCGGGCGCCGGTCGCCTCGTGGCTCTTCGCGATCGCCGCGAACGCCTGCCGCGACCGGATGCGCCAGAGCGTTCGCCGCCAGAACGTCTCGCTCGACGCCGTCGCGGAGGTCGCGGGTCCGGACCTGCCCGTGGACATCCGGCTCGTCGAGCGGCAGCGGCGCAAGGCCGTGCGCCGCGCCCTGTCGCGACTGTCCGACGAGCAGCGCGAGGTCCTCGTCCTGGCCCGCTACCACGGCCTTCCGTACGCCGAGATCGCCCGCTCCCTCTCGATCAGCGAGGGCGCGGTCAAGACCCGGGTCTTCCGGGCGATGGAGACGCTCAAGTCCGTGTTCTCCGAAGGAGACTCCCCATGGAATGCCGCGAGACCCTGAAGGTCCGTGAATTCATCCTCGCCCGTCTGACGGGCGAGAGCGCGGGAGACGGCGCCGCCGCCGTCGCCGCGCACCTCGCCGGCTGCGCCGCGTGCGCAACCACGGCCACCGAGATGGAGGCCGTTTGGCGGCGTCTCGCCGACGACGACGGCGGCGACCTCGCGGTGACGTCGGCCTTCGCGGCGCGCGCGTCGGCGGCGCTCGCCACCGCGACGTGGCGAAGGGCGAACGTGCGACCGTTCCGGCCCCGCGGCGTGGAGTCCCCGCTCCTGAAGGTGGCGGCCGTCCTCCTGGCCGGCGTCGCCGGCTTCTTCCTCGCGCGCGCGTCGGGTGGCGGCGCCCTCCCGGGCTCGGCCCGCTACCAGCCCACGCCGTCCCCGTTCCGCGGTGGCGAGAACGTCGCCCTCGTGGCGAACCGCACGCTGGACGCCTCCCGAGCCGCGCTCGACCTCTCCGGCAAGCCGCGCCTCGCGAACGTCACGTACACGCCCGCGAACGCCGCGGGCAAGGTCGCCGTCTCCTTCGACGTCACGACCCGCTACACGGTCGTCGGCAAACCCGAGGACCAGGCGGTCGCGAACCTCCTCGTGTCGCTCGTCTCCGGGGCCGCCGGGTCCGAGGGCGCGAAGGGCGGAGCCCTCGACCTCGTGTCCGAGGGGACGCGCGGGGGAGCGCCGGTCTCGCCGGAGATCGTGACCCTCCTCAGGCGCACGCTCGAGACGGACAGGAACCCCGGCGTCCGCAAGAAGGCCGCCGAGGCGCTCGCGCAGATGCCGCCGACTCCCGAGACGCGCGACGCGTTCGCGAAGGCGTTGAAGACGGACCCGAACCCCGCCGTCCGCATCCTCGCCGTCGAAGGCCTCGCGAAGGCGGCCGCCGTCTTCAAGGACGCGTCCTCCATCGAGAGCCTGCGGCAGAAGGCGACGGACGACCACGAGAACGGCTACGTCCGCAGCCAGGCCGCGCTCGCCCTCTCGAAGATCGAGATCTGAAGACACCTTTCCGGAACTGGAGCGTCTCTTTCACATGAGCACGAAACCCGAATCCGCGCCCGAATCTCCGCGCCGCGACAGGCGCGCCCTCGTCTGGGCGCTCGCGATCGCCGCGCTCGTCCTGTTCTCGCTGGCCGCCGGCCTCCGGGCCCAGGCGAAGGAATGGAACGCGAAGGCGAGCCGCACGGAGACGTTCAACGCGTCCGGCGACCTGAAGTCCCTCTCCGTCGAAACCGTAAACGGCCGCGTCGAGATCGCCGCCGGGACCTCGTTCCGGGCCGACGCCGAGGTCACGGCCTGGGGCGCGACGGACGCCGACGCGAAGAAGAACCTCGCCGACGTCAAGGTCCGCTTCGAGAACGAGAACGGGAACGTCTCCCTGTACACGGAGGAGCCGGGCGAGCACGTGAGGCGCTCCGGGCGCGGCTGGAACGTCGAGAGCCACGGGGACGACCGCTGGAGGAGCGAGACGAAGTACCGCATCACGGTGCCCGCCTCGATGTCCGTGCAGGTCTCGGCGGTGAACGGCGCCGTGAGCGTCGTGAGTGTCGCGGCGCCGGTCCGGCTCACGACGGTGAACGGCAAGATCACGCTCGCGGGCGGACGGCGCGACGCGACGCTGAACACGGTGAACGGCGCGATCGACGCGATCTTCACGGAGCTCCCGAAAGGGACGGACCTCGACGTGCGCACGGTGAACGGCGCAATCGCCCTGACGCTCCCCGCGAAGGCCGGGTTCCGCCTCGAGGGGCGCACGATGAGCGGCGAAATCCTCTCGACCTTCCCGTTCCCGCCCGTGGCCGGCGCCGCCCGCGACCGCGAGGAGGCGAACGCCGCGCGGGAGAAGATCCGGGCCGCGCAGCGCAAGATCCGGGAGGAGATCCGCCGGAAGGAGAAGGTGCGCGAGAAGGACGAGGACGGCGACGTCGTGATCGACCTCTCGGAGCTGAACGAGGCGATGGCCGACCTGAACCGCGAGATGGCCGGCCTGAGCCGCGAGATCTCGCGCAGCATCACCGTGAACCTGAACCGCGCTTACGTCGGCACGGTCGGCGACGGCGGCGCGTCCGTGCGCGTCTCGAACCTCAACGGGCGGATCCTCGTCCTCGCCGAGGGCACGACCGAGGCCCAGGCGAAGCGCCTCACGTCGCCGCACGCGACGGACGTCGTCATGGTCCCCGCCGTGCCGAGCGTCCCGCGCATCGTCGTCCGCGAGCACCCGGCGCCCGCGCCATACGCGGTGCCGGCGCCGCCAGCCCCCCCGGTCGCGGGCATCGCACCGGTCGCGCCCGTCGCCCCGGCCGCACCGATCACGCCCGACCCCTGGGGCCGGTCGATCGTCGTGGGCGACGTCGACGGCGACTACGCGCCGGCGATCGCCTCCGGTGACGTCACCGTCGGCAAGGTGTCCGGCCGCGTGACCATCACCAGCCGCTCCGGCCAGATCCGCCTCGCGGGGGCGGGCAAGGGCGCCGAGGTCTCGACGGCTGGCGGCGACATCCGCGTCGAGTCCGTGACGGGCGATCTCAAGGCGACGACGTTCGGCGGCGACATTCGCGCGGGCTCCGTGAGCGGCGACGCGCGGCTCGAGACGAGCGGCGGCGACGTCGTCGTGCGGTCCGCCGGGGGCTCCGTGAACGCACGCACGGGCGGGGGAGACATCGTCCTGAAGAAGGTGCGCGGCCCCGTCACGGCACGCACGTCGGGCGGCTCGATCACGTGCGAGATCTCGGGAACCGCCGGGCCCGGCGGCGAGCTCTCGACGAGCGGCGGCGACGTGACCGTGACGCTGCCCGCGAACTACAGGGCGGACGTCGAGATCCACGTCACCGGAGACGAGGTCGACTCCGATTCGATCGTGTCCCAGTTCCCGGGGATCTCGGTGTCGAAGCGTACCGGCCAGCTCCTGGGCGAGGCCAGGCTCAACGGCGGCGGGCCGAAGCTCGTGATCCGGTCGTCCTCGGGGGTCGTGACGATCCGGAAGGGTCCCGCCACCTGACGGGTCGGGCCGGCGCGGCCGGGACTCCCGTCGTGTGGTACGCACCGGGCGGAATTGCGTAGAATCAGCATGTTCATGGGCACCGTGACGCCTCCTCCCACGACCCCTCGGCCGGCCGCGGCGGGGACGCCGTCCGGCGCGACCCCGGCGGGAGGAACGCCGCCGCTGGCCGGGCCCGCGGCCGCCACGACGTCGCGCTATCGGATCGCGGACCGGCCGGTCTCAATGGGCCCCCCCGGCGCCGCGATCGTTCTGACGCTTGTCGCGGCCGCCGTGGGCGCCTGGCTGTACTTCAGGCCGCCCTCCTCGGTTGGCGAGCAGAGCCTCCAGCGGTACGAGGGTTTCGAGAAGGGCATGGAGAGCGTGGCCCTGAAGAACTGCGCGCCTCCGGGCTGCGCAGGCGTGTACCTGAGACCCACCGTGGGCCGGAAGTCGACCGATGCGATCCCGGCGGCCGTCGAGCTCGCGAGCCAGCTCGCCGAGCAGGGGATCGAGTGCTTCATCATCCTCGGGGACGAGCCGATCGCGGACGCGGTCAAGCGCGCCCGCGGGATCCGGCGGCCCGTCGTGTTCGACCCGAACGGAGACTGGGCGAAGGACTCGGGGATCGAGAAGGCCCCGTACTGGATCGCGTGGCGCACCGGCGGTAAGGTGTGTCTGCGCAGCGAGGAGCCGGTGACGGCCGCCGACGTGGCCTCCGCCATTCGCTGACGCGCAGGAGGAGCCCATGGCCGCCGGATCTCCCGGTCCCGTCGTTCCCGACCGTTACCTCGAGGCCCTCGGGGACGCCGATCCCGTCGCCGCCATGGCCGAAGCGCCGGACCTTCTGCGCCGTCTCGCCCGCGGGCTCACGGAGAAACAGCTCGCGAAGAGGCCCGCTCCCGGGAAGTGGAGCATCCGCGAGATCGTCGCGCACCTCGCCGACAGCGAGGTCGTCCTCGGCAGCCGCTACCGCTTCATCGCGGCGATGGACCGTCCTGGGCTGCCCGGTTACGACCAGGACGCGTTCGTCGCGAACCTCGGCGTCGACCGGGCGACGACGGCCGACCTTCTCGACGACTTCGCGATGGCCCGGGCCGTGAATCTCGGCCTTCTCGAGCGCGTCGGCGAGGAGGCGTGGGACCGCGTGGGGCTGCACGCCGAGCGCGGCGAGGAGTCGCTCGGCCGCCTCGTCACGATGTACGCGGGGCACGACCGCATCCACCTCTCGCAGATCGAGACGATCCGGACCGGCCTCTTCCCGAAGGCGGGACGGACCGCGAAGCGAAAGCCCGCTGCGAAAAAGGGGAAGGCGGAGAGGCGATCCTCGAAGGCGGCGCGCCGCTAGAAGGTGCTCTCGGCCGTGCCCCGGTGAACGGGGACGGCGTCGCCCGCCTCCCACGCCGACTCGGGCGCGAGCTCGAGGAACGCGTCGGCCCTCGCGTGCGCCACGATGTCGTGCGAGCCGCGCGACGCGAGCGGCTCGGCGGCGAGCCGGGCGCCGTCCCAGGAGAGGACCGCGGGGTGGAACGCCCGGCGCGGCCCTTTGTTCCGGACGGGAGCCGTGAGCCGTGCGGACACGGTCGGGGGCAGGGGGGGCAGGAGGCCCGCCGCCGCGCGCAGAGCGGGCCGCACGAGGAAGTCGAACGCGACCGCCGCCGAGACCGGATTGCCGGGGAGGCCGAAGACGAGCGTGGTCCCCCGCGTCGCGAAGAGCACGGGTTTCGCCGGCCGGATCGCGACCCTGTGGAAGCGCACGCGCGCCCCCGCGGCCGCGAGGGCCTCTCCGACGTAGTCGTAGTCGCCGGCCGAGACGCCGCCCGTCGTGAGAAGGATGTCGAGCTTCGCGGTGAACGCCTTCTCCAGGGCCCCTGCGAGAGCGCGCTCGTCGTCCGGGACGACGCCGAGGGAAACCGGCTCGGCCCCGGCGCGCCGCAGCGCCGCGAGGAGCAGCGGCGCGTTCGTGTTCCGGAGCTGCCCGGGGCCCGGACGCGTCCCGGGCGGGACGAGCTCGTCGCCGGTCACGAGGACGCCGGCGCGCGGCGCGCGGGCGACCTGCAGCGTGGCGCGGCCGGCGGCGGCCGCGAGGACGAGGTCGGCGGGAGTGAGGCGCCGGCCCGCCGCGAGCAGCAGCGCGCCAGACTCGATCACTTCGCCGCGGCGGCGCACGTGCGCTCCCGGCTTCGGAACGGCGTCGAGCCGGACCGAACCTCCGGGAACGGCGGCGGCGTCCTCGACGGGGACGACGGAGTCGCTCCCGGGCGGCATCGGCGCGCCCGTCATGACCTTCCACGCGGAGCCGGGGGGGAGGACGCCCGGAACGGACCCGGCTCCCGAAGCTCCGGCCGCGGCGAGGAGGGTGGGCACCCGGCCCACCTCCGACGCGCGCACGGCCCAGCCGTCCATCGCGGTCGTGTCGAACCCCGGGACCGGCAGGTCGGCGCGCACGTCCTCGGCGAGGACGCGGGAGACGGCGTCCTCCAGGGAAACCGTGCACGCGGGCATCGGCTGCGTCGCCTCGAGCACGCGAGCGAGCGCGTCGGCGAAGTCGATCACGGCCGGCATGCTAGCAAGGCGGCCCCGCCGGGTCCTGAGTAGAATCCGCGGACCGTGGAGGGCCGCTTCCAGTACACGGGGGATCTCGCGCAGGAACCTCTCCCGGAGGTTCTTCGGACGATTCACTTCTACCGGGCGCCGGGCGTCCTCACGCTCGAGTCGAACGGCGTCTCGAAGAAGGTCTACCTCCTCGGCGGGAACATCATCTTCGCGACCTCGACCGACCGCTCGGAGTCGCTCGGCGAGTACCTGCGAAGGAGCGCGCTCATCTCGTCCGGCGAGCTCAAGGCCTCGGTCGGGCGCCTGGACCTCGTCGAGGGCCAGGGCCGCCGGCACGGCGAGCTCCTCGTCGAGATGGGGATTCTCACGGAGGTGCAGCTGCGCCAGATCGTGACCGAGCAGGTGAAGGCGCTTCTCTTCGCGGCGTTCTCGTGGGAGCAGGGCAGCGTGACGTTCGAGGTCGGCCGGTTCCGGACGGACGAGATCATCCGGCTCGACCTTCCGACGCCCCAGGCGATCCTCGACGGCGTCCGGCGGATGTCCGACCCGCGCCGGTGCGTCGCGCGCCTCGGGCCGTCCTGGACGCTCTTCGACCGCGCCGAGGCTCCTCCCGAGACGCGCGACGTCGCGTTTACGCAGCCGGAGATCGCGCTCCTGGCGCTGGTGGACGGCCGGCGGACGCTGCGCGACCTCATCACGATGGGGCCGGGCGACCTGGGGGCGAACGCGAAGCTCCTCTACGCGTTCTGGGTGCTGCGTCTCATCGAGCGGCGCGAGTCCCAGACGAGCGGCATCCGCCGCATCCAGTGGAAGACGTCCGGCGGGGTCCCCTCGGCGGGCGGCGACGGCGCCGGCTGACCGGGGCCGGGACGAAAGGACGAATCGCGATGCCCCTCTACGAGTACGAGTGCACGAAGTGCGGCGAGAAGATCGAGATGATCCGGAGATTCTCCGATCCGCCGCTGACGGTGTGCCCGAACTGCGGCGGCGTGCTCGTGAAGCTCCTCTCCTCTCCCGCGTTCCAGTTCAAGGGCTCGGGCTTCTACCTGACGGACTACGGAAAGTCGGGAAGCTCGCAGGCCGGGGAAAAGGAGAAGAGGAGCGCGGGGAAGGCCGAGGAGGGAAAGAGCTCGAGCGAGTCGAAAGGCGAATCCGGGGCAGGGAGCGGAGAGAAGAAGGAGGATTCTTCGAAGGGTAAGACGGAGGGATCGGGCGGCAGCCCGTCAGGCGCGGCTTCGTCCTCGCCCGCCGCGCCGCCTTCTCCCGCGGCTTCTAAGAAGAAAACCAACGATTCGAAATAGCCACGCCAGGGCTCGCGAGGCGAGGGCGCAACCGTTCTCCCGGTAAACTCTCTCATGTCCTTTCGCGGCCTCTTCGGCGCTCTTGCCCTTGCCGCCTCGACGCTGGCGTCCGCCGCGTTCGCGGCGGACGCGCCACACGGGACCGCCGGCCTCTGGTACCGCTACCCGCTGCCGGGCGCCGAGGTCAAATCGCTGGTCGCCGACCCGGCCGTGGCGGGTCTCTTCTGGGCAGGAACCGCGCAGGGAGGCATCTACCGGTCGGCGGACGCCGGCGCCACGTGGCAGAGCACGCCCGGGGGTCTCGCCTTTCCGGGATACGCCGTCACGTCGCTCGCGCCCGATCCCCTCCGTCCGGGCGTGGTGTGGGCGGCGCTCACCGGCGTCGTGAGGGGCGGGCTTCTCGCGGTCTCGACGGACGGCCTGCGTTTCGACATCGTTCGCCGGTGGGAGGAGCGCGCCGCCTCGCGCGTCGTCGCCCTCACCGCGCTCGGCGGCCGGCGCGTCGTCGCCGTCGGCGGCGACACGGGCATCGAGATCACCGAGGACGACGGGCTCACGTGGCGCTCGTCCGCGCCTCCGCTCGACTCCGGGAGCGGCGTCTCGTTCCTCGCGTTCCACCCCTCGCGCCCCGGAGTCCTCTACTGCGGGAGCTTCCGCCACCCCTTCCGCTCCGAGGACGGCGGCCGCACGTGGACGCGGATCGCGACCGGGATGGTGGAGGACACGGAGGTCTTCGCGATGGACTTCCCGGCCGCGTCGCCCGACGAGCTCTGGGCGGCGACGTGCGGCTGGATCTACCGGACGACGGACGGCGGGGCGCACTGGACGCGCTTCAAGGAAGGGCTCCTCGATCGCCGCACGCAGGCCGTCCGCGTCGACCCGCGGGACGCGTCGCGGATCCTCGCGGGGACGACGGGCGGGGTCTTCGAGAGCCGGGACGGCGGAAAGTCCTTCCGGCGCCTCTCGGCGGACTTCGTCGTGAACGCGCTCGTCTTCGACCCGCGGGAGCCCTCCCGCCTTCTCGTCGCGACCGAGGCCGATGGGATCCTTCGGAGCGAGGACGGGGGCGTCACCCTGACCGAGTCGAACCGCGGCCTCGCCGAGGCGCGCGTCTCGGCCGTCGCGCTCCGCGCGAACGGCCGGGTCGTGGTCGCGAGGGCGGCCGACGGGCCGAGCGGCGGCCTCTGGGAGGTCGACCCCGCGTCCGGCGAGGCGACGCGCCTCAAGCTCCTGCCGCCCGCGACGATCCTCGCGCTCGAGGCAACGGGCGGCGCCCTCCTCGCCGGGACGCCGGACGGCGTCTGGCGACAGGATGCTGCGGACGCGCCGTTCCGCCGCGTGCTGACCTTGGGGACCCGCGCTTTCGCGCACGACGGCGCGGGGCGGACCCTCGCCGCGACGGACGCCGGGGTTTTCGAATCCCGTGACGCGGGGCGCACGTGGACGCGTCTCGGGACGCTGAAGGCGCGCGTCGAGGACGTGCGCCGCGGCCGGCTCGACGACGCGGGCCTGAAGACGTGGGCGGCCGACGCCGAGGGCGTCACGCTCTGGTGGGACGGGCGCGACTGGGCCCGGCGGCCGCTTCCGGGCGGAGGCCGCACGCTCTCGGGCGGCTTCGGGCGTCCGCGCGCGCAGCCGCGCTTCGCGCCGGAGCCGATCGGGGTCGCCGTGGACGCGGAGAAGTCGATTCTCGTCTTCCGGCCGGACGACGATGCGGACGGAGTCGCCCTCACGCTGCCCGAGACGGGCCTGAAGGTCGCCGGCTGGGCGGGCGATCCGCGCACAGCCTCGGGCCTCTATCTTGCGACGATGGGCCGCGGCCTCTTCCGGTTCGTGCCGGCGGCGGCCGCGCCCGTCGCGGCCGCTTCGGCTCCCGCGGCCTCGGGCGCCGCGGCGCGCTGACTCACCGCCCCGGGATCTCCACCCACTTCAGCTTCGCGCCGACGACGGCGCCCGTCGCGTCCGCGACGCCCGCGTTGACCTCGAGAACGGTGTCGGACTTCGCGTTCGGTGCCGTGCTCGGACACGGCGCGGGGTCGGGAGGACACGGCGGGAGGGCCTTGATCACGTCGACGACGGTCCCGTCCTTCGTCGCGTAGACGAGGTCGAGCGGGAAGTGGCAGTTCTTCATCCAGAACGGCCGGATCTCGAGCCCCTCGAACGGGAAGACCATGCCGGCGTCCCTCGGCATCGACTCGCGGAACATGAGGCCCTGGGCCTTTTCCTGGTCGGTAAGCGCGAGCTCCACGGAGATGACCGTGCCGTTCGGCATGACGACGCGCGGCCCCGGGGGAGGGGAGGCCGCCGCCGGGGCGGCGGACTTCGACCCGCGGTCGGCCGCGCAGGCCGCCGCGGCGAGGACGAGCGCCGCGAGGACGATCCGGCCCGGGCGCCTCACGACTCGGTCTCTTCGACGACTTCCGGCGCCGCCGCCGCGGATTCCTCGCCCTCCCGGCGGATCCCGTATTTCTTCGCGTAGTAGCGAAAGGAGCGCTCGGACATGCGGAGGAGCTCGGCCGCGCGGATCTGGACGCCGCCCGTCCGCTCGAGGGCCTGCTGCATGAGCCGTTTGCCGAGCCACTCGAGGTACGTTTCGAGGTCGAGGCCGTCCGACGGCAGGTCGAAGCCCTCGAGGGAGGACGCGGGCGGGAGTCCCGCGGGATGGAGGAACGTGTCGGGGAGGGACGCGGTCGTGATCACGTCGGAGGGCTCGAGAGCGACCGTGCGCTCGATGAGGTTCTCGAGCTCGCGCACGTTGCCGGGCCACGCGTACGCGTCGAGCAGCCGCATCGCCTCGGTCGTGATGCGCTTCTCGGGGATTCCCTGCTCGACGGAGACCTTCCTGAGGAAGTGCCTCACGAGGTGCGGGATGTCGTCGCGCCGCTCGCGCAGCGGCGGCAGGAGGACGGGGATCACGTTGATCCGGTAGTAGAGATCCTCGCGGAACGCGCCGTCAGCGACCCGCTTCTGGAGATCCTTGTTCGTCGCGCAGATGATGCGGACGTCGATCGGCTCCTCCGTGTTGCCGCCGACGCGGCGCACGACCCGCTCCTGGAGCGCGCGCAGGAGCTTGACCTGCATCGTGACGGACGTCTCGCCGATCTCGTCGAGGAAGAGCGTTCCGCCCTCGGCCTCGTGGAACAGGCCCTTCTTCTCCTTGACCGCGCCCGTGAACGCGCCGCGCTCGTGGCCGAAGAGCTCGGACTCGAGCAGGTTCTCGGGCATCGCGCCGCAGTTGATCGAGATGAAGGGCCGGCTCGCGCGGGCCGACGCCGCGTGGATCGCGCGCGCGACGAGCTCCTTGCCCGTGCCCGAGTCCCCGGTGATCAGGACGGTGGACGTCGTCTTCCCGATCCGGTCCACGAGGTCGAAGAGGGCGCGCATCTTGCGCGAAACGCCGACGACCGGCCCGAGCCCGCGGCCGTCCGCGCGCTCCTTGAGGGCGACGTTTTCCTCGACGAGCCGCTTGCGCTCCAGCGCCCGCGCGACGACGTGCTTGAGCTCGTCGACGTCGAAGGGCTTCGCGATGTAGTCGTAGGCGCCCTGCTTGAGGGCGTCGACGGCGGTCTTCGTGGAGGAGTACGCCGTGATCATGATGACGGGCGTCTCGCGGTGCGTGTCGCGCACTTTCTTCAGGATCTCGAAGCCCGTCCCGTCCGGCATCTTGAGGTCAGTGAGGACGAGGTCGGGCGTCTCTCCGTCGAGGAGCGCGAGGCCCTCGACGCAGCCGCGCGCCGCCGACACGCGGTAGCCGTCCTGCTGGAAGACGATCGTGAGCATCTCCCGGATTCCGGCCTCGTCGTCGACGACGAGGAGATGGGGGCCGATTTCGGCCGTCATGGGACCTCCGCGGCGGCGACCGCCGCCTCCGAGGATCGCACGCCACGCGACTCGGCGTCGCGCGGGAGCGAGATCGCGACGGTCGTCCCCCGGCCCGGCCCGGTCTCGACGTCGACGGAGCCGCCGTGCTCCTCGACGATCCTGTGGACGATCGCGAGGCCGAGCCCCGTGCCGCCGGGAAAGCTGTGCGCGAACGGCGTGAAGAGGCGGTCGCGCTCGTCGTCGGTCATCCCGTGGCCCTCGTCCGCGAACGAGACTCTCCAGAACGGGCCCTCGAGCGTCGCGGTCACGTTGAGCGTGCCGCCGCCGGGCATCGCCGCGAGGGCGTTGCGCGCGACGTTCCAGAAGATCTGGCGGAGCTGACCCGGGTCGGCGGGCAGAACGACGGAATCGGGCGTGGTCTTCACGTGGATCGCGTGGCGCGGCGAGACTTCGTCCGAGTGCTGGAGGAGCGTCAGGACGTCGCGGAGAGCCGCGGACGCGTCGACGGGCTCGACGGCGCGCTCCTTGGGCCGCACGTACCTCAGGAAGTCCTCGAGAATCGAGCTCAGGCGGTGCGACTCGGCGACGACGATCTTCATGAGGCGGTGCTCCGGGGACTCGGACGCGACCGAGCCCTGGAGCGCCTGCACGGAGCCCGAGATCGACGCGAGCGGGTTGCGGATCTCGTGCGCGATGCCCGCCGCGAGCTCGCCGACCGCGGCGAGCTTGTCCTTGAGCCGGACCTCGCCCTCGAGACGCTTGACGTGCGTGACGTTCTGGAAAATCAGGATGCGGCCGACCGTGTATCCCGAGCCGTCGCGCAGCGCGGAGGACGAGACGCCGAAGTACGCGTCCTGGTCGTGGATCCGGCGCGTCGTCTCGAAGCGGAGGATCTCCGAGCCGGCGGCCGCGATGCGCTTCCACGCGGCCTCCCCGACGAGCCCGAGCGTCTGGACGGGCCGCCCGACGAGGTCGACGGACGGCATGCCGAGGAGGTCCTGTGCGGCGCGGTTCGCGAACGTCACCAGGCCCTCCGGGTCGGTCGTGAGGACGCCGGAGGACATCGACCCGAGAACGGACGTGTGGAGGGCCTGGAGGCGCGCGATCTCGGACTTGCGCCGCTCGAGGTCCGCGCGCGCCTCGCGCAGCTTGTCCGAGGAGTACGAGACGAGGAGCGCCGTCACGACGAACGCGCCGGCGTGGAGCGCGACCTGTCCCACGAGGCCCGCGGGCGTCCAGAGGTGGGGCGTGCGCTCGGGCGACGGGAGCGGGCGCAGTGCCCCAAAGTACATGAGGTCGACGAGGACAGCATAGAAGACGGCTGCGAGGCCGGCCGCCACGAGGCCGCCCTGCCGCCCGAGGAGGATCGCGCCCGCGGCGACGGTCCCGAGGTAGAGGAACGAGAAGCTCGAGTCGGCGCCGCCCGAGATGTAGACGAGCCCGGTGATCACGACGAGGTCACCGAGGAGCTGGAGGCTGGCGTTCGCCTCGGCCGGGACCCGGTCGAGCGAGAGGATCGCGGCGATCGAGATCGAGTACGCGAACGCCGCGAGGTAGTAGATGTCGTCGAGCGGCAACGCCGTCGAGAACGTGAACTGGATCAGGAACGCCGAGAGGAGGATCGTGGACACGATGACCACGCGCAGGACGACGAAGCCCCGCAGCATCGAGTGCAGCGGCTCGAACGCGAGCGCGCGCGAGGAAGACACCGCCGGATTTTAGTTCTTCGAAGGAATTTGGGGGTCAGGGGGGCGGAGCCCCCCTGACGCTCTTCCTAGTTGATCTTCGAAATGAGGTCGAACATCGGCATGTACATCGCGACGACGATCGTGCCGATGACGGTGCCGAGGATCGCGATCATGATCGGCTCCATGAGCTTCATGAGGCCGTTGACCGCGTTGTCGACCTCTTCCTCGTAGAACTCCGCGATCTTGTTGAGCATCGCGTCGAGGGCGCCCGTCTGCTCGCCGACGCCGATCATCTGGACGACCATCGACGGGAAGACCTTCGTCTCTCCGAGGGGCTCGGCGATCGTGCGGCCCGCCTCGACCGACTTGCGCACGCCCATGATCGCGTCCTCGACGATCGCGTTGCCGGCTGTCTTTGCGGTGATCTCGAGGCCGTCGAGGATCGGGACGCCCGAGGAGGTCAGGGTCGCGAGCGTGCGGCAGAAGCGCGCGACCGCGATCTTCTTCATGATGTCGCCGAGAACCGGCATCTTGAGGACGATGCCGTCGATCACGCGGCGTCCGCGGTACGTCGCGTAGTAGCGCTTGAGGGCGTACCCGAGGGCGAAGAACCCCGCGATGATGAAGACGATGTAGCTCGCGACGAAGTTCGAGGCCTTGATCACGAGGCGCGTCGGAAGCGGCAGCTCCGCGCCGAGGCTCGCGAACAGGGCGGCGAACGTCGGGATGACTTTCCAGAGGATGATGAAGACGACGATCGCCGCGACCATGAGGACCGAGACGGGGTAGATGAGCGCAGTCTTGACCTGGCCCTTGAGCTTGACGGCCTTTTCGATGTAGGTCGACAGGCGGCGGAGAATCGTGTCGAGGATACCGCCCGCCTCTCCGGCGGCGACCATGTTCACGAAGAGGTCGTCGAACGCCTTCGGGTGCTTGCGCATCGCCTCGGCGAGTGACGAGCCCGCCTCGACGTCCTGGCGCACGGCGAGGATGATCTTCTGGAAGAGCCGGTTGTCCTGCTGATTCCCGAGGATCTCGAGGCACTGCACGAGGGGCAGGCCCGCGTCGATCATGACCGAGAACTGGCGCGTGAAGATCGCGAGGCGGCGCGCGTTGACGCTCCCCATCCCGAGCTTCGGGACGGCGAGCTCCTTGCCCTTCTCCTTGACCGTCGTGACGTCGATCTGGCGGCGGCGGAGGTCCGCGATCGCGAGGTCCTTCGAGTCGGCGACGAGGACGCCGCCGGTCGTGGCGCCCTGTCGCGTGCGGCCTTTCCAGACGAACTGGGCCATCGGGTTCCTCCTCCGGGATCAGGCGCGCCGCGCGACGTTCGCCGGCGGGGGAACGGCGCCCCCGGCGGCGGTCGTCGTCACGACACCCGCGCCGCGGGCGATCATCTCGGCCAGCTCGTCCGGGAGCGACGAGACCGTCATCGCGAGCTCCTGGGAGATCACGCGCCGGTGGACGAGCGTGGCGAGGGACTGGTTGAAGGTCTGCATTCCGTACTTGTTCTGTCCGGTCTGCATCATCGAATAGACCTGGTGAAGCTTGTCCTCGCGGATCAGGTTCCGGATCGCGGGCGTCGGGACGAGGATCTCCATCGCCATGCAGCGGCCCTTGCCCGACGCGCGGGGGAGGAGGCTCTGGCAGAGAATCCCCTCGAGGACGAACGAGAGCTGCGCCCTCACCTGCGGCTGCTGGCTCGCGGGGAACACGTCGATGACGCGGTTCATCGTCTGGACCGCGCTGTTCGTGTGAAGCGTCGCGAGCGTCAGGTGGCCCGTCTCGGCGATGCGGAGCGCGCACTCGATCGTCTCGAGGTCGCGCATCTCGCCGACGAGCACGACGTCCGGATCCTCGCGGAGGACGGCACGGAGCGCGTTCGGGAAGGAGTGCGTGTCCGCGTGCAGCTCGCGCTGGTTCACGATGCAGCGCTTGTGCGTGTGGAGGAACTCGATCGGGTCCTCGATCGTGACGATGTGGCGCGGCTGCTCGCGGTTGATCTTGTCGATCATGGTCGCGAGCGTCGTGGACTTGCCCGAGCCCGTCGGACCCGTCACGAGGACGAGGCCGCGCGGCTTGTTGCAGAGCGTCTCGACGACGTTCGGGACGCCGAGCTCGCGGAAGCCGAGGATCTCGTACGGGATCTGCCGGAAGACGGCCGAGACGGCGCCGCGCTGCATGAAGCAGTTGCCGCGGAAACGCGCGAGGCCCTTCACGCCGAAGGAGAGGTCGAGCTCGAGCTGTTCCTCGAAACGGTGCTTCTGGACGTCCGTGAGGATCGAGTAGGCGAGCTGCTTCGTCTCCGGAACGGTGAGCGGCGGGTAGTCGAGCGGGATGAGGTCCCCGTCCACCCGGATCATCGGGGGAGAGTTCGTCGTGATGTGGAGGTCGGACCCGCCCCTCTCGACGAGCGTCTTGAGGAGCTGGTGCAGGGTCACCGCCATAGAGCTGTCCCTCCCGAGTACCCTGAAATGATACGCCAGAGGGCTGAGAAATCGTCGCGGGCGGCTGCGGGCCCCCCCGGCCTCCCGCGCCCTACAGAACCGTCTCGCGGACGACTTCCTCGATCGACGTGAGGCCGTCCTTGATCTTCTGGAGGCCCGAGCGCCGGAGGGAGATCATTCCCTCCTCGAGCCCCTTCCTCTTGATCTCGATCGAGGAGGCGCCCGAGAGGATGAGCTCGCGGACCTCCTCGGAGATCTCGAGGACCTCGACGAGCGCGACGCGGCCCTTGTAGCCGGTGTTGTTGCACTTCTCGCAGCCCTTGCCCTTCATGACCTGCACGGTCTTCGCGTCCTCGGGCGTGAAGCCGAGCGAGACGAGGACCTGCGGGGCGACCTCGGTCGGGGCCTTGCAGCTCGCGCAGACGCGCCGGATGAGGCGCTGGGCCGCGATGAGAACGACGGACGTGGCCACGAGGTAGGGCTCGATGCCCATGTTCATGAGGCGGTTGATCGTCGAGGGCGCGTCGTTCGTGTGGAGCGTCGAGAGGACGAGGTGGCCGGTGAGCGCGGCCTTGACCGCGATTTCGGCCGTCTCGAAGTCGCGGATCTCTCCGACCAGGATGATGTTCGGGTCCTGCCGGAGGAAGGAGCGCAGCGCGGCCGCGAAGTTCAGGCCGATCGCGTCCTTCATCTGGACCTGGTTGACGCCCGGGAGGTTGAACTCCACCGGGTCCTCGGCCGTCATGATGTTCGTCTCGGGCGTGTTGATGCGCGAGATCGCCGAGTAGAGCGTGTTCGTCTTGCCCGACCCCGTCGGCCCCGTCACGAGGACCATGCCCCACGGGCGCAGGATCGCCTTCTCGAAGCGAAGGAGGGAGTCCTTCTCGAACCCCAGCCTCGTCATGTCGAGCATGAGGTTGTCCTTGTCGAGAAGGCGGCAGACGATCTTCTCGCCGAAGAGCGTCGGGAGCACGGAGACGCGGTAGTCCAGCTCCTTGACCTTGCCCGCGAGCTTCATCTTGATCTTGATGCGGCCGTCCTGCGGGAGCCGCTTCTCGGCGATGTCGAGCTTCGCGAGGATCTTGATGCGCGACGCGATCGCCTCCTTGAGCTTCGGAGGCGGGTTCATGACCTCGTAGAGGATGCCGTCGATTCGGTACCGCACGCGGTACTCGCGCTCGTACGGCTCGATGTGGATGTCGGACGCGCTCCGCTTGATCGCGTCCGTCAGGATGATGTTCACGAGCCGGATGACGGGGGCTTCCTCGCCCTCGTCC
This sequence comes from uncultured Acidobacteriota bacterium, assembly GCA_963798215.1. Taxonomy (GTDB): domain Bacteria; phylum Acidobacteriota; class Thermoanaerobaculia; order UBA5066; family UBA5066; genus Fen-183. The sequence continues at coordinate 505,331 of CAWCSP010000004.1, forward strand.
ACGAGCTTCTCGAGGTCGATCGTCTCCTGCTCGGACTCCTCGACGACCTCGAGCGAGGTGTCGGCCGTGTCCGTGACCGACATCTCCTCCATGACCTTCTTCAGCTCGAGGGCGTGCGTCGCACCGTAGTGGCGGTCGATCGCCTGCTGGAGCGCGATCTCGGAGGCGACGACGGGCTCGACGTTGTAACCCGTCATGAACTTGATGTCGTCCATGGCGAACACGTTCGTCGGGTCCGCCATCGCGATCGTGATCGTCGCGCCCGTCTTGTTGACGGGGAGGATGTTGTACTTGCGCGCGACCTCGGGGGCGACGAGCTTCAGGACGTTCGGGTCGATCTCGAAGTGCGTGAGGTTGATCGACGGGACGCCGAACTGCGCCGAGAGCGTCTCCGTGATGTCGTCCTCGGAGACGTAGCCGAGCTTGACGAGGGCCTCGCCGAGCTTCATCCCGGACGCCTGGACCTCGACGAGGGCTTCCTGAATCTGCTCGGGCGTGACGAGCTTCGCCTTGACGAGGAGATCCCCGAGCTTGACGGCCATGCCGGGATTCTAGCGGGTTCCGGGGATCGCCTTCGTGAGGCGCGCCGTGACCGACCCGATCGGCATCTCCGTCTTCGCCATGACGGGGAGCCGCCGCTCGTCGTCCGAGAACCACAGGAAAAGGCGGCCCCGGTTGCGGTCCTCGGCCGTCTCGTTCTCGCGAAGCTGCGGCTGCACCTTGATCGCGTCGAAGACGCCGGCCTCCGTCTCGACCTTCTCCTTGTCGAGGACGGCGGCCCTGAGCTTGTAGACCTTTCCGCGCGAGAACATGTCGACGCGCACGTCCGTCCCGACGGTGAGGGGCTGGGACCTCAGGAAGTAGAAGGACGAAATGATGTCCTGGATGCGGTCGGGGAGGGGAGTCCGGTCGTCGCGCCAGCTCCCGATCTTCCTGGCGAGGTCGAACTCCTCGACCTCGTCCGACTCGTAGCGGCCCTCGCGCGCGTGCTTCTCGAAGCGCAGGGGCTGGAAGTCCCGCGCGTCGACCCACGTCTCGTACAGGTCGCGGACGGGGTAGAACTTGGACACGTAGTCGTTCGACCGCGCCGTCAGCGTGATCCGGTGCATCGGGACGCCGTCGGACGTCATCTCGTGCGCGGTCTTCAGCGTCATGCCGCCGCCTTCGATCTTCAGCCACGCGATCGTGTAGACGAGGGTCTCCCCGTCGGCGAAGGGGACGGGGAAGAGCCGGTCCTTCGGGAGGAAGTCGCGGGCCGCGACGACGATGGGCGGCCGGTCTGCGCCGGAACGCCGGGCCGCGAGCGAGACACGCGAGAGCGGCCACGAGGCCCGCCGCCAGGGCGGCGGCCGCGCGGGCGCGCCTACGGGAGGAGGCGGCGGGCGGCTTCACGGACGTCCTCGACGGGCCATCGTCCACCCGAACGATTGTAGGACCCGGTTGATTCCCGAAGGACCGCCGCGCGCGGGCCCACCGGCCCGAAACGCTCGGGCGGCGTCGGCCCGAAGAGCGCGAGCGTCGGCGTCCCCGCCGCCGCCGCGAGGTGCGTCGGCCCCGTGTCCGCCCCGACGAAGAGCGCCGCCCGCGCCGCGAGGCGCGCGCTGGACGCCGGGGTCGTCGGGGGAGCGAGGAGAAGAGGAAGAGAAGGGGAAGATTTCTTGGAACGTGAAGAGAGGGACGGCGGCGCGCCGGGTGGCATGGTGGCTTCTCCTCGGGTGACGAGCGCCGCCGCCCGGCTCTCCTCGCCGGGGCCCCATCGCAAAACGGGCTGGATCCCCTCTGACCCCAGCCATGCGGCGAACGCCACGACGTCGTCCGCGCCCCACTCTTTGTTCACCTTCGAAGAAAACGGTTGCAGCACCGCGAACCTGCGGTCGCCCATCTGCTCCAGCCAGGAGTCGACCACGGGATCTTCTCTTTCCACGAGATGCTTCACGTCCGGAACGCGGTCGAAGCCGCTCCGCCCCGTCACGTGCTCGGCGAGCGCGAGCATCTGGTCGAGGACGTGCGGGCGCGCCGCGCAGTCGACGTCGACGCGCTCGTCGGTGACGAGGCAGTTCACGCGCTCCGTCGCGGTCCGGAATCCGAAGCCGACCTTGAGGGCGCCCCGCGCGAGGCCGGTCACGAGCGCCGACTTGAACAGCCCCTGGACATCCACGACGAGATCGAAAGACCGGGGGAAGACCGGAGATTTCTTAGAAGGTGAATCGGGCAGATCGGACGCTTCGCCTGCTTTCGAAGCGCTTAGGCCCACCGCACGCCCTCTTACCCTTCTAAGGAATTCTCCTATCTCCTCCCTCGTCTTCGCGGCGCGCCACGCGCGCCGCCAGCCGCGCGTGTCGACGGGAAGGACGTCGTCCACGTACGGCGCGCCCTCGACGAGCGGCGCGAGCGGGGGCTCGATCGCCCACGTCAGGCGTGCGTCGAGAGCGGTTCTCAGCGCCTTCGCGGCGGGCAGGGCGAAGAGGACGTCGCCGAACGACGAAAGGCGCACGAGGAGGATCTCCATTCACGCGCTACGTTAGCAGCCGGTGGGCTATGCTTGGCCATGCTCGACTCGCCGGTGCTGGTCCTGAACAAGGGGTTCGCGGCGCTGACCCTGACGGACGTGAAGCGCACCTTCACGCTCTTCTACAAGGGGCACGTGCGCGCGGTCCTTCCGGACTACACGACGTATGCGTGGGACGAGTGGCAGGACATCCCGGTCCAGCCGGACGACGACGTCGTGACGACGCCGAACCTTGTGTTGAAGGTGCCGCGCGTGGTCCAGCTCCTGTCGTGCGACCGCTCGCCGCGGCACGAGGTGAAATTCTCGCGCCACAACATCTACATGCGCGACGGCAACCGCTGCCAGTACTGCGGCAAGCGGTTCTCGACGTCCGACCTGTCCCTCGACCACGTGACCCCGCTCTCGCGCGGCGGCCCGTCGAACTGGGAGAACATCGTCTGCGCGTGCCTGCCCTGCAACGTGAAGAAGGGCAACCGCCTGCCGGAAGAGGCCGGGATGCGGCTGCGACGCCCGGCCGCCAAGCCGAAGGCGACGCCGCTCGGCCTCATGTCGCCGCACCGGATCCACCCGACCTGGAAGAACTTCCTCGACATGGCGTACTGGAACGTCGAGCTGAAGTGACGCGGGCGCAAGCCAAGGGAAAGGGAAGAGGGATATTTCTTAGAAGGTGAAGAGGGGAGAGGCTCGGGCGGGCGCCGCGCTGAATCCCACGCTTCGAGTTCAGGGAATGCACGGAAACGTGCAGCCGCCGTTCGACGTAGGGCCGCCACCGCCGGATGCGCTTACCCCCTAAATCATTCTAAGAAGAATCTTTATCTCCCTTCTTTCTTTCCCATCCCGGGCATGGCAGCAGGGTTGCGCTGGGGGTCGTGTCGGCAGACCCCGGGCCGGCCACAGATGAAAGGGGAAAACGGAGGAAGAAAATGAAGAAGACGCTTTCCGCTCTCGTCGCTGTCGCCGTTCTGTCCCTGGGCGCCGCGTTCGCCCAGGACAAGCCGGCCTCGACCACAAAGACCACGAAGACCGAGACCACGACGGCCACGACGGCCACGACGGCCACCACGGCCACGAAGGCTTCCTCGGCCTCCACGGCGACCCACAAGAAGTCGTCCAAGAAGTCGAAGAAGTCCCACAAGACGGCTCCCGCCACGACGTCCGCGGCCCCGGCGACCGCCGCCGCGCCCGCCTCGACGAAGTAACCTTCGTCCAAACAGCTTCGAGCTTCAACGCCCGGGCCTCGTGCCCGGGCGCTTTTTTTCCGGGCCCGCCTCAGGACGGGCGCTGCGCGAGGCGCGTGAGCGCCTCGGCGACGAAGCCCGGCTCGAGGACGGGCATGTCGACCGCGACGCGGTAGACGGGAAGGGCGAGCCTGCCTTCGAGCTTGACGGCGTCCTTCTCGGTCGTCACGACGGCGGTGGCGCCGGACTCTTCGGCCGCCTTCTCGATTCGGCCGAGCGCCATGGCCCCGTAGGGCTCGTGGTCGCGGAAGGCGAGTTCGGCCGCGGGGACGATCCCCAGGCGCGCGAGCGTCGAGAAGAACGCCTCGGGGTGCGCGAGCCCCGCGACGGCGACGCAGGTCGCGCCGGGCAGGTTGCCCGCGTCGACCTCGAGGCCCGCGCCGTCCCGGATGCCGAGGACGCGCGTGGCGGCGAGGTAGACGGGGATGCCGGGCGCCCAGCGCGCGGCGAGCTCGCGGGCCCGCGAGGCGTCGGCCTGCTCGGTCTTCGTCACGACGATGAGGTCGGCGCGCGCGAGCGAGGCGAGCGGCTCGCGCAGCCGCCCCGCCGGGAGGAGCGAACCGCCCGCGTCCGGCGAGGCGGCGTCCAGGAGGACGACGTCGAGGTCGCGCTCGAGGGCGACGTGCGAGAAGCCGTCGTCGAGGAGATGGAGGGTCGCGCCGGGCGCCAGCGCTTCCGCGGCGCTGGCGGCCCGCAGGCGCCGGGCGTCCGCCACGATCGGCACGGAAGGGAGCGCGCGCGCCAGGAGCGCGGGCTCGTCGCCGGAGTCGCGGACGGACGCGACCGCGCCGGCCCCGTTCGAAACGACGACGGTGCCGCGACTCTTCCGGCCGTAGCCGCGCGTGAGGATCGTCGGCCGCTGCCCGCGCGCGAGGAGCTCGCCGGCCAGCCAGCGCACGAAGGGCGTCTTGCCCGCGCCGCCCGCAGCCACGTTCCCCACCGAGAGCACGGGGCGGCGGGCGCGCCGGACGGGAAGGAGGCCTCTCCTGTAGGCGGCCAGCCGTGCCGACACGCCCGTGCCGTAGAGCGCGGCGAGCGCGTCGAGCGCGATCACGCGGGCGCGCTCCGGTCGAGGAGCTCGAGCGCCGCGGCGGCTGCACGGGCCGCGGCGCCCGCGCCCGCGGCGAAGAGGGTCCGCGCCGCATCGGCTGCTCGAGAGCGCACTTCGCCGCCCGCGAGGAGCGGGCCGAGCGCGGCCGCCGCGGCTTCGGCGTCCGCCGCGCGGAAGACGGCGCCTTCCGCGGCGTCGACGGTCTCGCGGATGTTCTCGACGGACGGCCCGACGACGACCGGCGAGCCCGCGCGAAGGGGCTCGAGGACGTTGTGTCCGCCTTTCGGCGCGAAGGTCCCGCCGAGGAGCGCGGCGTCGGCGAGCGCATACGCGCCCGCGAGCTCGCCCACCGTGTCGAGGAGAAGAACGTCGGCCCCGCCGGCCGGCGGGCGACCGTCCAGCGCACTGCGACGCGCGACGCGGAGCCCCGCATCCTCCGCGCGCCGGGCGGCGGCGTCGAAGTCCTCCGGCTGGCGCGGGGCGAGGACGAGGAAAAGCGGCGCCCTCTCCGCGAGCCGGCGGCGCACGTCGAGGACGAGGGGGATCTCGTCCCCCGCGGCCGAGCCCGCGACGAGGATCGGCCGGCCTCCCGCGAGAGCCCTCGCCTCGGACGCGAACGCGGGCTCGTCCGCCTCGGGCCGGTCGAACTTCAGGTCGCCCGAGACGCGCACGAGCGAGACGGGGACGCCGATCTCGACGAAACGCTCGGCGTCGCCGGCCGTGCGTGCGAGGACGCGCGAGAGGGCCGACAGCGGCCCGGCGAACAGCGCGGAGGCGCGGCGGTAGCGCGCGGCGGATTTCGCGGACAGGCGCGCGTTCGCGAGAAGGACCGGGACGCCGCGGCGGCGCGCCTCGTTCAGGACGACGGGCCAGAGTTCGGTCTCGACGAGGACGAGAAGACGCGGCCGCTCGACGTCGAAGAAACGGCGCACGGCGACCGGGAGGTCGAGGGGAAAGGGCCGCCACGGGAGGCCGGCCGGCCCGGCCCGGCGCGAAAGGAGACCCACGCCGGCGGGCGTCGTCGCACTCATGAGGAGGGGGAGTCCCGGCCTCGCCCGCGAAAGCTCGGCGGCCAGCGTGAGCGCCACCTCGACCTCGCCGACCGAGACTCCCTGGAGCCAGACGCCGCCCGCCGCGAGGCTGTCGCGGACCGGGATGAGCCTCGAAAAAACGAGAGGGAGGAGCGGGGCCTGAGCGGGTATGGCGGCGCTCAAATCGAGTCCGGACAAGAATTTATGATGCGTCGCCACGCCGCAGCAGATTATACTGCCGAGCGGCCTGGAGGCCCTTCCCTGCTAGACGAAGACGATCCCGCAGACGTAAGAGAGGCTGAAGACATGCGTCTCGTCTCGGCCTCCCCGCGCCCCCTGGAGCCAGCGCCTGACGCCCCGGGAGAAGGTGTGTCCTCGCACGGAGCCGCCGGCGCCGAGGCGCGGGCCCTCGAGACCGCCCTCGCCCTGCGGGCGCAGGAGGGCGACGTCGAAGCCTTCTCGGCCCTCGTCGAGCGGCGGACGCCCGGTCTCGTCGCGTTCCTCAGGCGCATGCTCGGCGACGCCGAGGATGCACGCGACGTCGCGCAGCTCACGTTCCTGAGGGTCTGGGAGAACATCTCTCGGTACGACCCCGCGTGGGCGTTCTCGACGTGGTTGTTCCGGATCGCGGGGAACCTCGCGATCGACGCGCTGCGTGCGCGCCGCACGCGGCAGCGGACCGAGACGGAGAGTTTCCGCCTCGTGAAGGGCGCGCGGACGAGCGAGTCCGACGCCCCCGCCGCGCTGCACCGCGACGAAGTGCGCCGGGTTTTCGAGGCCTGCGCGGGCGTCCTCTCCGGGACGCAGCGGCTCGTCTTCGTGCTCCGGGAGTTCGAGGAGAGGGACGGCAAGGACATCGCCGCGATTCTCGAGTGCCGCGAGTCCACGGTCCGAAACCATCTCTTCCAGGCCCGCCGCCTCCTGCGCGACGAGATCCGGAAGCGGTATCCGGAATACACCTCCGGTTTCTAGGGTCCTTTGTTCTTTTTGGTTTTCGGATTTCTTAGAAAGGGAAGAGGGGGATGAGCAGAGAGGCGAACGGAGGAAGCGGTGAGCGGCGCGGCGCGGGCGGGGCCGCCGGCGGACGCTGCGCCTCGAATGCTCGCGTGCTCGCCGCCGTCCGTCTTTCCCTTTCAGAAGAGAATTCTTCTCTCTCTTCCTCTTCTCTCGCGTCTCTCCCCTCCGACTTGAAAGCCCATCTCGCTTCCTGCGCGTCCTGTGCCGCCGAGGCAGCGGCCCTCGACCCGACGCTCCTGTTCGCGCCCCTCGCCGCGTCGGTCTCGCCCGAGCCGCCGGCCACCGGCCGGCGGCCCGCCCCGCCCGTCGCCGAGGACGCGCGCCGCGTCGCGGACGCGGTTCTCGACGAGGTACGCCGCCGCGCCCGCGTGACGCCGCTCGCGGCGGTGCGCGCGGCGTCCTGGCGGCGCACCCGCCGCCTCGCGCAGGCGGCCGCGCTCGCCGCCCTCGCGGCGGGCCTCGCGGGTCTCGTCCGCTGGGAGCAGACGCGCCCCGCGGACACGATCGCCGGGCCGTCCGCGTCGCCGGGGACCGCGGCCCCGGTCCCGCCCGACGTTCCCACGCGTCCGCTCATCGAGAGCGTGCTCGACCCGCGCGCCCGCGTCTACGAGTTCGCCGCGGCGTCGCCCGGGGAGCCGGCGATTGTCTTCGTCGCGAACCCGAACGCGGACCTGTGACGTGACCGTGCGAACCCCGCTCGTCCTGCGCGCCGCTGCGGCCGCCCTCGCCGCGGGCGCCGTCCTCGCGATCCTCGCCGCTCCGGCGGCGGGCGCCCCGCCCGTCGTCGTCGTCCGCGTCTTCGCGCTCAAGCACCGCCCGGCGGACGAGGCGCTCCAGCTCGTGCGCCCGGTGCTTTCGGACGCGGGCTCGGTGATGCTCGAGCCGAAGATGAACGAGCTCACAGTGCGCGACACGGCCGCCTGCGTCGAACGCGCCGCGCAGGCGATCGCCGCGTACGACGTCCCTCTGCGGGGCGTCGACGTGGCCGTGACGCTTCTGAAGGCGACCTCCGACCCGAAGGCTGCTTCGGCCCGGAGCGAGGTTCCGGCGGAGATCCGCGGGATCGCGGAGCGCCTCAAGAAGCTCTTCAAGGTGACCGACTTCACCCGCCTCGACTACGTCGTGGTGCGCGGCACCGAAGGCCAGCGCGTGGCGTGGGTGATCGGCGCGAACTACCATCTCCAGTTCCTTCTCGACCCGTCGCGCGACGGAAAGCGCCTCCAGTTCCGCGACCTCTCGCTCGAGAGAGTCCGCCGCGAGGGCGGAAAAGAGGTACGCGGGGAGATCCTCCACACGACGATCAACGTGAACATGGGCCAGCCGTACATCCTCGGCGTGGGCAAGAGCGAGGCCGCAAAGGGCGCGCTCTTCCTCGTCCTGTCCCCCGAGTGGACGAAGCCGGGCCCGGGGATCCTCGTGAACTGATGGCGACGTACGTCTGCAGGCTCGAGCGGGCGTTTTTCGGGAGTGAGGCCTGATGGCGACGTACGTCTGCAGGCTCGGACTGCCGGACGGGGCCGTCGCCGTGCGCACGATCGAGGCGGCCAACGACGGCGAGCTTCGCACCGAGCTCGCGCGCCTGAACGCGCGCCTTTTCTCGGTCAAGGTCGAGGGGGACGGGCCGAAGGCGCTCGCGCCCGGGCGCGGCGCCGCGCTCTCACGCCTGTCCTTCGGGTCCCGGCGGCCCGTGAAAGCCTCCGAGTTCGTCGTCTTCAACCAGGAGCTCGTCGCGCTCCTGAAGGCCGGCCTTCCGATCGTGGCCGGCTTCGAGATCCTCCTCGAGCGCCAGGCGAACGCGCGCTTCAAGCGGATCCTCGTCGACATCCGCGAGCAGCTCGTCTCGGGCGTCGCGCTCTCGGACGCGTTCCTCTCGCACGGGGACGTCTTTCCGCGCCTCTACGCGACGTCCCTCAAGGCGGGCGAGCGCTCCGGCGAGGTCGAAAAGGTCCTGAGGCGGTACCTCTCGTACCAGAAAATCCTCGCGGCGCTGCGCCGGAAGGTCACGGGAGCGCTCGTCTACCCGGCCGTGCTGATCGGGCTCTCGATCGGGCTCGTCACGATCCTCATGACGTACGTGATCCCGCGCTTCCGCGAGTTCTTCGCGGGCTTCGAGGCGGGCCGGCTCCCGCTCATCACGCGGGTCGTCATCGGGACCGCGGACCTCCTGAGGTCGAACATCCTCTTCGTCGTCGCCGCGCTGTTCGTGGGCTCCGTCGTCTTCACGCGCTGGAAGGCGACCGATGCCGGCCGGCTCGCCTGGGACGGGTTCCTCCTGAAGTTGCCGCTCGTCGGCACGATCCTCCAGCAGTTCGCGCTCTCGCAGTTCGCTCGCTCGCTCGCGACGCTCGTCGGCGCGGGGACGCCGGTCGTGCCCGCTCTCGAGATCGCCGCCGGCGCCGTCGCGAACCGGAGGATTTCGGGCGCCGTGGCGTCGGTCGTGCCGCGCGTGCGCGAGGGCGCCGAGGTGTGGCGGAGCCTCGAGTCCACCGGCGTCTTCACGTCGCTCGCGATCGAGATGATCAAGGTCGGCGAGGCGACCGGCGCCCTCGAAGAGATGCTCACGAACGTGTCCGACTTCTACGACGAAGCCATCGAAGCGCTGCTCGGACGCATCGTGACCCTCATCGAGCCGATCATCCTCGTCGTCATGGGCGCCGTCGTCGCGACGCTGCTCCTCTCCATCTACCTCCCGATGTTCACGATCCTCTCGAACATCAAGGCCTGACCATGAGCACCGCCCGAGCCGCTTCCGCCGACGCCGCCATCCCGCGTTTCCTCGACGCGGCCTCCGAGGAGTCCCGCGCCCGGCAGCTCGCCGAGCGGCTCGGCCTCCCGTACGTCGACCTCTGGACGTTCCGGATCGACGCCGAGGTCTTCCGGTCGATCCCACTGGAGTGGATGCTCCGGTTCGAGTTCGTGCCCGAGCACCGCGACGACGGGACGCTGTCGGTCGTGATGGCCGACCCCTCGGACGTCGTCAGGCGCGACGAGCTCGAGGCCCTGCTGAAGGCGCGCCTGAAAGTCAAGGTCGGGTCGCGCGCGGCGCTCCAGGACATCCTCCAGAAGTCCGAGTCGACGCAGCGCGTCCTCGAGGAGGCAACCGAGGAGTTCCGGATGCAGGTCGTCCGCGAGGACGAGGAGGGCCAGGAGGTCCTCTCGATCGACCGCATCACCGCGGACGCGAGCCCGATCATCAAGCTCGTCGACTCGGTCCTCTTCAACGCGATCCAGCGCCGGGCGTCGGACATCCACATCGAGACGCAGGAGCACGTCGTCGTCATCAAGTACCGGATCGACGGCGTCCTCTACCCGGCGATGGAGCCGATCGACAAGAAGCACCACCAGACGATCATCAGCCGCATCAAGGTCATGTCCGAGCTCGACATCGCCGAGAAGCGGGTCCCGCAGGACGGCCGCTTCAAGGTGCGCGTCAAGGGCCGGACGATCGACTTCCGCGTCTCGATCATGCCGACGGTCCACGGCGAGGACGCCGTCATCCGCATCCTCGACAAGGAGTCCGCGAACGCCGAGTTCAAGAACCTGCGCCTCGACGTCCTCGGCATGGATCCCGAGACGATGAGGAGGCTCCGAAAGTTCATCCGGGAGCCTTACGGCATGGTCCTCGTGACGGGCCCGACGGGCTCGGGAAAGACGACGACGCTCTACGCGTGCCTGTCCGAGATCCAGTCCGTCGAGGACAAGATCATCACGATCGAGGATCCCGTCGAATACCAGCTCCGCGGCATCACCCAGATTCCCGTGAACGAGAAGAAGGGGCTCACGTTCGCGCGCGGCCTGAGGTCGATCCTCCGCCACGACCCGGACAAAGTGATGGTCGGCGAGATCCGCGACGAGGAGACCGCGCAGATCGCGGTCCAGGCCGCCCTCACGGGACACCTCGTCTTCACGACGGTCCACGCGAACAACGTCGTGGACGTGCTCGGGCGCTTTCTGAACATGAAGGTCGAGCTCTACAACTTCGTCTCGGCCCTCAACTGCATCCTCGCGCAGCGCCTCGTCCGCAAGATCTGCCCCCACTGCAGAGAGCCGTTCGTCCCGAGCGCACAGCTCCTCGAGGAATCCGCCCTCGAGCCGGAGCGCCTCAAGGGCGTCGCGCTCTACGAAGGGCGCGGCTGCATCGAGTGCAACGGGACCGGCTTTTTCGGCCGCATGGCGATCACCGAGCTTCTCGACCTGTCGGACCAGATCCGTAGCCTCATCCTCGACAAGCGTCCTGCCGCCGAGATCAAGAAGGCCGCGCAGGGCGAGGGAATGGCGTTCCTGCGCGAGAGCGCGATCAAGAAAGTGCTCGCCGGAGAGACGACGCTCCGCGAGATCAACAAGGTAACGTTCGTTGAGTGAGAAGAACCCGTTCTCGAGGTCCTTCTGGCGCTCGCCGCGCCCGCCGCACGCATTCGTGCTCGGGCGGGACCGCCTCGTGTACGTCGGCCCGCAGGAGCCGGGCAAGAAGGCCGCGCTCGGCGCCGCACCGGCGCTCCGCGTCGTCTCGCGGCCTCTTCCCGGCGAGGCTTTCTCCGCCGGGGCCGGCGACATCCCCGTCGCGGGCGCGCCGGTCGCGGGCGCCCTCCAACGCCTCCTCGCGGAGGTCGGCGTGAAGATCGCCGCCGCGTCCCTCGTCGTGCCCGACGGGTTCGCAAAGCTCCTCGCCGTCGACGTCGACGACGCCGAGGCGCACCCCCGCGAGACGGAAGACGTCATCTCGTGGAAGTTCGGCCGCACCTTCGGCGAACCCGCTCCGCCCCTGCGTCTCTCCTGGCTCTCGGGCGGTCCCGGCGCCGCGGGGACACGCGTCCTCGCCCTCGCCGTGCCCGAGAGCGCAGCGGCGTCCTGGGAGGCGCCGTTCGAGAAGGCGGGGATCCGCATCGGCGCGCTCGAAACCGGGGCCTTCGCCGTCTCGATGCTCGCGAAGGCGGCTCCCGCGGGCGACTCGTTTCTCGTCTGGGCGGACGACGACACCGCGACGGTGCTCTTCTACACGAACGGCGCCCTGCGCTTCGCGCGCACGCGGCCCGTCTTCGGCGACGCGGACGAGGCCCTCCACGAGATCCGGCTCGCGGCGTCGTACCTCGGAGAGGGCGGCGGCGACGATCTCGCCGCGCCCTGCGCGGCGGGGCCCGCCGGCTCCGCCGTCGTCCAGGCGCTCGACGCTTTCCGCAGGGGCCGGGGCGTCGGCGGCCCCTCGCCCCTTGCGCTTTCTGCTCTCGTCCCGGGTGTCCGCGTCGCGCCGCCCGCCGCCGTGTCCGACCCGGCGGTCCTCATGGGGCTCGGCGCCCTCGCGGGAGACCGCTGACATGCCGCGGCGCTTCAACCTCTCGCGGCGGCCCTTCGTCGACACGCGCCCCCCGAACCTCACGGCGGGCATCCTTGCCGTCCTCGTCCTCGGCGTCTCGTTCGTCGCGGCGCGCACGGTGCTCCGGTACTACGACGATTCGCGCCGGACCCGCGAAGCGATCGCGAGCCTCAGGACCGAGATCGCGCGTCTCGAGGGCGAGCGCGAGCGTGCGGAGGCCTCGCTCGCGCGCGTCGACGTCGGGGCGCTCGCGGCCGACGTGGAGGACGCGAACGCGATTGCGCTTCGCCGCGCGTTCTCGTGGACGCGCTTCCTGACGCGCCTCGAAAAAACGCTCCCGGGCGGCGTCCGGGTCGCGACGATCTCGCTGCAGAAGGCCCAGAGCACCGCCGGGCCGGCTGGAGGGCTGAAGGGCGTCTCCGGCGAGACGGTGAACGTCGGGCTCACGCTCATCTCGCGCGACCCGGACGGCCTGCCGGCGACGATCCGCGCGTTCTACGCGTCGCCGTGGTTCGAGCGGCCGACGCCCTCGAGCGAGGACCGGGGCGAGAAGAGCGTGCCGGAGGGCCGCCGTCTCGTCCTGACGGTCCGCTACCGGGACGTCGAGGGCCGGCCCGCCGGCCCGGGAGACGCGCCGTGAGCGCCCCGGTCGCCGCTCCGGCCGTGTCTCCCGCGCGGGCGCGCGCCACCGCCGCGCTGCGCGCGGCGCGGGACCGCTTTCGCGGCCCCCACGCGTCGGCGTGGGCCGTGAAGGCGCCGCTCATCGCGGTTTTGGCCCTCGTTCTGGTCGCGGGGATCGCCGTCCTCGTGACGTACCGGGGGTTCTACGACGCGCGCGTTCACGCCCTCGAAGCGACCCGTGCGGAGCTTGCGGCGCGGCGCGACGAGGCGGCCGCCGCCGCCGAGAAGGTCCAGGCGGCCGAGATGCGCCTTCGGACGGTGCAGCGCGACCTCGAGTCCTTCAACAAGGACATCCTGGGAACGCGGAAGGAGCGGCTCGCGGCGATCATCGAGGACGTCTACGCCCTGACGCAGAAGGCCGGCCTCGTCCCGGGCCAGATCTCGTACGTGACGGGCGACGCGCCGGGCGTCGAGCGGCTCGGACTGGTCTTCAACGTCCAGGGCCGGTACGCGGACCTCAAGAGGCTGCTCTTCTCGTTCGAGAACAATCCGCGCTTCCTCCTCGTCGAGACGATCGGCGTCGCGACGGACGACCGGGAGCCCGACTCCCTCCGGCTCAACGTCACCGTCGCGCACTACTTCCGCCCCGAGAACCCCGCGGCCCGCCGCGTGCCCCGGGGCGGCGCCGCGCGCGTCGCGCGCCCGGCGGCCGCCGAGCCTGCGAAGGCGCCGCCGAACGCGGGGGTGCCCGAGTGAGCGCGTCCGTGCCGCGGCCGAAGACGAACACGAGGTTGTTCCTCGTCCTCCTCGCCGTCGCCGCCGCGGCGGCCGCCCTGACGTGGTGGCCGACGAAGACGGACGACACGCCCGCCGGGATCCCGGGCTCCGAGCGCGCGCGCCTCGCCCGCGGGCCGGCCGACCCGTCCTCGGTTCCCGACCTCGCGCAGATCCCGCCGCGCGGCGCGGCCGCCGGCGAGGTGAGCCGCAACGTCTTCCGCTTCTACGACAAGCCCACGCCCGCGCCCACGCCGCTGCCGACGCCGCGCCCGACGCCGATCCTTCCCGGCTCGCCACGCTTCGTCGGTCCGATGCCGATCCCGCCGACGCCCACGCCGACCCCGATCGTCCCCCCGGCGATTCCGTACAAGGTGATCGGGAAGTTCGGCGAGCGCGAGCGCCCGATCGTGGCGCTCGAGGAGGGGGGACGCATCATCAACGCCCGCGAGGGCGACGTCGTCGACGGCCGCTTCCGGATCCAGAGGATCAACCGCGAATCCGTCGACATCTCCTTCCCGGGTCTCCCGCCCGAGATCACCCGCAGGATCCCAATTCCGCTGCCATGACGCGGCACGCCGAGGACTTCGCATGACGACGACCCCACACGACCGCGACCCCCGCCGCCGCACGAGCCTCCGGGGCTTCGCGGCGCTCGCCACGTTCGCGATCGCCATCGCCGTGACCGGCTGCGCCTCCTCCCGCGCCGTGCAGGACGCCCGGCGGGAGGAAGCGCGCGAGCACTGGGACCTCGCGGTTCTCGCGTGGGAGCAGGCCGTCGCCCTCGAGCCGGGGGTCACGGAGCTTCGGGTCGGCCTCATGCGGGCGAAGATGAAGGCCGCACAGATCCACTACGACCGCGGGCGCATCCACCACATGTCCGGCCAGCTCGACATGGCCCTCGCGGAGCTCGAGCAGTCGGTCGCCCTCGACCCGACGAGCGACGCGGTGCAGCAGGAGCTCCGGAACGTCAAGGCGGACCTCGAGACGCGCGCCCGGGAGAACGCGGGCGGCACGCCGGTCGAGAAGGCGAAGGCCCGGACACGCGGCGCGCGCGGCGCGCCGCCGATGCTGAACCCGTCGTCCACGAAACCGATCGACGTCACGTTCCCGCCCGACTCGAACATCAAGAAGATCTACGCCGCGCTCGGCGCCGCCGCGGGCATCAACATCATCTACGACCCGCAGCTCAAGGACGACAAGTTCACCCTGGACCTCAGGGGCATGACGTTCCAGAAGGCCCTCGAGACGGCCATGCGGCAGGCGGGGCACTTCTACAAGGTCATCGACGAGAAGACGATCCTCATCGCGCAGGACACGCAGCAGAACCGCAAGGAGTACGAGGACCTCGTCATCCGGACGTTCTTCCTGTCGAACGGCGACGTGAAGGACGTCTCGCAGATGGTCCGGTCGATCCTCGACCTGAGGCGCCTCGCCGTCATTCCGCAGCTGAACGCCATCGTCATCCGCGACACGGCCGACAAGGTCGCGGTCGCCGAGCGCCTCATCGACGTGAACGACAAGGCGAAGTCCGAGGTCGTCGTGGACGTCGAGCTGCTCCAGATCAACACGGAGCAGGCGATCGACCTCGGGGCGAAGTACGCCCGGACCGTGACGGCGACCGTCGTCCCCGGCGCGGGCAGCGGCGGGACGACCGCCGCGACGCAGCTCCCGTGGAACGCGATCAAGAGCCTCGGGATCAACGACTTCATGTTCACGGTCCCGTCGATCACGTTCAATTTCATCAAGGACAACACGGACGCCGAGCTCCTCGCCAAGCCGCAGCTCAGGATCGCCGAGGGCGAGAAGGCCCAGCTCGTGATCGGCGACCGCGTCCCGATCCCCGTCACGACGATCAACACCCAGCAGGCGGTGGGCGGGACGGGAGTCGTCCCGATCACGTCGTTCCAGTACCAGGACGTCGGGATCAAGATCGACATGGAGCCGCGCGTCCACCACAACAAGGAGGTCTCGCTCAAGCTCACGATCGAGGTCTCGCAGATCAGCAGCTACGTGACGGCGGCGGACGGATCGCAGCAGCCCATCATCGGGACCCGCACGATCACGTCGTCGATCCGGCTGAAGGACGGCGAGACGAATTTCCTCGCGGGCCTCATCCGCAAGGACATCTCCAAGACGAAGAACACGATCCCGTTCCTCGGCGACCTGCCGCTCATCGGCACGCTGTTCACGCACAACGCCACCGACGACAAGCGGACGGACCTCTTCCTGACGATCACGCCGCACATCATCCGGGCGCCGCAGATCACGGACGAGGACCTCGTCCCGATCTGGGTCGGGACGGAGAACAACGTCTCGTTCTCCGGCCTCAACACGCGCCTCGAGTCCCCGAACGCGACGGGCTCGCCTTTCGACGCGCAGCCCGTGGCCCCGGTGCGGCCGGCGCCTGCGCGGTCCGCCGCGTCTCCCGCCCCGGTGCTGAACATCCCGCAGGGCGGAATGCCGAACGACCCGTTCAAGCGGCCGACCCCGGCGCCGACTCCCGCCCCCGTGACGCCTCAGTCGCGGCTGATCAGCAGCCCGGCACCGGCCTCGTCGGCGATGGCCGCCGCGGCCGAGACCTCGACCGCCGCCGCGGCGGCCGTCGCGACGTCTGCCGCTCCCGCGGCCGCTTCCGTGTCTGCCGCTCCGGCGGCCGCCACGCTCTCGCTCGAGGCGACGTCCGCGCCGGTCGCGCCCGGCGAGGTGTCCGCCGTGAACCTGACGGGCGTCTCGGGCCTCGCGCCGCTTTCCGCCCTCGAGCTGACGGTCGAGTGGGACCCCTCCGTGGCCGAGGTCACGGGCATCGCGCCCGGCGCCTGGCGGGACGCCGAGGAAGCCGCGTCGATCCGGTTCGATGCAGACCGCACGGCCGGCCGGGCGCACCTTCATTTCATGCGCGCCGATCCGGGCGGCTTCCCCGACGGCGTCCTCGCGACGCTCGCCGTCCGGGGAGTCGCGCCCGGAACGACGCTCGTCCGCGTGACGGCGGGGGCGGCCTCCACCGCGCGCGGGCCGGCCGCGGCGCCCGTCGTCGACGCGGCGCCCTTCACGGTGAAGGCCTCTCGATGACCTTGGCGCCTCGCAGGAGCCGCGGCTACTCGCTCGTCGAGCTCGTGATCGTCTGCGCGTGCATCCTGATCATGACGGCGATGATCGTGCCCGTGACGCGTCTCGGCGTGACGCGCCAGAAGGAGATGGAGCTCCGCGAGGCGCTCCGGACGATGCGCTCGGCGATCGACGACTTCAAGCGCCTGTCCGACCAGGGCCTCATCCCGGTCGACCTCGACACGGAGGGCTACCCGAAGACGCTCGACAAGCTCGTGGAGGGCGTCGACCTCGTCGGGCAGGTCAAGAAGAAGAGGCGGTTCCTGAGGAAGATCCCGATCGACCCGATGACGGGAAAGGCCGAGTGGGGCCTGAGGAGCTACCAGGACGAACCCGATGCGCGCTCGTGGGGGAGGCAAAACGTGTACGACGTGTACTCGCTCTCGGACCTGACCGCGCTCGACAAGACGAAGTACAAGGACTGGTGAGCATGAGACACGGAAGAGGCTTCACGCTCATCGAGCTCCTCGTCGTGATGGCGATTCTCGGCATCCTCGTGGCGATCGCCGTTCCGCAGCTGCAGATGGCGCCCATCCGCGCCAAGGAAGCGGCGTTGCGCGAGGACCTGTTCACGTTCCGGACCTGCCTCGACCAGTTCTACGCGGACAAGGGCCACTACCCCGACTCGATCCAGACGCTCGTGACGGAAAAATACATCCGCAAGGTTCCGGTCGATCCGTTCACGCATTCGGCCGACTCGTGGGTGCCCGTCATGGAGGAGCCGGATTCCTCGGACACGGCGTCGCCGGACCAGCAGCCGGGCGTCATCGACGTGAAGAGCGGCTCGAAAGAGATCTCGCGGATCGACAAGACGCCGTACAACACGTGGTGACCCCGGTGAGACGCGGCCCGAAGGGCTACACGCTCGTCGCCCTCATGATCGGGCTGACGGTCATGGCGATCCTGATCGCGGCCGTGCTGCCCCTCGCGTCCACCGAGGCGCAGCGCGACAAGGAGGACGAGCTCATCTTCCGCGGCTTCCAGTACGCCGAGGGCATCCGCACATTCCGGCGCCGGTACGGGCGCTACCCGAACTCGCTCAAGGAAATGTACGAGATCCGCCCGCGCACTCTTCGGAAACTCTGGAAGGACCCCATCACGAACTCGAGCAACTGGGGCATCGTCTCGCTGACGACCGGCGCGCCGCTTCCGGGGACCACGTCGCCCGCGCCCCCAGGCGCCGGAAGCATGGCGTCCCCGACGCCGGTCCCGACGGCCGTGCCCACGCCCGGTTTCGGCGCGCCGCCGGCGACGACGACGGGGCCCGTGACGGGCGTGTACTCGCTCTCGAAGAAGAAGGCGCTGCGTCTCTTCAACGGGCGCGACACCTACAACGAGTGGCGGTTTACCGAGCAGACCCTGATGAACCAGGCGCCGGGGCTTCCGGTGCAGACGGCGCCGGGGCCGGGCTTCGGGCACTGACGGACCGAAGCCCGTCGCGCACGGCGGGCGCGAGGAGCCTCGCCGCGAGATCCTGCCCGGCTTCGGACCAGTGGATTCCGGTCGGCTGGAAGAGCCGGG
The DNA here is from genome assembly GCA_963798215.1 of uncultured Acidobacteriota bacterium. Classification (GTDB taxonomy): domain Bacteria; phylum Acidobacteriota; class Thermoanaerobaculia; order UBA5066; family UBA5066; genus Fen-183. Next base: position 523,512 of record CAWCSP010000004.1, read on the forward strand.
CGCCCGCGGCCGCCTCTCGGCGGAAGCCCGGCAGGAGGTCGACGAACGGGATCCCGCCGGCCTCGCACGCCTCGCGCACGCGACGGAAGCCGTCCTCGTCGAACGCGTCCTCCGGGAGGTCGTAGATCCTCAGGAGGCGCGCGCCGACTTCCGGCTCGGCGAGAAAACGCGGCGGGACCGAGAAGACGCCGAACGGCACGCCGCGCGAGGCCGCCTCGTCGCGGACGGCGCCGAGTAGCGCGAACGTGAGCGCGAACTCCTTCGCGCGCGAGGGAGTCGGGCTCCTGAGCGAGAGGTCGACGGAGACGGGCCTCTCTTCCGCCGGTCCGGCCGCGGCCCGTTCGGCCGTGAAGAGCCCGTTCTCGAGGAGCGACCAGAGGTGCGACCTCGACGCGAGGAACGCGTCGAGCCTGGCGAACGCCGAGGGCGGCGAGAAGCCCGACGGAGGGTGGAGAACGAGCCGGCCGTCCGCGAGCGTGAAGCGGGGCTTCGGAAGCCCGTAGATGAGGTCGCTCGCGTTCTCCATGACGTCGTTCCAGAAGAAGCCGAGAAGGACGAGGTCGGGCGAGAGCGTCCGGCCCCACCGGCGCAGGGTCAGGAGCTCCTGGTCCGTCCCGTAGCCCGGCACGCCGAGATTCACGATTTCGAAACCGGGACCGAGGTGAGCGGAGAGGCGGCGGGTGAGAGTCGCCTCCTGCGGGACGCCGCTCCCGAAGACGAACGAGTCTCCCAGCACGACGACGCGGTACACGCCGGGCGCCCGCGCCCCGGAGTGGGGAGCGTCGCGGAAACCGGCCGCATTCGTCGTCAGCCCGTCCTCCCACGGGGCCGAGCCGGTAGTCCAGGCGAGGTCGGGCTTGAGCGTCCAGCCGATCTCCGGGTCGCGCCGCGTGATCGGGCCGCCTGCGTCCGCCGCGCGGTACGCCTCGCGGAGCGGCTGGGGGAAGAACGCCCGCAGGCCGGCCTCGGCCGCCGCGAGGGCCGCGGCGAGGGAGACCGCGGCCAGAAGGACGTTCGCGAAGACACGTCGGCTGAGGTTCAAAGCCCCGAGGACCCCCTCGCCACGATTGTCGGGCGGGGAAGCGTCGGGGACAAGCGCCGCCGACTAGAATCGGGCGTGCAGGTGCGGAGGCTCTCGGACGGGACGGCGGTGTGGCTGGACCCGATGCGCGACGTGAAGAGCCTCGCCCTCGGGATCTACGTGGCTGCCGGCTCCGCGGACGAGGCGCCCGGCGAGCGAGGCGCGACCCACTTCCTCGAGCACCTCCTTTTCAAGCGGACCCGGCGGCGCTCCGGCGCCGCGATCGCGCGGATCACGGACCGGCTCGGCGGGGACTGCGACGCGTACACGACGAAGGAGTGCGTCGCGTTTCACGCGCGCGTCCCGGCCGCGCGCGCGGCGGAGGCCGCCGACCTCCTCCTCGACCTCACGGCCGCTCCCGCGTTCACGGCCGCGGACGTCGAGGTCGAGCGCGGCGTCATCCTCGAGGAGATCGCCGAGGCCCACGACGTGCCCGACGACCTCCTCCACGACACGCTCGTCCGGGCCCTCTGGCCCGAGCACGACATCGGCGCGCCGATCTTCGGGACGAAGGAGTCCGTGTCCGCCCTCACGCGCTCGCGCCTCGCGGCGCGCTTTTACGCGATCTTCCGGCCCGAGCGGACGCTCGTCGTCGCGGCCGGGGCCGTCGACGCAGACCGCCTCGAGGAAATCCTCGAACGGGGCCGCGCGCGCCGGCCGGCGCCGCGTCATGCGCCCGTCCGCCCGCGCGGCGGCGTCCCGCGCTCCGCGCGCTGCTCCGTCGCGCTCCCGAGGGCCGACCTCGGCCAGGCGCACCTCGTCGTGGGGTCGCCCGCGCCTCTGCGGTGGGCCGACCCGCGGATCCCCGCGGCGTGGATCGCGGCCGAAGTCCTCGGCGGCGGAGTCTCGTCGCGCCTCTGGCGGGACGTGCGGGAGCGCCGCGGGCTCGCGTACCACGTGGGCGCGCACGTCTCGCTCCACCGCGACGCGGGCCTCGCCCTCATCACGGCCGCGACGCATCCGAAGAACCTCGCGCGCCTCGTGCGGACGACGGGCCGCATCCTCGGCCGCCTGCTCCGCGACGGCGTCACCCGCGCGGAGCTCTCCCGCGCGAAGAACCAGTTCGCGGCGGAGGCCGCGCTCTCGCAGGAGTCCACGGCGGCGCGCCGCGAGGCGGCCGCGCGCGCGTGGCTCTCGCGCGGCCGCCCGTATTCCACGGAGGAGTACCTCGCGGACGTCGCGAAGGTGACGGCCGACGGCGTCGCCGAGGCGGCGGCGCTCCTTTGGGGGGACACGGGCCGCATGGGCCTCGGCGTCGCCGGGCCGCTGCCCGCCGGGGCCGCCGGTGCGGCCGGGCGCTTCGCGCGCTCGCTCGCGGACGACTTCGCCGCGGAGGCCGCCGCGTGAAGCCGGGCGAGGAGGTCGCCGTGCGCTTCACGGTCGCCGAGGAGTTCCGCGATCTCGCGCCGCCGCGCTACGCGTCGCGGGACGCGGCGGGCGCCGACCTGCGCGCGGCCGTGAAGGAGCCTCTCGTGGTGGCGCCGGGCGCGCGCGCTCTCGTCCCGACGGGCCTCACGCTCGAGGTCCCGCGCGGGTTCGAGGCGCAGGTCCGCGCTCGCTCGGGCCTCGCGCTCAGAAAGGGTCTCGCGCTCGCCAACGGCGTCGGGACGATCGACGCCGATTACCGCGGCGAAGTGGGCGTGATCGTCGTGAACCTCGGGAACGAGCCCGTCACGATCGCGCGGGGCGAGAGGATCGCGCAGCTCGTCCTCGCACCGGTCGCGCGCGCGGTCTTCACGGGCGCGGCCCGCCTCGACGAAAGCGCCCGCGGCCCGGGCGGGTTCGGGAGCACGGGCTCGTGAGCGCGGCGCACGCCCTCTCGATCGCGTTCCTCGGCTCGGGCTCCTCGGGAAACTGCGCGGTCGTGCGCTGCGGGGCGACGGCCGTCCTCGTGGACGCCGGGCTCTCCCTGCGCGAGACGAAGCGGCGCCTCGCGCTGCGCGGCGTCGCCCTCGAAGACGTCGCGGCCGTCCTCCTGACGCACGAGCACTCGGACCACGTGACCGGCGCCCTCGCCCTCGCGAGGAAGGGCGGCCTGACCGTCTACGCGACGGCCGGCACCGCGGACGCCGCGGGCTTCCCGGGGCCCCTGTTCGCGGACGTCAGGACCGTGCGCGGCGGGCGCGACTTCGCAATCGGCGATCTGCACGTGCGCGTCACGTCGACGCCGCACGACGGCGTCGAGTCCGTCTGCTACGCGTTCGCGGACGCCGCGGGCCGCCGCATCGGCGTCGCGACGGACCTCGGCCACCTCTCCCGGCCGGTCCTCGACGCGCTCCGGGACTGCGACGTCCTCGGCCTCGAGGCGAACCACGACGAGGACCTCCTGCGCGAAGGTCCGTACCCGGCCGTCCTCAAGCGGCGCATCCTGTCGGACGTGGGGCACCTCTCGAACGAGGCGGCCGCCGAGGGCCTCCGGGCGCTCGTCGGGCCGCGCACGCGGTCGGTGACGGCCCTCCACGTCTCGCGGCACAACAACACCTATCCTCTCGCCGAGCGCGTCTTCCGGGAGGCGCTTGGCGAGGTCGGCGGAGCCGCCGTGCTCGCGGTCGCGCGGCACGACGTCCCGACGGAATGGACGACGGTCTCACAGGAGGCGGCATGACGGTTCTCGTGAAGGTGATGCTCAAGGGTGGAGTGCTCGACCCCCAGGGCAAGGCGATCGCGGACGCCCTCCACCGCCTCGGGTACACGTCCGTCGCGGACGTGCGCGCCGGCAAGCTCTTCCGGATCGAGGTCGATACGGACGATCCCGGTCATGCCCGCGAGGTCGGCCGCGAAATGGCGCGGCAGCTCCTCGCGAACCCGGTCATCGAGGACTTCGAGGTCGCGCTCGAGACGGCCGCCGCTGCCGGAGGCGCCCGGTGAGCACCGCCCGGGCGCCACGCGTCGCCGTCGTGGTCTTTCCGGGCAGCAACTGCGACGAGGACGCCGCCCTCGCGGCGCGCACCACGCTCGCGGCCGACGTGAAGATGGTCCGGCACGACGCGCACAGCCTCGGCGACCCGGACCTCGTGATCCTGCCGGGCGGCTTCTCGTACGGCGACTACCTGCGGAGCGGCGCGATGGCGCGCTTCTCGCCCATCATGGAGTCCGTCGCGGCGTTTGCCGCGAAGGGCGGCGCCGTCCTCGGGATCTGCAACGGCTTCCAGATCCTCTGCGAGGCGGGCCTTCTCCCGGGCGCGATGCTCCGCAACGCGGGTCTGCGTTTCGTGTGCCGGGACGTGTGGCTGCGCGTCGAGTCCAAGCGGACGCCGTTCACGCTCGCGATCAACCGGGGCGACGTCCTCAGGATGCCGATCGCGCACGGCGACGGGAACTGGACGGCGGACCCCGGCGTCTTCGCCGAGATGAAGGCGCGCGACCAGGTCGTCTTCCGGTACGTGAGCGCGGACGGGACGCAGGGCGGAGACGCGAACCCGAACGGGTCCCTCGACGACGTCGCGGGGATCTGCAACGTGGAGGGGAACGTCGTCGGCCTCATGCCGCACCCGGAGCGCGCCGCGGACCCGCTGCTCGGCGGCACGGACGGCGCGCGCCTCTTCAAGTCGTTCGCGACGACGCGCCTCGCGATGCAGGTTCCGTAGTATTTGGGGTCATGTCTGTGTTCTGTGGTCTGCGCCGTATAACACATAACACAGACCTGACCCCTTATGCTTGACTCTTCAGCGCGTCTTCATCCACGCGACGCACCGCTCGAGCTCCTTCCGCATCGCGGCGGGGGAATCCGCGCGGAACGGCCCGCCGTGGCCGGGCAGGACGCGCGTGAAGTCGAACGCGAGGAGCTTCTCCATCGACCGGATCGTCTCCGGCCACGAGTACCAGTTCGCGTCGCGGAACGCCACGAGGTGCCCGCGCCGCGCCGACCACGCGAGATGGTCGCCGGTGAAGAGGACGTCCTTCCAGAGGAGCACGGCGTGCCCGCGCGTGTGGCCCGGCGTCGGGATGGCGAGGAGGTCGTCCGCGAGAGCGACGGGCTCCGTTCCCTCGAGCATCCGCTCGGGAGGTTCGCCGAGGGCGGCGGCGTCCTTCGCGTGGATGACGCGCGTCGCCCCGAACCTCTTCCGGATTGCCGCGTGGTCCGCCACGTCGTCTCGGTGCGTGAGGAACATCGTCGCGACGCCTCCCAGCTCACCGATCCGCGCGAGGAGCGGCGCGGCCGCGCGCGGCGAGTCCACGAGGACGTTGCCTGCGTCGCGGCGGATCAGCCAGCTCCAGGCGCCGAACGACCTCTCCGACGTGTAGCCGCAGAAGAAGACGCCGTCCCCGACCGGCTCGGGGAAGGACTGCGACGCCCGCCGCGTCCCCTCCGCGCGACCCCGCGTCCCGATCGACCCCGTCGGGCAGGCGACGAGCGCCTGCAGCGCCCGCGCCTCCTCGTCGGGAGTCTCCGGCTGCCGCGCGACGAACGAGTGCCCGTCGCCCTGCGCGAAAACGTCTGGCTGCATCCGCCGGCACGTCGCGCAGTCGATGCACGTCGAGTCGACGTAGAGATCGCCGGGGGCGTTCTCGGGGAGGCGCAGGTCGGCCCGGGCCACGAACGAAGAACGGGCGCCGCGTTCCCGCTATTCCGCGGGCTGGGATAACGTCGCGGCTGCATCCGGGACGGAGGACTCCATGAAAACCGCGGGCGAGCGCGCGTGGCTCCTCGAGTGGGCGGCCGACGAGCGCGAGGCGAACGCGAAGGCGCGCGCCGCCGCGGCCGCGCTGCGCGCGGCGAACGCGCCGGGGCTTCTGGACGCCGTGCCGGCGGCGCGCACGTGCCTCGTCCTCGGAGGGCCCCTCTTCGACCCCGCGCCTCTCGCGGCGCTCGAGGCCGACCCGCCCGCGGCGCCGCCCGGGCCGGCGCCGCGCGCGCACGAGATCCGCTTCGTCCCCGACGGGCCCGACCTCGACGAGATCGCCTCGCGCTGCGGCCACACGCCGGACGGGTTCCTCCTCGCGTTCACGGGCCTCACGTTCACGGTCGGCTTCCTCGGCTTCACGCCGGGCTTCGCGTACCTGTACGGCCTCCCGCTCGCGTTCCACCTCCCGCGCCGGCCTTCGCCGCGCACGGTCGTGCCCGCTGGCAGCGTCGCGCTCGCGGGGCCGTACGCCGGCGTCTACCCGGGCGCGACGCCGGGCGGCTGGAACCTCCTCGGGACGACCGCGCAGCGCCTCTTCGACCTGCGCGGCGACCCGCCGTTCCTGTTCTCGCCGGGCGACACCGTGAGGTTCGCGCTGTGACGCGCGGCCTCTTTGTCGTCGAACCGGGAGTCCTGACGACCGTGCAGGACCTCGGGCGCCCCGGCTGGGGCGCGTGGGGCGTGCCCGTCTCGGGCGCGCTCGACACGGAGGCGCTCCGGCTCGCGAACCGCCTGGTCGGGAACTCCGAGGACTCCGCAGCGCTCGAGGTCACGCTCTCGGGGCCCGTCTTCAAGGCCATCGGCGACCTCCTGGTCGCCGTCGTGGGCGGTCCCTTCGGTCCGGCGCCCGGCGAGGTGGTGCCGATCCCGGACGGGCGGACGCTCGCATTCACCGCGGGGCCCGGCGCCGTCCGCGCCGTCGTCGCCGTGGCGGGCGGGATCGACGTCCCGAAGGTGCTCGGCAGCCGCTCGACGTGCGTTTCGGCGCGCTTTGGAGGGTTCCAGGGGCGCCGCCTCTCGAAGGGCGACGTCCTCGCCGTCGGAGAGCCTTCCGGCCGGCCGCTGCCCGGGCGCGCGAACGTGCCGCGGCCGCCCGTCGGCGACGTCGTCCTGCGCGCGATGCCGGGGCCGCAGGAGGATTTCTTCGACCCGGAGATGCGTGCCGTGTTTTGGGCGGGGACGTGGCGGGTTCTCCCGGAGTCGAACCGGATGGGGATCCGGCTCCGCGGCGAGTCGCTCGGATTCGTCGAGACGGCGGCGCTCCCGTCGGAGGGCACGGCCCCCGGGGCGGTCCAGATCACCGCGGAGGGGCAGCCGCTTGTACTCCTCGCCGAGAGACCCACGACGGGCGGTTACCCGAAGATCGCGACCGTGGTGGACGCGGACCTCGGGCTCCTCGCGCGGACGGCGCCGGGCCGGACGGTGCGCTTTGAGAGAATCTCCGTCGACGAAGCCCGGAGGATCCTCGCCGAGCGCGAGGCGAGCGTCCGGGCCGGGAGCGCTCGATGACCCTGCACGCCGTCGACTACCGCAAGAAGCCGCGATTCGCCGTCGACCTGAGCTTCGACGGTGGGGAGGGCTTCGACGACGAGCCGCTCATGGAGTACGTCGCGAGCGTGAACATCGCGTGCGGCGGGCACGCGGGGGACGAGCGGTCGATGCGGAAGGCGACGCGCCTCGCGCTTGCGCCGCTTCGTCGCGATCAACGCGCACCCGTCTTACCAGGATTCGGCGGGCTTCGGGCGGGACGCCGTCGACGTTTCGGCCGAGGAGCTGGAGCTCTTGCTCTCGAGCCAGATCGAGACGCTCCGGAACATCGTGCGGCAGGAAGAGGGCGAGCTCGTGGGTGTCAAACCGCACGGCGCGCTCTACCACGAGGCCGCGCGCCGGATGGACGTCGCCCGCGCGGTCGCGCAGGCCGCGTACGCGATCTCCCCGAGCCTCGTCCTCATCACGTCCCCGGGCTCGAAGCTCATCGAGGAGGGGGCCCGGCTCGAGATGGCCGTCGCCGTCGAAGGCTTCGCGGATCGCGCGTACCGGCCCGGCGGCGGCCTCGTCCCAAGGGACCAGCCCGGCGCCCTCGTGACGGACCCGAAGGCGGCCGTCGCGCAGGCCCTTTCGATCGTCCGCGAGCACCACGTGAGGACGACGGACGGCAGCTTCCACGACCTCACGGTCGACACGCTTTGCCTGCACGGCGACACGCCGGGAGCCCGCGACATCGGCCGCGCCGTGCGCGCCGCGCTTCTCAACGCCGAGGTCGTCGTGCGCCCGCTCCGGGGCTGGAAGCCCGGGGGGCCCGACCCCGGCCCGCCGAAGATGCCGAGCCGTTGACGGGACGCGACCCGTGGGCCTCGTGCCGTGAAGACTGTGTCGCGTCGTTGTCCCGGTAACGAGGTTAATGATGCTGCGACTCCTCCACCTCGCCACTCTCTCAGGGCTCCTTAGCGCGCATATCCTGCAAGGTGTCATTGGCGGAGTTCCGAGCCTGACGCCCGAACAGCAGGCGGTCCATGACGCCGCCTCGATCAAGGATCCGGACGAGCGCGAAAGGTCTCTCGAGAAAGCCATCTCAGCCGGTCTTCTGGCATCAGATCACAAGACACGCTATCAGGTGCTTGTATACTTGGAGAATAACCGTCGCTGGATCGACCTCCGTCCGTTCGAGTCGATCGTCATTCAATTCAGCAAGATCGATCAGAACGGCGTCTCTGGTCTCTGGATGCTAGACGACGCGGAACTTATGCGGGCGCCGCGCGACCGACGTGAAGACGATTATCGTAGAGCCATCAGTAGCGGCAAGATCACCCTTCCTCATGGCGGGCCTCTAAGCCGAAAATCCGCTATTCTGCTTGCGTGCGACGAAGGGCTCGATTCGCTCGCGCCTTTGATCCGTGACTACGTGAAGACCGAGTATCCGCAGGAGTACGCGAAGCTTCTCACAACATTGGAACTTGGCGCCGGTGCCGAAGATCGCGAAGACGCCATCCGGCTGTCGGCCCGGCGCCTTCGGGATATGGACCCAGGCGTGGTCTACGAGAGGGTCAACGATGACCCGGAATTTCGAGGCGTCGTGACACGGGTTGCAGAGGAAGGCTGCATGTACAACCCGTTTCTCGGGGGAAAGAACCACGCCTGCGCCGATATGAAGATCGTCGTGGGTTCCCTGTCGGCTCACGACGCGGAGTTGAAGAAGAGGAGAGCGCCCGCTGCGGCGTCGCCCGATGGGAAAGCCCCGTCGTTAGCCTTCGAGGAGACCTGGCTCGGTCGGCTAAAACAGGCGGTTCGGTACTCAGGGACCGCCCGCTGACGCACCGCTCCGGGCGCAGGGCACGCTGATCCTCGACCCTGTAGGGGCGCAATGGGAATTGCGGCGGGCGCTGACGAGCATAGACCAGCGCCTCGGCCACCACGATGCGTCCGTGCGCGCACACGTCAACCGGCGTTTTCCCTGGAGTGACCTTCCTTCAGGCTGCTTTTCGGACCAGAACTGGCAGGAGCGGTTCCGTGTCGAGATACTCGATGCGAAACGGTGAGTCCAACGGGCCCTCGCCCGGCCTTCCGCGAGGAGGCGGGATCGACGCGAAGGTGCCGAGCCGTTGACGGGGCGCGCCCCCGGCCCTAGTCTCGTCACGTGAAGACCGTGTCGCGGCGTCGCCCCGGGGAAAACGTCCTCAGGGACGCGGCGATCCTCCAGCGTACGCTCAATTCGCTCCGCGGGAACGTGCTCGTCCCGCGCGGGGTTTATCGATTCGCGAGCCACGAAGAGGCCGACGCATGGATGATCCAGCGGATCGCGGCTACTCACGCGCGCCTGAGATCCGGGACCTTGCGCAGCTCTGCCGTTCGCTGAACCGGGAGAACGTCCGTTACCTCCTCATCGGGGGTTTTGCGGTTGTGCTCCATGGTTCGGTGCGAACGACGAAGGACATCGATCTCCTTGTCGACGCCTCCCTCGAAAACGTCCGGGCGCTGAAGCGTGCGATGAAGGACCTTCCCGACAACGCCGTCTCAGAAGTCGCGGACGACGACGTCGGCCGCTACCGCGTCGTGAGGGTCGCCGACGAGATCGTCATCGACCTCCTGGCGGAAGCCTGCGGCATCGACTACGCGAAGGCGCTCGGGCTCGGTGTCGAAACGAAACGGATCGAGGACGTCGACGTCCCGGTCGCGAGCAAGAAGCTCCTCATCCTCACGAAAGACACCGTGCGCGACAGCGACAAGGCCGACGTCGCCTACCTCCGCCTGCGGATCGCGGAGGAAGAGCGGTAGACGTTCTCCGGGACGAAGGGCCGGCTGGCAGTCCGAACCCGCTAAACTACGCCCCCATGGCTGGTTCGGCCGCGCCTCTCACACCCGCCGTCGTGGCGGAGCACGGCCTTTCGCCGGACGAGTTCGGGCGCATCAAGGAGATCCTCGGTCGCGAGCCGAGCCTCCTCGAGCTCGGGATCTATTCGGCCCTGTGGAGCGAGCACTGCTCGTACAAGTCGTCGCGGCCCTTCCTGAAGGAGTTCCCGACGACGGGCCCGCGCGTCCTCCAGGGCCCGGGCGAGAACGCCGGAGCGATCGACATCGGGGACGGCCTCGCGGTCGTCTTCAAGATGGAGTCGCACAACCACCCGTCGTTCATCGAGCCGTACCAGGGGGCCGCGACGGGAGTGGGCGGCATCCTCCGCGACGTCTTCACGATGGGCGCGCGGCCCGTCGCGATCCTCGACCCGCTCTTCTTCGGCGACCCGGACGCCCCGCGGATGCGCGACCTCGTGGACGGCGTCGTCCGCGGCATCGGCGGCTACGGGAACTGCATCGGCGTCCCGACGGTCGGCGGGATGACGTTCTTCCACCCGGCGTACAACCGCAACATCCTCGTGAACGCGATGGCCGTCGGCCTCGTCCGGCAGGACCGCATCTTCCGCGCGAAGGCGTCCGGTCCCGGGAATCCGGTCCTCTACGCGGGCTCGAAGACGGGGCGCGACGGGATCCACGGGGCGTCCATGGCCTCGGACGTGTTCGACGACGAGAAGGCGCAGCGGCGGCCCACGGTGCAGGTTGGCGACCCGTTCGTCGAGAAGCTCGTCCTCGAAGCGGTCCTCGAGGTCCTCGAGGGCGACGCCGTCGTCGCGATCCAGGACATGGGCGCCGCGGGCCTGACGTCCTCCACGTTCGAGATGTGCGCGCGCGGCGGTGTCGGGATGCGCCTCGACCTCTCGAAGGTCCCCATGCGCGAGACGGGCATGACGCCCTACGAGCTCATGCTCTCCGAGTCGCAGGAGCGGATGGTCCTCGTCGTGCACAAGGGGCGCGAGGCCGAGGTCGCCGCCGTGTTCCGCAAGTGGGGCGTGGACGTCGAGACGATCGGCGTCGTGCAGGGCGAGCCGAAGATGACGCTCCTGTGGAAGGGCGAGGTCGCCGCGGACCTCGCGATCGGTCCGCTCGTCGGGGAGGCGCCGGTCTACCAGCGCCCGTACGCGCTGCCGAAGCCCCTGCCCGCGGCGACCCCGGTCTCTCTCGACGGCGCGCCCGCGGACGAGGCCGCGCTGCTGACGCTCCTCGCCTCCCCGAACCTCTGCAGCAAACGCTGGATCTGGGAGCAGTACGACGTGAGCGTCAGAACGAGCACGGTCGCGGGGCCCGGCGGCGACGCCGCGGTCCTGCGCGTTCCCGGCACGACGAAGGGCATCGCGGCGACGACGGACGTCGCCCCGCGCTACGTCGCGGCGGACCCCGAGACGGGCGCTGCCCACGCGGTCGCCGAGGCGGCGCTCAACCTCGCGTGCGTCGGCGCGCGCCCGCTCGCGGTCACCGACTGCCTGAACTTCGGGAACCCCGAGCGGCCCGAGATCCTCGGGCAGTTCGTCGCGTCCATCCGGGGCCTTGCGAAAGCCTGCCGTGCGTTCGAGACGCCCGTCGTCTCGGGCAACGTGTCGCTCTACAACGAGACGGACGGCGTCTCGATCCTGCCGACGCCGACAGTGGGGATGGTCGGCCTCCTCGAGGACGTTTCGGCGGCCCTGGGCAGCCGGTTCGCGCGCGAAGGGGACGTCGTCGCCCTCCTCGGGACGACGCGCGACGAGATGGGCGCGGGCGAGTACCTGGCGACGGTCCTCGGCCGCGACGAGGGCCCGTGCCCGTCGCTCGACCTCGCGTCGGCCCGCGCCTGTGTGAACCTCCTCGTCGAGATCGCCGGCGACGGCATGATCTCCTCGGCGCACGACCTCTCCTCGGGCGGCCTCGCGGTCGCGCTTGCCGAAGCCTCCGCCGGCGGCCTCGGCGCGGCCGTGAACGTCGGGACGGCCCTGGCCGCGACGCGCGCCCTCTTCGCCGAGTCGGCAGGCCGCGCGCTCGTCTCGCTCCCGCCCGGTCGCGAGCGGAACCTCGTGGACGCGGCGCGCCGGCACGGCGTCGCCGTCTCGCTCCTCGGCCGCGTCGTGCCGGACCGCCTGACCGTCACGGTCAACGGCGCCCCCGCGATCGACCTGCCCGTGTCCCGTCTCGCCGCCGCGTCGAACGAAGCGTTCGCGCGCCTCGTGGAGGTCCACAGGTGAACATCGCCGCGGTCGCCGCCGTACTCGTCGCCGCTTCCGCCGCGCCTGCCGCCGGACTGAAGATCGGCGCGAGAGTCCCCGACTTCGCGCTTCCCGCCGCCGCGGACGGGAAGGCCGTCGCCCTGAGGGACCTCCTCGCGACGCACAAGGCCGTCGCGGTCCTCTTCATCGCGACGCAGTGCCCGGTCTCGAACGCCTACAACGAGCGGATGGCGGCGCTCGGAAGCGACTACGCGGCGAAGGGCGTCGCGGTCGTCGGCATCAACGCGAACAAGACGGAGCCCGTCGCCGAGGTCGCGGCGCACGCGAAGGCGCACGGCTTCACGTTCCCCGTCCTGAAGGACGAGGGCAACAGGACCGCCGACGCCTACGGCGCGACGCACACGCCGGAGGTCTACGTGATCTCGCCGAAGGGCGACCTCGTCTACCACGGCCGCATCGACGAGTCCCGGGATGATCCGAAGAACGTGAAGTCCCCTGATCTGAGGAACGCCCTCGACGCGATCCTCGCCGGCAAGCCGGTTCCCGCTCCCGAAACGAAGGCCTTCGGGTGCTCGATCAAGCGCGTCTGATTCCCGCCGCGCGCGTCCTCGCCGCCGCGCTGATCGCCGCCGCCGCGCTCCCGGCGGCGGCCGAGCCCGTGAAGCTCGTCAAGCCGGAGCAGTACAAGGCGCGCGTCGTGGCGCCCAAGAAAGGGCGCGTCGTCCTCGTGAACTTCTGGGCGACCTGGTGCGACCCGTGCCGCGAGGAGATGCCGGCGCTCGTCGCCGCCGCGAAGGAGTTCCCGTCCAAGGACGTCGCGGTCGTCCTCGTCTCGGTCGACTCCCTCAGGGACTCGGCCGCCGTCGGGGCGTTTCTCGCGAAGGAGAAGGTCCCGTTCGTCTGCTGGCAGGCCAAGAGCCACGACCCCCAGACGTTCGTCGACGCGGTGGACAAGGCGTGGAGCGGCGCGGTGCCGTACACGATCGTCTACTCCCGTTCGGGGGCGCTCGTCGCGAAGCTGGCCGGGCCGCAGACGAAAGAGGCGTTCGCCGAGGCCGTGAAGAAGGCGCTCGCGGGCGGCCCTTGATCCGCGCGCGCCCGCGCCGGCGCCCTCGCTGGGACGCGTTGTTCGTCGACCGCGACGGGACCCTCATCGTCGAGCGCGGGTTCCTGAAGGACCCGAAGGGCGTGCGCCTCGCGCGCGGCGCGGCCTCGGGCCTGAAGCCGTTCACGGACCAGGGGACGCTCCTCTTCGTCGTGACGAACCAGTCGGGCCTCGCGCGCGGCGTCCTCACACGGGCGGAGGTCGACGCCGTGAACGCCGAGATCGTGCGCCGTCTCACGGCGCGCGGTGTCCCGGTCGCCGGCGTCCTCGTCTGCCCGCACTTCCCGGATGGCGTTGTCCCGGAACTGTCCGTGCGCTGCCGATGCCGCAAGCCGGGGACGCTCCTGCACACGCGCGCGCTTGCCGCGTACGGCCTCTCGGCGCGACGCTCGGCCGTCCTCGGCGACAAGTGGGACGACGTCGGCGCGGGCATTGCGCTCGGCGCGGCGCAGGCCCACGTCCTGACGGGGCACGGGCGGGAGCACCGGGCCGAGGTCGCCGCGCGCGCCCCGGATGCGATACTGGCGCCCACGCTCGCCGACGCGCTCGACCAGCTTCGCCGGAGGAAACCGCCGTGACACCCCGGGAAATCGCCGTTCTCGCCGCGGCCTCGCCCAGCGTCACGGTCGCCGTCGCGGGCGACCTCATGCTCGACGAGACGTGGATCGGCGGTGTCGAGCGCGTCGCGCCGGAAGCTCCCGTCCCGCTCCTCGCGCTCACGTCCATGAGCCGGCGCGCGGGCGGCGCCGGCAACGTCGTCGAGAACCTCGCGGCGCTCGGCGCGAAGGCGGTGACTCTCGGCGCGGTCGGCCCCGGCGAGGAGGGCGCGTGGCTCGCGCGTCGCCTCACGTCGCTCGCCGGGGCGTCCGGGACGGTCGTCGTGGACTCGCGGCGCACGACGCCCGTGAAGCGCCGGATGGTCTCCGAGGGCCGCCAGATGCTCCGCGTCGACGAGGAGCTGCCCGCCGGCCTCTCGGCCTCGGCGGAGGCCGCGCTCATCGCGGCGGCCCGGACGTCGGTCGCCGCCGCGGACGTCCTCCTCGTGTCGGACTACGCGAAGGGGACGCTGACGCCCGCCGTCATGGCCGCTCTCTTCGAGGCCGCGCGGGCAAAAGGGATCCCGGCGCTCGTGGACCCGAAGGGACGGGACTATGCGCGTTACCGCGGCGCCACCGTCGTGACGCCGAACCGGAAGGAGCTCGAGACCGTGACGGGGGACACCGCGCGCGACCTGCCCGCCGTCGCCCGCCTCGGCGGGAGGCTCCGGGACGAGCTGGGGCTCGAGGCGCTGCTCGTGAAGCTCTCCGAGGAGGGGATGCTCCTCCTCGCACGCGGGAAAGAGCCCCTCCGGATCGCGGCGCGGGCGCGGGAGGTGTTCGACGTGACGGGCGCGGGGGACACCGTGCTCGCCGCCCTCGGCGTCGCGCTCGGCTGCGGCCTCGACCTCGCCGCTGCGGCCGAAATCGCGAACCGCGCGGCCGGCTGCGCCGTCGCCCGAGCCGGGACGGCGCCCGTCCACTGGGCCGACCTCCTCGAGGGCCTCGTCGCGTCGCCGCACGAGAAGGTGCTCGGCCGCGCGCACGTCGCGTCCGTCTCGGCCGTCCTCCGGCGGGCCCACAAGCGCGTCGTCTTCACGAACGGCTGCTTCGACCTCCTGCACCCGGGCCACGTGAAGCTCCTCGCCGAGGCGCGCGCACACGGCGACGTCCTCGTCGTCGGGATCAACAGCGACGCGTCGGTGAAGCGGCTCAAGGGCGAGGGCCGGCCCATCCTCTCGGAGTCCGACCGCGCGCAGGTCCTCGGCGGCCTCGACGCCGTCGACTTCGTCGTCGTCTTCGACGAGGACACGCCGCAGGCCCTCATCGAGGAGATCCGCCCGCAGGTTCTCGTGAAGGGCGGCGACTACACGGAGGGGACCGTCGTCGGCGCGCCGTTCGTGCGCTCTACGGGCGGCAGCGTCGTCCTCGTGCCGCTCGCGCCGGGGCGCTCGACGTCGTCGATGGTCGCGCGGATGAAGGGAGACGCCTGATGCACGCGTACTTCGCGGACCTCGCCGCGCTCGCCTCCGGGGCGGAGGCGTCGATCGGGGCCGGCGTCGCGAAGGCGTCGCGCCTCGTCGCGGACGCGGCGCTGTCCGGGAGGACGACGTTCGCGTTCGGGAACGGCGGCAGCGCGACGCAGGCGCAGCATTTCGCGGCCGAGCTCGTCGTGCGTTACAAGGATGACCGGCCCGCGCTCCCCGCGATCGCGCTCGTCTCGGACATCGCGATCCTCACGGCGTGCACGAACGACTACGACTATTCGGTCGTGTTCTCGCGCCAGATCGAGGCGCTCGCGAAGCCGGGCGACGTCGCCGTGGGGCTCACGACGTCCGGAAGAAGCCCGAACGTCCTGAAAGCGCTCGCCGCGGCAAAGGCACGCGGCCTCTCGACCGTGTTCCTCACGGGCGAGAAGGGGCGCGAGGAGGCCGCGACCTGGGACGTCGGGATCGTCGTTCCCTCCACCGAAACGGCCCACGTCCAGGAGCTGCACCTCGCCGCGCTCCACCTCATGTGCCGTTTCGTGGACGAGGAGCGCTCCCGACGGGCCTGACGTGAACGGGCGCGCGGCGGCCGTCGTCAAGGCGGCGGTGATCGCCTGTGTCGCGCTTCTCGCCGTCGACCGCTTCCTCCCCGGGATCCCGCTCGCGTTCCTCGCGCACGAGACGGCCCCGCCTCCGAACGCGCTCAAAGAGCCCGTGCAGGAGGCGCCCGCCCGCGAGCCCTTCGCCGAGACGCGCGGGTCGCGGACGTTCCGGATCACGCCGCGGGCCACGTACGACGTGGCGGCGCGGGTGGGCGCGACGGAGCGCTACCGCTGGGGCGCGGCGGGCGCGCTCATCCCGTGGGATTTCGTCCTGACCTGGGGCGCCGTGGCGAAGGAGCCCGCGTGGTCGCACGTCTCGTACCTCCAGACGGGGCGTTTCTACGCCTGGCGCTGCGACGACACGCTCGACCCGGCCTACGTCGCGTCGCACACGGCGAACACGCACCTCATCCCGGCGAGCGGGCGCGTCGCCTCCGCGCTCGCGCACGTGAGGCGCGGCGACGTCGTGCGGCTCGAGGGCGACCTCGTGGACGCGGACGGGCCGGGCGGCTTCGTCTGGAAGACGAGCCTCACCCGCACGGACACCGGCCCGGGCGCCTGCGAGACGCTCTTCGTCCGCGCCGTGACGATCGGGACGCGCCGCTACCGCTAGGAGAGAACCGATTCCGCCGCCGCGAGGACGTCTGCCGGCGTGACCGCGGCCATGCACGCGTGGTCGATCGGGCAGACCGGGAAGCCGCACGGCGCGCACGGAGTCCGCCGGCGCGCGAGCACGAGTCGCACGGGCCGCCCGTCGGGGCGCGGTCCGTCCCAGGGGCGCGTCGCGTCGGGGTCGGTCGGCCCGAAGACGACGACGGACGGCGCGCCCGCCGCGGACGCGAGGTGCGCGAGGCCCGAATCGTTCCCGACGAAGAGGCGCGCGGACGCGAGGACGCCGAGCGCCTCCGGCAGCGTCGTCTTCCCGCTGAGGTCGACGACGCGCGCCCTCTTCGCGAAAGACGCGGCCTCGGCGTTGACGCCCTTCTCGCCGGCGCTCCCGAGCAGAACGACCGGAAGCCCGCTCGCGGCGAGTCCGTCGAAGACCTCCGCGAAACGCCCGAGGTCCCAGCGCTTGGCCGCGTGTGCGAAGGAGGCGACGTGCGCCGCAACGAACCCTCCCGCGAGGCCCGCTTCGGCGAGTCGCGCGCGCGCGGCCTCGCGGACGGCCTTCGGCGTGTCCCACGAGACGTCCGGCGCCGCGGGGATTTCCGCGCCCGCCGCCGCGGCCAGGCGAAGGTGCTTCCAGACCTGATGCTCGCCCGGCGCCAGGCCCGGGCGGAGCGCCCGCGTGAGGAGCAGACTGCGCCCGTCGCCCCGGTAGCCGATGCGCTCGGGGACTCCCGCGCGCGCGAGGTCGAGCGCCGTCGAGAAGCTGGTCGGAAGGATCACGGCGCGGTCGAACCCACCCTCGCGGACCTCGCTCGCGAGCAGGGTGCGCCCGGCGCTTCCGGCGTGGCGCCCGGAGGAATCGTCCACGAGGACGTCGTCGACCTCGTCCGCGAGGCGGTAGAGCTCCGCGACCCACGGGCGCGCGAGGACGGCCAGCCGCCCCCTGGAATCCGCGGCCTTGAGTGCACGGAGCGCGGGGCGCGACATGACGACGTCGCCCACCCAGTTCGTCGCGCGGACGAGCGTCTTCACGCGGCCTCTGCGAGGGTCCGGAGGAGCTCGGTTTCGACGAGACTCACCGTTCTCTCGATCGTCCGCTCGCGGGCCGCCGCGCTCCCGGCGGCGACGAGGCGCTCACGGCGCCCGGGATCGAGGAAGACGCCGCGCACGGCGGCCTCCCACGCGGCCGGGTCGAGCGACGGCACGAGGACGCCCGCGTTCCCGCCCGCGACCATTTCGCGCGCGCCACCGACGTCGTGCCCGACCACCGGGCAGCCGGCCGCCATCGCCTCGACGAGGACGAGCCCTCCGCCCTCGCTCGCGGACGGAAAGAGCATGAGATGGGAGGCGGCGAACCGGGCCGCGGCATCCTCGACCTCGCCCGGGAACGAACACCGCGACCCGATCCCGCGCGCGGCGGCCTGGGCCTCGACGCGGCCCCGGAGCGGGCCATCGCCCAGGAAGGCCACAGTCGCATCGATTCCTCCTGCGACGAGCCGCGCAACGGTCTCCACGACGACGTCCTGCCCCTTCATTCCGTCGAACGCGCCCGCGTGAACGAGCCGGAAAGGAGGCGGCGCTGGCGCGGTGCTCCCGAGGAAGGCGGTCGGAGGGAGTCCGTCGGGGACGACGACGATCTTCCGGGCCGGCACGCCTGCCGACTCGAGGACCGTCGAGACGGCGCCCGAAATGGCGAGATAGCGGGTGGCCACGCGGTACTTGTAGCGCGAGAGGAGACTCCGGCCCGGCGGGAAGACGACGCGGCGGTGGACGACGAGCGGCGCGATCGCGGTCGCCCGGCCGAAGACGGCCGCGCCGTGCCCGCGGGCGTCCCCGGCGTACACGAGCTCCGGGAGGAAGGCCCGCGCCTCGCGCGCGACCGCGAGCAGGACGGAGGGAGACGCCTCCGAGCCGGCCGGGACCTCGACCATACGCAGCCCCAACGCGCGCGCGGCGGCCGCGAACGGCGACGCGCGGCGCGCGAGGATCCGGACGGTGTGGCCGCGCGCGGCGAGGCCCGACAAGAGGAGCGCCGACTGGCGCTGCCCCCCGCGCATCCCGGGGCCGAGGTCCAGCGCGAGCAGCCTCACGGCCGGGAAGAATAGCGCCCTGCTAATGTCCGCGCCGTGCCTGCGCCGCTCTCCGTCGTGATCCTGACGAAGAACGAAGAGGACCGCCTGCCGGCGGCGCTCGACTCGGTGGCGTTCGCCGACGACGTCGTCGTGGCCGACACGGGCTCGACCGACGCGACGGAGGAGAGGGCGCGACTCGCGGGCGCGCGCTTCGTCCCGATCGGCTGGGACGGTTTCGTGGAATCGCGGAACCGGGCGCTCGCCCTCGCGCGGCACGACTGGGTCCTCGTCCTCGACGCGGACGAGCGCGTCACGGAGGCGCTCCGTCACGAGATCCTCGCGGTGCTCGACGCCGGGGACACGGCGTTTGCGGGCTACCGGATGCCGCGGCTCTCGTACTTCCACGGTCGCGCGATCCGCCACGGGAGCTGGTATCCGGACGTGAAGATGCGCCTCGGCCGGAGGTCGCACGGCCTTCGCGCCGAGGGAGGTCGCGTGCACGAGGCGCTGGTCGTGGACGGAACCCTCGGGCGCTTCTCCTCCCCCCTGATCCACCACCCGTACCGAGACGTCTCCGATGCGCTTCGGAAAGCAGCGAGGTACGCGCAGCTCGGGGCCGAGGACCGGTACGACCGGGGCACGCGCGCGAGCGCCGTGGGGCTCCTCGTCAGGCCGGCCTTCGAGTTCTTTCGTTCGCTCGTCTTCAAGCGCGGATTCCTCGACGGCACGGTGGGATGGTCGGTTGCGTTCCTGCACGCGTCGTCATACTTTCTGCGCGCCGCATTCCTGCTCGAAATCCAGCGACGTCCGGGATCCGACCTGAATCGGAGCCAATGAAGGAGGATCGAATGACCTTAAACGGTCGTCGTGTGCTGGGCGGGACCCTCGCCCTCGCCCTCACCTCCGCGATCGCCCTCTCGGGCTGCGGAAAACAGGAGACGCCGTCCCTCGAGAAGGCGGGCGCCGCCGCGGACAGGGCGATCGAGAAGGCCAAGGACGCCACGGCCGAGGCCGCCAAGTCGGTGAGCGAGGCCGCCGACAAGGCTGCCGCCGCAACCAAGGAAGCCGCGGACAAAGCCGTCGACGCGACGAAGCAGGCCGCCGACAAGGCCGTCGCCGCCACGAAGGACGCCGCCTCGTCGGCCGCGAAGGCCGCGAGCACGGCCGTCGCCCCCGGGAAGTAGGCGGGTCTGACGGACTCCCTCGGGAAAATCGCTCGCGAGATCGCGGCCTGCCGCGCCTGCCCTCGTCTCGTCGCGTGGCGCGAGGAGGCGGCCGCGACCCCCCCACGCCGCTTCCGCGGACAACACTACTGGGCCCGTGCCGTGCCCGGCTTCGGAAACCCCGAGGCGCGCCTCCTCGTCGTCGGCCTCGCCCCGGCCGCGCACGGCGGCAATCGGACGGGCCGCGTCTTCACGGGCGACGCTTCAGGCGACTTTCTCTTCGCCGCCCTCCACCGCGCGGGGTACGCGAACCAGGCGAGGTCGGTCGCGCGGGACGACGGGCTCGTCCTCGCGGGGGTGTACGTCGCGGCTGCGGTGCGGTGCGCGCCACCGGACAACAAGCCCACGCCGGAGGAGTTCGCGCGCTGCCTGCCGTTCCTCGCCCGCGAAATCGCGGCGCTGAAGACGCTGAAGGTCGTCCTCGCGCTCGGGGCGCACGGCTGGCGGGCCGCGATCGAGGCGCTGGCGGCCAACGGCGCCCCGCGCCCGAAGCCCCTCCCGAGGTTCGCGCACGGGGCGGAGGCGGAAATCAGCGGCAGACACCTCATCGCCTCGTACCACGTGAGCCAGCAGAACACGTTCACGGGCCGGCTAACGCCGGCGATGCTGGATCGGGTGCTTCGGAGGGCAAGGGATTTCTTCTGATATGCGGCGGCTGCTGATGCAGCCGCCGATGGAATTCTTAGAAAGGTGACGGGGCGCGGGAGCGGTCGGTGCGCATCCGCGAGCCCCGGCCGCGGGTCGGGGCGCCAGCCCATTCACCTTCTAGGAAACACTCCCCTGCCCGGCGCGTATCAGTTTGCATGAGTAAGAACCTGGGCACCCTCGCGCTCGCGGCGATTGCCGCATCCCTCACACTTTCCTCGCGTTCCGCCACCGCCCAGCCGCATTACATGCCCGCGAGCGGGGACAACCAGCGGGCCTCCGTTACCCAGCAGGTCGGGCCCGAGGAGGTCTCGATCTCTTACTCGAGCCCGCGCGTCGTCCTCCGGGGGAACGACCGCCGCGGGAAGATCTGGGGGGGCCTCGTCCCGTACGGCCTCACGGAGCTGGACTTCAACGACTGCAAGTCCTGCCCGTGGCGGGCCGGAGCGAACGAGAGCACGGTCTTCACGACCACCGGCGAGATCAAGGTGCAGGGCAAATCGCTGCCCGCGGGCTCGTACGGCCTCTTCGCGATCACGGGCAAGGACGAGTGGACGTTCATCTTCTCGAAGAACACGTCCTCGTGGGGTAGCTACTGGTACGACCCGAAGGAGGACGTCCTGCGGGTGACGGCCAAGCCCGCCAAAAGCGAGTACCACGAGTGGCTCACGTACGAGTTCACGGACCGCGAGCCGACGAAGGCGGTTCTCGCGCTGAAGTGGGAGGACCTCGAGGTCCCCGTGACGATCACGGTCGACGACGCGCCCGCCCGGTGGATCGCGAAGATGAAGGACGCGCTGCGCGGCTACACGGGATTCAACTGGCGGAACTGGCAGCAGGCGGCCGATTACGCCCTGCGCAACAAGATCGCTCCCGCCGACGCGCTCGATTGGGCGCAGCGTGGCGCGGGCCCGAACTTCGGAGGCGAAGGCGAGGTCCTTGCCCTGACGACGCTCGCGCGGGCGCAGGCCGCGAACGGCCGCGAGGCCGAAGCCGCGAAGACGTGGGACAAGGCCGTGAACCTGCCCGGCGCGACGCCCGCCCAGATCCACCAGGTCGGTCGCACGCTGATCGCGGACGGCAAGGCGCAGCAGGCTCTCTCCGTGTTCCAGACGAACGCGAAGCGCTTTCCGAACCAGTGGCCGGTCCACGTCGGGCTCATGCGCGGCTATGCGGCCGCGGGCGACGCGAAGAAGGCGCTCGCCGAGGGGCGTCTCGCGCTGCCCCAGGCGCCGGACGAGGCGAACAGGAAGGGAATCGCGGACGCGATCGCGAAACTCGAGAAGGGCGACACGAAGATCAACTGACCGGGAGGCGCCGGCGGCGGCACGGCCGGCGCCGTTTCCATTAGACTCCCTCCGTGGCGGGGGCTCTCCGGGACGAGGCGCAGGACAAGTTCCGCGACGAGTGCGGTGTCTTCGGCATCTTCGGCCACCCGGACGCCGCGAACCTGACGTACCTCGGCCTTTATGCGATGCAGCACCGCGGGCAGGAATCCGCGGGAATCGTGACCTGGAACGGCCAGCGCATGGCCGTCGAGAAGCAGATGGGCTACGTCGCCGACATCTTCGACGAGACCTGTCTCGCGCGCCTGCCGGGCCACTCGGCGATCGGCCACGTCCGCTACTCGACGTCCGGCGAGTCGCGCCTCGAGAACGCGCAGCCGATCGTCTACAACACGAACAAGGGCCCCCTCGCGATCGGGCACAACGGGAACCTCGTGAACGCCGACGAGATCCGGCGCGAGCTCGAGCAGGAAGGCTCGATCTTCACGACGAGCTCCGACACGGAGGTCTTCCTCCACCTGATGGCGCGCTCGCGCCGCGAGGACGTCGTCGGCGCGCTGCGCGACGCGCTCGCACGCGTGAGGGGCGCGTACTCGATCGTCCTCCTCGCGAAGGACCGCGTCCTCGCGGCCCGCGATCCGCAGGGGATCCGGCCCCTCACGATGGGCCGCCTCAAGGTGCCCGGGCAGCCGGACGCGACGGTCGTCGCGTCGGAGACGTGCGCGTTCGACCTCATCGATGCCGAGCCGCTGCGCGACGTCGAACCGGGAGAAATCGTCGTCTTCGACGCCGGGGGGACGGCCTCCGCCTCGTTCGCGATGGGGCAGCGCACGGCCTTCTGCGTCTTCGAGCACGTCTACTTCTCGCGCCCGGACTCGTCCGTCTTCGGCAAGTCGGTCGCGGAGTCCCGGCGCGCCTTCGGCCAGCGCCTCGCCCGCGAGCACCCGGTTCCGGCGGACGTCGTCGTGCCCGTGCCGGACTCCGGCATGTATGCGGCGCTCGGGTTCGCCGAGGAGAGCGGAATCCGGTACGGGATGGGACTCGTCCGCAACCACTACGTCGGGCGAACGTTCATCGAGCCGAAGCAGTCGATCCGCAACTTCGGGGTCAAGGTGAAGCTCAACGCCGTGCGCTCGGTCGTCAGCGGCAAGCGCGTCGTCCTCGTCGACGACTCGATCGTCCGCGGGACGACGTCGAAGAAGCTCGTGCGGATGCTCAAATCCGCCGGCGCGAGCGAGGTCCACATGCGGATCTCGTCGCCCCCGACCCGGAATCCCTGTCACTACGGAATCGACACGCCGCGGCGCAAGGAGCTCATCGCGGCCGTCCGGTCCGTCGAGGACATCCGGACCTTCATCGAAGCCGACTCCCTCGGCTACCTGAGCCTCGAGGGCATGCTGGCGGCCTTCGGCCATGGCGACCACGAGACCTGTTCGGCCTGTTTCTCGGGTCACTATCCCGTGCCGCTTCGCGCGCCCGACCCGCAGGCGACGCTCTTCCCGGCCGAAGAGGCGGGGGAGGCCGCCGAGGACGAAGCCCCGAAGCCCGCGCCGGCCTCGCGGCCCTGAGCGCGTGGGAGAGGGCGAGCTCGACCTCACCGGCGACGGCCCCGGCGCGCGGCTTCGCCTGAGGGTCTCGGCCGGCGCCTCCCGTTCGCGGATCCTCGGCATTCACGGCGGCGCCCTGAAGCTCTCTGTGAAGGCGCCGCCGGAGCGGGGCAAGGCGAACCGCGAGGTGCGCGCCCTGGTCGCGGAGGCTTTCGGCCTCGCGCCGTCGGACGTCGAGATCGTGTCCGGCGAGGCGTCGCCGGACAAGGTCGTGAGGCTGCCGATCTCGCCGGACGAAGCTGCCCGGCGGTGGCGCGTCGCGCTGGGCCGTGGACAGGTTTAAGATCCTCGAATGAGAATGCGAAAGAGGCGCACTCTCTACGCCGTCTTCGCGGTTCTGCTGGCGGTGCCCTTGGCCGCCGTGGGCGTCTGCGGAGTTCTCGCCCCCCTTGCCCCCTCTCCCGCGGTCTGCCCGCTGGAAGCGGACGCCGCGGGGGACTGCTGCTCGCGCTCGTCGTCGCCCGCCTCGTCCGAGACACCCGCGCCGAACAGGTGCGCCGCCTGCGGCGCCGCGGCCTGCGCGCTCGGAGAGACCCGCGCGTCGGTCCGCCTCGTGCGCGGCACCTCAGAGTCCGTCGCCGACCGGCCGGGTGGCGCGGGCGACGTCCTTCGGACTTCCGCCGTCCCGTTTCTCGCGTTCCTTGCGGCATCACCTCCCCGGTACGTTCTGCTCGCGACGTTCCGGAACTGAGACGGCCCCGCGCGGGCCGCGGACGGGCCGTGTCCGTCCTTACGATCCGAAGCGCCTCGAACACCAGGAGAACCCCATGAAGAAGATCCTGTTCGGCCTTGCGGCCGCCGCCCTCGTCGCCATCGCCGCCGTCTCGGTCGCGTCCTCGGGCGCGGCGACGTGCGACCCGGCCTCCTGCCCGAAACACTGCTGCGGCTCGAAGTAACGTCTCTCCACGGGCCGCCGGGCGACCGGCGGCCCTTTTCCCTTGACTTTATTTTAGTAAATACTAAATTAATACCGTGAACGCGATGAACGCCGCTCTCGCCGCGCTCGCGACCCCGCGCAGGCGGGAGATCCTCCGTCTCGTCTGGGGAGGCGAGCGGAGCGCGGGCGCCATCCACGCCGCCCTGCCGGATGTCACGTTCGGCGCGGTCTCGCAACACCTCCGCGTCCTCTTCGACGCCGGCCTCGTCTCCCGTCGGGCCGAGGGCCGCGGCCGTTACTACCGGGCGCGCCGCCGCGCCATCGGTCCGTTCCGGAGCGCGCTGGAGGCCCAGTGGGCTGGCGCGCTCGACCGCCTGAAGCTTCTCGCCGAGCTCGAGGCCGCCCGCCGCGGACCCCGGGCCGGATTCCGCGCCCGCAGGAGACGCCGATGACCCTTGCCGCACAAACCCTCGAAAAGACCGTCGAGCGCACGATCCTCATCCTCGCTGCCCGGGACACCGTCTTCCGCTACTTCACCGATCCCGGCCGTTTCGCCGCCTGGTGGGGCCCGGGATCGACGATCGAGGGCCGCGTGGGCGGCAGGCTGCAGATCCGATATCCGAACGGAGAGACGGCCTCGGGGGAGGTCCTCGAGATCGTGCCGGACGAGTTCATCGCCTTCAGCTACGGATATGACTCGCCCGGCAAGCCGATTCCGCCCGGCGGCTCCCGGGTGACCGTCGCGCTCGAGAGCCGGCGCGGCGGAACGCTCGTGACCCTGCGCCACGAAGTTTCCGACGCGAAGACGCGCGAGGCGCACGTCGCGGGATGGAGGCACCAGATGGCCGTCTTCTCGACGGTCGTCGCGGCCGAGCAGCATGCGGGGCTCGCGGGGACGCTCGATCGCTGGTTCGGGGCGTGGAACGCCCGGACGCCGGAGGAGCGGTCGGCCGCGCTCGAGGCGTCGGTCGCGGACGACGTCGAGTTCCGGGACGCGTTCGGCGCTCTCTTCTCGCGCGAGGAGCTCGCCGCTCACCTGGCGCTCGTCCCAGTCTACATGCCGGGGATGATGCTCAAGCGCGCCGGAGAGCCGCGGCAGTGCCAGGGATGCGGGCTCGTGGACTGGGTGGCGGAAGGGCCGGAAGGCTCTCCGAGGGCCCGCGGGACGAACATCTTCACCCTCGCACCCGACGGCCGCCTCGCGCGCGTGACGGGACTCTGGGACGCCCCTTGAAGGCGGCGGCGCACACGCCCGCGATCGGCTAGGATGCGCCCGCGATGGCGGGCGACCTCAAGGACACGTCCTCATACGCGGCGGCCGGCGTCGACATCGACGCGAAGATGGGTGCTGTCGCCCGCGCGAAGGCGGCCATCCGCTCGACGTTCACGAAGGGCGTCGTCGGGGACGTCGGCGGGTTCGGCGGCCTCTTCCGGCCGGACTTCGCCGGGATGTCGGACCCGCTCCTCGTCGCTTCCGCCGACGGCGTCGGGACGAAGGTGAAAGTCGCGATTGCAGCCGGAATCCACCGCACGGTTGGTCAGGACCTCGTGAACCACTGCGTGAACGACATCCTCGTGCAGGGCGCGAGCCCCCTGTTCTTCCTCGACTACTACGCGACGGGGAAGATGCGGCCCGAGGTCGTCGGAGAGGTGCTCGAGGGGCTCGCCCTCGCCTGTCGCGAGAACGGCTGCGCCCTTCTCGGCGGCGAGACCGCGGAGATGCCCGGGATGTACGCCGCGGACGACTACGACCTCGCGGGCACGATCGTAGGCGCCGTGGACCGGCCGAAGCTCCTCGACGGAAGCAAGGTCGCCGAAGGCGACTTGCTCATCGGCCTGCCCTCGAGTGGCCTGCACACCAACGGGTACTCTCTCGCCAGGAAGATTTTCTTCGACCGTTTAGGAATGACGCCGCAAACGGAGGTGCCGGAGCTCAACGGCCAGACGGTCGCCGAAGCCCTCCTTGCCGTACACCGAAGTTATCTCTCCAGCGTTCTTCCACTCGTAGAAAATCTTCTTCTTTCCGCCATGTCTCACATCACCGGAGGAGGCTTCCCGGACAACATCCCGCGCGTCCTGCCCGAGGGGCTCGACGCCGTCGTCCACCCCGAGGCCTGGAGCTGGCCGCCGCTCTTCCGGTTCCTGATGGACAAGGGGCGCGTCGCCCCGGCCGAGATGCTCCGCGTCTTCAACTGCGGAATCGGGAT